>OMYJ01000021.1 GCA_900315245.1 uncultured Bacteroidales bacterium
CTGCCCAACGCCATCACCCCGTCCCGGTCCGACGGTCTCAACGACTGCCTCCGCCTTCCAGAACCGCTCATCCACAAAACCAGCGATTTCAGTCTGAGCATCTACAACCGCTGGGGCGAACAGGTCTTCGTCACCGATGACCCGCACTTCATCTGGTGCGGCGAGGGAGTCCACCTCTCGGACGTGTATGTTTACGTGCTCCGAATCAAGGACATGAACGGGAAGCCGTTCGTCTATCGGGGAACGTTGACGGTGCTGTAGCGGTGAGACGTAAGACGTGAAACTTATTAAAGTCCTACGAATGGAAATCGGCAGTTTGGCCTAAACAACTATAAATAAAATATTTATAACTATATCATTTTTTTTCGTCTCGGGTTGTAACGAAAATGAACTTTGGTGCGACTGAATGAGGTAAGAGGTATTATGCCCATTTCATGAAAGAGCAACGATATAAGATTATCATAAGGATATTCTTGACAGCGGTGATGCTGTTGTCATTCGGGAAGGTGTCTGTGCAAGCGCAAGCAGACACTGTCTTTTGGTTTGCCTCGCCCCAAGTCCAAGACATCCACCCTTATCACAACAAAATCCTGACACACAGCACTTTTTACGATGAAGTAACCTACACTTTCGAGCAGCCGGCATTGGGTGCTTGGACTATTGGGAGCGTCCCTTCCTATAACAGCTGGTTCACCCATATTGAATACAACAACGGTATCAGCGGCCTCGACTCCATCTGTCCATATAACGCCGTTTCAAACTACGGCTACCACTATCACGGCTCCGGAGGCAGCCAAATGATATTGAAAATCGAGAACAGCAATATGGGGGACTATATGCTGAAAGGGGCCAACGCGCTCGGAACCCGCTTCATGATTCCCGCCCAATGGCAGTTTCCCAACCACAGCCAGTACCCCGAGGCCCGCAACAGCGTGGAGGTCATCGCCACGGAGAACAACACGGTCATCACCGTCACCCCGTCGGTTGACTTGTATGGCGGCACGCATACGGCAGGTGTCCCGTTCAACGTGTCGCTGAACCGCGGGCAGGTCTATTGCTTCGCCGCCGCCTCGCAATCTCCGGAAGGGCATCTCGGCGGCACCGAAATCATCTCCAACAAGCCCGTGGCGGTAGATCTCACGGACGATGCGGTGACCTACGACGGAGTACATGTGGACATCATCTGCGACCAGCTCATCCCGGAAGAGAAAGCCGGGGTTGACTACATCGCCATGCCCGCATCTCCCACCTTCCAGAACACCTACAACGGCCAAAAAAACGACTATGTTCTGATCTACGCGCTGGAAGACAACACCGACGTGACCGTTCATAACACAGGGGCACCGGCTCAATACAGCAATCTCCAGCGCGGCGACCGGCGTGCCTATCAGTTCGTGGACTACACTGCAGCCTACATATCCGCCACCAAGCCTGTTCTGGTGTTCCAACTGACCGGCGGCTTTGGAGAACCGGCCGGACGCATGCTCACCCCTTTGACCTGCCAAGGATCGAGAATAATCAACTATCACATGCAACCGAACGGAATAAACTTCAATATCCATCGGCACACCATGCTTACCTTTTTCTGTGATGAGGCGTACATCAACGGATTTCAAATGGCCTACTATGTTCCTGGCAACGGCTGGGGTCCATTCGTGCCGGATGAGACTATTCCCATTAACACGTCTTATTGGGTTTGGCAGGAAATTCCGGGCACAACACTCCGATATACGGGGTTAGAGGCAATAGGATCACCTTGTTTCTACACCCAAAACAGCATGGGGCCGTTCTACACCCATGTTCTCGAATTTGCGGAAGACAGGAACTTGAACGAGAATATCGGCACTTTCTGTGTCTATATTTCCGACTTCGCCACTCCCTCGACCCTTTCTTGGGACACGCAAGCGATGCCGACCCTTTACTGCCAAGGCGACAGCATCTTTTTCTCCTATACCGCCGAAAATGTCGATGATATCCGGATTATCGGTCCCGACCAACAGGAAACCGCCTCGGACACACTCCCCGGTGTATCGCCAGAACAATCTGGTTTCTACGTAATTACTGGAAACAGTACGACTGGTTGCCCGCCAATTCTCTCGGACACGATTTGGTTGGACATTTCGCAGGACAGCCTCATCCAGTTGCAAGCGAAAGTGTGCAGCGGGGAACCTTATCAAGGCCACGGTTTCCAGGTTCCTGCTGAAGAGACCGACTCGGTGGGGAGAGTCATCCGCGACACCTTGCTGCTGCAGTCTTCGCACGGGTGCGACAGCATGGTGGTGCTGCAACTCACCGTGGTGGAGCAGCCGGAGGTGGAAATCTCCGTTTCCGAGGGCGACTTCTGCGACATCGGCGAGCTGGTACTCACCGCCGTCTCGGAAGCCACTGACTATCTGTGGAATACAGGGGAAGAAACGCCATTCATC
>OMYJ01000020.1 GCA_900315245.1 uncultured Bacteroidales bacterium
CGAACCCACGAATGTTGCCGACAACTGCACGTCAGCACCTACGGTGACCTACACGGACAGCGAGATTGAGGCCACCTGCGAAGGCAGCTACAGCTTCACGCGTACGTGGCGTGTCATCGACGACTGCGGCAACGTCTCGTTGAGCGACAGCATCCAGACAATCACGGTGGTTGACACCGTCCGTCCGACGTACACGAGACCTCTGGATATCACCTTCTACAAGGATGAGAACTGCAACGCCGACACGAGCGTGATGTCAGCTGGCGAACCCACGAATGTTGCCGACAACTGCACGTCAGCACCTACGGTGACCTACACGGACAGCGAGATTGAGACCACCTGCGAAGGCAGCTACAGCTTCACGCGTACGTGGCGCGTCATCGACGACTGCGGCAACGTCTCGTTGAGCGACAGCATCCAGACAATCACGGTGGTTGACACCGTCCGTCCGACGTACGCGAGACCAGCGGATATCATATTCTACAAGGATGAAGATTGTAATGTAGATACTGGCATTGGTGCTGCCGGCGAGCCTACCGCAGTTCAAGACAATTGTACAGTGACTCCGACGGTGACCTATACCGATGGCGAGGTGGTACCGACTTGTGCTGGCAGCTACACGTTCACTCGTACGTGGCGCGTGATTGACGACTGCGGCAACGTTCTCGACACGACGAAACCTGCTATTTCAATTGCCTCTCAGAATAATCCGGAAGGCGAATGTAATCCGGAAATTATACCTCCTACTTTCACCTTGAACGATAATTGTGGAGGATTCTTTGCTCTGCCAGAAGATAGCGTAACAGTGATAGGCCCGATCCAAGATGGTTGCCACTTTACTGAGACTTGGATGGCACACTATACCGATGATTGTGGTAATGTGGCCAATTCGGTGAGCGTGACCTACACCTGGACAGAGATGTCCACTCCGACAATCACGACCAACCTGGCAAATGTTGATTTCTTGTGCGATCCCGATTTTGAAGAACTCACCGTGGATGACTTCACCGTGACGGATGAATGCAACGCTGACGCTGTAGTGACACTCACACGTACTGAAGAAGTTGAAGGACAGGTACATAACTTGATCTGGGTGGCAACTTATGCGAATGCTTGCGGTATGGAAGCTGAACCTGATACGGTTATTTACACGTGGACGGTGGCTCCCGAACTTTCACTCACATGTCCTCCGGATCTCAATATGACGTTAGCATACGGTGACTGCGTGATGGAGATTTATCCTGAACAACTCGGAAATCCGGAAACAGCCGTGTTGGTGGATGGCGATTGGCCGTTTGAAGTCAACAGCGAAGTTCCGGAAGAAAATCTCTATTACGAGGGCGAGACGATTGTGACATGGGTATTCACGGAAACGGTCTGTGGCACAAGTCTGAGCTGCGAACAGAAAGTGAATGTGGTCTTCCCGCAGTGTCCTGACGCTATCGACTGCGAGGGCAACGTCTATCACGGTGTTCGTATCGGTTGCGACTGCTGGACGCAGACCAACCTGCTGTCGAACTGCTATGGCGACCCGAACGAGTGCGTGGAAAGCGGCGAGTGCGAGGATCCGATACCGTGCGTGTATGAGTATGAGAGCGAGTCCTTCCCGAATGTGGATCAGAATGTGGATATCTACGGCCGACTGTATTGTGCTGAAGCCGCTTTGGACGACAGCGTGATCAATGAGCACGGCCATATCCGCGGTATCTGTCCTGAGGGCTGGTACCTGCCGACACCTGAAAAGTACGAAGAGCTGTATCAGTATGGAGGAGGCACGAGCATCCTGACAGCCAACGGATTACGCTCGCCATTGTACTGGCTTGACGGCGGCGGCGATGATGCCACGGGCTTCAGGGCTTTGCCGGCGGGTTATTACAACGGTGCCGCCCAGCAGTATGAGCGGATGCTGTTTGATACCTACTTCTGGGCCACGGAGGTGATTCACGGCGAGGTTCACAGCACGGCATACAAGATTACGTATGATTGTAGCGAAATCCAACGGACAGACATCCACTCCGGTTACGGCATCAGCGTACGCTGTATCAAAGAGAAGGATTAGTATAGAATTTGAATTTTGAAAATTGGAATGGGGGTTCTCCCCATTCCAATAAAAAACGAGCAGAGAGAAATTCCTGCTCGTTTTTTTTATGCGATGGATTATTATCGCTTAAGCATTACACATTGAAATGTCGTATTCGAAAACGGAACCGGGAACCACCTCTTCCGGTTCTTTGCCGTGGCGAAGCACAATCATATTGCGCGTTCCTTTGAGTGTAATACGCTCGTGATCAACCCATAAAGCGGTGCCTTCGCGCAGGCCGACAACTGTCTTCTCCTTGTTGACAGCCAAGTATTCGTTGAGTCGCACCTGACGGGTTTCGCCACCGTGACGGATGCTGTCGTTGATGTTTTCCGGATAAGGATCAATGTAGTGCGGGTTGATTTGGAACGGCACCAAGTCAAGACATTGGAAACTCTCCGGCATCACGATGGGCATGTCATTGGTGGTGCACAGAGTGGGGCAGGCCACGTTGGAACCAGCGCTCCAGCCCATGTAGGGCGTGCCTTCCATCACCTTGCGGCGGATGGGTTGAATGAGTTTGTTGCGGTGCAGCTCGGCCACGAGATGGAAAGTGTTGCCGCCGCCCACCATGATGAATTTCGCGTTGTTGACCGCCGCTACTGGGTCGCTGACTTCGTGCACGGAAACGACTTTCTTGCCGAACTTCTCGAACACACCGCGCACGCGGGCCGTGTAACTGTCGTAGCTTTCGGGATAAACCTTGCCGCCCACATCCACGCCGGCGTAAGGCACAAACAAAATTTCATCGGCCGTGCCTTGCAGGAACTCCGCAATCAACGGCTGGCACCAACCCAGGTAGGGTTCCTTGTAGTTGGTGGAATTGCTTATCAGTAATAGCTTCATTTTTTCGTTTTTTTTGAGGGTGAGACCCCACACTGCGGCTTCGCTTGTATGGGGCTATTTGCACTTTAACAGGCTTCAATAACCAATAACCTATAACCAATAACCATTTATATTTGCGGGCCGAACGGGATCAAGGCTTTGCCTTCCTCGGTGTCGCTGAAGTTGGCGAAGTTCTTGATGAAGGCTGCGGCCAGCTCGTTAGCGTTCTTCTGGAAGGCATCCTTGTCAGCCCAGCTGTTGACAGGGTTGAGGATGTTGTCATCGACGCCAGTGACGTGTTTGGGAATCACCAAGTTGAAGGGTTTCACGATTTCAGTTTCGCAGCTCTTCAACTCGTCGTTGAGGATGGCCGTGATGATGGCGCGGGTGGCCTTCAACGAGATGCGCTCGCCGACGCCGTAGCCGCCGCCAGCCCAACCGGTGTTCACCAAGTAAGCCGTGGCATTGTGTTCTTCGAGCTTCTTAGCCAGTTCCTCAGCGTATTTCGTGGGGTGCAGAAGCAGGAAGGCTGCGCCGAAACAGGATGAGAAGGTCGGTTGCGGGGTCACGATACCGCGTTCCGTACCAGCCAGCTTAGCCGTGTAACCGCTTAAGTAGTAGTACATGGTCTGCTCCTTGTTGAGGATGGAAACGGGAGGCAGCACGCCGAAAGCGTCAGCAGAGAGGAAGATAATCTTGCTCGGATGGGTGCCGCGTGACACAGGACGTACTATATTGTTAATATGGTAAATAGGGTAGGAGACACGGGTGTTCTCCGTCTTCTCGGCAGAGTTGAAGTCAATGTTGCCTTCCGCATCAACTACGAGGTTCTCCAACAGCGCATCGCGTTTGATGGCATGGAAGATGTCGGGCTCTTTCTCTTCACTGAGGTTGATGCACTTCGCATAGCAGCCGCCCTCGAAGTTGAAGACGCCGTTGTCGTCCCAGCCGTGCTCGTCGTCGCCGATGAGGGCGCGGTTCGGATCAGTGGAGAGGGTCGTCTTGCCGGTGCCGGAGAGGCCGAAGAAGATGGCGGTGTCGCCGTTCTTGCCCTCGTTGGCCGAGCAGTGCATGGCGGCCATGCCGTTGAGCGGGAGGAAATAGTTCATCACGGAGAAGATGCCCTTCTTCATCTCGCCACCGTACCAGGTGCCGCCGATGAGGGCCATGCGCTCCGTCAGGTTGAAGGCCACGAAAACCTCGCTGTTCAAACCCATCTCCTTCCAATTGGGATTGGTGGTCTTGCCAGCGTTCAGCACCACGAAGTCGGGCTCGAAATCGGCCAATTCCTCTTCAGAGGGACGGATGAACATGTTCTTCACGAAGTGTGCCTGCCAAGCTACCTCCGACACGAAACGCACTTTCATGCGGGAGTTTTCGTTGGCACCGCAGTAACCGTCCATCACATACACTTTCTTGCCGGAAAGCTGCTTCTGGCAGAGCATACGGAAATGCTCCCAAGTCTTATGGTCGATGGGCTTGTTGTCGGAACCCTTCTTGTTGGGATCGTACCACCATACGTTGTCCTTCGTGTTCTCGTCTTTCACGATATATTTGTCTTTGGGCGAACGGCCAGTGAAAATGCCGGTATCGACGGAAAGGGCACCCGATTTGGTCAGGTAAGCCTTTTCATAACCCGTCAGAGCGGGGTTGGTTTCATGTTTGTACAGTTCGTCGTATGACAAATTGTGGTAAATCTCAACCGGGTTTTCAATGCCCAGCGCTTGCAATTCTGCTCTTAAGTCTTTCATATTTATTGGGTTTGATTAAATTTGATTCGTGGGGGCAAAGATACGATTTTTATGAATGTAGAATGAATAATGAAGAATAAGAAGATATGGAAGTTTCTCATAAATACGGAAGCCCAATAGTCAAAAAAAAAACTAAAACATGCTCCGTATGAAAAAAAATTATACCTTTGCACCCGCAAAAAAGGAGAAACTCAAATTCATTTTTTATAAACCTCAAAAAAAATTAAAAATTTATGAGAAAAAAAGTAAGAAATGTGATCATCATCGGTGCTGCTGGAAGAGACTTCCACAATTTCAACACCTTTTTCCGTCACAACAAGAACTACAACGTAGTCGCTTTCACCGCTGAGCAAATCCCCGGTATCGACGACCGTATGTATCCGAAGGAACTGGCTGGCGAAGATCTTTACCCGAAGGGCATCAAGATCTATCCGGAATCCAAACTGGCCGAATTAATCAAGGAATTCGACGTTGACGACTGCGTGTTCGCATACAGCGACAAACCATACGCATACGTCATGGGTATCAGCGCCATCGTGAATGCTGCCGGCGCCAACTTCTGGCTCATGGGCCCGAAGGACACCATGGTGAAATCCAAAAAGCCCGTCATCGCTGTCGGCGCTACCCGTACCGGTTGCGGTAAGTCCCAGACTTCCCGTAAGATCATCGAATATCTCGTTGGAATGGGCTTCAGAGTGGTCGCTGTGCGTCACCCCATGCCTTACGATCCCGATTTGAACAAACAAATCGTCCAACGTTTCGCTTGCGTTGATGACCTCAAATATCAAAACTGCACCATCGAGGAGATGGAAGAGTACGAACCCCATGTGGTCACCAAACGTAACGTCATCTACGCTGGTGTTGACTACGAAGCCATCCTCAAAGGTGGTAAGACCAAAGATCCTCAAACCGGCAAGTGGGTTGAAATGGCTGGTGCTGAGAACGATCCCGACGGTTGCGACATCGTGCTGTGGGACGGCGGTAACAACGACTTCCCGTTCTACGTTCCCGATCTGACCATCGGCGTGGCTGACCCGTTGCGTCCCGGTGCTGAGGTGAGCTACTATCCTGGTGAGGTTGTTGCCCGCATGGCTGACGTCATCGTCATCAACAAGATTGACTCCGCTTCTTTGGACAACATCAACACTGTCCGCGCTAACCTGCGCAAAATCAACCCGACGGCTAAGCAAATCGACGCCGCTTCTATCCTCACGGTTGACAAACCCGAACTCCTCAAGGGCAAGAAAGTCCTCGTTGTGGAAGACGGTCCTACATTGACCCACGGTGAGATGAAGATCGGTGCCGGTACGGTTGCCGCTCTGAAACACGGTGCTGAACTCGTTGACCCGAGACCGTATGTTGTTGGCAAACTCGCCGAGACCTTCAAGATTTATCCGAACATCGGCACCTTGCTGCCCGCTATGGGTTATGGCAAAGAGCAGATGAAAGACCTCGAGAAGACCATCGCCAACACTCCTTGCGATGCCGTTGTCGTTGGTACTCCTATCGACCTGCCTCGCTTCATCAAGATCAAACAACCCGTTGTGAAGGTCGGTTACGAATTGCAAGAGATCGGCACTCCCACTTTGAAGGAAGTCCTCGACGATTTCGTTGCAAAACACAATCTGAAACCCAAAAGACGCAAAAAATAATTTGCTTCTTGTATAGTTCCGATAGAAAGGCGTGCCGAAAGGTACGCCTTTCTTATGATTTGTGAATAGTGATTTGTGAATAGTGATTTGTGATTTGAAAATAGTAAGAATTGCAGTTCACTAATCACAATTCACAATTCTCACAAAAAAAATTAAACATCTTAATCGGAGGGAAGTCAAGAAAATGTATTTTTGCAGCATTAATTAAAATGGATTAAGAATATGAAAAAAGGAATATTTACACTTGCGTTGCTAATGTCTGTCATAATGCTTAACGCTCAATCAATCAAGTTGTTTTATGCTGGTCAAGCGTTGAATGACAATGACACGATTCTTGAAATTCTTTATGATGACGAGAATGAGATCAACACGTTTGTGGGTTATGAAAATATGACGGGCAGTCCGATAGAGTTCCGTGTGAAAAAGGATGTTCTGCTTCTCAATGAGGAGACGACGGATATCCTGTTCTGCATCGGGGAGTGCTATACGGGTAACATTTCACAACCTATTTCACTGGGTGCCAATGAAGCAGTTCCGGCAAATGCTATGAATGCGTTCCATGCCACATACACGGGTTGCAAAGACCCTGCGCTGGTCAAATACACTTTTGTCAATGCGCAAAATGAGTCCGACAAAGTTTCGTTTTATATCCACTATTCTGTTGGAACTGGCATACACGAGAGTGGAAATCAGGTGTCTCTTCGCGCATATCCTAATCCGGCCGTAAACATAGTGAGTATCGACTATGTCGCTCTGAACAGCCATACCAGCCTGGTAATTAAAAACCTGGCCGGTCGTGAGGTTTTCCGCGCCCCTGTCAGTAACACGGGTAAGAAACAAGTGGATGTTTCCAAATTCTCCGCCGGTATGTATTTCTATGGCTTGGAATCTGACGGCAAGATGCTTTGTACCAAGAAGTTGTTGATAAAATAGTCCCTAATCGTCCTTGTTGTTTGTCCTTTCAATTAGTGCCATGTTTACGCGGCATTGGCTTTCTGTAACTCAATTCCAATGGGATACTGTTGCACGGCCGAACAGCTGGGTGACATTGATATTTTGTCTGTTGTTGTTCATTTTCACAATGACATTCCTCACATTCCGCCGGAAGCTGACGCTCATCTTCAGGGCTCTGTTCTCCCAACGACATTTTTCGCTGTTACAGCGCGAAGGCAAAATCATAGAGGATCGGAGTTCCATTTTTGTCCTTGCTTTTGACTTGATTACCATTACTATTGGTTTGGCGATGTTTTGTCAAACATTTATTCCCGAAACCATCTCCAAGTGGCCATTTATTGCATACGTCGGTTTGTTTTTGGCATTGTTGCTCGTTGCCTACGTTTTCAAACTGTTATGCGGTGAGGTTTATTCGCGTCTTTTCGACCGTGACAAAGAGCGCATCACCATTAACCAATATAAGTTTATTTTTCTGACAGATATCTCCGTTTTTCTGTTTCCGATGCTCGTCCTCGCGCAGTATTCAGGCTTGCGTCCTGTCTATTATCTGATTGCGGTTGTGTTAGTGATTCTGTTTGTCATTTGGACATACCGTTTGTTGAAAATAAATTCCATGAATGGTCATAGGTTTCAATTTTTTCTCTATTTTTGCACCCTTGAAATTTTACCTTGGGCAGTATTCCTGAAGGTGTTGTTAAATGCTTGATATAAAGTAAAGTAGATACGATATTGTTGAGAATATTAATGCGTTAAAATGAAGATAAAAAACATATTAGTCTCCCAAAATGCTCCGGAGGATATAGAAAGATCCCCATACGCAGAACTGATAAGAAAGTATAGCATCAATGTTGATTTCTATAAGTTTTTCAAGATCAACTGCACCACGGCACTGGATTTTCGTAAAACCCATATCAACATTTTGGACTACAATTCAGTAGTTTTTTCCAGCACGAACACTATTGACAAATTTTTCGAGCTTTGCAAGGAGTTGCGCGTGGAAATGCCTGAATCTATGAGGTATTTTTGCGCCACAGAGCCCATAGCACTCTATCTGCAGAAATATGTCCCTTACCGCAAACGCCGTGTCTTTGCCGCAAAAGATGCCAGACCCAGCAGTTTTTATGATCTTCTCATCCGTAACAAAGAGATGAGCATGTTGATACCTTGCAGCCAAGATGGAATTCCTTCCCAATTGGAACAGGTTCTGGTGGAAAATGAGATCAAATTTGCCCAGGCAGTTGTATTTGTGATTGCTCCTGCAGACTTGGTGCATGATGTCAATATCGAGAAATATGACATGATTGTCTTTTTCAGCCCCAACGGCGTGAAATCCCTACAAGCTAACTTCCCTGATTTCCAACAGGGCGAGCTGGCGTTTGCCGCTCTTGGAACTGCCGCCAAAAACGCAGTAGAGGAGGCTGGCTGGAAGCTTCATGTCATGGCCCCCACCAAGGAACACGCCTCGCTGACTGATGCTTTGGACGCTTTCCTGAAAGAATATGCAGGCCGCAGACGTTAAAACCTCGGTTTTCCCGAAATCGTGCCGCCTGAAATCCTCGTTGCGCATCAAAGAGATCGTGCATCAGCGACTTTTTGTGTTTTCTTTCCCCATCAAGTGCTTTTACAACATAAAACCTAATGACGGCTCAAAGATAGCGGTAGTTGTCTCAAAAAAACGTTTCCCACACGCCACGGACCGTAACCGCGTGAAAAGACTTATGCGCGAAGCTTACCGTCTCAACCGCCATCAGCTGCTTCTGCCCGAAAATTGCGGTCTGGAAATGTGTTGGATGTATGTGGGCGGTGAGATGCCGACTTACAAACAGGTGACGGCTGCTGCAACGTCTATTTTCACGGAACTGCAGACTGTTGTTCAAAAGGAGGCCGCCAAATGAAGAGAATATTACGGTTTTTTCGCTCTTTGGTCTCGAAATTCCTGATAGGGTTGATCAAACTTTACCAAATAACCTTGTCCCCTTTTATTGGAAGAAGTTGTCGTTACACACCGACCTGTTCCAACTATGGCATTGAAGCCATCCAAAAACATGGTCCCCTGAAAGGCTCTTGGCTAACCCTTAAACGGGTGCTTTCCTGTAACCCTTGGGGCGGCAGTGGCTATGACCCCGTTCCGTGAGTCTTAACTCTAACCATAACTCTAACTATAACTCTAACTTGAGTTGGTCATAGTTATGGTTACCGTGTCTCATTGTCACGATGCGTGCGCCATAGGAACACGATTCCCATTGCGCTGAGTAGGGTACAGGAGATGATTACGGGGATAGAACCGTGAATGTCAGTGAATTGCAAGTTGTCGGTGTCGATGCCTTTTCCTTGGAGAGTGAAATCCACGAGAATGGAGAGGGCATTGTGCAATACATGGGCCAGGATCGGCAGCCAAAGCGATCGGCTCCAGTAGAAAAGGTATCCTAAATAGACTCCTAATGCAAATCTCGGGATAAATCCGTAGAACTGGAAATGCAGGATGCTGAAAATGAATGCGGTGATAAGGATACCCACGTGAGGATTATTAGTCCATCGTGTCATCAGTGGCTGCAAGGCCCCTTGGAAAAGGAATTCCTCACATACTCCGGCTAACACGGCAAGCACCAGCAAGTTTGAGATCAGATCCCAAGCACTACGTCTGCTGGTAAGCATTTCCAGAATATGGTTGGCAGCTTCTTCCATGTCGCGCATGAACTCTGCCACGGCACCTTCCTGGGGCATGATGAATATATTGAATGTTGATAATACACTGACAACAGGTAGCAGCGTGATGGACAGAAGCAACACAATGTTGACCATGGATGTGTTCGGACGGCGATTGGCTGCATTGTAGTCGAACCACTGGCGGTTTTGGCAGTACGCAAACAGCAGTGCCGGCAGCAGGAAAGTGCCGATTGTGGCAAAAGTCTGGCTGATGCGGATGGCCGTGACCGGATCTGAAGTGTCCAGCATAGATGGTGTGTGGTAGATAAGCAATAAAACCAAAGACGACAAGGATGAAAACAACAGCAAACCTCCTGTCGTAAACAAGGCCAGCACAACAAGTTGGATCCAATAGGGCTTCTCTTGCAATTTCATGTCAGGATGTCTTTAAAATGGTGAGACGTTGGACTTCTGTACAATAAATAGTCCAACGTCTCATTATCTAATCCTCTTGTTATCGTTTATTTACAATGATCTTCCGAGTGACAGTCTTTCCGTCATCCAATGTTATTTTGACCAAATAATGGCCAGTCGGGAAACGTGTTACATCTATTTGCGTGAATTCCGGTGATTCCGCCTTTGCACTATGGATTAGTTTGCCATCGATGCTGAAAACATCCACTTGGCGCATTTGTTCGCCTTGGATGTTTACTTGGGCGCTCGTCGGATTCGGATAGAACGAGAAGGACGGTAGCGTGATATCGTCAACACCATCGTTGTAGGCAACATAGAGAGTCAGATGTGTGATACTGTCGCAGCCGTAGATTGTGTAGTGCTGGATTTCGTGATAGAAAGTGCCGCTGTCTGCAGGGGTAATGACAAATCCATCGTACGTGTATTCGTGTTCGCGGATGGCGGTGTCGGTCACAAAGACATCGTAAGTGGGGTTGATCTGGAGATGCAGGACAAACACACTGTCGCAGCCGGAAACCGTCGTCAGGTTATCGTAATAGGTTCCTTCCGTGTTGTATTCGTGTCCGCGCCATTCGAAAGGAACATTCTCACAAGTTTGCGCTTCGGTTTCAATCGTATAAGACGGCAGCACTTCCAGCATGATGAAAATAATGCTGTCACAACCTTGGCTGTTGACGGTGGTCCGTTGTTCGTAAAGTATGCTCGGGTGGTCGGTGGGAATGTTGAAACCGTTCAGCGTATAGGTTTCTCCGGCGCAGACGACATCTTGGATGGTGGTGTCGGAGGAGTGGCTGATGGTGAGTTGCAGACCGAAGATGTCTTGGCATCCGAAAGCGTTAGGAATCGTGTCAAAATAGGTGCCGGCAGAAGTAAGCTGGTGCCCGCGCCACAAATAGGGTAATTCGTTCGAGCAGGCAGTGTCAACGAGCATGATGTTTGCAGAAGGACTCACGGTAAGATTGAGTGAGAAGATACTGTCGCAACCATTCACGGTGGTCAATGTTTGTTGGTAGTTGCCGCTTTCCGTGAGCAGTTGTCCTCGCCATTCGTAAGGCAGCTCGTTTTCGCACAAAGTGACCGATTCGGTGACTTGATAGCTTGGGCTGACATAGAGTGTGAGACGGTAAATACTGTCGCAATAGGTTTCAGCAGTTTGAAGGAAAATTTCACGGGTGCCGGCTTCATTGATGACGAGATTGTTCCAGATGTAAGGCAGGCTGCTGCTGCAGATAGTTACGGTGTCTTCGAAGAGATAGGTCGGATACACGGTGACAGAAACCTGATGGATCTCGTATGCACCGGTCATATCGTTAGTGGTGGTGTCATGGTAAATGCCGGTTTGAGAAAGAATCATATTGTGCCATTCGGCAGTTTCTCCCTCGCATAGGAATATGGGGGCACTCTCAATCACTTGAGCTTCATAAATCACGAGGTGCAGACTGTAGATGCTGTCGCAGCCTTGTGTGGTAGTCAGGGAGTCGAAATAGACACCGGGTTGGCTGATTTCAACACCATGCCACGTATAAGGCAGATCCAAGCTGCTAATGATATTATCCTCATTGAACATATATGTCGGATATTCGTGCAGGATGAAAGTGACAATGCTGTCGCAGAGACCCTCGCGAGGGATGACTACTTCGTAAGTGCCCGCTTCTTCGAAGAGATTCCCTTCAAAGTTGACTGGGAAATCGCTGGGACAGACATATTGCTCCAAAGCCTCGGTGCTGTGTGCGGAAGGTATTACTGTAAACAGAACCGTAATCATACTGTCGCAAGTCGTGCTGGCATTCAGATGGACATCATATTCGCCAGAGGCGGTTAAAGGCGTGGTGCCGTAGAGGAACGGCAGAGTCTCCTCACAGACCGTGACTGTGTCATATCCGTGATAGGTGGGATTCACATTAAGTGTGAGATGGGTGATGGTGACACAGTTGTCAATACCTGTCTCTTGGATATCATAGTTTCCAGCTTCCGTGAAGGTTTCACCCATATAGGTGTATGGAAGTTCGTTGTCGCAGATAGTTAGGAAAACATCATGTTCCGCATTCGGAGTGACAAACAAATGCAGATTCCACACGCTGTCACAACCGTTAACACTTTGGAGGTTGACTGTGTAATTGCCTGCCTCGTTGAACGTGTGCCCTTCGCAGAACTCGTATGGCAACGCACCGGCGCAGACGTTTACAGTGGTGTCTTTTTCGAAGGATGAGTTCACTTGCAGATGCAGATGAATCAAACTGTCACAGCCGTGGGCGGCCTGAATGTGGATGTCATAGTCGCCAGCTTCAGAATAGCTGAAATATTCGTTGTTGTTCCAAAGGAATGGGAGGTCGATGTCACATACATTGACGACAGTGTCGATGGTGTCGGGCAGGTTCACTGTCATGTACAGGGTCACGGTGCTGTCGCAGCCGTTGATGGTGCTCAGATTCTGCACGTAGGTGAATTCACCTGGCTCCGTTGCAGTCACCTCGAAACCATTCTCTGCATAGGATTCTCCGATGCAAAGCGAGGCATTCAGTGTGGTTTCAGCTGGCTGGAGAATCAGAAGGTGAAGAACTGTGATGCTGTCGCAGTCGTGTATGTCATAGTCGTATTGATAATAGTAGTCACTTTCTGTTGGATGATAGATGTCAAATCCCTCGTCGTGGAAAGAGACATCGTAACAAGTGTAGGCGGTGATAGTGTCAATGTTTTCAGGGAAAACAGTCAGCTGAAGCGTGATGATACTGTCACATCCAGCAGCAGATTGCAGATTTACAGAATAAGTGCCTGATTCTGTGAGTGTCTGGTCAAAGAAGTCATAAGTGTCATCGTGACAGATTGATTGCTCAATTACAGTGTTGAAAACAGGATTGACGGTGAGAAGAAGGGTAGTGATGCTGTCATATCCGTGAATGTCGGTGTCGAGATGGGTCAGCGTATAATCACCTGCTTGGGTGAATATTGTGTCAAAGCCATTCGAAGTGTAGGGGGTGCCGGCGCAAACTTCATCTTGGATAACCGCATCCTGACTTTGGTAGATGGTCAGATGGAGGTTGATGATGCTGTCGCAACCATTCACAGTAGTGTATTGCTGGGTGTAATCTCCTGATTCATAATATGTTTCCGAATTTAAGGTGTATTCTTCAAAGGCGGAAACAACAAGATTTTCGTGGTAGGCGGGGTTGATGGTCAAATGCAAGGTTATGATAGAATCACAACCGAATATGTTCGTATAGGTTTGGTTATATGTCCCGGATTGAGTGTAAGTTGTACCATACCACTCATATTGCCCACAAGCTACGGCATAGACATGCGTTTGGTCTATAGGAGTGATGGTCAGGTTAAGGGTGACCACACTGTCACAGCCGTTAGCAGCCGTGAAAGTGTTGGTGTAGATACCAGCCTCGGTGTAAATGCTGTCGCCCCAGATGTATTGGCCGCAGGAGTTGATGCTGATTTCATTCGTGATTTGAGGTCTCACGAACAGATGCAGGGTAACCACACTGTCACAACCGGTGGAAGAAAGGGTATTAACAGTGATATTGGTTTCTCCCGGTGTGACAAAGACTTGGTCGATGTTGTAGTTTTGGTAACGTGAGTTTTGGCAAGTGGTGTCATAGATGTTTTGCGGGGCGTAGTTCTCGTTGATAGTCACGGTCAGTGGGGAGAGATCACTTTCGCAAGTGGTGAAGTCATTGAAGAGGCTGACGTAGAAGGTGCTGGTCTCATTGACGGTGGTGTTGTAGTGGTTGCTTTCGGAAAGGAGGTTCTCGTTTTGGTCATACCAGCGGTATTGCATATTGCTGGAAGATACGTAATTGGCGAGGTCTGTGGTGAGAGGACCGCAGTTTGAGACCGGGTTGGTCTGAGGCTTGGTGGGCGGTATGTTCACGGTGGCTACAGCTGGGACACGCTGACTTTTACACCCAGTGCTGGAGTTGTAGCTTTGTACGTAGAAAGTGGAACTGGCCACAATGGTTCTGGTGAAATCGAGACCTATGTAAATGGGACTATTGGCGTATTGGTTGGAATACCACCGACAAGTGTTTGCGGTTTCATCTACAACTGCGTTGAAGGTTACGGGACCACTTCCACAACGAACGACGGGTGACACTTCAGGCTCCGTTGGTATCGGGTTGATGGTGATGTGCATTGGGGTCCGGTCGCTCTCACAGCCAGTGTTGGCATTGTAGCTGGATGCATAGATGGTGGTGCTTTCAGAAAATGAGTACTGGAAGTTGTTGGAGGTCATGAAGGGCTCGGCATCGGTTGACGAAGCATACCAGCGGCAGATTGTACCGTTGGCGCCGGCAGAGCCGTTCAAGGAGATGCTTTCTTCACCGCAGTGAGTGATACTGGACGGGGTAATGTTCGGAAGACTGGGTTGCGGGTTGACGACGAGGGTCAAAGTGATGGTACTGTCGCAACCGGTAGCAGTAGTAGTTGTGATAACGGAAGTTCCGGCCGAAGTGAAGGTCATTCCGCCGTAATGGTATGGCAATTGGTTACTGCAAATGGTGATTGTCTTGGCGATATTGACAGCATTGAGAACGGTAAGATGGATGGTGACCGTGCTGTCGCAACCGGAGGCTGTGGTGAAGCTTTTGACGATGTTTTGGGAAGCATTGTATGTCTGGCCATCCCAGACGAACTCTCCGCACACGGTGGTGTCGATGGTAGAATTGAACGATTCGTTGATTTGCAGGTGCAAAGTCACAATGCTGTCACAACCGTGAACGGTTTGCATCGTGTCGGTGTAAGTGCCGCTCTGAGTGTATGTTCTGCCGTTCCACACGTAAGCTTCGCAGGTGTTGATGTTGACATTGCCATAATGGATTTGGTCAACCGTTGCGGTCACATCGACAGGGGCGCTCTCGCAGAGTGTTTCAGGGTCAAATGCGGATGCTTTGAAAATGGTGGTTGCAGCGATGTTGGTGGTGTAGGAGAGGCCTTCGGACAGGAAATTGTTGTCGGCATCGAACCATTTAACGGACAGACCGCCGGCGTCAGCGACGAGAGTGATTTCTCCGGGGGCACAAAGCGGTTCGCAGCTCACTGTCGGTACTGTCGGAAGTGGATTCTTGATGATGTTGATGGTTACAGGGTCGCTTTCGCAATCGCTATTATAGGCTGTGGCATAATAAATGGTTGTGCTGCTGATGTTTCTCACTTGGTAAGTGTTACCTTGACCTTTGTAGTTCATGTTGCTGTCGTACCATTTCACATTGGTTCCGATAGCGGAAGTGGCACTAAGTATTACATTGATGGTGCTGTTGGAACACACGGGGTCGGGTTCGGTCACAACAGGAGGTTGCGGCTTTTGATTGACGGTGACGGTTAGTGGAGAAAGGTTGCTTTGGCAGTTATTCTCGTTGGTGGCCGCTGCGTAGTAGGTCGTTGTCTCTGTGATATGTTGTGTGGGAGATATGGGGCTCTCACCTTGTGCGTCAGAATACCATTGGACAGGATTGCTCGATGTAGCTGTCAGCGTGATGTCTCCTTCACCGCATTGTGAGAAGCTGAAGACGGTCGGGGCGGCGGGCATGGGGTAGATGCTTGCCGTCACGGGCACTCTGTTGGACACACATCCCGTTGAGTTTTGGGCGCTCACATAGTAGGTGTTGGATACGGAGAGGGTAGGGGTGGTGTAGGTGTCGCCTGTGGCGAGGACTTCCTGAGAGGTGCTGCTGGCATACCAGTAGCAGCTTGTACCTGCCACTGAGGTGGCCGATAAGGTCACGGAACCGGCGCCACAGTGGGAAGCGGGTGTCACGGTTGGTGGAGTGGGAGCGCTGGTTGTGGCCAATGTGTGTGTGTGGCTGCTTTCACAGCCATTGAGGGATGCGGTGACGGAGTAGAATCCGCCATGGGCTGCAACCACGGTATTGCCTGTCGCCCCTGTTGACCATGAGAAATTAACGCCCGGCAAGTTGCTCGAAGCGACAAGGGTGGCAGGATTGTTGCCGCAGATGAGGGAAGGACCGCTAATGCTGACTGTGGGGGTGGGCTTACCTTGTACGGTAATTGAGGCTGTGCCGGAGCAACCGCCGCTTGTGCTACCGGTGACAGTGTAGATACCGCCTGTTGTAATGGTCAGGGTTGATCCTGTAGCGGAACCATTGTTCCATACGTAATTGGTTGACCCTGAGGCGGTCAAGATGTTCTCTGTGCCGTTGCAGATGACTGTCGGACCTTGGATAGTTATAGTAGGAGCAGCTTGAACGGTGACGGAAAACGAACTTGTCTTGGAACAACCAGCGCTGGATGTCCCTGTGACAGAATAAGTTCCTCCGTTAGACACATTGATGGATGCGGTTGTAGCTCCTGTGGACCAGCTGTAGGAGTATGCACCGCTGGCTATCAGATTGGTGTTGGTGCCTTCGCAGATAATGCTGGTGCCGGTAATGTTCACATCGGGTATGGGGTTGATGGTTACGTACGCGGTCGCATAGGCGGTGCAGCCACCCTCATTGGAGGCTGTCACCATGTAGTTGCCGCTTGTGGTGGGGTGGATGGTGGCACTGGTGCCCATGCCGTTGCTCCAGGTGTAGTTGTCGGCTCCGGAGGCGGTTACAGTGACTGGATCCCCTTCGCAGACGGTGTACACACCATTGGGGCTGTTTAGTGACAACGATACCCCTGGATGTGCATTGATGAAATTGATGGTGTAAACGTAGGTGGACGAGTCATTGTGCATGACGGTGATTGTGGCCCTGGGGTCAGCGATAGTGGCTTGTGTCACTGAAATGTTTAGTATAAGTGAGGATTTTGCGGTGGCGCTGATTTTCGGGATATCATTCTCGCTGTGGTAGCAAATCCAGTCTGGATAAGTGTAAGTGATTGCGCCACTGTTGACCGTCTTTTCGTGGGTGAGGTATTCGTGGCGGTTGAAGAAATTCTTGATAGTGGTGTCTTCCACTCCATTGATTTTCAGAGAGGCCAAACTTTTGTCATAGATGCAATAAATTGCGTCGATTGCCAAACTGTCGTCCAAACCGACACTGCCGCGCTTGTTAGTGCTGATTGAAGCCAGCGCATAGTAAGGCTGTTGGGTGTTTTCCAAGGTCGGGGTGGCAATGGGTTGGTTGTTTGGTGTCCAGTAACGGAATTTGAAAGCAAATCTTTTCCAGTCCGATTTGTAAACACCATTAACAGGTGTGGTGGCAGGATTGGTCATTTCACAGTAGGCATTGGCTATTTTCCCTGCTTGAGCGGTGCCGGCGGTGTGGCTCGTGACATCCCTGAAATCCACATCGCCGTGGAGGTGAACTCTCATCATGGCTGTGGGTTCCTCGTTTTGCATAAAGCTGAAACGCGCCCACAAGGAAATGGAATCGGGCCGGCCGGCAAAGGCCCATTTGAAGGCTGTGGATGATCGTTGGGTGTAAACGTAATTAGAGGGACTGGACAAGGTTTCCGAGGCAAGGCGCACTCTTCCAGTGGTGATCAACCCGTTTACGGTTCTTCCAACCCTTTCCACAGCATAGAGCTGGCAGGCATAATCGGTACCGTTATATCCGGTATACCCGGTCACTTTCTTATGGTGGTTGTCCCTTCCGCCAGCTGCGTCCACCATGTCACATGAAGCTGGACTTAACAGACATTCTGTGTGGCTGAAAGAATACCAGAAAATAGGAAGAGGCATTACCTCATTTGATCCCCAATGATCAAAATTGTTGTTAGGTAATTGGTAATGGGTGGTCTGCCCACACATCACACTTGTTATAAGCAACAAAATGGAAATCAAATAGAATTTCTTTTTCATATACTTTTGTTCAAATTAAAATATCAACTTTTACACAAATTTGCAAAAATACATTTTTTTTGCAAGTATGGGCGCAATCCAATGGATTTTTGTTGTGAGAATTATTACTGCGAATTGGTAAAAAAAAGCGTATGAAGGGAAGATTTTCCCTCCATACGCATGAAAATGGTTATGAAAATATAATGGGTTTATCCATTTTCACTTAGACTTAAACTTAGACTTAAACTTAGACTTAAACTTAGACTTAAACTTAGACTTAGACTTTAAACTTTGAACTGTTGAACCTTGACCCTTTAAAACGCAAAAAGGGCGAGGAGGAATCCTCGCCCTTGATCATCTACCCCCCTGTCCTTCGGGCATCCCCCCTAAAGGGGGGATAGGGGCTTGTCCAAGTTACATTACAGACAACTGTTGCTTCATTGTCTGTTTAGTTCCCCCCTTTAGGGGGGCTAGGGGGTTAGCGTTTCACCACCTTGCGCATGGTCACGCCCTGCGGCACGGTGATGCGAAGCATATAGACTCCGTTGGAAAGATCGCTGATGTTCAGCTCGTTCGCGTTGTCATACACGCCAACCAACTGGCCCATC
>OMYJ01000018.1 GCA_900315245.1 uncultured Bacteroidales bacterium
TACACTTCAGCTTGACGGCCTCTGTATCTATGCCATGCCGGAGCTGAAAGTTCCGGACAAGAGCGTAGAGGATATGCAATTAGAGTTTTATGTAAGACAATATTCTGCCAACTGCTTATTGGAGGTCGGTGTGATGAGCAATCTGAATGATGCCAACAGCTTTGTTGCACTGGATACAGTCAGCAACAACGGCGTTTCAGGTTCACAGAAGCATGTGGTGGATTTCAGTCAATACGCCGAAAATATTCCGTCGGGGGCCAAATACATTGCATTCAGGAACATCTATAACGGTGCATGGAATAGGAGCCCACAAAATCTTGACGACATCACCCTCTCCGTACCTGAGGCGAAGATTGCCGAGATGTCCAGCGAGAACGAGATCGATGCCAATGGTGTCGAGCGTTATCTTGAGGACATCAGAGTCTATCCGAACCCGACGACGGGCAACCTGTACATCGACGCGATGGATGTTCAGAAGGTGGAATGCTACAACCAGATGGGCCAGTTGGTTGGCGTGTATGACAACGCGAACGAGCTGAACATCAGCGATCTTTCCAACGGAGTCTATATGTGCGGAAGGTGGTGAAGAAGTAATGGTTATTGGTTATTGGTTATTGGTTATTGAGGCCAATAGCTAATAGCCAAAAGCTGAATAAGGGCGGGGAGGAATCCTCGCCCTTTTGCGTTTTAAAGTGTCTCGTGAAAACCGGCAAAATGTGAAAAAGATGGTGGGCGTTTTTTTTCTTTACAATTGTATTAAAAAATTTGTGTAAATTTGCGGCGTAAAAGGTGAAAAATAAAACGGGAAGTCTATGATTGCTTTCTGGGTTCAGAAAGAATTAGATTTCAATTGGTTATGTGTAGCCAATCCTTGACGTCCCTTCATGCTCAAGCGTGGAGGAATAGAGAATTTTATGCGATATTTGCGCCACAAACGACGGCAGGGTGCTCTGAAAAGTTCGCACGCAAGTGCCGGCCAGAAGCAAAAATACTAAAACAGTAATTAATTAACCAGCAATAAATTAAAATCTATCATTATGTGCGGAATCGTAGCTTACGTAGGCCATCAGGAGGCCTATCCGATCCTTATCGATGGTCTGAAACGACTGGAATACCGCGGATATGACAGTGCGGGGGTCGCGTTGCTGAACGCAAACGACGAGCTGAACGTTTACAAAGCCAAAGGCAAGGTGTCGGACCTCGAAGCGTATGCCGCCACGAGGGACACCAGCGGACATATTGGCATCGCCCACACCCGTTGGGCCACCCACGGGGAACCAAACCAGACCAATGCCCACCCGCATCTCTCCAACTCGGGCACTATGGCACTGATCCATAACGGCATCATTGAGAACTATATGAGCCTTCGTAAGGAACTGGAAAAGCGGGGATTCACGTTCAAATCTTCTACCGACACGGAGGTGCTCATCAACCTGATTGAGGATGTGAAGCAGAAGGAGAAGGTCAATCTCTTCGAGGCCGTCCGCATCGCGCTGAACCACGTGGTGGGGGCTTACGCCATCGCCATTTTGGAGAAGGGGCATCCCGATGAGATTATCGCCGCCCGAAAAGGCAGCCCCATGGTGGTGGGCATTGGCGATAACGAATTTTTCATCGCCTCGGACGCCACGCCTATCGTGGGCCGCACCCAGAAGGTGGTCTATATCGAGGATGAACAGGTCGTCCGCATCAAACTGGGCGAGGATCTCTTTATCAAGACGATTCAAGATGTGGAAGCCATCCCCTACGTTCAGGAACTGGAGATGAATCTGGATTCCATTGAGAAGGCCGGTTTCGACCATTTTATGATGAAGGAGATTTATGAGCAGCCGCGTATCGTGCGCGACACTATGCGCGGTCGTCTGCATCCCGACACCAATACGGTGAGTCTGGGAGGCATCGTGAACTACGAAAGACAGCTGCTCTATGCCGACAATATTATCTTTGTGGCCTGTGGCACCTCCTGGCACGCCAGTCTGGTGGGAAGCTATCTGATAGAGTTTCTGGCCAAGATTCCCGTGAAAGTGGAGTATGCCTCCGAGTTCCGCTACCGTCATCCGGTTGTCACGCCTCATGATGTGGTGATCGCAGTCTCCCAGTCAGGAGAGACCGCCGACACGCTGGCAGCTATCCAGCTGGCCAAGGAGTCGGGCGCCGTGGTACTGGGCATCTGCAATGTGATCGGCTCTTCCATCTCTCGGGCTACGGATGCCGGCATCTACACGCATGCGGGTCCCGAAATCGGGGTGGCCTCCACCAAGGCCTTCACCTCGCAGGTCACGGTGATGGCCATGCTGGCGCTGCGCTTGGCGGAACTGAAAGGCACTCTGAAGGATGAGGAACGTCGCGAGTACATCCAGGAGCTCGACCGAATCCCGGAGAAGATACAGTGGACGCTCGACCATAGCGGTCTTGTGAAGGAAATCGCGGCCAAGTACAAGGATGTGCGCAATATGCTGTATCTGGGCCGTCTGCAAAACTACCCCGTGGCGCTTGAAGGGGCACTGAAGCTGAAGGAGATTTCCTACATCCACGCGGAAGGCTATCCGGCCGCTGAGATGAAGCACGGCCCTATCGCGTTGATTGACAAGGATATGCCGGTGGTGTTCATCGCTACAAACCACCATACCTACGAAAAGGTGATCAGCAATATCCAGGAGGTGAAGTCGCGCGACGGCAAGATCATCGCTGTCGTCAGTGAACAGGATGTGGTGGCGCGCAAGATGGCCGACTATGTGATCGAAATTCCGGAGTCGATGTCCATCTATTCCCCGTTGCTGGCTACCATCCCGTTGCAGATCTTGGCCTACCATATCGCCGTGATGCGCGGCTGCAATGTGGACCAGCCAAGGAATTTGGCAAAGTCGGTGACGGTGGAATAAAAAAAATGTATTTTTGTGCGTTAAAAAATAATGTGGAATCAATGTGGTGATATTCAGATGAGTATAACCCATAATTCTTATAACTAAATAACTGAACTGTTATGCCAAATAAACGTATCTATCTCTGTCTTGCCCACATGAGCGAAGCAGGACTTGAACAAAAATATATCAAAGAGGCCTTCGACACCAATTGGGTGGTGCCGCTCGGGCCGAATGTGAACGGGTTTGAGGCCGATTTGGAACAATTTGTCGGGGAGAACAAGCGTGTCGTGGCCCTCTGCTCCGGCACGGCTGCGGTGCACCTCGCCCTCATAGCCTGTGGTGTCGGTCCTGGTGATGAGGTCATCGTGCAATCGTTCACCTTCTGCGCCTCTTCGCATCCCATCACCTACCTCGGCGCGATACCGGTGTTCGTGGATTCCGAAAAGGACTCCTGGAACATGGACCCCGATTTGATGGAGGAGGCTATCAAGGGCCGGATTGCCAAGACAGGAAAGAAACCGAAGGCCATAGTGCCGGTGGCGCTCTACGGGATGCCCTACAACATCGATCGCATTATGGAAATTGCGGCGAAATATGACATCCCCGTTGTGGAGGATGCCGCCGAGGGGTTCGGCAGCCGCTGGAGAGAACAGGTGCTGGGCACTTTCGGAGTGTATGGCATTCTGTCGTTTAATGGCAACAAGATGATCACCACCTCGGGTGGCGGCGCGTTGGTTTGCCCGGATGCCCAGGCTTGGCAGAAAATCATGTGGCTGGCGACCCAGGCACGCGAAGCCTATCCCTACTATCAGCACGAGGCCATCGGCTATAACTACCGGTTGAGCAATATCTGCGCCGGCATCGGTCGCGGACAGATGACCGTTGTGGATGACCATATCCGTCACCACAAGCATGTGCAAAAGTTCTATGAGGAGACTTTCGCCGATGTGCCTGGAATCACTGTGCACGGCAATCCGGATGACCGTTTTGATTCGAATTTCTGGCTCTGCACCATTCTGCTGGATGAGCAGCTGAGGGTGAAAGGGCAGGAGAGTGCATATAGCACCGCCGTACAAGGTGCGGTGGGCGGTGCGGCAGGCGTGGTACACGGAGGCGGCACCCTGCACACGGATTGCGAGCCCAATGCCAATGTGGAAGCCATGCGCGTGTGGCTCGACCAAAAAGGAATCGAAGCCCGTCCGCTATGGAAACCGATGCACAAACAACCGGTTTACAAGAACGCCCCTGCATACGTGAACGGCGTTTCCGAATCGCTTTTCAAGGTCGGTATGTGCCTGCCCAGCGGCCCCATGGTCACGGACGAGGACTTGACATACATTGTTGAGAGCATCAAAGAAGCGGTGATGCGATGAAACGATGATGCGATGAAGCGATGAAACGATGATGAGAGGATGAGAGGATGAGAGGATAGGATGATTAGATTTTTTGTAACTACTACTAAGAATGGATAAGAACACGATTACCGTCACTTCCCCCTTGTTGCCCGAGAGAGCGGAGTTTGAGCAGATGCTCAAGGAAATTTGGGACAGCAAGTGGATTACCAACAACGGACAGTTCCACAAGCAGTTGGAGAAAGCGTTGTGCGAGTATCTCAAGGTTCCGTACATCAGTCTTTTCACCAACGGTACGCTGCCGCTACTTACCGCTTTGCAGGCGTTGCGCATCACGGGGGAGGTCATTACCACACCCTACAGTTTTGTGGCGACCACCCACAGCATTTGGTGGAACGGATGCAAACCGGTGTTCGTGGATATCGAAGAGGCCACCTGCGGTATAGATCCGGACTGTATTGAAGCGGCCATCACACCGCACACCACCGCCATCATGCCGGTGCATTGTTACGGAAAACCGTGTGACATGGAACGCATCCAGGCCATTGCCGACAAATACGGCTTGAAGGTGATTTACGATGCCGCCCATGCCTTCGGCGTTGAGGTGAACGGAAAATCCGTCCTTGAACAAGGCGATATGGCCACCTTGAGTTTTCATGCAACAAAGGTCTATAACACGCTGGAAGGCGGTGCGTTAGTGATACATGACGCTGAAACGAAAAAACGCATTGACTACCTCAAGAATTTCGGTTTCGCGGGCGAGACGGAAGTGGTGGCCCCCGGCATCAACAGCAAAATGGACGAGGTGCGCGCCGCATACGGCTTGCTGAATCTCAAGCAGGTTGACGAGGCGATCGAGAAACGTCATCAGGTGGCGGTCCGGTACCGCTCGGCGTTGCGCAACGTGAAGGGTGTCCGTTTCTTCGACGACATGCCCGGTGTGCGCCACAATTACAGCTATTTCCCCGTCTTCATCAATGCGGAGGAGTATGGCATGACCCGTGATGAGTTGTATTTTAAGATGAAGGAGCAGGGTGTGTTGGGCAGACGTTATTTTTACCCGCTCATCAGCACCTTCAGCACCTATCGCGGTTTGCCGTCAGCATCTCCTGAGAACTTGCCCGTGGCAACAAGAGTCGCCAATGAGGTGATCTGTCTGCCGATGCACCATGCGTTGAGTGATGAGGATATCAACAGAATTTTAGAATTAATAGTAAAATAAACCAAAGGATATGAAATACTATACAATGCAGGAAACTCGAGAGTTTCTTGAAAGTATTGGAATGCCCGGGGGCGACCTGTATGATTTACCGACCTCCGAAAAACGTTTCCCCGACGGAGGCCAGTACCGTTTTGAAGTTCCCGGAATCCAGGGACCCGGCCCGATGAAGGCTTTGTTGGAGGCACTTGATGAATACGGCGTTCAGATTCACCGTGTCACCCAGACTAAGGGTATCATGTTCCTCACGGACGATGAGATAAAGAAGATGGTGGAATATGCCCGGAAATGGAATGTGCAGCTGGTGTTGGCATGTGGTCCGCGTGCCACTACCGACACTTCCGCATCCGTGAAGACGGAAGAGGGGCAACGTATGGGGTACCGTCTGCGTGGTGAAGAACAAATCGCCAGAGGTATTGAGGAAATCCGTCGTGGTGCCCGCTTGGGCGTGCGTGGATTCCTGATCTATGACGAAGGATTGCTTTGGGCGTTGAACGAAGCCCGCAAGAAAGGTTATATCCCTGCGGACTGCCACTTCAAGGTCAGTGCCCACAGCGGTCACGGCAACCCCTGCTCTGCCCATGTGCTGGAAACGTTGGGCGCCGACAGTATCAATCCCGTACGTGACATCCAAGTGCAGATGCTGGCCGCCATGCGTGCCGCCATCGATGTGCCTATTGACCTGCATACGGAGAACCCGAAGAGCAGCGGCGGTTTTATCCGTCACTATGAGGTGCCGGACTTCATCCGCGTGGCCGCACCCGTGTATTTGAAGACTGGCGGCTCTGTCGCGGCTAATCACAGTTATGATACAACGGAGAAGGAAGCCAAGCAACGTGCCAAACAGGTGCTGCTGGTGAAACGGGTGATCGACACCTATTATCCTGAAGCCATCGTATCGCCAAAATAAGAATATGGGAAAACCGGTTGCAATAGTGTTGGGAGGAACCTCTCCTCACGTGCTGCTAGTTAACAAGTTGCATGAGCGGGGATACTACGTGATACTTGTTGATTATTTACAGAATCCACCCGCTAAAACAGCGGCTGATGAACATATTCAAGCAAGTACCCTGGACAAAGAACGTGTTCTTGAAATAGCCAGGGAGAAACACGCCGATTTGGTTATCAGTACCTGTATCGATCAAGCCAACAGTGTGTGTTGTTATGTGGCCGAGAAACTGAATCTTCCCCATCCCTACAGCTACGAGACCTCACTCTATGTCACCAACAAAGGTCTGATGAAGGAAAGGATGAAGAAATATGATGTTCCTTCCTCCCCGTTCATTTTGACGAAGAGTGTTTCTGGTATTGATTGGGAAGCGGTTTCTTTCCCGTGTGTGGTCAAACCTGTGGATTGCAATAGTTCAAAAGGTGTGCACCGTGCGGATTCTGTGGAGGAGGCAAAACCGTTCGTTGAAGAGGCTATTCGTTTGAGCCAGACAGATGAAGCAATCATCGAGGACTTTTGTCCCGGCGATGAGATTCAGGTGGATTGCGTGGCTTTGGACAGCGATGCCGATGTGGTGATGACCCGTAGCAAGGTTAAGATGCAGTGGGGCGAAGGGGCGGTCTTGAATTCTGTCGGCTCTGTTGTCCCCGCGCAGATTCCTGAAAAACTCAATCCTGAACTGAAACGCATTGCCCAAAATATAGCCAAAGGCTTTGGACTGCGCAACACGCCGTTCTTCTATCAAGCAATAGTGACCGACGACAAGGTGAATGTGCTGGAATTTGCACCCCGTGTCGGAGGCGGTCTAAGTTATTATATGATAAAGAACTTCGTTGGTTTTGACGCTGTGGAGGCTGCCGTCAATTCATTCCTTGGTTTGCCGATTAACAGGAATTACTATCTACCAGAAAAGATATATCGTACATGCTTGCTATATGCAAAACCATGCACTTTTGACCATATTGAGGGCATGGAGGAGTTGAAGGCAAAGGGGATTATAAAGGAATTGTTTATTACAAAGGCAAAAGGCGATGTGATAGATGGTGATATGCGTAGCTCCAACCGTGTGGGATCATGTGTGGTTGAGGGGAATGACATAGAAGAGTTGCAAGAAAGAGTCTCTCAATTCTACAGTCACGTAAAAGTGATTGACATTCATGGTAACAACATGGTAATATTGCCAAACTAAAAGAAAAAGAAAAGGTTATATGAAACATCATCAGTATAACCCGAACTATCAGTTCGTGATTCCACCAGTGGATTTCAATAAATACACAGACCGGAGTCTGTTGCAGTATTGCCTGGGAGCTACTATGTATATGCCTGGGACCAAGGATTTTGCACAGGCTATTATCGACAAAAAGTATCCGGGCCTCACCTCTATGGTGATGTGTTTTGAGGATGCTTGTAAGGAGGAAGATGTGCCAGCCGCAGAACAAAACTGTATCCGTGTGTTGGAAACGTTGCGTCAGAAGGTGGAAAACGGAGAATTGTCTTACGAAGACATTCCGCTCATCTTCTTCCGTGTGCGCAATGTGGAACAGTTCAAGCATTTCGTGAAGCTGCTTCCTGTTGAGACGGTTCCTTACATTACGGGATTCAATTTCCCCAAGTTCAATAGCCTTAATGCGGCCGCGTATATGGATCATTTGGTTGACATTAATGAGCGCGCCGGTGAAGTGCTGTATGGTATGCCTATCATCGAAGATGCACGGGTGGCTTTTAAGGAGAGTCGGTTGGATGAGCTGCTTGCCATAAAGAAGGTGTTGGATCAAAACAAGAACCTCATATTGAACGTGCGTGTGGGAGGAACCGACTTTTCATCCTGTTTTGGTGTCCGTCGTGGTATCAACTATACCATCTACGACATTATGACGGTGAGCAATTGCCTGATGGACATCCTCAATGTGTTCACCCGCAACAACGACTATACGGTTTCAGGACCAGTCTGGGAGTATTTCCGCGTGAACAAACGCATGAAAGGAATGGCCGAGTTGCCCAAAGTCGATCTCCAGCAGACCCTGATGAAGCGCAAAGCCATTGTGAACGATGCTGTGGATGGACTGATGCGTGAATTGGTGCTCGACCAAGCCAACGGCTTTATGGGCAAGACCTGTATCCATCCTTCTCATTTGAACTTCATCAACGGTATGTTGGCCGTCACTAAAGACGAGTATGACGATGCCTACCAGATTATGCATACCAGCGGCGGAGTAATCAAAGGCACAAAGGGCATGAATGAGATTGGCCCCCACAAGAATTGGGCGGAGAAGATTATGATGCGTGCCCAAGCATACGGTGTGATTGAGAATGACGCAAGCTACATCGATTTGTTTGGAGTTTGAGTTATGCCTAAGATTTTACATACTGCGAGATATACGGGAACACCCTGGGAAATACTGAAAAGCGTTGTTCCCGAAGGATTCACAGTAAAGACACTTGACGAATTGTCATACGAGTGTCTGATAAAGGAAGCTGTTGATGCCGACTACCTGTTGGTTAGCGGTCGGTTGCCGATTGACGAAGGGATTCTTTCTTCTGCCAAACATCTTAAAATGATCCAGCGCACAGGCGTGGGTACCGAGATGTTGGATGTGGAGGCTATCAAAGCGCATGGCATTCCTGTTTATGTCAATGCCGGGGTCAATGCCCAAAGTGTGGCAGAGCATACGTTGACACTGATACTTGCCTGTCTGAAACGGTTGCCGCAGATCAACCGGCAAACCCATCAAGGCGTTTGGAAGAAACAGCAGGTTGGTGTGACCACCCATGAGCTGAAAGGTAAGACAGTGGGTTTAGTGGGGATGGGTAATATAGGGCGATTGGTGGCTTCTATGTTGCAACCATTCGGAGCGAAAGTGATATACACCGATGTGGTCCGTCAAAAAGATGAGGTTGAAGCTAATCTTGGACTGATCTATTGTGAAAGTTTTGGCGCTATGCTTCCGCAATGCGACATTCTCAGTTTCCATTGTCCGTTGACGAAGGATAACAAGGAAATGCTCAATAGGGAGACTCTCGCCAAAATGAAACAGGGTGCCATAGTGGTCAATACCGCAAGGGGCAAACTGGTTGACCCCGAAGATTTATACGATGCGTTGCAAACGGGTCGTCTTTCCGCCGCCGCTTTGGACACTCATTACGAGGAGCCGTTGAAAGAAGGCTACAAACTGGCAGAACTGGACAATGTGATTCTTACTCCTCATATCGGAGGTTTGTCGTATGAAGCATTCCATCAGATGATGGCGGAGGCTGTGGAGAATATCGTGGCATTCGAAGGAGGAGAGCTTGAAAAAATAAGAAACAAACAATTGTTGTAATTATGGAGTTTCGCAGAATCAAACAGGTATGTGAATACGGCTGGAAGGATGCACAAACTTTAAGCCAGGAGGCGGATGCAACAAAGGGCAGATTGTCCATTTTCCTTGATATTCTTCATTGTTTTTTCAAATATAATGTTTGGAGTAATCAATACAAAAAGGAAAAGCTTCATTTGCTTTCGGGAGAACAAAAAAGGGAAATCTGTTTGAAATACCAAGAAAAAAACAATTTCAGAGACCAATGGGTAAAAGAGTTTTTCGACAATTACAAGTTCCTGAACAAATGGAGCAGTTTCAAGTATGAACGGAGCGCTAATTTGCAAGCGAAGAGACGAGCGGCATACAAGAAACAATATGGGTTGGGAGAGAATTGTTTTGTCGGATATGATGTGATTTTGCATAAACATCACTATAAAGATTCAAAAATAGTCACTGGAAAGGATTGTTTGTTAGCGGAACAAGTGAATATTGATTATACTGGTGGATTGGTCTTAGGAAACAAGGTCTCTATTTCCGAGGGCGCAAAGATATTGACACATAATCATGTGGTTGATTTTTCAGGTAAGGGCGAGGATAAAGGTTGTATTTTGACTCCTTTAGTCATACACGATCGTGTATGGATAGGTACAAAGGCAATGATTATGCCCGGCGTAAAAGAAATTGGTCGAGGGGCTATGATTTCGTCTCTTGCTTATGTTCACACAAAGATTCCTCCTTATGCAATAGTTATGGGTAATCCAGCAAAAATTGTGGGATTCCGTCTTACTCCGGAAGAAATTATCGAGTTTGAAAAGAACAACTATTCCGAGGAAAACAGATTACCTGAAGAAGTTATCAACAATAATTACAAAAAGTATTTCCAAAGTAGATGGAAAGAGTTGAAAGAGTTTTCAAGAGTATGATATTAATATTTTAAAATAGAAGTATGAAAAGTTTAGAAGAATTTGTAGTGCTCTTTGCAGAGCAGTTTGACGACACTGATGCAAGTGAAATCACCGCTGCGACTGTTTTCCATGATCTGGACGAGTGGTCTTCGATTATTGGGCTGACATTGATAGCTATGGTTGACGAGGAATTCGGAGTGGCACTGAAGGGTGACGATGTGAAAACATCTGTCACAGTGGAAGACCTGTATAACAAGGTCCTTGCGTATCTTAAATAAAAAGAGCATATAATGTACAATCCGTTTTCCCTTAAAGGAAAAACAATATTGGTTACGGGAGCGTCATCGGGAATCGGTGCGGCAACAGCTGTGGAATGTTCAAAAATGGGTGCCAATGTGATAGTCACAGGCCGTAATGAAGAACGTTTGAAAAAGACTTTCGATCACCTGGACATTTCGTTTGGAGCTAATCATTTAATGATAATTGCGGATCTTGCCGATGAAACAAGTGTGAACTCACTTGTTGAACAAACAGGCATTCTTGACGGTGTGGTGAACAATGCAGGGGTTAATCGCGTTAAACCTGTTACGTTCATCAAACAAGACGATTTTGATTACGTCTTCCAGAGCAACGCATGGGCTGCGGTCAACCTCACCCGTTCACTTTGCAGGAAAAAGAAACTGAGAAAGAACAGCTCCATCGTGTTCACCTCGTCTGTCTCAGCATTCTTCAATGCCCCTGGTCGTGCCTTATATGCTGGCTCCAAAGCGGCATTGACGGCTTTTATGCGTTCTTTTGCTGTTGAACTGTCGGATAAAGGCATTCGTGCCAATGCTGTTCACCCAGGACTGGTTGAAACCAAATTAATTGCTGAAAACTTAACGGAAGAAGAATTGCAAAATAACCTAAAGGAATATCCTTTGAACCGATTTGGCAAACCGGAAGATGTAGCATGGGCTATCATTTATCTCCTTTCTGATGCTTCTGCTTGGGTGACGGGTACATCTATGATCGTCGATGGTGGTTTTATGTTAAAATGATATGAACGAATTATTAGAGAATAAAGTAGCTGTTATCACTGGTGCTGGCCGTGGCATCGGTCGCGTGATAGCCGAGCAATTTGTTGCTGACGGGGCGGTCGTGTATGCCAACGATATAAGCGAGTTTGAAATACCGGGTGCTAAAACAATCTGTTTTGATGTGACAGACAGCAACGCCCTCAAGGCAGGTCTGATGCAGGTCTATAAGGCCGAAGGACGCATTGATTGCGTCGTGAACAATGCTGCCATCATCCAAAACCAGAAATTGGGCATGGTTACAAAGCCTTTGTTGGAGAAAATGTTTGCGGTGAATGTGTTTGCCGTTATTGACATGATTCAGATTGCCTCGCGGCTGATGGCGCGCACAGGTGGTGGATGCTTTGTGAATATGGCATCCATAACGGGTGTGGTAGGGTCTCCCGGACAGGTGGCTTATTCATCTACCAAAGGAGCGGTTATTACCATCACCAAATCGGCCGCCAAGGAGTTGGCTCCCATGAATATTCGTGTGAATGCGGTTGCTCCCGGCATTGTGAAAACGGAACGTTTTGAGGAGCTGTATGAGGCTTCAGGCGACAAAATCAAAGAACGCATTGAAAAGATTGCCATCGGTCGCCTCGGCACCCCGCAGGACATTGCCAACGCGGTCGCTTTCCTCGCCTCCGACCGTGCCAGCTACATTAGCGGCCAGATACTGGGTGTTGACGGCTGCGCTACGATCTAACAGACCAAAGTTATAACCGTGTTTTTAGATTTAGACAAAAAGTCCAAAGATAAAGTTGCTGCCATAGATGATAGTGGCCGCTCCATTACATACGGTGAGATTTGCGATTTCACCCAGGAGTTTTCCAAACAATTGCCTCAGCGGTCGCTGATATTCCTGTTGTCGGAAAATCGCATCGGCTCTCTGCTGGGCTATACGGCTGCGTTGAGCAATCACATCGTGCCGTTAATCATCAGTGCGGCCACTGAAGAAGGATTGTTTAATCGCCTATACGATTTGTATCAGCCCGAATATCTGTGGGTGCCAAAGGGCAAGTCAGAGGGTAGGGAAGTGGTCTTTTCTGCATGGGATTACTGTTTGGTGAAAACGGACAACAAGGCGGCTGCCATGTACGAAGAACTCTCGCTATTGCTGCCCACCAGCGGCTCAACCGGAAGTCCCAAGTTGGTGCGCCACAGTTACCGAAACATCGAGGCCAATGCCGACAATGTGCGCCGTCTGTTCAAGCTCGACGGCAACGAAAAGGCCATGGCCATCCTGCCCATGCACTATACCATGGGTCTCTCAGTGATTGCTTCTCATCTTTTGGCGGGTGCCACGTTGCTGCTCAGTGGTCGTTCGCTTTTGGACAAGGGATTCTGGGCTACACTGAAAGAGGCTACCAGTTTTACGGGTGTGCCGTATAGCTACGAGATTTTGACCAAAATGCGTTTCACCCGTATGGATTTGCCCAACTTGAAGGTGATTACCCAAGGCGGTGGCAAATTGACCGAGGCTATGTGGAACACCTTGGCACAATACGCTGCTGACAAAGGCAAGCAATTCATCGCCACCTACGGTCAAAGTGAATGCACAGCTCGTATGGCCTACCTCCCTCCGGAATTGGCGTTGGAGAAGGTCTGCAGCATAGGCGTTGCCGAACCTGGTGGACAACTCTCCATTGTGGATGAGAACGGCAATGAAACTTTCGAGGGTGAAGCCCAGGGCGAAATGGTGTATCGGGGTGAGAACGTGACACTGGGTTATGCCACTTGTCGCGAGGATTTGCAGAAGGGCGACGAGAACCACGGCATCATGCACACAGGCGACCTTGCCCGCCGCGATGCCGACGGCTGTTATTACATCATTGGCCGTTTGAAACGCTTTTTGAAGATTTATGGTCTGCGCATAGGCCTTGACGAGGTGGAAAACATGATCAAGGCGGAATACAAGACCGACTGTTACTGCAAGGGCGATGATGAGAAACTTGTGGTGCTGGTGACCGACCCGAAACTGCAGGAGGTGCTGCCCGCATTCATTGAAGAGAAAACACACCTGTTCCATCAGCGCATAGAGGTGCAGGTGGTGAAAGAGATATTGCGCAACGAAGCTGGTAAAGTTGTTAATCAATAATATATCATTATGACAAATATAGAAAAACTCAACAAGATTTTCTGTGATGTGTTTTCGGTGGAAGAATCTGCCTTGAATAGCGAATTCAATAATTGTACAGTTGAAGGCTGGGATTCTGTTCATCAGTTGAGTTTGACATCTGCAGTAGAGGACGAATTCGACATTATGCTCGATGCCGAGGACATTTTGGAATTCACCTCATACGACAACGCCAAAACCGTATTGGCTAAATATGACATTAATCTCTAACTGTTAATCATTTACCATGGCTTATTGGGAGATAAAAAATGTTGCCTTGCGGGGTGTTACCGGCACAGTCCCAAACAATCCTGTGAAGTCAGCGGAGTTGGACATTTTCACTCAGGAGGATGCCGAATTGTTTGACAGTACAGTAGGGATTTTGAACCGTTATCTGGCTCCTGACGATGTGTGTGCGTCCGACTTGTGTTATGATGCAGCAGAAAGATTGGTGGCAGGATTGGGTTGGGAGAAGGACAGTATAGATGTTTTGGTGTTTGCTTCGGTGACGGGCGACTATAAGACTCCTCCTACGTCAAGCATCTTGCAAGATCGTCTGGGTTTACCCACATCAACCTTTGTGGTAGATTTGCCTATGGGATGCTGTGGCACTTTGTATGCCATCAATATGGCAGGCAATATGCTTTCTGCCGGAACGGTCAAGCGTGCTTTGCTGTTAATTGGCGACACCGCTTCGCGCATGGGTTCTTACAAAGACAAAAGTCGTGTGCCCTTGTTTGGCGATGCAGGCATGGCCATGGCATTGGAATACGATGCCACAGCCGAGAAGATAGCCATTGAAATGAACACGCTTGGCTCGGGCTACAAAGCTTTGATGACGCCACACGGTGGCTATCGTCATCCTATAACAAAAGAGGATTCGTTTGTTGAGGAAGACTTTGGCAACGGCATCATTCGTGCCCCGAAGGATGCGCTCATCAATGGCATGGATGTGTTCTCGTTTGCCATCACCAAGCCGCCGGTTAGCATCAAGAAGATGATGGAGAGATACGAGTTGACTATAGATAATGTGGATTATTTTCTTATACATCAAGCTAACAAGTTGATTGTTGACCGCATTGTCAAGAAATTAAAACTGCCTTTGGAGAAAACCCCATACGACCTGCAGGAGTTTGGCAATCTTGGAGGTGCCTCCATCCCGATGCTTATGACATATAACCTTGCTGATGAGTTGCAATCGAGGCCATTGACGATGGTGTGTTCTGCTTTCGGATTAGGTTTGACATGGGGAACTATGGTTTTGAAAACGCAGAGAGTGAGGGTGTTGCCAATAAATAAGATATAATATGCGATTAATGAAACATAAGCGTCTTCGCCAAGTGATATCATACGGTTGGAAAGACGCAGGAGAGATAGTTAAATCCGAGGCTGAAGTGAAAAAGTCAAGGATTGCGGTCTTCGCGGATATTCTATCATGCTTTAAAAGGTATTATGTATTTAGTAATCAATATAAGAAAGGCAAGATATGGGGTGTCACAGGCGAAAAAAGAATTGCAAAATTAGAGGCAATAGGGCTTTCTAATCGTAAAAAAGACGAATGGATTGACCGGCATAATTCAGACTGGGCATTTTTGTCCAAATATACAAGTTTAGAATGGTCAAAAAACGAAAAAAAAAGAAAAGCAAGAATAAAGGCCTATAAGGAACATTACGGTCTGGGTGATAATTGTGCTGTTCAATATGGTGTTACGCTCATTTGTGAGCATAACTCCATCGGAAAAATAAAATGCGGGAAAAATGTTTTGTTTGCAAGAGATGTTGATATTGATTATACTGGGGATTTGATCATCGAAGACAATGTAAAGATATCGGAAGGTGTTAAAATTCTTACGCATAATCATGATTTGGATTACACACAAGTGGATGAGTCTGGACACAGTTTGATAAAAACACCTCTTGTCATAAAAGACAATGTTCGCATAGGAGCCCGTTCCGTATTTTTGCCTGGCGTTAGTGAAATAGGCAGAAGGGCAATGATTGCCACAGGAGCGGTCGTCAAGAAGCAAATCCCTCCCTATGCCATCGTTATGGGAAATCCGGCGAGGGTTGTCGGGTTTCGTTATACCCCTGATCAAATTTTGGAATTTGAAGAAGATGAATATCCGATAGAGGAGAGATTGCAGGAAGAAGTATTGGTAGCAAACTATAAGAAATACTATCTGGATAAGATACAAGAGATCAAACAATTTTTAGGTTAGAATAGTGATGTTTTATAGAGAAATACTCACCCCGATTTTTCACTCTATCGAGCGGTTCCCTTCCCGCAATGCATTCTGTATTGATGAGAGGACTTACACCTACGCCCAATTTGGGCAATGTGTGTCAAAAGTCAGAAGCCAATTGACCAAGACCAACTATAACAACACCAAGGTCGGTTTGGTTATCAACGATGATTTGGAGACATACGCTTCTATCATTGCATTGTGGTTAGAGGGTGATTGTTATGTGCCGTTGCATCCGGGTTGGCCACTTGAACGTTGCCTTGACATCTGCGAGCAGGTAGAGCTTGACTTGATACTCGACTCCTCGGAGCAAACACACTACCAGGGCGTGCAGGTCATTAATACATCGGCTTTGCAATACGGAGAGGATTGCTTGACGCCAAAGGAAGGTGTTTCGGATGAAGAACTGGCATATATTCTCTTCACTTCGGGCAGCACTGGCAAGCCGAAAGGTGTGATGATGACTCGTAAGAATGTGGCTGCCTTTATGAATTCCTTTTGGCAGACGGGCATTGAAATCACCGAGGAAGACCGTTGCCTTCAGTGTTTTGACTTGACTTTTGACGTGTCGGTACAGGGCTATTTGGTGCCGCTCACCAAAGGTGCATGTTGTTACACGGTGCCTTACGGCCAAATCAAATATATCTACGCCAGTGGTCTGATTGAAGACCATCGGCTGACGTTTGGCGCAATGGCTCCTTCCATGCTACGTTATTTGAAACCCTATTTCGATGAGATTGATGCCACCAGCCTCAAGTCGTGTATCCTCACTGCCGAGGCTTGTCCGCTGAACCTGATGGAAGATTGGTACAAATGCGCCACTAATGTGGAATTGTACGACTTCTATGGCCCAACGGAATGTACGGTCTATTGCACTTATTATAAACTCACAAGGGGAGGAAACAACAAGACACTCAATGGTATCATTTCCATTGGCAAGCCTTTGGCCAATTGTGTGGGGTTGATACTTGACGAAACAGGTAAAGAATGTGCCGTGGGCGAGAAAGGTGAGCTTTGCATCGCTGGCGACCAAGTAACCAAGGGTTATTGGAAAAACGAGGAAAAGAACGCCAGCTCGTTCTTTTATAAGGAAGTGAACGGCGTGAACTTTCGTTTTTACCATACAGGCGACCTGTGCTATAAGGACGAAGATGGTGACATCATGTATTCTGGCCGTTTGGACCATCAGGCCAAGATTCAAGGTTTCCGAGTGGAGATGGGTGAGATTGAATGGCATGCCCGTGAGTTCTTGGGCGAAAAGAATGTGGTCTGCATGGCCTTTGACAACAAAGATGGCCTCACCGAAATAGCCATGTTCATAGAAGCGGAAGAGTTCAATCCCGATGAGATGATTGCCTACATGCGCACCAAGATGCCGTCGTACATGATTCCGACACGTCTGTTCTATGTGCCGGTCTTCCCGCTCAACGCCAACGACAAGACCGACAAAGTGAAACTTAAAGCAATGATAGTGTTTTAATTGTCTGTATATGTGTTATATAGATTGTTGTTTATAAATTTATGCAAAAGATAATTCATATTTGATACTGTATGATGTTGCAGGTCTCATTCGTGTCATAGCTATTGCACCTGCTATAATTCAATTCAATTAATTATTATGGAAATTAAAGAGTTTATTGAAAAATTTGCTGAAAGTATTGAAGTTTCTGATGTCGAAGCGCTCACTCCCGAGACGAACTTTCATGACTTGGAAGAGTGGGGCTCTATGGCCGTCTTGATGTTGATAGCTTTCTATGACGAAACATTTAGTAAAGAATTAACAGAAGAGGACATTAGACGTGCTAAAACGATTCAAGATTTATATAATTTAGCAATATCTTAATATGTCTTTTCTACAATTTGAACATGTGGGTGTCACCGCCATGGGCGCTGCTCTACCTAAAAGAATAATTAAAAACCTGGAGTACACAGACTTTTTTTCAAAAGAAGAAGTTTATGAAATAGTGGACAAAACGGGTATTGTTGAACGACGTTTTGCAGATGAGAATACTTGTTCGTCCGACTTATGCTTTGCAGCCGCAGAGAGATTGATTTCAGACAATGGTATAGACAAAGAGGATATTGATTTATTGGTGTTTATATCGCAGACCCCAGACTATCGTATGCCGGCAACTTCAGTAATATTGCAGCATAGATTGGGTTTGCCTAATAAAACAATAGCCTTCGATATCAACTTGGGCTGCTCGGCCTTTATCTATGGCCTTTCGGTAGTGTATGGGTTGATGGAGCGTAGCAACCTGAAGAAGGCTCTGCTACTTGACGGGGAGACGCGTTCGAAAGTCTATTCACCCCGGGACCGCCGCTCGGCATTGCTCTTTGGCGATGGTGGCGTGGCCGCGTTGATTGAACGTGACCCAAAATTTGGAAAGAGTACCTTTTCATTGAACAGTGACGGTTCGCGTGCCGATTTGATAATGATTCCAGCGGGCGGCTACCGTAAGATGAGTTCGGCTGAAACCGTGGTGGAGAAAGTGGTTGACGAATTCGGCAATATGCGCAGCGAGGAACAAGGCTACATGCGCGGAGGCGATGTGTTCAACTTTGTTATCCGTGAGATTCCGCGTGACATCAAGAACACGCTGGCCTTTGCCGAGAAAACGGTTGACGATTTTGACTATGTAGTGTTTCATCAGGCAAACAACTTCATTAATTCATACATCATGAAGAAAATGAAACTCGATGCCAACAAGATTCCTTCAACGATAGCCAAGTTCGGAAACACATCATCGGTGTCCGTGCCTTTGACCATCGTGAGCGAACTGAAAGGAAAGCTTGACGGCAATAAACAGCTGCTGCTGAGCGCTTTCGGTGTGGGTATGACTTGGGCAACGGGCATTGTTCCTTTCGTGGATTGTAAAATCAGTGAAATAGTAGAAGTTGAAAATGGACAAGCAGTTTAACCCTTTTTCATTAGAAGGCAAAACCGTTTTGGTGACGGGTGCTTCCAGTGGCATCGGCCGCCAGTGTGCCATTGATTGTTCCAAAATGGGAGCAAAAGTAGTCGCTATTGGTCGCAATAAGGAAAGACTTAACGAAGTTGTGATGGAAATGGAAGGAAGGGGAGTGAGCTATTCATTTGACCTTGGCAATACAGAGGGAATCAAAGAACTGCTAACAACCATTGTCGAAGAAAATGGCAAATTGGATGGATTTATTCATGCTGCCGGAATAGAGTTGACCAATCCTGTGAAGTTGACGAAGTCAGACGATTATAAGGCCCTCTTCCAAGTGAATTGTTTGAGTGCCTTTGAAATAATCAAGAACCTTGGCGTTAAGACATTCAACAAAGGAGGCTCGATGGTGCTGATCAGTTCCATTTCAGGCGTAATTGCAAGGATGGGGCTTTCTGCGTACGCAGCCAGCAAGGGCGCTTTGATGAGCGCAGCGCGAGTTATGGCATTGGAGCTCTCGCTTCGTGAAATTAGAGTGAATACTGTCTCTCCGGGAACAATACATACTCCAATGATGCAAAAAGTCTTGGATGAGATGGGCGAGGAGGAAAGGAAAAAGAGAGTTGAGGGTTTCCCCTTAGGCTTGGGGAGAACAACAGATATTTCAAATGCCTGTATCTATCTGCTCAGCGATGCCAGTCGTTGGGTGACGGGGCAGAACCTTATAGTAGATGGGGGCTATACTATAAAATAACAGTAATAATTCCATGCAAAAACACATTTAGAATTTAACTCATTATAACAATCATTTTGAAAATCAAATAAACTATTATGATAGAGGGTGATAAATACATATTCAGACCAGCCACGTTAAAAGATGTCGGTTTTTTGGTTGAAACAGTGATTCAAGCAGAAAAAAGTCTGATGGGGAATTGTGGAATGGCAAATCATTTTGGAATAACGGAACAAGAACTGCGAGGTTATTTAGCTCAAATGTTTGATGAAGAAATTGATGGGTGTGAGTTTTCTGTTAGTAGTTTTATTGTTGTGGAGTATGAAGGGAAAGTGGTTGCTGCTATGGGAGGTTGGCTTGAGGGAGATAATGAAGACGCTATGCCCTCTTCTATTCTTAAATCAAATTTAATACAGTATGTTATGCCCAAGGAGGCTATTTTGAAAGCCCAGGAGAATATACCGATCACCAGAGAGTTTAGTATAGAACGACAAGAAAACACCTACCAGTTAGAATATACTTATGTTTTACCCGAACATCAAGGGCAAATGCTTATTCAAAGCTTAATGAGACAACACTTTTCCCGAGCTATGAATAAAGGACCTCATATAAAAAAAATCCAAGCACATGCATTTGAAGGAAATAAAGTGATTGTTTTGATTAATAAAATGATGGGGTTCAAGATAACGAAAAGATTAGTTGCCACAAATCCGAGGATTTTGGAGTTTTACCCTTACGATACCATGGTGTTATTAGAAAAAGAGTTATAAACCAATAAAATATTAACAATTAAAATTAAAAAAATGGAACGTGACGAAGTGATAGCAAAGCTTACCCCTATTTTCAGGGAAGTGTTCAGTGACAACAGCCTTGAATTGAGAGATGACATGACCGCTGCCGATGTCGAGAACTGGGACTCCCTTACTCACATGTTGATGATCACCAAGGTTGAGGAAGTCTTTGGTGTCAAATTCAAACTGAAAGAGTTGAACAAGTTGAAACAGGTGGGGGATATTGTGGCTTTGGTTGAGGAAAAAATATCATGAAATGATTTGTCTTCAATTTTTTTGATTTGATGAATCAAGGGTGTAGAAATAATGCATAGTTTTGTTGTGTATTTGATTATGTTTTATCGTGGGTAGTATCACATCCATATTCTCCAACAATTTAAGGTTATTGTGCAGTAATAGTGATGTAGAAAGGCATTATTACGATGCAAAGCTGTGTTTGTTGGATTACTTGTCGTGCTTGGCAGGAGGAAAAGTCTGTTTTCAACAAAAACTGAACATTCCCGAAATAGGCGACAGTATTCAAATCGATGCGTTTAAATATGGCTTCTATTCGCATGTGCTTGAATTGGATGACGGTCATCGGAAAGGGGCAGTACATGTTGGCGGCCCGGTTTTCTCTGCATTAATACCTGTTGCGTTACGGCTTGGAATAAAGCCTAATGATTTTTTCAAAGGTGTGATTGCCGGATACGAGGCGACCGTCAGATTGTCTTGTGCTGTTCAGCCCGGATGCAGAAAGAGAGGCTATCATGCTTCGGGTATTTGCGGTACCGTTGGGGCAGCTATTGGCATAGCAACAGCATTAAAGTTCAATGCCGAACAGATGAACACCGCTATTGCCGCAGCAGTGGCTGGTGCAGCAGGTGTTTTGGAAATGCAGGAAGACGGATCTGATTTGAAACCATATAATGTAGGACGCGCCTCTATGGATGCGGTTGTTGCCGCAATGATGGGAAAGACAGGGTTGAAAGGCCCCAATGATGCTATTGGCGGCAAAAGAGGATTCGTTTCTGTGATGACCGATACGCCTCATTTGGAGCAATTGACAGATTTTAATAGTGATACATTAGCTGTTGAGCAAGTTTACAGAAAGGAATATGCGGCCTGTCGTCATGCCCATCCTGCCATAGAAGCAGCTCTTAGGATAAAACCTCAAATTAATATTTCAGATATCGAAAAGATAGAGGTGCTGACCTATCTTCAAGCAACGGAAGGCCACAGTTATATAGAGGTGCCAACTGTGAGTGCCGCGAAGATGAGTATCCCATTCAGCGTGGCAGTGGCATTAGCGACAGGGTCCGCTGATATGAAAGCATTTTCCTTCGAGAATGTGGCCAACGAAGACATTCTTGATTTAACGAGAAAGGTAGAAGTAAAAGAAGACGTAAACCTTACAGCATTAAATCCTCAGAAACGGGCAGCCATCGTTGTCGTTCACACCAAAAACGATGAATATTTACAACGGGTGGATTATCCCAAAGGCGAACCCGAAAATCCGTTGTCAAAAGAAGAACTGGAGAATAAATTCAGAAACTTGGCCCTGTATGGTGGACTGACTTCGGAGGAATGTGATGCTGTTATTGATGAGATTTGGAAAGAGGACTTCTCTCTTGAAAAAATAATGAATTTGATAGGCAAATGATAAAAGAACTTACAACTCCATTGAGCGAAGAAGCCATCAGCCAACTGAAAGTGGGTGATGTGGTGACGCTTACTGGGTATATATATACTGGCCGCGATGCTGTGTTGCCCAAGATTGTGAAGGCTGCCGAAGAAGGCACGCTTGGCGAATTGGGCATCGACTTGCATGGCGCGGTGATTTTCCACACAGCGGTCAGTCCTGCGGGTGTGGGCCCTACTTCGAGCAACAAGCTGGAAATCGAATGTACGTTTGGGCCGCTTTCGCGTCATGGCGTGAAGATGCATCTCGGCAAAGGGGCTATCTCCAAAGAAACGGTTGCGGCATTGCAAGAGAATAACGCGGTGTTCGCCATCATTCCTCCTGTGACCGCCCTGTTGGGCAGTCAGACGGTGGAACAGGAAATAGTGGCCTTCCCCGAGTTGGGGATGGAGGCCTTCAACCGACTGAAAGTGGTCAAGTATCAAGCCATCATTGCAGCAGCGAAAGGCGAAAGCATTTATAACAAATAAACATGAATGGCCATAAATTATCCATTTATTTCTCATAAATTGTTTGTGGTAATTCGTGTCTAATTCGTGATAATTCGTGTAAAAATGAGCATTATTATTGAAAAAGTGGCTGATTGCCTTGTTCGGGCAGGTTCCACCTTCCGCGAGGACCAAAAGGAAGCCTATCGTCGCGCCATTGCCAATGAAACGAATGAACAGTCGTGCTGGGTGATGCAGCAAGTGCTCGACAACGCTTTGGTTGCCGAACAAAGGAGAAGTCCCTTGTGTGACGATACAGGCATCCCTCATCTGTTCCTTGAGGTGGGGAAGAACCGTTCTGTCACTGGAGCAATGATGCAGGAGATTATGGAAGGTGTGGAGTTGGGTTTGCGTCAGCTCCCTGGTCGCCCGATGGCCATCATGGGCGATGATTATGCCCGCATTGACCAAAGCGGAGGCTTGAATCCTGACCCGGGAGCGCTGAAGCCTTCGCCGATATTGATTAAGCCCGTTGATGAGGACGTCATCCGGCTTACCGTGTTGATGCTGGGCGGTGGCCCCGCCATCCGTGGCATCACGCAGCGTGTGTTCCATAAACATAATGTCGATGTTGTTGTGGATGAGATTGTTAACAGAGCCAAGGAAGGCGTTTCGAAACTCGGTTGCAGTCCTTGCGTGCTGGCAGTCGGCATCGGCCGAAGTCAGTTTGAAGCCACCAGCATGATGATGGAAGCGATGGTTTATGGGAATTTCGACAAACAGTCTGATTTTGAAAAGAAAATTACGGAAAAAGTGAATGAGGCCAATATAGGTCCCCTGGGATTAGGCGGCAAGCACAGCGTGTTAGCCACTTTTGCCAAGATAGGCCCTCAGCGTGCCAGCGGTGTGCGCATTGTGGCTTTGAGGCCTTGTTGTTGCTTTGAGCCGAGACGGGCAAGCGTGGAATTGTAAAAATGGAATCCAAAATGAATCAAAACCAAAGTTTAAAATCCAAAACCGTTAAAGGTGTTGGCTGGAGTGCAGCCGATGCGTTTTTGGGTCATGGCGTCACGCTTCTCGTCGGTTTGGTGCTGGCTCGTTTGCTTTCCCCCGAAGAGTATGGGCTTATTGGCATTGTCACCATTTTCACAACTGTGTTGATGGGCGTGGTTGACAGTGGTTTCAGCAGCTCGCTTGTCCGCAAACTATCCGTGACGGAGGATGACTACAACACCCTGTTTTTCTTTAATTTCTTTGTCAGTATTGTGTTGTTTGCATCACTCTTCGTGGCGGCACCTTGGATAGCCGTCTTTTTTGAAAGGCCCCAATTAGTGTCATTGGTACGAGTGATGGGATTCATTCTTATTTTCCAGTCATTCTCCATTGTTCAGGATACAATTCTGAAGAGGCGGATTGATTTCAAAACGAAGACTAAGGCCAGTTTCATCTCCGCCGTTAGCAGTGGAGTGATTGGAATAGGAATGGCCTTTGCCGGATATGGGGTGTGGAGCCTTGTCGGCCAACAGCTATCACGTCAGTTTGTGTACTCTTTATGTCTGTGGATTTTTAATCGGTGGAGGCCAAAAGGGAATTTCAATTTTGAGAGTTTGCGTTACATGTGGGGGTTTGGTTGGAAATTGTTGTTAAGTGGCTTGTTGAACAATGTATGGGGGGAATTGAAAAAAGTGGTGGTGTCCAAGTTCTACTCACCGGCATTGTTAGGACAGTATTCTAAAGCTGGCGAATTCGCCAAGATATTTTCCAGCAACTTCACATCAATTATCCAACGTGTAACATATCCGGCGTTGGCAAAAGTGCAGGATGACGAGCAACGGATGGTAAGCGCATACCGCAGGATTATTAAAACCACTATGTTTGTCGTTGTCATTTGCATGTTCTTTTTAGGAGCTGTGTCAGAGCCGTTGATCTATTGTCTTATAGGCCCCAAATGGCATATAGCAGCGACATTTCTCCCGCTAATATGCATTGCCAGATCAATATATCCGTTACAAGCAATTAACCTGAACATGCTTCAAGTGCAAGGACGTACAGACATCTTTTTGTATTTGGAGATAGCCAAGAAATGCATTCTGTTGATCCCATTGTTTATTGGTGCCTTTATCGGTATCTATTGGATGCTTGTCGCCAGCATAGGTACCAGCATTGTGGCATTTTTCCTTAACAGCTATTATTCAGGGAAATCGATCGGATATACTTCGTGGATGCAGTTGAAGGATGTTTCGCCAAGCTATGGGGTGGCAACATCGGTGGCATTATCCGTTTTTTTCCTGAAATACCTGCCTATTAGTTATTGGATCGTTTTGCCGTTGCAGATTGTGGTGGGTGGTTGTGTGTTCTTTTTCATTTGTGAAACGACAAAATTGCCTGAATATTTAGAAGTGAAAGGGATAGCAAAAGAATATGTGGGGAATAAGGTGCTTTCCAAATTCCGCAAGTGATTTTTGAAGGAGAACTAATGAAAAGCAATAAAGTCAAATATGGAACAGGAATATAAGTATATGGTTTGTACCCGGTGCTTCACCTTTAATCAAGAAAATTATGTGGTGGATGCACTGAATGGTTTTGTGAAGCAGGAGACCAGTTTTCCCGTTGTATATGTCATAGTGGATGATGATTCGACAGATAACACTGCGGACGTGATTCGGAAATATGTTCGTGATTATTTTGATGTGGAAGACAAATCTGTGGCATACGAGAAGGATCTTGATTACGGTCATGTTATCTTTGCGCGCCATAAAACCAACAGGAATTGTTTTTTCGCAGTCTTGTTCCTCAACGAGAATCATCATTCGAAGAAAAAAGCCAAAACACCGTATCTGAAAGAATGGACGGAGAACTCGAAATATCGTGCAATATGTGAAGGTGATGATTTTTGGACTGCACCCGACAAGTTGCAGGTGCAGGTCGCGTTCCTGGAAAGCCATAGGGATTTCAGCATGTGTTTTCATAGCGTGAACAACATTCTTCCGGACGGGTCGTCCAGAGTTTACTCCCGTTATCCTGAAGATGTGGAGGAGTGTCCTGTTGAAGATTTTTTCCATGTTGGCGGAGCCTACGCGCCGACTTGTTCAATGGTGTATGATTGGAGGTTGTTGAAACCTATGCCCTCTTTCCGGAAAGTGGCCGATGTAGGTGATTCTCCTCTTATCTTGACTTTGTTTTTAAGAGGAAAGGTTCATTTCATGAAAGATGTGATGGCGGCTTATCGGGTGAACAGTGCAGGTTCCTGGTCTCAAAAGCAAAAAAAGCTCTCTCTCTCTCAAATAATGAAAAAATCACGGACAGCGAGGGCTTATTGGGATGAGGTGGATCGATATACGGAAAGAAAGTATGCCCGTCTCATCCGACAAAGGAAGCTCCACACGTGGCTTAGCTTCGGTAAGTCTATGTACTATTATGTTCTTAACAAGTTTTAATTAGGGTAAAGGGTATGATAGAACTTGTAATCGTTGAATGTATTCCTATAGTATTGTTGTTGCTGTTCTTTTTGGTCGTTTGGAACAAAAAGCAGCTTGTCAATGTGCCGTTTTCGCTATGCGTCATGATTTGTGTTGTCGTGATTTTCTCCATAGCGCTGTTGCCGAATGATGTCTCGATAGACAAGCCACGTTATGTTTCGCTGTTTCATGCCAGGTACTATTGGGGGTTTCAAGAAGATTATAAGGATCCCGGTTGGGCTTTTTACGTTACATTATGTGCCAAATTGTTTAACAACAACGTCTTCTTCTTCTTCTTGTCAACTGCCGCCATTTATGTTTTTGCATATTTGGCGTTTGCCAAACGTTTTTTTGAAGAAAAAGCTTTCTATTTTTTATTGATGTCAATGGGGTGCATGGGTTTTTTCTCATACGCGACCAATACCATTCGTCCGGGATTCGCCATCGCGTTCATGCTACTCGGTCTATGCTCAAAGAATAAAATATGGGCGATTTTTTTGATGATATGCGCCGTAGTGTTTCACCGCAGCATGATTATCCCTTTTGTTGCCTATTGCGCGACAAGTATAGTAGATAAGCGATGGATGTATTTTTTAATATGGTTTGCGTGTCTGTTGTTGGCCATAATCAACGTGGACCTTGGGCCGCTGTTCCAGGCTTTTGGCTTCTTGGACGACAGGGTGGAACTTTATGCCGGATCCATTAATCAATCAATGGGCCGTTACAAGCAAGGTTTCAGATGGGACTTTTTGCTTTATTCTGTGTTCCCCATGATTATTTCTATGTATTTTGTGCATAAACACAAAATCGAAGACGCTGTGTTTTCAAAGGTGTTCAATATGTATTTGTTGTGCAATTCCGTTTGGTTGTTGGCAATACGAGCCATGTACACAGACAGACTTGCTTATTTGAGTTGGTTCCTGATACCATTCGTTGTGCTGTTCCCGATTATCAAGTATCGGAACGAATATAAGAATCCGAACTTGTTGACATTTGGGTTAATGTTCTTTTTTTTCAGTATCAACGTCGTGTTAATGATAATATAAATAACGGCAGCAAAGGATGTGATTTATGAACGCGATATCAATAATCAATAAGGTGAAATACAGCAAGTGGCTGTATCAGATATACAGCTACGTGGGAAGCTTTTTGGTGAAAGTCGTCCGCTTGTTTGTGAAACCGCAAGAAAACTTAATCGTGTTTGCGAGTTTCGGCGGGCGAAAATACGATGACAGCCCCCGGGCCGTTTTCGAGCGTGTTATTAAAGACAAACGTTTTGATGGTTATGAACTTGTTTGGGCGTTCATCCATCCGGACAGTCATGATGTCCCAAGAGCTGTTAAAATAAAAATTGACACACCAAAGTATTATCTCACTCTATTACGCGCCCGTGTCTGGGTTACAAATAGTAGCATGACTCGAGGTCTGCATTTCAAAGGAAAGAAAACCTTTGTGCTTAACACATGGCATGGGTCTGCCATAAAAAAAATGGGAAGCGACATTCAATCATCGAATACATCTTTTAAGATAAAAGGGAAAAATCAAACAGATGTCATGTTGGCACAAGGAGATTATGACGTGGAAGTGTTTTCGCATGTTTTCAACATCGATCCTGGAAAATTTCGCGTTTTCGGTCTCCCGCGTAACGATGAACTTGTCTGGAAAAACAATGCTGCCGTCCAATTGGAATTGAAAAAAAAGCTGGGTGTTGCAGAACATAAAAAAGTCATATTGTACGCACCCACTTTTCGGGAATATTGCAAGGACTCGTCGAATAATTGCGTGATGGAATCGCCTGTCAATCTTGATCTTTGGCGACGGGAATTAGGAGAGGATTACGTGCTCCTGTTTCGCGCGCACTATGAGGTCGTCGCATCGCTGAATATTACAGATGACGATTTTGTGAAGGATGTTTCCGCTTATCCGCAACTTAATGATTTGATTCTGGCATCTGACATGCTTGTCTCTGATTACAGTAGTATTTTTTTCGATTACTCCATAACAGGGAGGCCAATGCTTTGTTATGCGTATGACTATGAACGGTATTCCCAAGAGCGGGGCTTGTATTTTGACATTCGTGAGAAACTGGGCTGTGAGAACATAAAAGATGAGGGACAGCTGTTAGATGCAATCAGGAATATGGATGTCGAAAACAGGGAGATGATTACGAAATCATTTCGTTCACAATATGTTCAGGCGTTCGGCAACGCATCAGAGAAGGCGGTGGACATGATTTCCGACGCGCTCCGAGTGCCGTCTGTCCTGTGAATTAATGCCGTTTTTGTATAAAGTTCCAGTTATGAAAAGAATTATACGTGCTACCACGGTCTCTAAGAGTCTTGATTTCTTTGACGGAATAATTGCTGAATTGTTGAAACAATATGATGTTCAGCTGTTGTCCTCGCCAGGGCCGGAATTGGAAGATATGGGGAGGAAATACCGGATAAAAGTACATCCTGTTGAGATGTTCCGTCGGATATCTCCCGCCAAAGATATAAAATCATTGCGCAAGCTTGTCAAAGTGTTTCGCCGGGAGAGGCCATACATGGTACATAGTGTCACGCCCAAAGCCGGCTTGCTATGCATGTTGGCCGCATGGTGGACAAAAGTGCCCGTGAGACTGCACACTTTCACGGGACTGGTTTGGCCGACGGAGACGGGATTTAAGCGGAAACTGCTGATGCTGACCGACAAAATCACCTGTGCTTGTGCAACGCATATCATCCCCGAAGGGGAAGGCGTGAAAAACGACTTGCTACAACACCATATCACCAAGAAACCCATTCGGGTGTTAGGGTATGGTAATATCAAGGGCGTGGATATGACCCGTTTTAGCAGACGAAAGGAAATTCTCGACATGGCCGAATCCATCCGGGACAGCGAACGGTTCACCTTTGTCTTTGTCGGACGTATTGTCCGTGACAAAGGTATTAATGAACTTTGTGAGGCGTTTTGTCGTTTGCATGACCTTTATCCACACACCCGCCTCATATTAGTAGGACGTTTTGAAGAAGAACTGAATCCCATTTCTGAAACCGCAAGACAGACCATAGATCAGCATCCTGACATTCAGTATGCCGGACAGGTCTTCGGGAATGAACTGTTGGCGTATTATGCCGCCGCGGATTGTTTTGTCTTTCCCAGCTATCGAGAGGGCTTCCCCAATACAGTCTTGGAGGCCGGGGCGATGGGGCTGCCGAGTATTGTGACCGATATCAACGGGTCAAGGGAAATCATAGTTGAAGGGGAGAATGGGACGGTCATTCCCTCGAAAGATGTCAACGCGTTGTATGACGCGATGGTACGGATGATGACAGATGAGGAATGGCGGGGGAAAATGGCGCACAATGCCCGTCAAATGATTATGGATCGTTTTGAGCAGGGTTTTGTGCAACGTTGCTTGCTGGAGTTTTACGAGGAAATAATGAAATAGATATGTATAAATTGTTTTTCAAACGGGTGTTGGACATTGTCATTTCCTTTGTCGCCCTCCTGCTTATCGGGTGGTTGTTGGTCTTTATCGCCATCTTCCTGCATTTTGCCAACAAGGGCTCAGGCGCATTCTTTCTGCAGGAACGCCCGGGCAAGGATGAAAAAATATTCAAGGTCATCAAATTCAAAACGATGACTGACGAGTGCGATGCGGACGGGAACCTGCTTCCTGACGCACAGAGGCTTACCAGGGTGGGGCGTTTTGTGCGAGCCACATCCATAGATGAATTGCCGCAGCTTGTCAATGTGTTGAAGGGCGATATGTCTTTGATAGGGCCGAGACCATTAAGGGTGCATTATTTGCCCCTGTATAGCAAGGAACAGCACAGGAGACATGAGGTGCGTCCGGGAATCTCGGGCTGGGCTCAATGCCATGGCAGAAACAACATTTCCTGGACGGAGAAGTTCAAGCTGGATGTCTGGTATGTGGACCACTGTTCCTTTTGGATTGATTTGGTGATTGTATTCAAAACAATAATAAAAGTGTTAACAAGAAAGGATATAAACAATGAGGCATCGGCCACGATGTATCCTTTTGATGGAACTAACTGATTTTTTTTACTATGCGAAGTGTATTAATTGGAGCCGGAACATACGGCGAAGTTTATCTGGCCTATCTTCAAGAGGCCGGTGTTAATGTTGTTGGGTTTCTTGACGATGCCCCTAAGTTTGAGAACCAGTCTGTCAGAGGCGTGCCCGTTCTGGGTCCTGTTTCCAGATTGGAATCTTTAAGAGAGAAGTACGATGTGGAAGCTGTCTATTGCCCGCTTGGGAGCAACAAACTTAGGGCGAGGATTTTGCGGGAGGCGAAAGAACTCGGCTACAAAATCCCCAATTTCATGCACCCGAAAGCGATGATCTCTCCCGATGTCGTTTTGGGAGAAGGGGTTTACGTTCTGATGGGAACCACGATCATGCCATATACAGTCCTGCACGATTATGTGATGATTAGCATGGGAGTACATCTGGCTCACCACTGTGTGCTGGAAGAGGGAGTGTTCCTTTCTGCCGGATGTAATTTCGGAGCCTCCATACATGCTTGCAAAAATGCCTATTGCGGTATCGGTTCCACTATTATGACAGGAGTTCATACGTTGGGGGAGGATTGTCTGATAGGGGCAGGAGCTGTGGTCATTTCCGACGTCCCTGACCATGCGGTGATGGCAGGTGTCCCAGCAAAAGTTTTGAAGATCAAGGGCGAATGATATTGTTCATAACTTGTTAACAACTTTTTTGTTCACAAATCGCAAAATCTATGCAAGTGTTTTGTAGTTTTGCGGATTGAATTATTACGATTTACGGTTAACCGCAAACCGCAAACCGAAAACCGAAAAAAATGGATCAAACCCATTATATTAACTAACCTTATTATTCATCAAAAAAAAACGTTATGAAAAAATTCTTATTGTTTCTGATGTTTGCGATGTTCTGCATCCCATGGGTGACGAACGCGCAGAACACAGTGACCATTGGAGATTTGGAAACGGCCACAAACGACACCTATCTCCCGATGAACTCACTGTACGAGTATTCCTACTCGCAGCAGATCTACACTGCTGACGAGATAGGAACTGCAGGTACCATTACCGCCATCACTATTTGGCTGTATGGTAATGAAAACCTCTACGAAATGCCTTTCGACATCTACATGGTAGAGACCGACAAGGAGAGTTTCACAAGCACCACCGATTGGGAGAGTGTATCTTCCTCCGACATCGTGTATTCGGGTTCGGTGACTGTCCACAACACAGAGGCTCAGGCTTACACCTTCACTCTTACCAGCCCGTTCACCTACAGCGGCACGGGCAACCTGCTGATTGCCTTCGACAACAACTGCGGCCAATGGAAGAGCGGCTTGAACGGAAAGGTGTTCGCAGCAACTGACAATGTCAGCAGATCCATCTATGCCCGTCGTGACAGCCAAGACTACGATCCTACCAACATGAGCAGTATTTCGGCTAATGGATTACTTGCCACGAGAAATGTCATCGAAATCAGCATTACTCCTTCCAGTGGCCCCACCTGCGAGAGACCTGACAACTTTGAGGTTTCCAACATCACTTGCTACGGTGCCGATTTCGCTTGGACTGGTACTGTAGGCAACTACACGTTTGAGTACAAGAAAGCTTCTGAAGCCGACTGGACCGTTGTGACCGGACTTACAGCCACCAACTACACACTGAGCAACCTTGAGCAACAGACTGCCTACAACACCAGAGTGAAAGCCGTTTGCGGAACCGATTTCGAAAGCGGTTACAAAACAGCCAACTTCACCACCCTCGAGGTGTGCCCTGATGGTAAGATCTGCATTGGCCAAGGCACGGCCACAAACAGCTATCTGCCCACCTATAACTATTATAACTATTCCTTGACGGAGCAGATTTACACTGCCGAGGAGATTGGCGAAGCCGGTGCCATCATGAGCGTTGACATCTATAGCGTTGGCACGGTTACCCGAGACTTGGAATTCTACATGGTGAGTACTACAAAGGAAACCTTCGCTGACGGCACCGATTGGATTACCGCCACTGCAAACGACCTCGTTTATAGCGGCAGCGTGGCTTTCGCCGCCAATTCCTGGAACACTATCTCGTTTGACAACCCCTTCATCTATGACGGCAATAGCAACGTCGCCCTTATCGTTAGGGACATGACGGGCAGCTATGTTAGCGGCATCAACTTCTATGTCTTTGATGCCACGAGCCAAGCCATCTACAAATATCAAGATGCTGGAGCATTCGGCCTCGACGGCACATACAATGGAACCGTTCAAACAGGCACTGTGGCGAATGTGAAGAACCGCGTCCGCCTGGTTGTTGGCGAACCCCCGACATGTCTGAAACCCATGGGCCTCACCGTGAACAATGTCACCAACCACACTGCCGATTTGAGCTGGACCGAGAATGGTACGGCTACCGCTTGGCAAATCTGCCTCAACGGTGACGAGAGCAACCTCGTCGATGTGACCACCAATCCTTACACCCTCACTGGTCTTGACGCCGAAACCACCTACACCGTGAAGTTGCGCTCCAATTGTGGCACTGAAGACGGCATGAGCGACTGGACCAGCGAAGTCCCCTTCACCACTGATATTGCTTGTCCTGCTCCGACGGGGTTGAGCGCCGTTTCCACTCCTAGCTCTGCTGAAATCACTTGGACTGGCGATGCCAGCAACTACAACTTGTGCTATGGCATACAAGGAGAGCCTGATCCTACCCAACCCGCCACTATCATTTTGACAGTGGGAGATGTTTGGGGCGATGGCACCGGCTACCAGATGCTGCTCGACGCCGATACTACTGCATACGGCACAACAATTCCTACATCGGGTGCTCTGAGTTCGAACTGCTCTGGCAACGAAGAGATCTATGCCGAGTTCGAGTATAAGGTTCCGGCCACTGCTGACGGTAACTGCACGACGAGCAACATCGTCATAAACAACAGCGTCAGCATTCAGATTCCTGCCGGCACCTACGACTGGTGCATCACCAACCCGACGCCTGGCGATCGTATTTGGATTGCTTCTTCTGGTTATGGTAATGTGGGTGGCCGCGAGGACAATTACGAGTTCCAACCAGGCATGGTATATGAATTTGTGATTACACAAGATGAATCTGGATATGACCGAGTTGATCTCACTGTCACCAGCAACAATGTGGCTTGGGTCTGTGTGAACAATGTAACCAGCCCTTACACCATCAATGGTCTGACTGCCGAAACTGAATATTCTCTTAAGGTGCAGGCTGTGTGCGGTGGTATTGACGGTGAAAGCGCTTGGACAAACACCATCTTCACGACACCTTCTTCTTGCGACGCTCCTTCAGCACTTGAGTCCACCGACGTCATGCCGCACTCCGCTTCTCTCAACTGGACGGGTTATCAGGACAGCTACACCGTGCGCTACAGAACGGCCGCACATAGCGAAGCCGCCCCTGGCGCGCTCTTCGAAGACTTTGAGAGCGCTTCACTTACAACCAATGGCTGGACCGTGCTCCGCGAAGGAGAAGGCACCGAATACACCGACTGGAGAATTTATGATGGTAACTTCTCTAGTAGTACTGTCCCGGCTCATAGCGGCACTTATGTTGTCATGGGAAGAAGTTGGTCTAGTGAAGCCTATAGCGTTGACAACTGGCTCATCTCACCTCAGGTTACTCTTGACGGCGAATTGTCATACTGGGTATTGGACGATGGTCAGTATCACGAGCACTATGACGTGTACGTCTCCACAACCACCACTGAAACTTCTGCGTTTACTTTGGTTTACGAACCTGGCGATGCTTCAGACGAATGGACTCAACATACCGTTGACTTGAGCAGCTATGCCGGACAGCAAGGCTACATTGCCTTCCGTTTGGTTGACAGTGACCAAGATTGGTTGTTCCTCGACGATATCACGATCGGTTCTGTCGTGGAGGTTCCCGCTGGCGAATGGATAGAAGTCGAAGTCAGCGCTCTCCCCTACACGCTCGAAGATCTTGAAGAAGAAACCGAATACGAATGGCAAGTTCAGGGTATCAACGCTAGTTGCGACGGTGGTATGACCGCTTGGAGCGAAATCGCCACCTTCACCACGGGCGAGCTGGCACCTCAGACGATAGCTTTGTCGGCAGGTACGAACTGGGTGTCGTTCAATGTTGAGACCAACCTCGATGCCCTTAAGGCAGCTCTTGTTGCCACGGGTAAC
>OMYJ01000017.1 GCA_900315245.1 uncultured Bacteroidales bacterium
CTGATAGACCTGGTGGAAGATAGATATGCCCATTGCAACCAATTGTCGAAAAGCAATGAAAAAATGAGCAGGCGCGAATATGCAGACGAGATTATGGAGAAATGCAACCTATTGCTCGCCAGCCAAGAGCCATATCGGGAGAAATACAAATGACTCCGTTCCCTAATGAAAAGGTACGATATTCATTGGCCTTATGGTATTAACGGGACGGAGATGGATTCGATGAATTTTGCTTTGATGGTCCGAGTGGTGCAGCTTTACGCTTTAGAATATGAAATAGAGGCGTTTTACCAATCCCATTATCAGGTAGAACTGCTTGGAATTGAATATGCTGGTGAGTTTTATGACAAAAAGGGAAACAGGGTTGTCCGGCTGCTCCCGAATTATATCAGTTTGAATCCGGACCTTAACCCTGTGTATTATGTGAACGGTGAAAAATTGTCCACGGATGGTACATACTGGTACTACACGCCACACAACTCCGACTCAATCATTTCGTGTGACTTTGATGTAATGAGATGGGGACAACCATACCACGGAAATTGTGGCAGTTTCACCGCCACATACCCGCCCCAATCCCCCCGTTCCGCTATGGGGGGGGTACAGGTATAGTTTCAACGGGCAGGAGGCTGACAATGAGGTGCTTGGGGAAGGTGCTTTGCACGCCTTCGAGAACCGAGTTGTGGACGGAAGGGAAACGGGCATAGGCAGAATACGTGCAGTTTAGGGATAAAATATTTGTTTGTTTATATCCGAAAAAGTGTATCTTTGCCTCCTTGAAATTTTGAGTAAAAAAGATAATAAGCATTATGAGAAGATTTTTGTCATGGATGGTCTTTTTGGCCGTTTGTCCTTTCTTAGGGGCGCAAAGTTTCCAGATTTCGCAGAATTCGTATCAGAAAGTGTCAATTTCCTTTACTACGGGGATACTTTCCGTTGAAAACGTTTCCGTGCCGGAAGGCGATTTCTCAGCGATTTCGCTACCCGATTACGGCTCGTCTTATGTTCCAGGTGCACCGCAGCTCCCGCAGCTGAGCAAACTGTTGCAGATTCCTGTATGCGAGTCGGTGGTCGCCACAGTGGTCAACTCGCAGTATCGCGACTATGACGCCGCTGAGTTGGGTGTTTCTCACCCTGTGTTTCCTACACAGGTCTCTGCCGTGAAGAACGGAACCGTTCCTCCGTTCGCATACGACCAGAACATTTACAGCACCGACGCTTTCTATGCTCTTCCTTTGGTGAGCGTTGAGAAAGCTGGTGTAAGGCGCGATGCCGCCCTTGCCAATGTGTTCGTGTCGCCGGTACAATATAATCCGGTGACCAACAAGTTCAGGATTTACAGCCGTGTTGATGTGGAATTCACTTTCGTGAACGCTGATATGTCAGCCACCGCCTCATTGCAGAAATATGCCTCTCCGATGTTCTCTCTGAACAATGATTTGATCATCAATAAGTCACAGGCGGAACGTTCTGAATTTCAGGGCACTCCGATCAAATATTTGATTATCGGCAACCCTATGTTTGCGGAAAACGAAGATTTGGCTGAATTTGTGGCATGGAAGAGACGTCTGGGCTATATTGTGGAGGTGGTTTTCACCAACGACGCAAGTGTGGGCTCCACCACAACGTCCATCAAGAACTTTATCCAAAACAAGTATAACAATGCCACGGAGGAGGATCCCGCTCCCACGTACATTCTTCTTCTTGGCGACCGCGAGCAGTTGCCGGCTTTCAGTAGCCAGACCGGAGAAAACCACATCACAGACCTTTACTATGCCACCCTTTCCGGCAGCGATTTTCTGCCTGACTGCTACTATGGCCGTCTTTCAGCCACTAACAACCAGCAGCTCTCCAATCAGATAGAGAAAATCCTGATGTACGAGCAGTATTCCATGCCGGATCCTTCTTATCTCGGTAACGCTGTGTTGATTGCCGGCACGGATTCCTATTGGGCGCCCACCCATGCCAATGGTCAAGTTAATTATATCAACAACAACTATATCAACATAAATAACCCTCGTTATACCAATGTGATGGCCCATCTGTACAATTGCTCCTCACAGGCCAGTCTAATTCGTTCCGAAGTCAGCGCAGGTTCTGGCTGGACGAACTACACGGCCCACGGCGGTGAAGATTGCTGGGCGGATCCAGAGTTCACTGTCTCACAGGTGTATCAATTGCAGAACACGAACAAATATGGACTGATGATTGGCAACTGCTGCCAGTCGGGTAATTTCAAAACTTCCGAGTGTTTCGCTGAAGCCTTGTTGCGCGCTGAGAAAAAAGGTGCCATGGGTTATATCGGCGCCTCCAACAACACCTACTGGGGTGAAGATTTCTACTGGGCTGTCGGCTACCGCAGCAATATCACGGCCAGTCCCTCTTACATGGCAAATTCGCTGGGTATGTATGATAAGGTGTTCCACACCCATAACGAGGATTACAGCGTATGGGCTTCCACCATCGGAGGCATATTGACGGGTGGCAACATGACCGTGCAGGCTTCCTCGTCAGATTCAAAGCAATATTATTGGGAAATATACCACTGCTTCGGGGATCCCTCCGTACGTGTCTATCTGGGAATGCCCTCCACGATGACGGTGAATGCCGATTCGACGATTACGACCAGCAATACCAGTTATCAGGTGCTGGTGGCTCCGTATGCATACGTGGCACTCACCCGCAATTCAAATCTTGTGGCTTCTGCTTTTGCGGATGCTTACGGTGATGTTACCTTAAACTTCCCGTCCTCGCTCGATCCCGGTGCGTATGAACTTGTGGCTTTGGGTCAGAACTACATACCTTATTTCCAGAATGTCAGGGTGGAGGCACCAAGCGGTCCTTACGTTGTTCCCACCGCCGTGGAAGTGGCAGAAAACACCGTGTTCAGCGAGGGCGCTACGGTTCGCATTAACCTTTCGCTCTCCAATGTGGGCATTTCTAATGCAACTGCGGTCTATGCCACGCTTACCCCAAACACGCCAATGACAATGCTTCAGGATTCCGTCTATGTGGGAGACATCGCCGTGAATGGTACAGAGAGCCGTAACAACGCTTTCTCTTTTGTGATGCCCGCTTCCGAAGATTTTGTGAATCTTCCTTTCACCCTGTCCATCCATTGGCCCGACACCATCATCAACCGTGACGTGAATGTCAGGGTTAAACTGCCGAAAATCACCTTGGAGGAATACACTACGACTGTCAATAATACCCCCGTGATGAACTATACGGCTGGAGACGACGTCTTGTTTACATTCAAGAGCCAGAACAGGGGTCATGCCGCCGTCACGTTAGGTTCTGTTGACCTGACCTGCAACTACTCGGGTGTCCGTGTCCTCACCGACCTCCATTCTCTTAACGGAATGCTTCCGGATGCTGTTGTGGAAAATTCATTCCATGTTCAAATTGCCGACACTGTACCCGCAAAATCCATAGTTCCTTTGTATTACCATATTTCATACGACAATATTCATGTCATAGATACTTTGTCCTTTGTGGTCGGCGCTGATTTTGATGGTTTTGAGAGCGGTGACTTCTCCCAGTATGACTGGACAATGAACAACTACCCATGGGTTATCGCATCGTCTGCGCATTCCGGCAACTATTCAGCCCGGTCAGCCCAAAGCCTGCCTAACCAGGCCAAGTCCCAGATGTCCATCTCTGTATCGACACCATCTGCCGCTCCCTTGTCTTATTACAGGAAAGTGAGTTCCGAGGCTGGTTACGACAAATTTTTCCTTTATGTGGATAATAATCCTGTGGATCAAGCTGATGGTAATGTCACATGGACTTTCATTTCCACGGAAATCCCAGCTGGCACGCACACAATTAAGTTCTCCTACGAAAAGGATTATTCCCAAGCTTCTGGCAGCGACTGTGTTTGGATAGACGAAGTGAGCCTGCCTTTCGTTGGCATTATGGTGATAGAGGATTTGACGGATCCCACTAATGTGGGGTTGGACGATTATGAGTTGGTGCGCGCCACCGTTTACCCGAACCCGACCAGCGAGTGGGTGAACATTGAAAGCGAAACCCCGGCGCAGAAGATTGTCCTGTATGATTTTAACGGTCGCGTGGTGAAGGCTGTGAATCTTGCCGCCGCAAACCGCTACCAGTTGAACATGAACGACGTGCCTGCCGGATTCTATCTGCTGCAAATCACGTTTGACAACCACCAAACCCAGAACCTCAAAATTATAAAGAGATAATGGCGAATACGGCTGAACAATACGAAGAAGTGATTGCTTATTGCAGGGAGATTTTCTGCAATAAGGCCATTGATTACGGCACGGCGTGGAGGATTCTGCGCCTGCCGTCGCTTACTGACCAAATCTACATCAAGGCCAACCGCATCCGCAGTATCCAGGAAAAGGGCGAAGCAAAAGTGGCTGAAGGCATTATTCCCGAATTCGTGGGGATTGTCAACTATTGCGTGATGGCTCTCATCCAGCTGGAAGTCGGCGTGGCAGGGTCGCAAGAAGAGGTTGAGATGGATGTGAAGGCCGTGACGGCTCTTTACGACAAGTATATCCATGCCGCCAAAGACCTGATGATGAACAAGAATCATGACTATGGCGAGGCTTGGCGACAAATGCGCATCAGCTCCATCACGGATATCATCCTCATGAAAATCTACCGTACCAAGTCCATCGAAGACCACCACGGCAACACCCTCGTTTCCGAAGGCCTCGACGCCAACTACTACGACATGATTAATTACGCCATGTTCTGCCTCATCCGCCTCATTCTTGAAAAAGAGGGATAGTAATGTATAATGTATAATTGATAATTGATAATTGATAATGGGGAACAGCGTATCCTCTATACCTAATACCTTTTAACTTGGCCCTTGGCCCTATTCCCTTGGCCCTAAAAAAAGAAAATATGATTAATAAAGAACCCATTTGGCTAAAAATAATCCGCATCCTGTTGGGATGCCTGTTCTTGTTCTCCAGTTTCACGAAGGCCATTGACCCGGTTGGTTTCGGGGTGACGATGAACGACTACTTCGTCTCCTTCCACATGGGTTTCCTGCATCCGCTCGCGCTGTTTGCAGCGGTGGTGGCCATTGCTTGTGAGTTCGTGTTGGGCTGTATGCTGCTGTTCCGTGTCAAAGTGCAGTGGGCCGCTTGGGGCTATCTCATCTTCATGACCTTCTTCTTCTTCCTGACAATGTGGCTCGCCATTGCCGAATATCTTGAGGTCAAAGGTATCCACTATTTCGGGGTCGTGAAGGACTGCGGCTGTTTCGGAGACGTGATTGAGATGTCCAACAAAGCGACGTTCCTCAAGAATGTGGTCTTCATCATCCCCACGCTTATCGTGTTCTTCAACCGCAAGAAAATTAGCGATTGCCGTCTGACGGAGTTGGCTCAGTGGCTTTGTGTAGGGTTGTTCGCTCTCATAGCTGTCTGCTTCCAGCTTTACGTCATCCATCATCTGCCGTTCATTGGCAAGAGCGACTGGAATAAGGGCAAGGATGTTTCCGTTTTCGTGGCACAGCCCGCGCAGAAGGACGTGATTTTCGTCTATAAGAACAACGAGACCGGCGAGGAGATCCGACTCACACAAGACGAACTGATGAACCAAGAAGAGGATTTCTACGAGAAAAACGAATATGTCTCCCGTGAGGACAAGATCCTCAAGGAGGCGGTGAAGGCCAAGATTGATGGCTTCAATATGCTTGACGAGAACGGCGCCGACCATGCGCCCGACTATTTTGCCACCGACCGTGAAGGCGACGTGTATATACTGTATGTCCATGACTTGAACGAGGCTAACGCGAAGGGGATGCAGAAGGCTCTTACACTTGCCAAAGCCTGTCAGGACAAGGGCGTTGACTTTGTCGGTATCACCAACTCCACGGAAGAGGAAATCGCGGCATTTGTCGAGAAATACGGTATCGAGTTCCCGATTTACTACAACCCCATCAACCCGATAACAGGTCCGTTTATGGTGCGCGACGCCATCCGCTCTAACCCTGGCATCATGCTGCTGAACAAAGGCGTTGTGAAGGACAAATGGGCATGGAGGGACTTTCCGGAGAAAATTGAAAATTGATAATTGATAATTGATAATTATTGGGGTAGTACTTTCTTATTCCTCAAACATCTCGTCTCATCGTCTCATCGTCTCATCGTCCTTCATCGCCCAAATGCCAACAATTAAGGAAATAGTAACATCCATCCGTACCGCTTTGCAGCCGCTTTACGACGAACGTGAGGCGGCTGCGATTGCGAATGTGTATTTGTGCGCGAAACTGAAGATGGAGCGTTATGAGCTTGCGTTGCACGGGAACGAGTCGGTGGACGAATCATTGTTGGTTGACATTCAGCGCGATATGGAACGACTCTCTCAGGGTTGCCCTGTGCAGTATTTGTTGGGCGAGACCGAGTTTTTCGGCCTGCCGTTTGAGGTTTCTCCAGCGGTGCTGATTCCCCGTCAGGAGACGGAGGAATTGGTGCAGAGGGTTGTGGAACTGTGTAAAGGTCAAAGTGTGAAAATCTGGGATGTCGGTACAGGCAGCGGTTGTATTGCAGTCTCTTTAGCGAAGATGCTGCCCGATGCAGAACTCTTTGCCACAGATATTTCGGAAGATGCTTTGGCAGTGGCCCGCAGTAACGCACAACGCAATGGGGTAGGGGTGACTTTCGCCCGCCACGACATGCGTGACACGGATCATCTGCCTTTCGATGGTGTACGGTTTGATGTTATCGTCAGCAACCCTCCTTACATCCCCGCCTCCGATCGTGCCACGATGCATCGCAATGTCACGGATTACGAGCCGTCATTAGCGCTCTTTGTCCCTGATGACGATAAGTTGTGGTGCTATAAGGCAGTTGCCCAGATAGGGGAGCGTGTGCTGAACCCCGGCGGCCGGATCTATGTGGAAACATACCACGACTTCCACGAAGAGATTGAGGAAATCTTTCAACAGCATGGAATGCGGGAAATCCAATCCATGAAAGATTTAAACGGGAATTTACGCTTTGTCAGCGCTATATCAAATGATGAATAGAGTGTCTTCTTTTTTATTCATCATTCATAATTCTGCATTCATAATTAATTAAAACTCCACCATTAATTTCACGTTGATCAACCTTCCTGTCAGATAAGTAGGGACAGGGCGCTGGTTGTTGTAAATGTCTGTCACCCACATGTATGACGACACATTGTAAATGCCCAGCAGGTTGAACACTTCCACATAGATGCCGGCGTTTTTGATGCTGCGCAGGAATGCGGACTTGTGCTTCATGCGGTCGCGACTTTGTTCCAGAAGCATGAAGGATAGGCCGAGGTCCACGCGGCGGTACCACGGACTGTTGAACACGCGCCAGGCGGGGGCCATTTTCGGGGGGCCGTAGGGAAGACCGCTTGCAAACACGAAGTTCAAGTGAACACGGAATTGCGGGAAACTCGGGATGTGGTCTTGGAAAAAGAGGTTGAACTGCAAACGCTGGTCGGTGGGCCGGCGGATGTATCCGACTTCTATTTGATTGCCGTTCGCATCAGTCCGGTAGTCGCCGATTACGTCCTCCATAGTCTTCATCACCGAAACGGAAAACCAGGATTCCAGTCCGCGCACGAACTCGCCGCTGATGCGCATGTCAATGCCGGTGGCATAGCCTTTGGCGTTGTTTTCGCCGCTGTAGATAATCTGCACGTTGTTGACGTTGTAGGTGATCAGGCGGTCAAGGTGTTTGTAGTACGCCTCTGCCGAGAACTTGAACGGTCTGCGCCACAAGTTGAAACGGTATTCGGTGCTAGCCACCACTTGTGCGGAGCGTTGCGACCTTATGTCGGGGTTGAGCGAGCCGTCAGCGTAGCGCATCTCACGATAGAAGGCGGGCTGGTAATAGAGTCCGGTGCGGATGCTGAACCGCCAGTCATGTCTCCATCGCGGTTTATAGACGAATGCCAGCCGTGGCGACACAGTGAACTCCTTGGTGTTGTAGGTCCAGAAATGGTAGCGCAGACCACCAGTGAGGGTAAAACGGTTCAGACTGTCGCCATCAATGTTCCAAGTGTCCTGGATATATCCCGTGAACCGCCAGGTGTTCAGCAGATTGTTGGCGTTAAGGTAGTTGCCATCGCCGAAGTCGAGCACTCGGGCAGGATCGCCAGGGACAACTATTTCACCGGGCGCAGTTGGGATGTATGGAAGCGTGAACCCTGAAGAGTCGATCATCGTCCATTCTTTGATGTTGTCTCTTATGTATTCGTTTTGCGCCTTAACGCCCCATTCCAGGAGATTGTGGAATGGCAGCTTGTGTTCTCCTCGCAGATTGGCAGCCGACACTACCGATGTGAGATGGTTCCGGGCGTGTTCCAAATAGCTTCCATAGCCCAGTTGGTCGCCGACTTCAGCATTTCCATCACTACCAAACCGGATTTCGTTCAGCCAGTATTGGGCCAGAATGTCGTAAGTCTCACTCTCCTTGGCATAGTATGAAGAGAGAATCAGTCTGATGTCATTCTTCTCGTTGGGATGGTAGCGAAGTGTAAGGCCCCCTAAGTAGTTCTGGTAGCGGTCCACTTCCTGCCCTTCATAAAATGCGCGCAGCATCTCCGGATCGCCGATGGAACCGAAGCGGGTGCTTATGCTGTCAGGTTGGAAAAGGTAATAGTTATAGGAGACGTTCCCCAGGAGACTCAAGGACAACTTGCGGGTAAGATCCCATTTCAAAAGGAACTGACTATCGAAGAAACGGGGTTTGTAGTTTCCCGAGGTCTCCATGGATTTCAACAGATAGGCGTTTGACTTGAAACGAAGTCCGATGAGGAAGGAGAAGTTGTTGACCTTGCCTTCGGCGTGGGCGGTGGCGCCGAGGAGACTCGCCGATATGGAGCCGCCGAAACGTGTGGGCTCCTTGTAGGTGACATCCAACACGGAAGACATCTTGTCACCGTATTTGGCATCAAACCCGCCAGCGGAAAACATCACGTTGCCGGTAAGGTCACTGTTGATGAAGCTGAGTCCTTCCTGCTGGGCGTTGCGAACGAGAAACGGCCGGTAAATCTGGATGCCGTTCACGAAGATCAGATTTTCGTCGAAGTTGCCGCCGCGCACGTTGTATTGGGCGCTGAGTTCGTTGTTGGAAGCAGTGCCTGGCAGCATTTTGATAAGCGATTCCATACCGCCGGTGGGAGAGGGAAGCTGGAATGACAGCTTCGGGTTCACCTGCACATACCCCAGGGCACTTTTTTCCCCTTGGATGACCACTTCTTCCACCACGTCACCCGAAATTTGCAAGTTGACATCTATATTGACAGTCTCCTTCGGCTTCAATCGGAAGGAAATCACTGTGTCTTTACAACACAAGGATTGGAAATGAAGTTTGATGTCGCGGTTTGCGGGGACAGAAATGCTGAACTGCCCATGTACGTTGCTGATGGTCTGCTGGTCGAAGTCGGTGCCGCGAATGACGGCGTTTTCAATCGGTTCGCCGGAATTATCGTGTACAATTCCCTTTACGACAGCATTTTGTGCTAAACAAGATGCTGAAAGAGAGATTGTTATAATAAGCAGTAGTATGTTTCGCCTCAATTTTTCAAACATAGATACTATACGTATATATGTCTTTTTTATTGTGTCTGACAAAAAAAAACTGCTGTATGGAAACAGCAGTCCTTTTTTTGTCCATCAACGGAAAAGATTATAAAATACCTTTCTCGCTGGCTTCAATCAGACATTGATAGATGCCTTTTTTGTTGATGTTGCGCATACCATGTGCGGAGACCTTGAGGTAAATCCACTCGTCCAGTTCAGGAACATAGAACTTCTTGGTATGCAGATTGGGGTTGAATTTCCGTTTCGTTTTGATGTTAGAGTGAGAAACATTGTTGCCCACAATCGCTTTTTTCCCTGTGATTTCGCAAACTCTTGACATTGTTATCTTCTTTTAATTGTTATATTTACACTTCTAATTTTTGAGCGGCAAAAATACATTTTTTTTTGATACTTTCAACCCTGTTTGAAAATATATTTTGCCAACAGCCGGTAGTTGAAATTTGATGATGGAAAGCCTTTGTCTGACGGCCAAATAGCTTATTCAACCGAAACGGATTTGGCCAGATTGCGCGGTTTATCGACGTCACAGTCGCGGATGACGGCCACATGATAGGCCAGCAGCTGCAAAGGCACGGATGCCACCAGCGGAGTGAGCAACTCTTCGGTTTTGGGAATCTCGATGCAGAATTTTGACATTTTCTTGACAGCGGTATCGCCTTCCGTGACCACAGAAATAATGGTTCCTTTCCGTGCGATGATTTCCTGCACGTTGCTGACCACTTTGTCGTAGGTCTCTTGTTCGGTGGCGATGACGATGACAGGCATTGTGTTGTCCACCAGAGCAATAGGGCCGTGCTTGATTTCTGCGGCAGGATAGCCCTCGGCATGGATATAGGAGATCTCCTTCAACTTCAGAGCACCCTCCAGCGCTACGGGGTAGTTCACGCCGCGGCCAAGGAACAGCGCATTGGGTCTCGTGGCCACATACTGGGCGATGCGTTGGATGTGTTGCTCCTGCTCAAGAACTTGGCTGATTTTTTCGGGTATGGTCTCCAGGTCGCTTATCAGCTTATGGTATTCGGATTTCGAAATAGTACCCTTCTTTTTGGCCAGACTAAGGGCCATAAGGGCGAGGACTGTCACTTGTGCTGTGAAGGCCTTGGTGGATGCGACACCGATTTCCGGACCGGCGTGAGTATAGGACCCCGCCATGGTCTCGCGCGCCAGGGTGGAGCCCACCACATTGCAGATGCCGATGACTGTGGCTCCGTGTTTCTTCCCGATTTCAACGGCAGCCAGTGTGTCGGCGGTTTCGCCGGATTGGGAAATGGCGATCAGCACGTCATCTTCGTGGATGATGGGATTACGGTAACGGAATTCTGAAGCATATTCCACCTCTACAGGCACGCGCACAAGGCTTTCGAATATGTATTCGGCCACCAGACCGGCATGCCAGGAAGTTCCGCATGCCACAATGATGAATCGCTTGGCGTTCAGCATCTTCTGTTCGTATTCGATGATTCCGCCGAGGGACACCACGTCTTTTTTCAAGTTAATGCGGCCTCTCATACTGTCGCGAACAGCTTTGGGCTGCTCAAAGATCTCTTTCAGCATGAACGTGTCAAAACCACCTTTCTCCAACTGCTCCAACGTGAGCTCAAGCTTGTGGAAAGAAGGACGTTTCAGCAGGTGCTGCTCGTCGTTGATGTTTTTGATCTTTATGGGTTGTCCCAATCGGAGCACGCCTACGTCGCCGTCATCTAGATAGACGACATCTTGGGTGAATCCGACGATAGGTGCGCCGTCGGAGGCGACAAAGAATTCGTTCCCTTCCGTGCCGATGAGCAGCGGGCTGCCTTTCTTGGCGACAACAAGCTGGTCGGGGTCGTCAACGGACAATATTGCCAGGGCGTATGTGCCTTCCACCATGCTGAGAGCCAGCATCACTGCGTCGGGAAGGGATACTTGTTCTTTTTCCTGCACACGGCGAATCAGATGGACAAGCACTTCTGTGTCCGTTTCGCTTTTGAAAGTGACACCCTCCGCTAAGAGCCCTTTCTTGAGGCTTAGATAGTTTTCGATGATACCGTTGTGTATCAGTGCAATCGTGCCGTCTTCCGAAACATGCGGGTGAGCGTTTTCCTCATTGGGCTCGCCGTGCGTGGCCCAACGGGTGTGGGCTATTCCGGCATTACCATGCCTGTCTTTGGATGCGCAGTAGCTGTCCAATTCGTCCACCCGTCCTTTTTTCTTATACATTTGTATGGTGTTGCCCTGCATCAGGGCAACTCCCGCGCTGTCATAGCCGCGGTATTCCAGTTTTCGCAACCCCTCAATAAGAATAGGGTAAGCCTCCCTGTTCCCTAAATATGCTACTATTCCGCACATAATGAATAAGATTTATAATGATTTTAATATGTCGAATAGGTGATTTCAAGTCGGAGCCGGGTAGGGGATACCGTGTCTGTGCCATCCAAGACAAGTCTGTGTGGGCGAACGGCAGAACCACGGACGATAAGATTCACGGCGTTGCTCCAGTCTCCCTGTTGGAGAATGAGCTGTTGAACGTATTTGGTTATCCGGAAGCGGTATTCCGACTTGGAGGCGTCGTATGTGCCTCCAAAATAGTTGGCATTGGTGTAATAATCATCATCGGGCAGGAACCGGATAGCATTATCAGATTTCCTGATCCCTTGCAGGGTAAGGATGGTGGGTTGGACGAAGATCTTCTCGTCAGGTTGCGCATTGGTGATAACCAGTTCGGCACGGTGGATGAAAACCCTGTTGTTGAATTTCGCGAAAGTGTTTTCCAAGTAGGGGAAAGTTATCCGTGTCTTCACGCCTCCTCCGCCTTGAATAAACAACACTTTGTCTCCCAGCGAGGCTTGCCCTTGTAATACTTCCTGGATGAAATCAGAGCTTCCTGACGAGGAATAAGTATGGTCGATATGGGTGAATCGGACGCAGTTGTCGGAACAGGCGAAGGTGTAACGCTGTTTTTGCCCGTCTTCACTGTGGTAATAGAGTGTCATCCCACTCAAAGCACTTGTCATATTCGTTAACAACATATAACCGTCGTTGCCCGTGTGCGAAACGGCTTCGATATACAAGCCTTTTAAGAAATTCTGAAACTGGTTGTTCAGGTCGTTCTGGTGGTTGAGCAGATATTGTCCGAATTGGTCGGAAAGCCGGACGCGCAAGTGTGCGCCGAGCACGCTGGTATCGACAACAACTGTAGAGGAAGGCCGGATTGTGTAGCCGGTAAGGTTGTAGTTAAGAGGTGTGGGATCGTAATTTACGGTGCTGTTCTGATAGTATTGCGCTTGTGAATCCAGTGCTTCGCTGAGCTGGTGGACACGGATTCCAACGTACGAGTTCGTGTCTCCGTAGTATCCGGACAACTGCAATGTCAGGACGAGGGAGTCGATGACGGGGTGGTCTCCGAAGTTGACAGCGGAACCGCTGAGGGCCAGCTGGGTGTAAATGCCAGCGCTGCTCTTGCCGAACACCGGATCGAAGGAGTGTCCGAGAATGTTTGCGGAGGTGTTGGTGGTGTTAACCGTGTCCTCCAAAAAGGAATAAGCCTGCAGGGTGATGGTGTCTGTGAACTCGGTGTCCACAAGGTTGCCCAGGATGTCCTCGCCTATAGGGGTGTGCTCATCTTTGCAGGAACAGAGCACGATGCACGTCAGGAGCACTAAGGTGCATATAAGGATTTTTTTCATTAATAGGATTCGTTTGCTTTGGAAGCCAAAAGTTCATCGTAAAATTCATCGTACATATCCACGTAGTTGTCGTCGTCGGGATGCTGAAGTACGGGTTTGCCGGATTTCTCAACGTATGTGAGAAGCTTTTTCTTGATGTCTTTGGTGAGCGCCACGCCGTCGGAATAGTCGATGGCGGCTTGGATGATCTGGTCGTAGCCGGGTTTGCGGAAATGCTTGAGGCCGGAAGTGGGGATGTTGGTCTGTTTTAGTTTTTTTGCGAAGTTGGGGGAGAATTTGTCGGGGAACTCGTCGGGGAGGATGGAGAAGACCACCTGTGTGCCCTGCAATAGCGGATCGTCCTTATAGACGGTTTTGACGAACAAAGGCACCAAGGCCGAAATCCAGCCGTGGCAGTGGATGACATCGGGGTCCCAGCCCAGTTTCCTGACGGTTTCGATGACACCTTTTGCGTAGAAGATCGCCCGCGAATCGTTGTCTGGGTAGAATACACCCTCTGCATCGTAGTATTGGGTTTTCCGCTTGAAGAAGTCCTCGCTGTCGATGAAATAAATCTGCATGCGGACATTCTGCAGGGAGGCGACCTTGATGATCAAAGGGTGGTCGGTGTCCTCGATGATGATGTTCTGGCCCGACAGCCGGATAACCTCGTGGAGCATGTGCTTATGGTCGTTTACGCAGCCGAATTTCGGCATGAATGTGCGGATTTCGTTCTCTCGCTCCTGTATTCCTTGCGGCAGAAAGCGGCAGATGTTGGAGATGTACCCTTCGGGAAAATAGGGATATATCTCTGGTGTGATGAATAAAACCTTCTTCTGAGCCATTATAATAATTTTAGACGGCAAATATACGATTTTTTTTGATATGAAATTTTTTTTTTTTGAAAGTGGTACACCATATCAAAAAAATTGTATTTTTGCCGCGCCTTTGAGCCCAGGTGGTGGAATTGGTAGACACGCTACTTTGAGGGGGTAGTGGGAGTACTCCCGTGCAAGTTCGACTCTTGTCCTGGGCACCAAAAAAACCGTTCGTCAGAACGGTTTTTTTTATCCTCATACTGCGCTTCGCGCGTCTGCTAACTGCTTAACTATTAACTCTTAACAGAGCAGATCCTCCGCAATCCCTCTAATACGGTCTCGCGATTTGTGCCGATGTTCATCCGCATGAACCCTTCGCCTTCGGCACCGAAGTCCGTGCCGTTGTTCAGACCCACTTTCGCATCATAGACCAGCTTGTGGACCAGCTCCTTCTGCGGAAGGTTCCATGCGCGGAAGTCCATCCACAGCAGGAAAGAGGCTTCCGGACGCATGAAGGTGATTTCGGGACAATGCTCCCGCAAATATTGCTCCGCCACGTCGATATTGCCCTGGAGATAATCCAACAGCTGCCGCAACCACTCCTCGCCGTGTGCGAAAGCGGCCTCCGCCGCATAATATCCGAAGATGTGGCCCAAAGACAATTCGTTGTGGTCAAGGAAACCGAAAAATTCCTTGCGGATGTTTTCGTCAGCCACATAGCACACCGACGACGCCAATCCCGCCATATTGAAGGTTTTGCTCGGCGCGAAGAAAGTAATCGAGTTCCGTTCGGCGGCTTCTGAAACGGTAGAGAAAGAGGTGTGCCGGAACTGCGGGTAGGTGAGATCGGCGTGGATTTCGTCGGAAATGACCAACACGCCTTTGCGCAGGCAGATGTCGGCCACCTGCGACAATTCCTCTTTCGTCCATACGGTCCCGCCAGGATTGTGCGGATTGCTTAATATCAGCAGCTTGCATCCCTCGGATTTCTGTTCGAAGTCTTCGAAGTCGAAAGAGAAACGGCCGTTCACGGTTTTCAACGGACTGCTCACGAACACTCTTCCCGTGCGGTGCGGCACGTTGATGAAGGGCGGATAGACGGGCGTGGTGATCAGCACCTTGTCGCCCGGCTGTGTGAATGTCTGCAGCGCGAAAGCGATGCCCTGCACAATGCCCGGAACGAAACGCATGCGGTTCCATTTCGTGGCGATGCCGTACCGTTTCTGGAACCAGTTCAGCACGGCCATCTTGTAGCCGTCCGGTGCGAAGGTGTAACCCAAAACCTCATGCTCGCAGCGCTTCCTTATCGCCTCCAATATGAAATCCGGCGTCTTGAAGTCCATGTCCGCCACCCACATCGGCAGCAGGTCGTCCGTCCCGAAAACCTCCGGGGTCATGTCGTGTTTCACGCAATACGTGCCCTTGCGGGGGGCGATGTCGTTGAAGTTGTAGTGTCTCATAATGCTGAATGCTGAATGTTGAATGTTGAATGTTGAATGTTGAATGCTGAATGTTGAATGCTGAATGCTGAATGTTGAATGTTGAATGAAGAATGAAGAATGTAGAATGTAGAATGATGAATACAGAATGTTAAATGTTTTTTTTGTGAGGATGCAATATTCCTATTTGTTTTTCGTTATTTAAGTATGTTTAACAAAATAGATAATAAATGGAAACAGAGAATGTGATTGTGAAAAAGAGTAAGGATTTTGCTTTGAGAATTATTAATATGTATAAGTACTTGTGTGTGGAAAAGCGGGAGTATGTGATATCGAAACAAGTTCTGAGAAGTGGTACAAGTATAGGGGCAAATGTTCGTGAGGGTGTTCGAGGTCAGACAAAACCTGATTTTATAGCAAAAATGAGTGTCGCGCAGAAAGAAGCAGAAGAGACATGTTATTGGCTGGAACTGTTGTATGAAAGTGGCTATATAAACAAAAGTATTTTTGAAAGTATGTATAGGGATAATCTTGAAATCAATAGAATTCTCGCCTCCATTATTCTAACAGCTCGTCAAAATCTAAAGAATCAGTTAAAACCCAAAGCAGAATCATAATCTTGTCGGTATAATTATTCAGCATTCAGCATTCATAATTCAGAATTAAAATAACTCCTCCTTATTCGTCATTCCGTCCGTACGCCCTCTCAAACTCCGTCCTCGCCATGATCGACCGTCCCAACGTCGCCTCGTCAGCGTATTCGAGTTCCTCGCCCACGCCGATGCCGCGCGCGATGGTGGTGATGGTCGGGACTTTGCCCTGGATGTTTTTGTAGATGAAAAAATTGGTGGTGTCGCCCTCCACGGTGGCGGGCAGTGCCAGGATGATTTCTTTCACGGGTTCTTGTTCCACGCGGTCGAAAAGCTGCTGGATAGTGAGCTGCTGGATGCCAATGCCGTCCATCGGGGAAATGACCCCGCCTAAGACGTGATAGACCCCTTGATATTGGTGCGTGTTCTCGATGGCGATGACATCGCGGATGTCCTGCACCACGCAGATGACCCCGCTGTCACGCTTCGGGTTGGCGCAGATGTCGCAGATTTCGTGGTCCGAGATGTTGTGGCACCGTTTGCAGAAGACCACCTCGCTTTTCAGCTTGTTGATACGGTCGGTGAGCAGTGTCACGTTGGCTTCATCCTGTTTGACAAGATGCAGTGCAAGCCGCAACGCAGAGCGCTTCCCGATGCCCGGCAGCTTGGAGATCTCGTTGACAGCATTTTCTAAATTCTTGGAATACAGGGAAATCATTCTTCTTCTTCTGGGTCAAATATGAGAGTGGAAAAACGGGAAAAGTCAAAGATTTCGTTGGCGGTGTCGCAGAGTTCCTCAGCAGTAATCGCCTCAAGTGTCTGTATATTCTCATTCATGTCGCCCACCTCGTCGTAGAAAAGAGCGAGGTGACCGGCGGCGAGCAGTTCGTTGAGCTTGCTCTCTTGTGCAAGTGCAAGCTGTCCGATGTATTGCTTCTTGGCGTAATAGAGTTGCAGTGACCCCAACTTGTTCTGTTTCAACTTCTCTATTTCGCGCATGACAATGTGGAGACAGTGGTCGCGCTCGTGGGCGTCGCAGCCGAAATAGACGGAAAACAGCCCGCAGTCGGAAAAGGGGTTGAAGTAGGACTCGACAGTGTAGGCCAACCCTTTTTTCTCACGCACGCTCATGTTGAGCCGCGTATTTTGCCCTTGCCCGCCCAAGATGTTGTTTAGCAGCATGAAAGGGATGCGTTTGGGATGACGGATGTCGTAGGCAAGGGTGCCGGTGAGCACATTGGTCTGGGATGTGTTTTTACGGACATTGCGTGTCTGCGGACGATAATCGCGGAAGGGTACGCGTTGGCGGGTGCCTTCCTTGATTCTCCCGTCACCGAAGTGCTTCTCGCAGAGCCGCACCAACTTCTCGGTGGCGATATTGCCCACGGATGCCAATACCACATTCTCCAAAGTGTAGTTTTCGGTGGTGAAGGCCATAATATCCTCACGGTGAATCTTTTGCACACTCTCTTTGGTGCCGAGGATGTTCTTGCCCATGTCGTGCTGACAGAACACCAGCGATTCAAAGTCGTCGAAGATCAGCTCTGATGGACTGTCGTTGTAATAATTAATCTCCTCAAAGATGACGGTCTTCTCCTTTTCGAGTTCCTTTTGCGGGAATTTGGCATGGAAGAAGATGTCGGCGAGAAGCTCGACAGCGCGGGGGTAGTCAGGGGAGAGGAAAGAGGCGTAGAAATCGGTCTCCTCCTTGGAAGTGCTGGCATTGAGGTCGCCGCCAACACTCTCCATCCTGTTGATGACGCGGTAAGCGTTACGCTTTTCAGTCCCCTTGAAGATGGTGTGTTCCACAAAATGCGCCAATCCCGGATGTTGTCCGGGTTCGTCGCGCGTACCGGCATCGATGAGGATGCCGAAGTGGGAAATGGGGGACGCGGTGGGGATGTGCAGCAGTCTAAGACCGTTCCTCAGTCTTATAACACGGTGCGGCATGGATCTACAGTGATGGTTTGGATAGTGTTTATAATATCTTCACTGTAAGGCACTTGCACTCGAATGTAGTTGTCGGTGAAGCCGGAGAGCATATCGTCGCTCACTTGGGATTCCACCAGCACGGGGCGCTCTTGGCCGGCGCACTGTTCGTAGAAGGCGCGTTTCTTTTCGTTGGAGAGGGCGATGAGGCGTTGGGTGCGCTCGTCCTTGACATCCTCGGAAATCTGGTTTTCCATGATGTTGGCGGCGGTACGGGGGCGGCGTGAGTAGCTGAAGACGTGCATATAGCTGAGGGGTTGCTCGGAGAGGAAGTTGTAGGTTTCCTCAAATTCCTCGTCGGTCTCGCCGGGAAAACCGGTGATGACATCGCAGGCAATGCAGGCATCAGGCATTAACTTTTTGATTTTCTGTACCTTTTCGGCATATTGGGCGGTAGTGTAACGGCGGCGCATCTCGCTGAGGATGCGGTCGCAGCCAGACTGCAGCGGCAGGTGGAAGTGCGGCATCAGGATGTCGTTTTTGGCCACCAGCTTGATGATGTCATCGGTGAGCAGTTCGGGTTCGAGAGAAGAGATACGCACGCGCTCGATGGCTTTCTGCTTGACGATGGCTTTGAGGAGTTTGGTGAAATCCTCGTTGGTGCCGCGACCGAAGTCGCCGATGTTCACACCGGTGAGGTTGACCTCGTGCACCCCTTGGTCGGCGATCTCTTTGATGTTCTTGAGCACGCCCTCGATGGTGTCGCTACGGCTCTTGCCGCGGGCGATCCACACGGTGCAGTAAGTGCAGTGGGTGTTACATCCGTCCTGGATTTTGAGAAACGAGCGGGTGCGGTCGTTGATGGAGTAGGTGGCGAAGAAATTGGGCGAGGGTTTAATCTCGCGGGAGACCACGTAATCCACCACGCTCATCTTGTTGCTGCTGCCGAAGACCTTGTCCACGCCGGCCCAGCGCTCAAGCAGTTCGGGCTTGAGAGTGCTGTAGCAGCCGATAAGCATGATGGCGGCCAACGGGTTCTCACGGTGAAGCTTGGAGACCAGATTGCGGGTCTTTTTCTCGGCGGCGCCGGTCACCGCGCAGGTGTTTACGATGATGATCTCAGGCACACCGCCTTGTGACCAGCCTCGCTTCTCCAGTTCGGCGGCAATGGCCGACGATTCGCTGAAGTTCAGCTTGCATCCTAACGTGTGAATTTCAAAGTTTTTCATTTTATATATTTTTTATTATTAATCGTATAAATAACTGGCATACAAGTAAGTAGGGTTATCAATCTTCATAAAACAATAGTACAAAATTAGCGTGCAAAGATACTCTTTTTTTATGAAAGTCAGGATTTAAAAATTTCAGGGATCTCCCAGTGACGAGATTATTCGGGGATTTATAAAACAATTCAAGGCCCATGTCTTTGTCTTGTTGCAATTGACATGGACCTTGAATCGAATGTCTTTTCCTGTTTACAGCAGGGAAACTTTAGATGTGTCTTTTGGTGAAAGTGATGGAATTGTTATCCCGTGACATTATTTCACAACCTTTAATCCGCGCACGGACCAGCGTGAGCCATTTGCGCTGCCGTTCTTGTGGTAGCGCAGCGCAATGCGGAACTTCTGGTTGCCGATGTCGCTCAAACCAAGTGCATTGCTGAGAGCGAAACTGCTCGGATAAATGTTCAGGTTCGGGAGGATGAGATTCCAGTCACTTTCATTGAACGTGCCGCCATTATAAGTGGTGGAGTAATAGACTTGGTAATACGTTGCCGGACTGCCGCCCACATTGTTCTGGTGGTCGAGGTAGAGCAAGGCATCGTACATGTTGCCGAGATCCAATTCCGGCGAGATAAGCCAGTCGTCGCAGTTTTCCGTGGTGGTGTTGTGATAGACGAACTTGTCGCCGCCGTAGGATTGGAATTTCCACGCCTGGTTGTCGGGATATTGCGACCAACCACCAGTGGTGAAACAGTTTTCATCAAAGGTGAGGTTTGCCAGCGTCTCGATCTGTGAAGCGGAGGAGAGTTGGATGTCGTCTTTTGTGCGCAGGGTGAGCTGGTAAGTGGAGTTATAGACAGATAAAATGCCGTACAGACAGTATTCTTTACTGGCGTCGATAATGGTGTTGCGGAAGTAGGCGTAGTTGCTGGTGCGCACTGTTAAGCTGGCACCGTTGAAGGTCACGATGCGATCGGTAGTGTAGTCATTGTTTGACAAAGGCAGTCCGTTGTCTGCAGCATCGAATTTGCAACCGTCGATTTTCACAAGGCAGTTCACATTCTCGGCCGAGAGTTGGCTTACATTATTGATTTCGATAGGGTGTGATATTAGCGGGTTGTTCAAGTCGGGTGCACCCTCTTTGCTCAAGTAACGGTCAAGCGCGGCGGGCGCGATGCGGCCCACGGAGCCCTGATAGACCCAGCCGACCTGGTACTTGTTGTGATAGTCGCCCACAATGAGCCCTGCACAGTTCAGATAGACCGTCTGCCCCACGGGATAGTCGTTGTAGAGGCTGGAACGGTCGATGGCGATTTCGATGCCGCCGGTCACGTCTTGTATAGTCAGGTATTTGTAGCAGTTGCCGCCTTCGTCGGAGCTGACCACCACGGCCTTCACGATGAACTGCTCATCGTATCGGCAGATGGAGTCCTGCGTGCCGTTGCCTAATGACGGGTGCATCGCTTTGATGTCGGCGATGGTCTTGTTTGCCGCAGGTCCATTATAGACAGGGGCTGTGAATTCCGGTTCTTCCCATCGGTTGCAGCCAGCGAGGATGGCTGCGATTATGGATAATATTATCGATATCTTTTTCATAATATGTTTTTTTCTTTGCTGTTTGAATATTTTGTTTGACTTATGACGTATGACTTAGGAGTTTGGGGCTTTTAGATTGGCTCAACAACTTGTCGTATGATTTTATGTCGCACGTCTTACGTCAATGCACCAACCCCGTGATCTTGATGTCCGACAGGTACCAAGCGGATGTGGCGGAGGTGGTGTGGAACATCAGGCGGAAGTTGGATGTCTGGGCACTTTCAGGGAGGATGAAATACTCGTTCGCAGAAGTGGTGAGACCGTTGGAAGCGGTGAGCGGCAGTGGAATCCATTGGGTGGTGTGTACATCACCAGTATAATTGGTGGTGTAGAAACACTTCAACGCGTCGGGATCAAAGCCTTGCGGTGCGCGGTGCATGAAGCTCAGCTCCGGACTGTCGGTGTTGTCCAGGAAAATGGCCGGGGAAACCAAGTATTTGTCTTGATTTGCTGCAGGAGTGATGTAGAAGCCGCTGAAGCTGCTGTTGACCATCGTCTGCCATTCGTTGCCAGTGCCAGTCTGGCTCCAACCTTCGTTGAAAGCGTTGGCGTAGTTGACACTGAAGACGGTCTGCCGTTCCACGGGGATGGAAAATCCAACCAAATCGCCAGGATTGTTGATGACGATTTGCACATAGTTGTTGTAGCGGGTGAGGATACCGGTAATCTCACCAGTGCCAATAGGCAGCGTCTCGTTGGCGAAGGTGGCGTAGTTGCTGGTCCTCAGAGTGATGGTGGAACCGTCAGCCATCTTGATGTCGTGGCTGGTGGCTGCGTTAGGGTCTGCGAATGTGGCTATTCCGCCTTCCACGAAAGTGGCGCCTATTAGTCTAACACGCCTGTTGTAGTCAGTCTCTGGTATATTGTTGGCGGCGGGGATAGTGGTCATGTCAATGGGGTTGAACCCTCCCATGGGGGCACCGTCGGGGAAGATATAGAGGTACGTCTTGAAAGACGGGATGGCTTGCATGGATCCATTGGCCCAAAGCCCGAGTTGCGGCAGCTTGCGGTAGTCGCCTAACACCAATCCGTCGCATTTCACGTAGAGTTTCTGCCCGAGACTGTATTTGTGATACAGAGCCTTGTTGTCAATCTTGATCTGGATGCCGCCAGTCTCATCCTCTATGTTGATGTACTTGTAGTTGTTTCCCCACTCATCGGAGGTGGTGACATAACCACAGATGATGATGTTAGAGCCCACGGGAATGGAGTCGTAGGAATCCTCTGATCCGATGGTGTGCATGGCCAGCAGCTCGGCGATGGTGGTGTTGGCCTCCCCGACGAAGGATGGCATCGGGGCCACATCGGGCTCCAGGTTACAGCCGGTAAGGATGGCTGCGAGTGCAATTACTATTATCGCTATTTTTTTCATATTGATTATTTTTTTCTTTTGGTGGAGCCCCACATTGCGCTCCGCTTATGTGGGGTTATTAGCACTTCGTGCGTCTTGCTTCTTCGAGGCCGCTCAATGAATTATTTTCTCATTGTCTCATCGTTTCATCGCCTACATCTGGAAGTTGATTCCCAAATAGAACGTGGTTCCGAATGCGTAATAATATTTGTTAGCGTATTTGTTGACGTTATAATTGGTGTAGTCGAAGCGGTATTGCTCCCAAGCGGTGGTCACCAGCTTCTTGTTGTTCAGCAGGTTGGTGACGCTGGCGTTGAAGCCGATGTTGTATTTGTGTTTGATGCGCCACGACTTGCTCACGGAGACATCCATCGTGAACTGTCCTTTCAGGCGTGTCTGGTCAGCGATCTGGTGGTAAAGCTCGGACTCTTCGTCTAAAGAGCCACGGGCAGCGGATGTTCTGCGTTCGGGATTCAGATCGCAGTAGATCTTGTCAAACCAGTTGCAGTTGATGTTCACCCACCAGTAGTCGTAGTTGAACTTGAGTCCGCCGGTAGCGGCCACCTGCGGTGTGCCGGCCACATGAAAGTTCTTCCAATAGACCGTGCGCTCCATCTGCCCGTCGAAATCGACACCGTTCTCGGCGTTCATCGTCACGTGGGCGCGGTCGGTGTAACGGTAGTCAGCCCATGTGCCCGCCAAAATCAGCGAGAACATGCTGCCTAACTTGATCTCAGCACCGGCTTCCACACCGACATGCAGCTCGTCAATACCTGAGATAGCATAGTTGACCATACTTGACATGTCATCGTTGTAGAAACTGATCAGCCGCGTGGAATTGTTGATTTTCGTGCCGAAGACGGTTGCACGCATCTTGATTACCGGATAGTTGAGTACGTATGAGAGGTCTCCGGAAAAGACAGTCTCGTATGTCAGGTTTTCAACGAATTTGTTGTTAATGCGCGGTGAGAGGAACGAGTTGAGGATATTCGGTGACTTTGTTTCGCCTAAGCCGTTGAGCACGATGTAGTTACGACCGTTGATTTTGTAGGTGACACCGGCTCTCGCGCCGTTGTCCATATAAATTTGCGTCTCCGACCGGCCGTAGGAATTGTCGGGGAAGCGGCCGTTCTGCATGTGGCCGTAACGCCACAGCTCCGAAGCGCCGAACTGAAGCCCGAAGTAGAAATCCCAGTGATTATAGGTGGCCTTCACCATGCTCCAGACTTTCTGTTTGAAGACGTGGTAGTCGTAGTTGTAGCCGAAGATGTCGCCCTCGTGGAGCGAGTCGCCGATGTGGAGCAGGTCATTGTACTGCACGTTCTGGTCGGCGGGGAAGTCGCCTTCGGAGAACTTATCGACATCAAGCCAGTAGGCACCGCCAAGCAAGTCAGCGATGGTTTTGTAGTTGTGCTGTTTGAAGTGGCTCACGGAGGCGCCGGCGTAGAGTTTCCAGTGCTCGTTGATGGACCAGTTCAGGTTGGTGCTCACACCGCCCGTCAGCTGGTCGTAGCGGCGGTTCTCCACCATGTATTGGGCACGTTTGTTTTGCAGCGCAGCCGTCTGGTTGACATTATAGAGGTGATCCCAGTTAATCTGGGTGTAGCTTTGATCGTTGTTTTGCCACAAAGCCAGCACGTCGTAGTAGGCTTGTGCAGTGTCCTTGCCGTCAATCTGGTAGCTCGGCAGGTAACGGTAGTAGTCCGGACGCGGGTCCTGGGCATCATACCAGTTGAGAGAGGTGGTGTTGTTGAATCCGAAGGAGAGTCCTGCGGTGGTCTGCACGTTGATCTTGTTGTTTGCGGAGTTGAAGTTGTGGGTCAACAGGAACGTGGGTTCGCATTGTGTGCGCACACGGGCGTTGCGCTGCTTGCCCTGATACCAGCCCCAGTTGGCGTTGTAGTAGTTGTTGCCTAAAAGGTCGTATGCTTCTTGCACGGAGTTCGACTGCATGCCGCGCTGGATGTAAGAGGCGAAGGCCGCGAGGTTAAGCCAATGTTGGGAGTTGATTTTCTTCTCGGCAGCAACGAAGCCTGCAAAACCCGTGTAGGATGTGCCGTCCACGTAGGCCAGTTCATTGCCGAAACGTGCTGACAAAGATCCCGTGAAAGCCCATCCCCTGGGAGTGAGTCCAGTGCTGCCCGTCAGCATCATGCGGTTGGTGTAAGTGCGGTTCGAAAGCGAGTAGGTCGCGCGCACCTGCTTGCGGAAGTTGCTGGCCCGCAGGTTGTAGTTGCTGACCCCACCGATATCACCGAAGTCGAAGGTCGCCATGTTCAGAGCAGTGACGTTTTCGGGATAACGGAAGATGTGGTTCAAACCGCCCCACTGCGAGAAGTTCGCACGGCCCGTCACCATGTTGTTCAGCTCATAGCCGTTGGCGAAAACGCCCTGATAACGGTTGTCATAGCCGCGCATCCGGAAGTAGGCGATGCTGAACGTGTAGGAGGTGTTGTTGGTATAAACATCGGCACTGCTGTGGAGCAAGCTCGGCACATACTGCCCACCACCATTGTCGATGTCGTCATCCGAGTCCTCGTTTACAATGGTGGCGTTGTCCGCAGGGTTATCCCCGTCAACCGTGGCCTCCGTCTTCTGTTTTTTCTTGCCCTTTTTTTCTGTTTTGTTCTCCTGCGCGAAAACGCTGCCGCAGAAGAAGAGGGCTAAAAGCGTCAATAGTATAACTTTCCGCATATTATTGGAGTTTGGATTACACAATTAATATGAAACGGCAAAGGTATAAAATTCTATTATTGCGAAGTGCTGTTGTTGATAAAATGTGATAATTTAGCTGTTGGCTTTTAGCTTTTGGCTTTGGGCTATTTGCTTTTGGATTTAGGCACCACAGAATATATTTCGCGAAATTCGTAAAATTCGACGTCTATTCATGCCTCAAAATTCCCCCAACCATCTCACAATTCCCTCCATCACTTCCGGTGCGATTGTCGTTTCGATGTGCCCATACTCGTCAGGGCTCCCCGTGGTGCAGGGCTGCAGCAGGTGGTTCAGCCCCGGCATCGGTTGGAACTCGCTCTTCGGATTCTCTTTCATGTATCGCTGCATGTTAACGAACGTCTCAATTCCCTTTACCTGCAAATCCTTTTCGCCAGAAATCGCAAGCACGGGCGTTTTTATCTTCTTCAGATACTTTTGGGGGCTAATGTGGAAAAGAGTGTAAAACCATGGGGTACTGAACGTCTGAATGGCTGTGAATTTGTTCTCCGGGGTCATGTTGTATTTGACCTTTTCTTCATCAGTTAGTTGTGCTGACAGGTTGTCCCATAGTGTTGCGAGGCGCGTTGAAACCTCTTCTTTGCTTTTGCTCTTCTTGATGACTTCGTAAATCCGCTTGTTGATAGCTATGCTGTTCTGAATCTCCTTCTCCGTCATTTCGCCGGAGACGCGCATGATGGCCTCGCTTTGGTACAGCATGATTTCCTCAAACGGTTGCGCTACTCCGGCAAGATGGATGGTGAAGCTGATGCGCGGGTCGTCGGCCGCCACCATGCTGGCTACCAGACTGCCTTCGCTGTGACCTAATAGACCGATTTTAAGTCCTTGAAGGTCACCGCGTTGCAACAAAGAGTCCAAAATCAGTCGCACGCCGTCGGCAAAATCGTAGGTGGTGGATTTGCGGAAGATGGCCGCAGGGAAGTCATCGAAACGGTAGGTCGCGAAACCGGCCTTGGTGAGCGTGTCGGCGATGACGGCGAAGGGGCGGTGCGAAAAGATGGCTTCGTCACGGTCCTGCCACCCCGATCCGCTGATGAAGATAACCAACCCCTTAGGCTGCGTTTTCGGAAGGGTCAACGTCCCGAAAATCAGAGGCTTTTTGCCGCTGCGGTCGTGGAAGTTGACCTCCTCCGTCAGGTAAGGGTAGGGCGGTTCGGGCGTCTGCGGTCGTGGGAACAGCTTCCGTTCCGCACCCTGCGAAAGCACGCAGTCGAACTTTTTCCCGTATTGCGTACACACCCCTGTAAAACGCTGTCCGTCAACGGAAATCCGCCCTTCGTAGCTCAACTTGAAGTCCGGCACTTGGAACGACAGCATGGAGTCCACGAACCGCAGGTTCGAGACTGGCTGCCCCGAGTAATATTGGTCGGGACTGTCCAATTCGGCATAGAGCGTGTCGGCCCGATACTCCAATTGCAGACCGACAGTCAGTGAATCCGTTTTCGACACGGCGATTTTGCCCTCCCAGTAGCCCGAAATGTCTTGCGCAGCAAGACTTCCCGCCGCTAATATGAAAAAGACACTCAACAAAACAAATGATCGTTTCATATAAACTGCTAACTACTAACTGCTAACTGCCCCCATAGTTCCTTCAGTGACAAATACGAATCGCGCAGCCTTTCCGCCACTTCCTCTCGCGCTACCCACACAGCTTGGCTGATGTCCTCCTCGGTTTGCGGGACAAGCGACTGTTCCGGAGCCTGCATGGCGTACCAGTGGGTGATTTTCAGAATGGGCGTATCGTGCAGGGTGTAAGTGTGATACGTGTTCGGAAGCGGCTCTTGCAGGCTGATGTCTTGCACTCCTGTTTCCTCTTCCACCTCTCGCAAGGCTGCCGTTTCCCAGTCTTCGCCTTCTTCGACTTTACCTTTGGGAAAATCCCAGCATCCGTATCGGAAAATCATCAGGATTCCGCCGTTTTCGTTGTGAACAATGCCACCGGCAGCGTGAATGATATGGAAATCTTGAGCAAAATCTGCCCATTCCGTTTCATCGCGTATGACTACCGGCCTGTTATCGTGAAAAACTGTCAAAGGATATCTGTTGTCCATATCTTTAATTTATAGTCACAAATCGTAAACCGCAAATCGTAAACCGTAAACCGCATCATTCTCCTTCTCCTTCGCCGTACTCGTCTTCACTCATACGTTGCTTGCGGCTGTTGTAGTTGTTGAACTTGTAGGTCAGGTTGATGGAGATACGGCTGCCGTCGTTCTCGCGGATACTGTAGGAGTAGTAGCCGGAAGGTTCGTTCAGACCGGACCACGACTCGACCTCGGTGCGACGCACGGCAGGAATCCAGTAGAGCAGGTTACGTACGTTCAGACTGACAATCAGGTTGTTGTCAAAGAATCCTTTCTTGATGCCGAGGCTGGCACGGTAACTTGGCGAGCGGCGGCCCTGTCCAACACCGCCGGTGCCCCAGCCCATGCTGCCGGCCGTCAAGGTGCGGGAACGGTAGCGGAAATTGAGCTGGATGTCGAAATCCTTGCCTACAGTGAAGGTCTGGTCGAGTCCTAAAGTCCACACCCAGTCGCGGGAGAGGTTCTCGTCCAGAAGGTCGTTGCTTTCGATGATGTTGCGGTAGAAACTTCCGGTAACGTTCACCTTCCACACCTTCTTGACCCGCTGGCTGAAGAAGCCTTCGATACCGAAATTGTGCCCTTTGTTGAGATTCTGATAGGAGGTCATCGTGTAGAAACGTTCGGTTTCCGGATCTTGCAGGATCTCCGTATAGCGTGTTATCATATTGGTTCTCAAGCGGTAGAAAGCGGTGAGGGTGACGGTGGTGGCGTTTTTGTTGAACATGTAACCCAATTCCGTGGAGTTGGCGATTTCGGGCTTCAGATAAGGGTTACCCTGAAACAGGTTCTCTCGGTCGGAGTAATTGACGAACGGGTTGAGTTGGTGGATACGCGGACGCGACACGCGGCGCGAGTAACTCAGCTGCAGCGTGTGATTCGGCGTGATGTCGTATTTGACGTGCAGGGTGGGGAAGAGGCTGTAGTAGTTGAAATGGTAGGCCGTATCCGCACTGCGGAGGTCAGAGATGGTGTTGGCGATTTCGCCGCGCAAGCCTGCCTGCACACTCAGCTTCTTCCAAAACGTGTTGGAGTAGATGAAGTAGGCAGCGTTCAGGAACTCGTAGTAGGTGAAGTCGTTACGCTGGTTAAGAACCTCTGTGGCGGTAGCACTGTTCAGCCCGTCGAAGAGCGAGTAGTCTTGCCCCACCTCGCGGTAGGAGAACTTGTAGCCGGTCTCGATGCGTCCGCCGTTGCCGACGGGTGTCACGAAATCGACCTGCGCGGTGGCGTTGCGGTTCTGCTCGATGGTGTTGGTCATCTGGAAAAAGTCAGGAACGTCGAGGAACGAGTGTTGGTTGAAACTGTCGATGGCCGTGCCGCCGCGCTGCGTGAAGAAAAGGTCGGCGGTGAGCTCGCGCCCTGGTGTCAGGAATGTCTTCTTGTAGTTGATGCTGGCCTCAATACTCTTGAACGTGCGACGGCTCTGTCCGTAACGTTCGTAAAAGAAAGTGGTGTCGTTAATGTTGTCCAAGAAATTGTATGTCAAAGAGTTGAGCGCACTCATATTGCGCATGTTACCCAGATTTCCGCTGATGCCGAAGGTGATGGTGTTGTATTTGTTGATGAACCAGTCGAAGGAGAGGTTGGCGTTGTGGAAACCGCCACGGTGTTCGCCGAAGTTGTCCTGCTCGAGATGGCTGCTGTCGGCATCGTGCCAAGAGTCACGCCAGAGCGTACCACCGTTCTTGTGCGCGTGCCCGCGATAGCCGTAGTTGAAGAAAATGTTGATTTTGTCGTAACGGTAGTTGAAGCTGAATCCGGCGTTGTAGCCGCTGATGAAGGGGATGTGCTTGTCGTGATAGACAAAGGCCATTGCGCCGCCGGCCTGTAACATGGCGTTGAATCCCGACTCTTTCTTCTTCTTGAGAATCACGTTAAGGATGCCGGCCATGCCGTCGGGTTCGAGACGCGCCGAAGGGTTCGTGATAACTTCCACGCTCTCAATCATGTCGGCGGGAATTTGGTCGAGGGTGAGATTCGTGGGACGACCATCTACTAAAATGGTCACGTTCTCGCTGCCGCGCAGACTCACGTTACCCTCGATGTCAACCTGCACGGAAGGGATCTCCTCCAGCACCTCCACGGCGGAAGCACCCTGCGCGCTGATGTTTGACTCTACATTATAGACCGTCTTGTCAAGATTGGTCTGCAGCGCGTCTTTCTGCGCCCTGATTACCACCGCGCCCAGCTCGGTGAGTTTGTCGGTCATCTTGTATTTCGGGATGCGATAGACAGCATTGCTCTTGGAAATCTCGAAGGCGGGCGAAGTCGATTTGTGATAGCCCACATACTGGATTTCCACGAAATATTCCCCGAACGGGATGCCTTCGAGGATGAACTTGCCAGCTTCATCAGTAAGTCCGTACTGTGCTGTTACAGAATCGGTTGCACGTTTTACATTCACAGAGGCATATTGCAGCGGCACATTGTGGGCATCCACGATGGTGCCCATGACAGTACCAGTGGTATGGTCTGCCTGCTGTGGTCGTTGCATTTCGGGTTGCGCGAGGATAGAGAGAAATGAAAGGCTCATGATTAATGTTATAGCTGCTTGTGCCGCGAAGTTTTTCATAGAGATTGTTCCGTTTCAAAACCAATACTTTGAGAAAAAAAAACGGCATACGGTTTTTCCGTACGCCGTTTGTTTACACGATACTCGGGATTATTTGCATTTGACAAGGTTCACACCAAGTTCGTTGTTGTAATATTCCTGTTGAGCTTTGCACTCATCTTTGGTCATTTCATCATTTTGGAAAAGAGGTGCCACATGTGTGACGTCCGTAGTGTAATAACATGTGCAGCCTTTTTTGTTGCAAGAAGTGGTGATTGCAGCCAGCATAAGAACAGCTGAAACGATAGCTAATACTTTTTTCATAATACTTAAAGTTAGACTTCAATGTAAAAAAATAAAGGTGATTGCGATTATCTTTGCGGAAGTCTTTGACACACAGACATCTTCAATCACCATTTCTTTTCGGGCGGCAAGTCGGACTCGAACCGACGACCCACGGAACCACAATCCGGTACTCTAACCAACTGAGCTATAACCGCCATGTAGTGTCTTAAAAAGACGCGGCAAAAATACATTTTTTTTGAATATCTGCAACACCCTTGAAAAAAATGTTTACGCTTTCACAAACATTGTTCGTGCCGCCGGTTTGCCTTTATGATACAGGATGATTATGTAATTTCCTGCAGATAAGTTGTTTATGTCGATTGTCTGCGTGTTGGAATGAATTTTCACAGACTTGATTTTATGACCAAGGGAGTCGAAAATGGTTGCTTTTTCGGCTTTAGTCATGTCTGTACACAATGTTAGCATGTTGTTTGCCGGATTTGGGAACAGTTTTAATGGAATTGCATCAAAATCGTTCACGGAGACCTGTTCTTCCGCCATAGCATAACAGTATTGTCCTGGCATTAAATCTGTTATGATAGTTCCGTTGTACGGACTGCCCATGCGGGTGTAGGCAACTGGAATCCAAGCTGCATTTCCGTCAGGACGGTACATCAGTTTCAGATTGTCTAAAGTAAGGCTGTTATCGAAGAGGTCGGCATCCAGATGTCCGGTTGCGCGAGTGAAACGGAATTTTAAACTTCCTTCTGGAATCGCACCAGCATAATTTACTGTCCAATAATGAGTTCCAGAATAATGATAGTAGCCTTCAGGGAGCGGGGACGGTGCCGTTGGTGCCACGTAATGATGTGCAACATATATTAATGTGGTATCTGACAGCTGGTCGATTTGAGCACTGCAAAAGGCATCCTCGAAAGTTACCGTTCCCGTAGCTGCTATTTTTTTCGTCACATCGATGGTGGCATCCGAGAGTTTCCCTCCTTGGTCTAAAATGACAAATGCGGGCTGAAATGGAGAGAAGAGCAGTAAATCGGTGGAGTCACCTGAAACAAGTTGTTTCTCGTACGTATAGAACTGCATATCATTGGAAACCAACGTGACATCCACAGGAATTTCTGTGCCAAGATGCTCTGTGCCATAGCCTTTCTGACGGACCAGAACCGAGTAAATGCCGCATCCATGCGATTGAATCCGCTCCACATCAAAGTCCAGGAATCCGGGTTGATGGATCCAGTCTTCATAGAAATTCATCAGATTCATGCCGGAAACTTGCGACAGATATGTGAAAAACTGCTCGGAATTGACATTTTGGTACGCAAAATGATTCAGAAGTTGGCTCAGACTGCTGAAAAACAAAGAGTCCCCCATATAGTAACGCAACGTGTGGATAACCTGTCCGCCTTTCTGGTAGGAGTGCATTCCGTAAGTTTGATCCTGCGGAACATTATCCAAGGCATAGAGCCCTTCGTCTTGTTTGGCTATATTTTGCAAAGTACTGATGTGCTCATCGCGGATGTGTGCTGCGTATGCGTCGTAGGTATCCGTGTTGTAGAGCCATTCCTGAACCATAGCCTCGGAATAATCCGCGAAACCTTCGTTAATCCACATCTCCTCAGGACGCTCGCAGGTAATCAGGTCGCCGAACCAGTGATGGAAAAGTTCGTGCATGATGGTGCCCTCGTACGCGAGCGTGCCGTTCACTGCCGCGTTGGGCAGGGCGATGTTGGTGGCATGTTCCATGGCACCGCCGGTCATGCCTACGCACACGTAACCCACTCGCGGCCAGCGGTATGGTCCGAAATGTTGTTCGTAGTTGCGCAAAATGTCTTTCAGGTGAACGAAAGATGCTCCGATGTTTGGGTATATGTTAGGAGCAGCGTAGATGTTGATGGGAATGGTCGCCTCCATCCCGTGGAAAGTGTCGGCGTAGCAGTAATAATCGCCCACTGCCATGGAGACCAAGTAGGCGGGAATCACCTCGTCAAGTTGCCACGTCCAAAGCCGTGTGCTGTCTGCCAAGGTGAGTGAGTCGGTGAGCAGACCGTTACAGATGGCCTTGTGGTTGCCCAGCGTGCGGATGTGGAAGGAGTAGGAGGACTTGTCGGTGAACTCATCCAGACAGGGATACCAACAGCGTCCGTAGGAATGCGGGATGTCGCTCAAGGCAACCCCCACATTGTAGGCATATCCTCCGTTGAAGTAGAATCCCCCGAAATAGCCGTCGTGCGCTGGAACTCCGTGGTAGTAAACGCGAATCAATGCCGAGTCGCCGCTCTGCATCGCAGGGACATTCACGAGGAGCGACTGCCCGATGTGCGAGAATGTCGCCGGATTTTGGTTCACCGTCACTGAATCCACGGTCAGGACCATCAGGTCGAGACGAACCTGGGTGAGATTGCCGACTTTGGCTACCACGGAAATGTCCGTATAACCGTCTATCACCTTGCTGGTGAAGTCAGTTACCGACAAATTGATGTCGTAGTGCGCCACATGCACGGAATCGGTACGCTGCTGCGCGAATCCCATCGCCGACAGCAGCAACATTGCCAAAATGGTTGTTATTTTTTTCATCATTAACTATATATCAAATTGTTACTATATTCTATCTATCATAATTTCATCGTATCATACTTTCATTTGCGAGTCTTGATTGCGTGCAATACGTTCCACCCAAGAGCAACGCCGTCCGGTCATATAGTGTGTTCTCCAGTGACATCATTCTTCCGTGATTTCTTCGAGTATGTCTTTTAAATCGTCCACAGTGAAAACGATTCTCATGCAGTTCTTTTTCTTTTTATTGCGGTTTTGTTTGTCGGAGCTGTCCGTTTCCTTTTTAGACGAGTATTGATAACAGATTCCATAATTCCCTTTGACACAAAGGCTTATAAGGTATGAAATGCTGACATCTGCTTTCTCCGTCAAACTCGTGCGGAGAATGGAACGCATAAGTTCCGTACTCAACGTATAACTGTTCTCTATTACCGAAAAGTAGTTTGTGTAGTAACCGTTTTCGATGCCGACAGAATCAAGGGTAGTATAAACATCAATGCGAACCGGACATTGTAGGTTGGTGTTCATGAGGATATCGTTAAGGGCGTTATGTGCATGTTCCAATTCGGAAAGTGTGTCGGATGAAAGGATGTGCCTCAATTCTTCGGAGGAGAGCGCAATCTCGACAAGACTGTCATGCTCAGTTGTCCGAAAATGATAGACGAGTCCGCCGCCAAGTTCAACAAGACGGTCATACAACTCGGTTAGATTGCGGGAGAATAAGATCTGCGTGGCTAAATATTGCTTGATTTCAGGGACTTCTTGGAAGGAGATTGTTTGATCACTGGTGTCAATGCTGCCGAAAAAGTGAAGATTATCTCCGTCGAAGAGTAACTGTTCCATAATCAGTCCTCCGCTTTTCATGGGCATCACTTGGTTTATCTGTCGAATGTCTTTAGCGAAAGATTCCGAGTGGAGTTGTTCACTGAACCACTCTTTCGCTGCATTGTCATTCATGTCAAATAGTAATGACCCGTTCTGAATCTCTGCAGAAGTGATAAATAATTCGGACGTTTTGTGGGTGTTTTCTTCAATGTAGAGTATCTGAAAACCTTTGAGCCGCTCGTACAGTCGTTCTTTGGTGACATAGAAGTTGTCCATGACATCAGGCGTTTCATAGTCGTTTTCAATGACTGCTTTGAGGTGTGAGATGACACCTTTTTTGATGATTTCCGCTTCTTCGGGTGTCATGTTGAAATTCATGGTGTTTTCCTTCGTATAGAAGACAATCTGTATTACACCGTTTTGGTAGGAAGTTTCGATTTTCTGAAAAACATCTGTCGTTTCCAGAAGCTCCAGAATCTCTTGCTGCGATCTATCCGTGGCAATGTGTCGCAGATAGGTATCCATTTGATCATCAGTGGCTTCCTGCAACTGTTTTGACCTGTGGAGCATGTCTTGAATCTTGGAATATGGGATGTCTATGTCAAAATGGCGATTCCTGGATGCATTGAGAAACTGAGTCCGCAAAAAGAACCCGGCATCGGAGATTGCTTTCAGCCAGTCAGTGTTCAATAGAAGATTGTTTTCCAAAGTAGGGCGCAGTTCCTCTTGTCGTGAAGATAGTTCAAGGAACAAAGAGTCCGTGGCTGTATGGTAATGCGTGAAAAGGGTATCTTGTTTGATGCTGAAAGAGTCCATAATCACCTCAAAAAGATAAGGTTCGTGTTCGCTGTTGCTTTTGGCGAAAAGTTGGTTGTCATGGAAAATCTCTCGGCGGATAGTATTGCGCGCCATCCATTTGCCGGCATCTTTGTAGGCGGGTTTTGTGCGGTCTTCCCAGATTTGCCTCACTTCCTGGGGATTGTATCGGATGGTGAAGTTGCTGTCCGTGCCGACCAGCTTGATGTCGTAACACAAACCTCCGTTTATGTCACCTAAATGGCTGTACAGGTAGTTGAAGTAGGTGTGCTCCTTTCGGTATCGCAGGCGGTCGGCACAGAACGCCTTTAATTCGGAGACACTCAATCCCGCCAAGTCGCTCTCCGTCGCAGAAATGTGGAAATGCAAGTATCCTGGCGTATAGGAAAGTTTGTCGATGGTAACCCCTTCCAGATACATCGGGCAATTGCGTTTGGAGTTCATCCCCACAACTTTGGCAAACATCTCGCGATCAATGGGTTGTGCACCAACCATCCCCACCATGACAAGGAACAGGATGAGGAGAAACCTATTGAGTCTGTTAGGAGAATCGTATGGCGAGGAAATACGCATATTTGTTGTTTTAGTCCATGTCTAAGTCTTTCGTCTAAGTCTTGAAAATCCCCCCTTGCCCCCTTAAAAGGGGGAGTCTTCTGTCTGCCGTAGCCAGCCAAAAGCTAATAGCTAAAAGCCAACAGCCGTTAGAACGACGTCGTCACTGACAATCCGGCTCCGAAGGAGGCGGGAACGGCGCGGCAGACACCGCCCACACAGAGGATTCCCTCCTTGGTCTTGCCGAAATTCACGGCGATGCGCGTGGTGTTCCAGACGTAAGCGCACGAAATGTTGTAATAGTGCGTCTTGTGGTCTGCAAGCGGGTTGCCGTAGTTCCAGTCGTCGCCGATGGAAACGAACCAGCTCGGGCTGAAGGAGTACTCCAACATGCCATATACGCTGCTGCCGTCATCGTCTTTCGTGTAAAAATGTTGCAATTCAAGACGTAATGCGTGTTTCGGAGTGATCTTGTACGAAAGATCCGATGCCACCAAATGACCGCGCATCATGCCGGCATGACCTTGCAGAATCTCCAGATTGTAGGTAATGTAGTTGTAAGCTAAAATCCATTTCCATTTCTTGTTGTTGAAGCGGTGGCTGATTTCCAGACCGATATCTTGGTAGAGCAGGTCAGGGCCGAACTTGAAGAACTTGGAGGTATAGCCCATCGTGCCTATGGGCGTTCCATTCACGATAGCCTCCTGCACTGGCTGTTGGTCGGTGTTGTGGAAGCGCGAGTAGTTGAAAGTGAGGTCGGTGCCGTATTTGCCGCCGAGTTTGGTCTTTTTGGGAATCTGGTAGTTGATTTGCAGTTGAGCTCCGATTTGGCTGTTGGGCTGTGAGGCGTAACTGTAATCGCCGATAAGTTGGTAGGAGTACTGCCGGTTGATGGCTGGGATGCAGTTGATGAGCAGCTCGGAATTGGAATTCTCCCAGCGATGCGAACGGAATTCCATGTTGTCGGCGCGGATGAACGATGCTGCGACACCAAACCCCTTCATGGCGTATGTGGCGGACAGGAACAGCGCCTCGCCAGGTTTGTAGATGAAATTGTTGCTGATGTTAGGGTCGTTCATCTTGCGGGCATACTCCCCGTCAAGTCGGAAGCCTTCGTAGCCAAAGGTGGCGCGGGCAGCCCAAGCGGCCACGTTCTGCGGGATTTTGGAGTTTGGAATCACGGCGGTGGCTTCATCGTGGTTTATTCCGAAATAGATGTCTTCATCGGATTTCTCGAACTTGCTCACAATGTTGGCGCCAACGCGGGCGGTAAAGCCTTTTTCCTGGATCACGGGGAACATCTCCCCGAAAGAGAGATCCAGATCCGCGCCGCGAACGTAGTCCTTACGACCTATGTAGGACTCAAAGTTGTTGCGCTCAATGCCCCAAACACCCTTGAGGGTGATGCCTTTGTAGGGGGTGAGTTTGATGCGTGCGCCGAGCAGACTGTTGTCAATGCCCAACTGACGGTCTTCGTATGCTCTGAGCGTTAATCCGTTGCCGAACTGTTCGTAAAAGTTACCCGCTGTCACCGAGATGAACTTGTTGGTGTAATCGGCGAAGAAATACTTGATTCCTTGCCCCTGATATCCGATTTTTTCGAAATCAATGAGCGGGAACAAATAGAACTCATATCTCATGCCGGCCGAAAAATCACCGTTACTATATAATAAATTAAGGAACGCATTGCCGCGGACTTTGGAATCCACCGGTTCCGCCCCTATGATGGAGTCGGGGATGTAGTACATGCCGTTGAAGCCGAAATCGCCGCTGACGCGACTGTTGCCAAATTGGTGCTGGGCGATGGCATGGAACCCGAAAAAGAAAAGGGTAGAAGCGAGGAGCACTCGCTTGAAATGTCTGGAAATCATAAGCTTGGAATATGTGGGAGATTACTTCTTAACTAACGACTTTACAATCTCGAAGACCTCTTCCTCACTGCCGGGTGCGTAGGAGGTGTGCTGCCACACGATTTCGCCGTCACCGTTCAGGATACATAAGAACGGAACATCGTTGACGTTCATGGCGCGCTTGAAGTCGGAGTTGACATCCAGCAGTACCGTGTATTCCCAGCCTTTGCCTTTCACGAAGGGGGCCACGCGTGCGGAGGTTTTCGCGTCGTCGATGGAGATGGCGTACAATTTCACGCCGGTTTCCTCCACCCAGTCTTCGTATTCGTCGGCGATGGCCAACAGCTCGGCGATGCAGGGTTTGCACCAAGTCGCCCACAAACTGATGATAATCGGCTTGCCGTCATTTTGGATGTCCTTGGTGTTGAATGCGTTGCCGTTCAGATCCTGGATCTCGACAGCGGGGAGTTTCGCCAAATGCTTGTCTTTAGCTTCTTGAGCAAAAAGGTTGATGCTGAGCACCATGCAGATGATGATTAGGATGTTCTTTTTCATTTTAGGATGTTTTTATTGTTTATTTCTATTGTAAAAAAGAGGATTCTGGTCTTCTTCCTTCTCCTCTGGGAAATTCAATAGCAAAAATTCGGGGAGCCCTTGTTCGGGTGCTGGGGCATAACGCATACGTAATGTGCCATCAGCGCCGAAAAACATATAGTCTGGCAAGGTTTCCACCCCTTGGCTCATCAACCAGTCGTACTGCTCGTTAAAATAGAGCATCGGCCAGTCAAACTGCTTGCCGTACTGCTTCACAAAGGCTTGGAATTCATTTTTTTCCGGATCCACGCACAAGCTGACAAACTGGACCTTTTCATTGTATTTGTCGTTTAATTCTTTGATGATCAGCATCTCGCGAATGCAATTGATGCAGTCCGTCTGGAAAATGTGCAGATAAACCGGTTTTCCCTTATATTGTTTAAGATATGCTTTATGCCCTTTTTCATCAAGGAATGTGATCTCTTCCGTGTTTTTTTTCAGTGCTAAAAGTTGATTTAGTTTGCTGTTGATCAGTTCGATATGTTTTTCAAAACCGGAAGCACTTTGGATATATTGCAACAGTTTGATGATATTGCCGTGGTCGAACTCTTTGTTATCCAAGAATGCAATCAGGTTTTTGATGATGACCAGTTCACGCAGGCGTGCGTTCGTCAGCTTCGGGTCGCGGCCTGCCTCGTTGAAGAGGGTGGGGTAGTCCGGAGTCTCGTTGATGGTGCGGGAAAGCAGATCTTTGCTGATGTAGGGTGAATAGTACAAATAACCGTCGTAATACTGGTTGAAAAGAGACATGTAGGCCGGGTTGTTGTATAGTATGTAGTCGTTGTCGAAGTATTTTTCGTACAGAAAGGCGGGCTTTTTCCGATATTGAAGCATATCAATCTCCCCTAATGTGTAAAATCCGTAAGATTGATAGAAATTAGATGGATTGTATTGAAAATCAAAATATTGTGCGATTTCGGAGCGTACGGTGTCATAAATCGTCGGGTCTGTGCCGTAAATCATCGGGTAGGAAAAGGCATCTGCCACACGCTTGAAATATTCGGAGAACCGGTTGATTTTGAAATTCAGGTCTGCCGTATCCTTGTTTGGCGTTTCAATATGCAGGTATCCGCCGTATTTTTCGGGGTTGAGTCGTTGATGGAGGGTGCTGTCCACCGAGATGTTAAACGTGTAATGGTTAGCCGGCACGATGAAAAATTCAGCTTTGGAGGTGCCTATGGCCAGTTGGGCGAGTAGGATGTCCGTAGTGGCGTATTTCAGGGAGAAACGGCCGTGCTTGTCAATGATATCAGTGGTGGCTACGGTCGGGATGCCGTTGAGGAGGTCGTTAAATACAAGCAACCGGATTTCTTTCCCGGAGGCAAAGGGAGCGGTGCCTGTGATAGTGACAGGGGACTGCGCCAGTGCCGTCCCAGTGGCTGCCAGACACAAAAACAGGATGATATGTCCGACAAGTTTCTTCATTTGGCGGGATGTTCAGGGAGTTTGTAGGAGATATAGGGAGTGTAGTCGGCACCATGGGACCAGAGTTCGCGCACAAGCGATGAGGAGATGATTTCACAGTTGGGAGAAGCAAGCAGGAACACCGTTTCCACTTTGGGGTTCAGTTGACGGTTCACTTGGGCGAGTTCCTGCTCTTGCATAAAATCAAGGGGGTTACGTATGCCGCGAACCATGAAGTTCGCCCCCGCCTCCTTGCAGAAATCCACAGTCAACCCCGTGTAAGTCAACACCTTGACTGCGGGGTTGTCGTGATAAAGGTTTTCAATCCAGTGTAGGCGTTCCTCCACGGAGAAGAGGTCTTTTTTGTTGATGTTGTGTCCAATGGCGATGATGAGTTTGTCAAAGAGGGATAGGGCTTTGCCTACAATGTCCTCGTGCCCTTTGGTGAAAGGGCAGAAAGATCCGGCGAATACGGCGATTTTTTCCATCGGTCAGTCTCTGATAATGGTGAAGTTATAGTCATCTATGAATTTGATAAGCCGTGAAGGTTTAAAATCCATGGATGTGGCTTGGTCGTGGGAGACAATATAATCGACTTGGCGTCTGATTTCCGGGGAGATATTTTCGTAGGTTTGCGGTGTGGGTTCTCCGGCGATGTTTGCGGAAGTGGAAATCAGAGGATGCCCCAATCCGCGGATCACCCGGCGGCAGAACTCGTGCTGCACAATGCGGATGGCGATGGTTCCGTCCTCGTGGATGAGCTTTTCGGGCAGGTTGTAGGCGGAAGGGTAGATGAAGGTCGTCGGGCGGGTCACATGTGCCAGCAAATCCCACGCGATAAGCGGGATCTTCTTGACATACATCGGCAACCGCTGCATGGAATCGAGCAGGATGATCATGCTCTTCTTCTCATTGCGCTGCTTGATGCGGTAGATGCGCATCAAAGACTCTTCGTTGGTTGCATCACACCCGACACCCCATACAGTATCAGTAGGATACAAAATCACTTTCCCTTCTTTCAGGTGGGAAATACATTTTTCAATTTCCTCTTCCATAGCCGTAAATTTAACCTGCAAAAATATAATTTTTTTCGATTTTCTGTTATCGAAGAAAATAAAACGGGTATCGACAAAATTGCCGATACCCGTTAATTATGCAATATGAATTATGAATTATGAATTATCTCTTGATGAAGGTCTTCGTCACAACGCCCTCTTCCGTGGTCACGCGCACGAAATACATGCCGTTGGCGAGACCGCTGACGTTGATGCGGATGGGCGAATAATTATTCGTTCCTACAATGGTGCGGACAACCGGTTGGGTAGAGGGTGATGCTGTTGGAAAGATACCCGATGACAGGGATCCCTACCGTATCGTCTTCTTCGCGTAGCGTGGCGAAGAACAATTCTTCACCATAATCGGTTGTCCCAAAGTAGGTGATAAAGGCTCTGTAAGAGTAAGTCATGTTAGCCGTCAAACCGTTCAGGTCGGTCATAATAACCCCATTGGAAAGAGGGCAATCAATATGTGTAAACGAGCTGTCTGAAATATTTCTCCATTCGAAGCCTGCTGAAGAAACAAGCAGGTTGTCAGGATTATTCACGGCAGCATTCAGGGTGGCGGTTGTCTGACTGACGTTGTTTGCCTCCTGTGTGGTTACGGAGGGCATTACAGGTAGGAGTGTCGAGTCAACGACCTCCAGTGTCAGGTCGTCAATGTAAAGCCACATCGGACCGGAGACCCTTACAAACTTAAGAGCAGGGTATCCATCTCCCCAAAGAAAATCTGCCAAGCGAAGAGTGTATTCCAGATAACTGCCACCTGCAGCGCCTATCACGTCAATGGTATCGTTGGGCTCAAAAGTTGAAGAATATGAGGGATCCATAATCACTCCACCTATGACCTGGACATGCCAGTCACTATAATCGCCCACATTTTTCGCGAAAAACCTTACCTGAAGATTGTCAATCGGATAGAGACTGTTTTCCACTTTTGGGAGCACAACAATGTTAGGTGCGTTATCGTTGTGATAAAACCGTAGTACGTGTGTGCCGCTATGGGAGTCAGCCACCTTAATAGCATTGGATCCGGAAAATGATTTCCAACATTCGGGCAACAGGGTTTCATTGTTGTAATATTCAAAATCCCAAGTTACGGGCAATTCCATAATTGGATAGCAAAGGGTTCCAAAATTGCTGATTTCGTGGCTTTTTGCTTCTGTTCCGTCATCACAAAGAGCCGATATGTGCCATTCGTAAATCGTGCCGGATGTCAGCCCTGATAAGGTAAAAACCCCATTGTTGTCCAACGAGATGTTCGGGACTAGCGAATATACACTATCCCCTTTGATTTTGTAATAAACGTTATAGGATTGAGACGTTCCTGTCCAAGTCAGATCCACACTGCTATATGTGGGATTGGAAGAGGCCTGTTCTGCGGGTCTTGGGCACGAAAGATGATAGTCAAGGTAAACATCATCCACATAAATGTCACTATAGTCGATGTTTTTGAAGGCCACTAAGTCGCCATCCCCTAAGTAGTTGCTTAGGGGAATCGCATAGTGACTGAACGAGGGCGACAGGTTCAGCGTATCTATAGCCACGAATGTGGAGACGTCGCTGGAGGAGGTCATCACACCTACTATAAGCTTGCCATTGTTTTCAACGCTTTTGGCATAGAAGGAAACCTCTGTGGAGGTCAAATCAATGATTTCTCTGTTCAGATGAGGCAATGCAATGGTATTGGGTGCCCAAAAATTCATAGCACCATAGTGGACGGAAGGATCGCAACAATACTCATCCCCCCTTTCCCAACAAACTGGAATCGGATGGTTAACCAAGTTTGGGATGACAGAGAAATCACAAAAGAAGGGCAGGGAGTCTATGTATTCACAGAGAGTGGTGAACGATTCTTTTATCCAAACGCTGGTGTCATTACCGCAGTTGCACGCCACTCGCACCCAATAATCCGTGTTCGGTTGCAATCCTGTTAGCGTTATAGACGTGTCTTGAGCGTTCACGGTTGTGATAGAGGCATCGTCCCAGTTCAACCCGGCTTTGACATATTGGATCACGTAGTTGTTGGGACCGTCTTCAGGCAAGTCCCAAGTCAAATCTGCAGAATGAGTCTGTACATTGGAAACGGACAACCCAGAGAGCGGGAAGCAAGTTTCTACTTTCATACGCAGATTGGTGATGGTGGCTCCGGGTTGTATCCCGTGATCGTAGGTGCTCCCAGATTCGTTATACCACCCGAAAACCAGTTTTGCCACAGAGAGGGAATCGGGATTCTCGATAGGATTATTCATCCGAATGTCAAAGTGGATGGTTTTGCCGTTTGTCAAGTTGATATTATAAGGAGTGGAGTTAGGGGTACCCGTCATATAGAAATAGTCAAGGAAATTTGCTGCATACGGGGCACTGCTTAAAACCCACGGCGAGACGATATCTGCCGCATAAACCTGTGAAGAGGGTGCCAGGAACAACTTTAAATAGTCATCATTGTACTTGCCGCCACATTTTAGGTCGAAGGAGACAACGTATGTGCTTGCATCCCCGATCAGGAAGGATTTTTCGGCGGATACCGAACAGCGGGTGTATGAGTATGTGGGCGTAATGCCGTTGTTGGTCACAAAAAGAGCGTTATGGCCGTCCACGACATTCATTGCCCAATAGTTTGCGAGGGTTCCGTTGTTCAGCAACCAGAAGTCGTTTGTGTCAAAGGTGGATGTGTAAGGTAGTGATACCAGTTCCATACCGGTGGTAAACGTTAGGTTCCGCCAGTTGCTGGTGTCCCCGTCGTTGCACAAATGGGCAACTCTCACGTTATAGGTGGTAAGTTGGGCCAACATACCATAAAAGTCATACATAGTGTCGGTAAGGAGTTCTGTCACTACACTGTCGTTGTCCCAATTCTGTGAATTGGTTTTGTACTGTAGAATGTAGCTGCCTGCGTCCTCAGGCGCATTCCAGCTAACGGTAACATCTGTAGAGGTGATGTCTGAAACGGTGAACTTCGTGACCGCTTGGCAGTCGTTTTCATTATCAATGGTGAGTTTCAGATTGGGCAAGGTGCTGATGACGTATCCGGAATTGGAGCCGGGGTAATCGGCGTAGGAAGTGTTATTGTCGTGGCATCTGTATATACAAGCACCGGTAGTGGATGTGTAGTTGTATTTTACGGAGGTGTTGTAACTGGTCATGCTTTTGCCTACCACGATCACCAGATTTTCAGTGCCGTCGTAAGGGAACGGCACATCCAGTTCTATGTCCTGCCATCCGGAAGTGGTGGGTGTTGTCATATTGGTGGCCGAATAGACCTCCGTCAGGTCGCTGAGACTTTGCCAGTCTGTATTGCTGCTGTGAGCGCTTCTGGTTGTAGTGCCGAGGTAAATATGTACCGAGGTGAACATGCAGGGTGACGTGGAGGGTTCCGACAGATAAAAGGAGATGAAAGAGATGACTCCTGAGGCCGGAATATCCGACGCGGAATAAATCATTTCCGTCCACGAGTAGTTATAACTGTTGCAGAATGGTAATATACTGGTCTTTAAAGTGCCTGTCCCAATAACCACATCCTGTTGTGAAACCCCCTTTAAGGCCATGGAGAATACTATAAACAAATAGAATACTGCTTTTTTCATAATTGTTATGGTTCTTCTGTTTTTTACTTTTTCACGCTGCATCCGATTATGATGAGAGTCCTTTAAATACCATGATAGGAATACAACCCTGCAAAAGTAAAAAAAATTTCCAAACATAGTACCCCAATCTACCAAAACGATGCACCTTTGTTCATTGTTTATTGAAAAAAGGCCGTCGCCATAACTGGCAACGGCCTTTGTCTTATCGGTTCAGAGGAGACGTTTCCTGAAACCTCTCTACAAGTCAGGCAAATGGAATCGAACAATGTCGCTCCATTCCGTTTGGCAGACTGCGCGTACGAGTTGTAACATCATTTTCCTGCCAAACGGAACCTCGAACGTGAAAGCACGAACAAACGAAAAAGGGAGATCCGTGAGGGTCTCCCTTATAAGATTATATTCAAAATTCAATTACCTCTTGATGAAGTTCTTCGTCACAACGCCCTCCTCCGTGGTCACGCGCACGAAATACATGCCGTTGGCGAGACCGCTGACGTTGATGCGGATGGGCGAATAATTATTCGTTCCTACAATGGTGCGGACAACC
>OMYJ01000016.1 GCA_900315245.1 uncultured Bacteroidales bacterium
CGTGATGGGAGGAGACTCCACCGTCACGCTGCATCTCACTGTCAACCACTCATCTGACTCCATTGTCATCGTCACGGCGTGCGACAGCTACGAATGGCACGGTGTGACCTACTATGAAAGCACTGACACCCCGACCTTCGACACACTCAACGCTGCGGGCTGCGACAGCACCGTCACCCTCCACCTCACCATCCTCCAACCCACCTCTTCCTTTGAAACACTTACCGTCAGAGACTCGATCTTGTGGCACGGCACCACTTACTACCAAAGCACCACCGCAACCTTCGACACCATCAATGCCGCAGGTTGTGACTCCACCGCCACCCTCCAGCTTATCATCACTCATCCTACTGAATCTATTGACCAACGCATTGCCTGCGATTCGCTCGTATGGCATGGCAACACCTACTACCAAAGCACGATCGACATTTTCGACACCCTCAATGCCGCTGGATACGACTCCCTCGTTGTCCTACAACTCACTATCGTACACCCCACCTATTCCGTTGATACTCGCACCGCATGTGACTCGCTCGAATGGCATGGCACCACCTACTTCACCAGCAACACAACTGCCATTTTTGACACCATAAACTCCGTGGAGTGTGACTCCACTGTCACCCTTAACCTCACCATCTACAACAGTACCCATAACAGTGTGACCGAAAACTCATGCGACAGCCTTGAATGGCACGGCTCGTATTATTCCACATCCGGAACCTACCCGTACGAATATACAAACGAACATCAATGCCCCAGCGCTGACACCCTCCACCTCACCATCCTCCAACCCACTCAATTTGATGACTTTGTCACTGCCTGCGACTCGCTTGTATGGCATGACAGCACCTACCACGTGAGCACCATCGACACGTTCCGCACCACTAACGCTGCCGGCTGCGATTCACTGGTCATCCTTCACCTCACCCTCGGCGCCCCGACGGGCACTTCCGACACCGTCACCGCCTGCGGCTTCTATGATTGGCATGGTGCAATATACACCGAAAGCTGTACCACCACATATACCTATCCCGAACCGAACGAATTTGGATGCATACAGATGGATACCCTGATTCTCACCATCTTCCCCATCTCCGAAAATGTGCAAACCTTCTCTGCAGAATGCGACTCGCTTGTATGGAATGGCCGCACCTACTACGAAAGCACTATCGACACGATTGTTGAAACCAACGCTATCGGCTGCGACTCTCTCATCATCCTCAATCTTACCGTCCTCCACCCGGCTCATACTGCTGTGACCGACACCGCCTGCGACTCCTATTCCTGGAACGGTCAAATTTACACTCAATCCGGAGACTACACATACCCGCACCTTGATGCCAACAACTGCACCCAGGTCGATACCCTGCACCTCACCATCCACCATCCTACCGAATCCGTGGAAACCGTCACTGCCTGCGACTCCTACACGTGGCACGGCACGACCTACACCGCCAGCACCACCACCGCCACCTTCGACACCCTGAACGCCGTGGGCTGCGACTCCGTCGTCACCCTGCACCTCACCATCCACCACTCCACCTCATTCGTGGATTCCCAAATCGCCTGTGACTCCCTCGTTTGGCACGACAACACCTACTACCAATCCACCATCGACACCTTCGTCACCACCAACGCCGCAGGCTGCGATTCCCTCGTCATCCTCAACCTCACTATCAACAACTCCACCACAACCACGGTAACTCTTACCGACTGCGATTCGATTGTGTGGAACGGCCTAACCTACTACTCAAATACCACCCTTACCGACACCCTGACATCGACGATCACCGGCTGCGACTCCATTATCGTCACCAACCTCATCGTCAACCATCCTGACCATACCGCAATCTCTATCACCGAGTGCAAGGCCTACATCTGGAACTGGACAGGCGGCGGCGACACTACCATCACCACCTCCGGTGACTACCTCCACAGCCATAGGGATGCAAACGGCTGCTTACAAGTGGACACTCTGCATTTCACTCTCTTAGATCCTACCACATACATCGTTTCCCTGACCCGCGACTTCTGCGAGGAAGGTGGCGCTATCCTGACGGTGGAATCCGAATTGGAGAACTATGTGTGGAGTACTGGAGAGACATCCTCCACCATCACCGTCTATGAAGAGGGACTCTACTCGGTGACAGCTAGCCAAGGGGATTGCGAGCAGGAGGCTTCCTACTCCATCGAGCCCTGTGAAAAACCGATTCTGCTGCCCAACGCCATCTCCACTAACAGTACTGTTGAGGAAAACCACGTCTTTCGCATCCACGAATCTCATCTGGAATTCATCGATGACAACAACTTCAGTATTTACATCTACAACCGGTGGGGAGAATTGGTATTCAGTTCCACAAGCAAATACTTCCAATGGGATGGAAAAATAAAAGGCAAGACCTATTACGAGGCAATTTACAATTACGTCATCTATTACCGAACCAAATCCGGACAATCACGCAAATTGACAGGAAGCGTGCTGGTTCTGTAATGAATCATTGTGAATATTCGAATACTCGAAAGCCATAAGCCTGAGGGCTATGGCAAACCGCTGATGGCTGATGGCTATTTGCCAACCCGCTTTACAATCACCACACTCAGCTCATATAGAAGCCATATCGGCAATGAGACGATGAGCAACGTGAACGCGTCACCTGTGGGAGTGATGATGGCCGCAATGACGAGGATGGCCACGATGGCATGCCGCCGGTAACGGGTCATATATTCCGCCTTGAGAAGACCGAAACGTGCCAGCAGCCAAGAAACCACAGGAATCTCAAAGATAATCCCAAAAACGATGCTCATCATCAACAAGGTGTCCATATAGGACTGCAACGTCAGCATGTTGCGCACCTGGTCGCTCACCTGATAGGTACCCAAAAACCTTACCGTCAGCGGGAAAATGAAAAGATAGTTGACCGCCACGCCGACCATAAACATCAGGTACGATGACAGGACTATTCCCATGGAATGTTCGCGTTCCTTCTCGTATAAAGCCGGACGAATGAAATCGAACAACACGTAAATGACATAAGGCGAGGCCATCAGTACACCGAAGGCGAACGCCGTTTTCAGATGAATCATGAACTGTTCGGTGAGACCCACATTCATCAGCTGGATGGAGAAATCCCCGCCACCGAAGAGTTTGTACATGAAAAACGAGGAATCCTTCGGTGCCAATACAATCTTAAAGAGGATTTCCTTGAAACAAAAAGCAAAAGTGGAGAACAGCAAAACAGCGACCACAATCTTGATCAGACTGCCGCGCAAATCCTCCAAGTGATCCCAAAAAGATTTGTTCTCCGCTGATTCGGACATTTAATCAGCCTTTTCGTCCTTTTTCAAATCATCTTGAGGGCTCTCATCGTCCTTGCCGCTCATGCCGTCCTTGAACGAGCGCACACCTTTCCCCAAACCCTTCATCAACTCGGGGATCTTCTTTCCACCGAACAACAATAACACGATAAGGGCGATAATGATGATTTCTGTCATTCCGATTCTCATAACTTTGAGTTTTTAGCTATTGGCTGTTGGCTATTAGCTGTTGGCTTTTCTGTTGCCTGATAACAATTGCCTTTTGCCTTAAAAAATTGGGTACAAAAATATATTTTTTTTTAACTGATGACTATAAAAAACTGCTATTGCACCATCAGTGCAGCACGGAAGCGAGGATTTCTAAAGAGTCGATTTTGTGAATTTGCTCGTTGTGCATCTGGAGATAAGCAACCAACTGCTTCAACAAAGCGGCCCGCAGTCCTCGCATCGCAGGAACAGGCTTCTCATCACTTAACAACCGGTGCAAATAGGCGCTCTCGTTCCCGTCCATGATGCCGGCATCTTCCACATAGAACGACTGAAAACGGCACTCATGCATGGAAAAATACCCGTTGGTGGCGGAGTAGTTGTCCTCCGGGAAATAACCCATCACCTTGCAAAGCCGCAACAGGAAACGCAACGGCAGCTCCGAGAGATTCCCTGACGCCTCATGCACCCCTTCAATCTCCTCCCGCAAAAAATCAAACAGCACTTTATCCTCCCCCGCGTCCATCAGGAGTTTATACAATATTTCATTGTAAAACAACAATATGGAGCTTTTCGCCGGATCATAGAACAGCTGCTTGGAGTTGTGCCGGGGCGCAATGTCTTTCAGGTATTTCAACGAACTTCGGTTATGGTCATCATACGAGATGTCCATCATGGCCAAAGGCGTAAAATAGGAAGCTGCAAAGCGGTTGTTTTTACGAAAAGCACCTTTAATGATAAAAGACTGGTTCCCTTGCTGTTGTGTGAAGATTTTCACAATCAGCGAGGTGTCGCCGTATTTGGTGGCGTGCATCACTATGCCTGGCGTTGATACAAGCATATTGTCTTCTACAACTAATTGATAAACACAAATTTAGTCACTATCTTCTCTTTCCCGTCCTCGTCAGACACCATCACATAATAGACCCCGCTGGCAGGTCGGTTGCCATAGTGGTCTTTCCCATCCCAAACTAATTGTCCGCCGTGACTGTACCCCTGCCAAACCAACCGTCCAGAACTATCTGTAATTTTGCACAATGAATTGGCTTTCAATCCATTAACAGCAACCATACCGGCATAACCGTGCGGAACCGGGTTTGGATATACGAGATTGTCCTCGTAGGTCTCGAACCCGGCAGTCGCAGTTCCCCGGTAACTCACCAGCCCTTTGGCCGTGGCGAAAAAGACCTCGCCTGTCTGCTGGTTAATACAAATGGACTCTATCTGGTTAGAAAACAAGGGGTTATCTTCCTCGGTAAAATGTAAAAGCTGCTCCTGTCCGTTCTCGCTCATCAAAAAGACCCCCGCCTTGCCGGTGCCTATCCATTTCCGGTTGGCACCATCGACGGCTATGGCCGTAACTTGCTCATACTCCAACAAGACAGACACGTATCCGTCCTGCTCAAGCAGGATGTTTCGCGGATACGCGTTCCCGGTGAAGACTTTTTCCGGATAATAGATCACCTTCACTCCCTTGTCCGTACCTATCCAAATCTCCCCGTCCAAATCCTCCGCCATACAATAAACCGAAGAGGAGTTGACCTCCGCCGCCACGTTCATGTCGATGCGGGCAAAACGGTCGTCACCGAGATTGTCGTATGTGCCATTGTCGGAAAAGGCGATCAGCGGGTAACGGTTATAGGTCGCATCACGGGGGAAATTCACCCACTTGTAACCGTGTGAGTCCACCAACAACTGTTCCGCCACCACCTCGTAGATGTCGTTCGTCACCACTCCAGTGGAGATGTTGTAGGCATGCCAGGTACCATCCGGTTCCAACATCTTCAGCATCTTCTGGCTATAACTGTTGGTCATCCAAAGATTTCCCTTTTTATCGTACTGTAATCCAGACACATACGTACTTCCGTCATTGATAGAGTCGAGCAATGAATTGGCTGCATTATAGTGCGCCACCACATGCTGGTTCTTGCATTTGAAAATACCGTTCCCCCAAGAAGCCACACTCCATTCTGTCTCATCCAAGGGGTTGATGGCGATAGCGGTAAGGTCGAATGTGAGTTTGTTGGGGTCGTATGTCAAAAAGTCACCGCTGTTGTAAGCCCACGACTGGTTCTTGAGCCAGCTGATGGCAGGGAAGCGGTATGACGGGGAAAACGCCGTGGAACCCTTTCGGGAGCCGTGAACCACAGCTACAACACCGTTTCGCGACGCCATACCCTCCACATAATCCGTGTAAGGCCCCGGTGCCTTGAAAAAACTATGAGAATAGTAAGTCATGTTGTTCCGAACCAGCCCATAAACATGATCCGCCACCCAAATATTATCCCCGTCGAGAACACACTCACGGGCATCCGGATACAGTCCGTTTTCGTACCAGTTAGCAAAATAGATGCGCTCCCCATCTGCATCCAGCAATTCCACACCATCCCAATAACACACTGCCAGCGTATCCCCTTGACTCATCAAATGCGAGATGGAAAGGCCCGATTTCCCGGAAAAAGACCAACCATCAGATGACAACACAAACAACGAATCGGGAGTGCTTTGCGAAGCAGCCTTCTTGACAACAAAAACACCGCCCTCGTTTGGGGACAACAGGGAAATGTCCCATCCCGTCTCCTTGTCCCATTGCGAAAAATCCGATATCACCGGAGATGCCAAGGGCATACTGAACAGCCCTTCCTCTGTGGAGACATAGCACCGCTGATTCCAAATGGCCACATCGGTAGGTACCAATTGGCGGTTTTCTCGTTTAGTGAACCACGTGTCAGTAATCATCAGTTCCTTCAAGTCAATCATCACTATGCCGAACGGATAGACAAAATAGGCTATGTCTCCGAATGACCGACAGTTTCTCAGCCGCTTGGAACCGCTCATCGACTTGTCTTTCACATCGCGGATGTTTATCAGTTTGTCATGCCGTACAACATCAATATTCCCATTGTCATAACTGATTATCAGCACCTCGTTCCGTCTGTCGAAATAAATTTTCACAATATCAATATCGGAAAGACCATCTACTTTGGTCCAAGTGGAAATCTGCGGTTCTTCCTCATTCATGGTGCCTTTGTCCAAAAGGAAAAGGCCGTTGTCGGAAGCCGCATAGACTGTTTCCCCGTCCGCAGCCACCGAGAGGAACTTGTTCATCGAAACATGGGAGCGGAACTCCCCTATCGCCGTCTGCGCAACTGCCCATACCGACATTAACGAGAACAAGTATATTATCAGGTATTTTTTCATAATGCAGTATTTCGATACAAATTGGATTTTTTCAAGTTATAAGCCGGAATCACTGATGTCATCAAGCTGATCACCAAGATGGTGAAAAGCACCACCAGCATATCGGTCAGCCTTATTTGCACAGGATAATAAGGGATGATGTAATGTGCGCCGCCACCGCCCAATTTTACAATGTGGAATGTCTGCTGCAAGAGGCAGATCAGCGCGCCCAACACTGTTCCGGCCAATCCGCCCAGTGCGGAAACCAGAAGTCCTTCATAGATGAAAACACGCTGTATCAAGGATTTGGACGCGCCCATACTAAACAAGACAGCTGTATCCGTCTTTTTCTCCAAAATCAACATTCCCAACGCCCCGATGATATTAAAAGCGGCCAAAAGCAAGATGAACACCAAGATCAGATAAATGACAAATTTCTCTGATTTCATGGTCTTATACAGCGATTCCTCCTGCTCGTAAATATCCTTCAGACGGTATTTTTCGCCAATGACATTGGCAATCTTTGCCCTACACTTGGCCGCATTCACCCCTTCTTTGAGCTGGATTTCCACTGATGTCACCTCTCTTTCGTAATTCATCAGTGCCCGCACAAATTCTATCGGGCAAAAGATGTAATTTTCGTCATAATTGGTGTTGGTACACAACACTCCGTTGGGAATCAGATACTCTGTGTTGAAGGCTTCGGCAGCGTTGGCGAAATTCTTCTTTGTCCGTTTCGGATAATACAATTTGACCAGATTATAGCTTAACAGGTTGATTTCCAGCTTTCCTGCCGCACCTGTACCGAATATGGCACAAGGCTGCTGAATCTTCCACAGCGCGGTGTCGCCATCTATCAGCATTTTCCCGAAATGATTGTCTTTGAGATAGTTGTCAGGGACGCCTTTAAGATAAAGCAACTCCTGGCGATCATCGTAGTTTGCCAATGACAAGTCGCAAACAATCTCATTGACAGCCGCCACTTCCGGCAGATTCCGCAGCTGCGCAAAAGGGAAACTGTCCACGGGAAAAGACTTCCCCTCGTGCAAGGTAACCTCGTAGTCAGCGTGGAGCGCATTGAACCAACCGCCGATGATATCGCTCATGCCGTTAAAAACAGACAGCACCACGACCAATGCAGCGGTACTCACCATGATGCCGATCATGGAGATTCCCGAGATGACATTTATGATATTGTGCTCTTTTTTGGAGAAAAGATAACGCCATGCCAGGAAAAAGGCCGTTTTATGCGCTTTGTGAGCCACTATTTTTTCAGAAGTTCATCAATATGCTCCAGATAGTCAAGTGTGTCGTCCAAGAAGAACTCAAGAGTCGGCACCACACGCAATTGGTTGCGCACTTGCTGACCAAGGCGATAACGGATATCTTTTGTGTTTTCCTTTATCAAGCTGATAATCACCTCTTTATCAGTTGTATTATAGATACTGAGGTAAGCCCGGGCGATGGAAAGATCAGAGGTGACCGTCACTTTCGTCACTGTAATCATGCACTTGTAGATATTGCGGCTATCCACAAGGAAGATGTTTGCCAGCTCGCGTTGCAGCATGGCTGAGATTTTCTGTTGTCTTGTAGTATTCATCGTTAACAATTTTGGACGGCAAAGATACTATTTTTTGGCTTTTGGCTGTTAACTGTTGGCCATCGGCTTTTCTTCATTCTTGATGTGCACATCCACTTGATTGAACGGGATCTCCAGCCCCTCTTCGCGGAAGGCGTTGTAAATCCCTTCGTTGAGTGAATAGAGGGTGGTCCAGTAGTTTTCGGGGAGGGTCCAGGCGTAGAGCCGCATGTTGAGGGAGCTGTCCCCGAAATTCTCCAACGTGGCGAACGGGGCTTTGGGCTCATTCAGCACCAGCGGGTTTTCAGCCGCGACACGCAGCATCACTTCCTTGGCCTTCTCCACCGGCATACCGTAGGCAAGCCCCACGTCAATGGCCACCCGTCGTTGCGGCAGATTGAAATGGTTGACCAACGATTTGGTAGCCAACTCAGTGTTCGGCACGATAATCTTGCGGGCGTCATACGTGCGCAATGTCGTGTTGAAAATCTGGATGCTCTCCACGAAACCGGCATACGAACCCTGTTCAATATAGTCGCCGACTTTGAAAGGCTTGAGTAACAAGATGATGACTCCGCCTGCGAAGTTCTGCAAGGTACCTTGCAGCCCCATGCCGATGGCGACACCCGCCGCACCGAGAATGGCGATGAAGGAGGTCATCTGGATGCCCATAATACCCATCGCGGTAATCACGAGCAGCACCTTCAGAATGATGTCGATCAGCGAGTGCAGGAAATCCTGCAACGACGGATCCACCTTGTGCCGGTCGTAGGCCCGCTTCATCGCTCTGTTGAGCAGGTTGATGAGTTTCCAGCCCACAAACAGCACAAGAGCCGCCACAATCAGCTTCGGCACATACTGGAACACGATGTCATTCAAAAACTGCTTCGCACCAGAAGCAAAAGATTCCCAAGTGGTTAGTGTGTTTTTTTCCATATTATTTGAATGAATAGGCCACCCCTAAATACAATACATTTTCAGGGTTTTCAACTTGTATTTCGTTATCGCTGCGAACAAAAAAATCCAACGCATGACGCTTGCTGATGTTGTATTGCAAACCGACAATAGTGCGCAATTGGTCAATGATATTGTCGCCGGGCTTGTAGAGCCGCCACCAGAACTCCTCCGAAAAATGCAGCTTCAGGTCAGTTTGTGGAATTGACCAAGCAACTGACAGTCTGTTACGAAGATATGTTTTCGGATTGAACCTGTAAGGACCGTGACGTTTGTCCCGGAAAGTGGTCTGTGCCATGCAGCGCCACCCCACCTTCCAATTGCCGAACTTCGGCGCAATGGAGACGAACCCTTTGATTCTGTGACGATTGTCGAACAATTGGTCTTCCCTGTCGTGGTAGCTAAGGAAACTGTACTCCACCCCGATCTTCATCCGTTTCCGCCAAAAGGAGTAATCCGTTCCAACCCCCAGCTTTGCGCGGTTGTAATGAGTGAAATTATAGTCGAAACGAAGATCTCCTTCCACAGTGAAATGCCACCCTTTTAGGATTTTTAACTCATAATCCGCACCTATCACCCCGCCTGTTGAGAACGTCTGCGCACTCGCACAAACGCACACAAACAACAGCACAATGACAATCAAACACTTCCTGATTAATTCATAATGCATAATTAGAAGACATTATCTGGTTTGATTTTGGTGAGCTGGTTTACCGTGTTTTCGGGTTTGTCTGAGGTGTAATAGATTTTCACGTAGGCAATGTCTTTGAGGTAGTCAATATGCCCTACCTCCAACCGCTTGATATCCAATCCAGTGCGCAATTTCAAGTCAGCCATCAGCTCGTTCTCGCGGTCCGCGTGCGCCAAGGCAACCTTCTCATAGACAATGATTTTGCACTCCAAATGAGTTTTGCGGTGAATTGTTTCGAACAACCAGACAGCCAACACGATGAGCACATTGGTGGCGATTAATTCGGTGTAACTTACCGTCATGGCCAAGCCGTTGATGACGGAAATGCCTACCACTACGAAGAGGTAGGTCATCTCACGGATCGGCACTGTCTCAGTACGGTAACGTATCATCCCGAAAATGGCGAACAATCCCAAAGCGAAACCAATCTGCACTTTCACGTTGTCCATCAGGAAAATCAGGAAGAAAATCGTGATGCTGAACAGCATGAACGTGAAATAGTAGTCGCGACGTTTGCTTTTACGGTAATACAGCAACCCGACAATCAGCCAGCAAACCACCAAGTTAATGGCAAAGCGAAAGAGCATCTGCCATAAGCTCGGACCGTCAAACCACGGGATTCCGAAAAGCCCGGGGCCGTCCTCAGCAAACTCGCTTGCTATGGAAGGATCAAACAAATCTGAATCAAATTGTAACATTATTCTAACGATTTAATTTTATAATTCTTGTCCGTTAACTTATTGACATATCGTATTTTATCCTTAAAACGATTGTATTTCAGATGTTCTTCAGTGAGGAGCATACCAAGACAATATTTGCTCAACCCTTTCTTTTTCACGCGGGCGTCTCGCAAGAAATCCTTGAATTTGGAAGGCAACGTGCCGTCCTGTTTCACCTCCACGATGACCAGATCGGAAACATCCGCATCGCAACCGCTCAGCCAATTGTGAAACCGGATTCCGAAATCAATGGTGATGCGCTCGGTTTTGGCTTTGTTCACAAGTGTAATCCGCTGAAATGCGTTCTCCAAACGCGGAGTCAAGGGCTGATCCGTCACCCACACCTTCTCGCGGATAAAGTCAGTGGATTCCGGGGTGGAATAGATATCCCCCCATTGTTCAACCGGAATAGGGATGCGCTTTTTCTTAGTGCGCCCGGTGTTTTTCTTGTTTTTGATCTCCAAAAAGGCGAGATTGGAATCCACATAGATGCGCTGGCGGATCTTCTGCCGGCGTAATCTGCGGTTGTGATGCATCGTATAGGTGATGGCATCCGGCGTGTCGAAATAGAGGGAACGGTAATGCGCAATACACTGGCCTTCATGCTCTTGCACATAGAAATGCGCGCCCCACCGCGATGACATGCGCAACAGCGTTTCCCTGTTCATCGGAAACTTGCTGTCCACGCGGTTCATCAGCTTCACGGCGCTCATCTCCTCCAACGAGATAGAGAACATCGACTGCAAGATGTTTTCCAGCTCCTCCATCACTTTCGAATGTATTCGTATTCCCTGACAGACAAAAGGTTGCCTTTAGCGTTGTAGTTCAACTGACGTTTTTTGGTTCCGTCAGCATTATACTCAATCTTGTGAATACGGGAGGCCTTGTTATGCGCGTCATAGACCACCTCGCGCACCACGCGGTCGTTTGCGTCATACTCGTATGTGATTCGGGCAGTCATACTGGAGGAATTGTACTCTATTTCCTCCGTTTTTCGTCCCTTGGCATCATATTTGGTCACATGATCCAAATACTTAGTCCCCTTGACAGGCGTTTTCCACGTCTTCACCGTCATGTTTTTCCGTTGCTCCCTCTTCTCGGTATTCTGCCCGAAAGTGACTGACACACAGAATAAAACACAGCCCAACAGTATGATTATCTTTTTCATTAATATGTTTTTTTCTTTCAAAAGTTCAATTTTCATATTTCGATTTACAACCCCGCCCTGCGGGCACCCCTTCTAAAAGAAGGGGAATGGTGCTTCGACCGAATTATCATCTCATCATCTTTTCATCGTTTTTCATCGTCTCATCGTCTCGTCGTCTCACGGCCTAACATTCACCCTTATCGTGTCGGAAAGCCAATAGATTTGATCGGTTTCAGTCACTGAAACAGTCTTTGAGACAACCGACGGGATATCATCCTCATCTTCACTGAGAGTGTGAAAACAGTATAGTCGCCTGGGGAGAGTTTCTGGAATGCAAACACGCCGTCCATGCCTGCACGCACAGTGTCCGTCTCCAAATTGAAATTATCGTCGGGATGCAGCACCTTATATACTGTTCCCTCAATAACACCGCTACCCCCAGAGCCCTCACCTGTGTTACATGATATGAGAATGACAAGCAGAAACATTATCTGACGGATTATTAATATAAAAGGCCTCATCATATCCTGATTCAAAAATAAGGTGCAAAGATAAAAATTTTCCGACACGATTCAATAAAATCGTATCTTTGCCGTTTCATAATAAACGAGAAAAATATGAAAAAAGTTATTGCATTAGGTCTTCTGTTTTTAGGTTCCGTCCTTATTTTTTCGGCATGTGAAACCCAGCATCGCTGCGCTGCCTACGGCCATTACTCCTATAATATGCCGGTTGAAAATCCGGACAACATGAATTAGAAACCGTTTCCATGCGGGAAACGCATTTCGGGCGACATGACATTCGGAAGTTCCTGCTGACCATAGTGTTAGCGGGTGCTTTTGTATTTTCATACGCCCAAAATGTCGGGGAGTATTACCATGACGTGACCACCAAGGAGTGGAATTTCCAGATTTTCGCCCATACCGCCGGATTCGGCATCGGGTTCCAGCACGGCCGGACTCCAGACCTCTACAACAAGCATTTCTGGGAGGTTCAGCTGATGACCAACAAGCATCCGAAGTCGGTGCGGTCCATCAACGCACTTTACGAAAATGTACGCCCCGTCCGCTACGGCCAACTGTATTCACTGTTCTTCCTGCAGGGAGGCTACGGTTACCAGCGCACCTTGCATCTGAAGCCCTACTGGGGCGGGGTGCAGGTCAGCTTCACACTCTCCGCAGGCCCCGCCCTTGGCATCGGAATCCCCTGTTATGTGGAAGTTCTCAACTACAATACGGGATTCTCGGAAATTGTGCGGTACGACCCTGACCGCCACAACCTGAACAACATTCTCGGTGGCTCCCAACTCTTCACCGGCATCCTTGAAACGATAGTACGGCCTGGATTCTACGCCAAAACCGGCCTTAACTTTGACTTCTCCAAAAAAGATTACAAGCTGTTCTCCCTTGAAGTGGGCGCGCAAATCCAAATGGTGTTCCCCTTCATCCAGCAAATGGCTTTCAACCCTGCAAAAAAATTCTACCTTACTGGATATTTGGCCTTTAATTTCGGCAAAAGAATCGGCAGAATCAGGTGACGCCTGAAATGACCCCTGCAGAGACGCACCAACACGCCTCCGCAAATGTAAACAGACAATTTGGAAATATGAAAAAACACATTATAACCGCGATTATTATCGCCATCACAGGATTTTTTTCCGGCATTTCCGCCCAAAACGATTTTGAGATTGTCAAAAACGTGGACATTTTCATCAGCGTGCTCAACGAGCTGAACGAAAAATACGCCGATGAGATATCCCCGGGTGAACTTACACAAACGGCCATCAAAGCCATGCTAAAAAGTCTCGACCCCTACACCGTTTATTACAACGAGGGCGAGATTGAGACCTACCGCATGAGAAACACCAGTGAATCCGGTGACGTTGACGTCACCCTGAAAGAAATCAACAAACATCTGGTGATCACTGACATGCTGAAAGACGGTCCTTCCACGAAGGCAGGCTTGCGTGTGGGCGACCAAATCCTGAGTATTAACGGACAATCGCTGGAAAGCCGCGGCACCGACGCTGTCTATCTTGCCATGAGCGGACAACCCGGCACCACCTACTCCATGGAAGTCTTCCGCCCAACCGATGGTAAGAACATGACTTTCAAGGTAAAACGGGAAAAGGTAAAGCAACCTAACATCCCCTATTCCGGCATTCTCGGCGACAAGGTAGGCTACATCAAGCTCAACCAATTCCTGGAGAAAGCCGGCAGCGAGGTATATGAGGCCTTCAAGAAGCTCAAAGAGGAGGGAATGGAATACCTCATCCTCGACCTGCGCGACAACGGCGGAGGCCTTCTGGGCGAAGCTGTCAACATCATCGATATTTTTGTGGACAAGGACATCCCCGTGGTGGAAACCAAAGGGAAAATCGCGGAAATGAACAACATCTACAAAACCCGTAATCCTGCCTCTGACGCTAACATCCCCATTGTGGTATTGGTGAACGAGCACAGTGCCTCCGCCTCCGAGATTGTCTCCGGCACTTTGCAGGACCTCGACCGCGCCGTCATCGTGGGGCAGAAATCCTTCGGTAAAGGCCTGGTGCAGAAGGTTTTCCCTATGGACTACAATACCAGCATGAAGGTCACCGTGTCGAAATACTACATCCCCAGCGGCCGATGCGTGCAAAACATTGAATACTTTGACCGCGACACCACCAAAGGCGGTTACAAAATACCTGATTCCTTGGCTGTTGCATATAAGACAAAAAACGGCAGAACCGTCTATGACAAAGGTGGTGTAGAACCCGATGTGGCTGTTCCTGACGAAAATGTCCCCGATATTTTGAACGCGCTTATTAATGAACAGGCTATATTCGACTTCGCCAATGACTTCCGCGCCAAACACGAAACCATTGCCGAAGCCGACAATTTCGTCGTCAACGATGCCATATACAACGATTTTCTGCAATTCCTCAAGAAAAACAAATACTCCTACTCCACCTTGTTGGAAGAAAAACTCGAAGAGCTGAAGACCGCTGCCGAGGATGACAATTCCTTCTCAAGCATACAAACCGCCTACAACCAGCTGAAGACACAATTGGAAAACCTCAAAACACAAGATCTGACCACCCACAAGGCGGAAATCTCGCGCGCCCTGACCCAGGAGATTGTGTCTCGCTACTACTTCAACACCGGCAAGCTCATCAACAGTCTGCATCATGACCGTTACATTGATGAAGCCAAGTCTGTATTGCTCAACCCGAACCGTTACAAAGCCATTCTCTCGCCAAAACGTTAAGACATGCGTCGAACAACGTTTCACCACTATTTCTACCTGCTCGGAATCATCGCCTTGGTGATGGCCATGCCCTTGTCGCATTTTGTCATGGGTCTGGCTAGTTTCCTGCTATTCATCAACTGGATCGCCGAATGGAACTGGCGTGAAAAACGGATATTGCTCCGTAAAAACCGACAAGGACTCTGGTTTGCAGCTTTCTACCTCGTATATGCCATCGGGCTCATACATGTCACCGACTGGAGTGCCGCTGGCAATGAAATGCTTGCCAAACTGACATTCCTTTTGTCCCCACTCATAATCACAACCTCAAAACAATTAAAAATCAGAGAGATACATTACGTCTTCAGCGCATTTGTCTTAGCCACCTTGATCGGCTGTTGCTGGAATTTCGGCTATGCACAGACCCACACCCTTGAAAATATCCGACAAATGTCACGCTTCATCGACCACATCCGATTCAGTCTTTGCGTGGTGCTGTCCATCGTTTTCTGCTTCCATTTCCTGCTACATCCTTCATGCAAGCACTCCCTCAAATACATCTACCTCATAGTCAGCTTGTTACTTCTTGCTTATCTCTTCTATGCCCAAACACTCTCCGGAATATTCATCCTGTTGGCGATTGCCCTTTTCTTTATCTTTTATCTTGTTGAAAATAAACACAATACCATTTTGAAATGGGTTTTAGGTGGGCTGACCGTCTTGTTGCTGACCACCGTTGTCATCTACACCACATATATTACATACGACTACTATGTTGTGAAAGATCCCGAACCTGACTTTACCGAACGGACCTCTTCCGGCCGTTCCTATTCTTTCCATGAGAATCCAATGGTGGAGAATGGGCACTATATTGAATATTACGTCTGTGATGATGAGCTACAAACTGCATGGGAGATGCGCTCCGACACGGTTTATGACAATCTTACGGCGGCAACATTGACCCGCTATCTCAATTCTATGGGGCTTCGCAAAGATTCCGCCTCCGTAATGAGCCTCAGTGACCATGACATCCACAATATCGAAAACAAGACCGCCAACATCTATTACACGAAAACAGGAAATCTCCGGCGCGCCTTATACGAAACCTATTTCGGTTTTTCTATTTACAAAAAGTATGGAATAATCAACGAATCCTCGATATTAGAACGCATCGAGTTGTGGCGGGCATCATGGCAGATTATCCGCGGACATTGGCTCTTCGGAGTGGGCATCGGCCAGCAGCGCGCCGCCCTGGACAAGCAATTGGAGATCCAACACTCCCCTATTGCCGGCAAGAAGAAAAACCGGGGTAGCCACAACCAATTTCTCACTTTCTGGATTGCTGCCGGCATTATTCCTGTGGCATATTTCTGTTTCTTGCTTGTTTATCCCTTTGTGAGGATGAGAGAACGCATCACCTTTGTCTATTTCGCCCTCATCCTGATGCTTTTCCTTTCCATGCTGGTGGAAGACACCCTTAACGCACAGACCGGCCAGATGATGTTCTCCATCTTCGTGCCGCTGCTGTTGTTCAGCGAAAAGGAGAAATTGTAGTGCGTATTCGAAATTTATGTACATTTGCACCTCTTAATAAAAATACAAGATAATAAATAGAAAAATCTATGAGTCAGATTGTTAAAGTTTACGGAAGAGAGATTTTGGACTCTCGTGGAAATCCCACTGTTGAAGTTGATGTTTACACTGCCGCCGGCGCGTTCGGCCGCGCAGCCGTTCCCTCCGGCGCTTCTACCGGCGTACACGAAGCAGTGGAGTTGAGAGACGGTCAGAAAGACAGATATATGGGCAAGGGCGTGCTGAAAGCCGTCCAGAATGTGAACAGCACCCTCGCGGAAGCTGTGGAAGGCATGGAGGTCAGCGACCAGGCTGAATTGGATGCCCGCATGATCGAGGTTGACAATACCGAGAACAAGGGTGCCATGGGCGCCAACGCCATCCTCGGCGTCTCCCTCGCCGCCGCCAAGGCCGCCGCGCAGGAAACCGGCCAGGACCTCTACCGCTACGTGGGCGGATGCAACGCCAACGTGCTGCCCGTCCCGATGATGAACATCCTCAACGGCGGCTCCCACGCCGACAACCGCGTGGACTTCCAGGAGTTCATGATCATGCCTGTGGGCGCACCCACCTTCCGGGAGGCCGTCCGCATGGGCTCCGAAGTGTTCCACAACCTCAAGAAAGTGCTCAAAGGTCGCGGTTATTCCACCAATGTGGGTGACGAAGGCGGTTTCGCCCCCGACCTCAAATCCAACGAGGAAGCCCTCGAAGTCATCCTGCAAGCTATTGAGAATGCCGGCTACAAACCGAAAGAAGATATCTGCATCGCATTGGATCCCGCCGCTTCCGAGTTCTTCGACACCGAGAAGAATCTCTACAAGCTGAAATGGTCCACCGGCGAGGAGATGACTCCCGCACAAATGGTCGATTACTGGAAGACCTGGTGCGACAAATACCCGATCATCTCTATCGAGGACGGTATGGCTGAAGACGACTGGGACGGCTGGAAACTCCTTACCGACACCATCGGTGACCGCTGTCAGCTCGTGGGCGACGACCTGTTCGTCACCAACGTGAAACGCCTGCAAATGGGTCTCGACAAGGAGGTGGCCAACTCCATCCTCATCAAGGTCAACCAGATCGGCACGCTCACGGAGACCATCAACGCCGTACAGCTCGCGCAGCGCAACTACTACACCGCTGTGATGTCGCATCGTTCGGGTGAAACCGAGGACACTACCATCGCCGACCTCGCCGTCGCCCTCGGCACGGGCCAAATCAAGACCGGCTCCGCCAGCCGCACCGACCGCATCTGCAAATACAACCAACTGATGCGTATTGAGGAGATGCTCGGCAGTTCCGCCATCTATCCCGGGAGAAATTTCCCGTTCAGAGGATAACAAAAAAAAAACGCGGTGACTGCCGCGTTTTTTTTTACTTTTGTTCCCGAACTTTCGACTCTCGGGTCCAGTCAACGGTCATACCAAACAGCGAAATGCCGAGGTAGCCTCGCATCTTCAGTGTATTACCATTATTCACCAAGCGAATATAGGTTTTATATGTACCTGATTTACCAGGGTATTTCAACTTTCCTCCCTGATATTCATTTTCCTTGGCGTTGTAAGTTAGCCCTGTCATGAACACTAGTCCAAGATGGGGCTTTTTCTTGGGGTTTTCCACCCACACCACCTTGGCCTCGTAGGTGCCATCCTTGGCTTTGTAAATCTCACACTGAGACCCTTCTTTGGAAAACGGGTCTTTAGAAAAGAAAATCCCGCAGATATCATCCGCGTTCTGCGCATAACCGCACATTGCCAATAAACTTACTAACGTTATGAAAAGGAATCGTCTCATTATGTCAATTATTCTTAAAACGTTATTTTTTCTACCAAGCTCTTGCCCCTATCGGGGCTGTTCAAGGAAAAAGTCTTTATTTATTACTCCTCCGGGGCGAACAACGGATCCCAAGCAGGTAACATGATAGGTTTCTGGTCGAAAAGTTTAAGCGTGGCGGCAGGGATGTACTTTGACTCCACCACCAAACGGAACATATACTCATTGAACCATTCGTTTGTCATGATGAGGAAACCATTGTGGCCGCGGTTACTGCCCCAGCTGTTCTCCACCATCCATTTCGTGGGGTTGCCGTTGGCATCGAGGTCCACACCGCAAAGCGTCATAGCGTGCGACGAACCGCTGGCGTATGTGCTCACACGCTGTTTTTTGTCCATCCCGAAAGTGGTACCGAACAAGGAGCCGTAGTCGTAATTGTTCACGTCCATGTAACCTTTGTCGCGGTCGAGGAACTTGGCCACATCGCAGGAGAAATACATCATCGTGCTGTCCTTGATGGAGGCGATGGCCATGGCGGCAATCTCGTTCATCGGCAGGTTCAGGAACTTCCAGTTTTGCCCATCATACACATGGCGGTCATATTCAATCTCATACACCTTGTAATATTCGCGGGTCGGGTCGTTCATGATCATATAATACTTCGAGAAATCCTCGCTTACAAATTTGTTGTAGAAAGACATCGGAGTGTACTTCTCGGTGCTTACAACTTCGCCTTTGGCATCGCGCTGTGTCCAGGTGAATTCTGTCGGGGGCTCTCCGAACGAATAAGCCAGCATCCGGTAAATTGTCTCCAGCATAGCCATCTTCGTGGCCTGCAGCTTTTGTTCGGTGACACCTTTGTTGTTGGACATTTCACGCAAGACAAGACCGTCTTCGCGCAATTTCAGTTTGATAAGCTCCGATATTTTGGAGGTGTGGTTGCTGTTGTAGGTTTCGGGCATCACATCTTTCGGGACAACGCCATATTTGGTCATCAGATTGGCCACACCGGTGAACTGTCCGCCGTCGCCAATCGGGTTTTTGAAGAGCCACTGCACGGTCTCATCCTCCATGGATTTAGCGCGATTGTCAAGAATCGCCTGCAGGAAAAGGTTAGCCTTCTCTAATTGGTCCCAGAAGAAGGTGTAGCACTGTGAGAATTGGAAGTCGTCAGGAAGATTATGTTTGCGGATAGTCTTGTTGCGAAGCACGTTCATGCCCGTGAACATCCAGCAGCGACCGGAAGATTCCTGATTGGTGATGGCTTTGGAAGGCACCGTGTTCGACAAATGGGCGTCAAAAGCGGTGTTGTTGTCATAATTTACTGCCAACTTACTGATATCATTACTGTTGATGGCGTTACGCAGCGCTTTATTGGCCGGATCAGCTTTAAAAGATCCGCGAAGAGCATTTATCTGCTGCATGGTCAATCCACCGTCCTTTGTGATGTTTTGTGCCTGAATGGTCATCACACAGACCGCAGCGCATACAAGAAGGAATAATTTTTTCATTGATTTATAATTTTTGTTATACATTCAAAAAACTGGCGGCAAAGGTACAACTTTTTTTAATGTATAATTGATAATTGATAATGGATAATGATTTGGGGGTATCGTTTTTGAGATTACTTAATATGCTATTGTGATCCTTCCCCCGACCTTCTGACCTTACAACCTTACAACATTCTAACATTCTGATAATCAACATTGTTAATAACCCTGTTTATAAATATTCCGGACAAGTTGAAAACCATCGTCGGGAAATATTACCTTTGCACCGGTTCAGGTTCTGAACGGATTAATAGGGAACGCTGTGAGAATCAGCGGCTATACCCGTAGCTGTGAGTTCCATCTTGCGCTTTCTCCATAAAGTCACTGACAAAATCTTGTCGGGAAGGCGGAGGGAAGCGGGAACGAGCCAGAAGACCTGCCTGAAACCGAGTTCGTGGCTTTCGGGACTAAGAGCAAAACGAGAGCGGTGTTTCACCGGCCATTGTCATCCCTGAGCTGTTTTTATTAACAACCAAAACCTTAACCATTCTATGGATCAATTGTACATTATCAAACGTAACGGCAAACGGGAGCCCTTCTCGGCCGAAAAAATCAAAAACGCCATCGCCAAGGCGTTCCTCTCCGTGAACAGCTTCGCGACACAGGAGGTGCTCGTCAATGTCATGAGCCGCCTCAAAATCCACGACGGCATCTCCGTGGAGGAGATCCAAAACCAGGTGGAGACCTCCCTTATGGCGGAACGTTACTACGAGGTTGCCAAGGCCTACATCCTATATAGACAACGCCACTACGAAGACCGCGAGGTGAAGGAGAAGCTCGACTTCCTCATCAACTACTGCAATGCCTCCAACGCCGCCACCGGCAGCAAATATGACGCCAACGCCAACGTGGAGAAAAAGAACATTGCCACTCTCATCGGCGAACTCCCCAAGTCCAACTTCATCCGCCTGAACCGCCGCCTGCTCTGCGACAAAATCAAAGATCTCTACGGCAAAGAATTGTCCGACAAATACTTATATCTCCTCAACAACCATTTTATCTACAAGAACGACGAAACCAGCATTGCCAACTACTGCGCCTCCATCACCATGTATCCGTGGCTGCTGGACGGCACGCGCAGTATCGGTGGCAACGCCTCCGCACCCACGAACCTCAAAGCCTACTGCGGCGGTTTCATCAACATGGTCTTCATGGTCTCAAGCATGCTCAGCGGCGCCTGCGCGACCCCGGAATTCCTGATGTACATGGACTACTTCATCCGCAAGGAATATGGTGATGAATACTACAAGGAGTGTGACAAAGTGGTCGATCTCTCGCTCAAACAACGCACCATTGACAAGGTGATTACGGATTATTTCCAGCAGGTGGTCTATTCCATCAACCAACCCACCGGCGCACGCAACTTCCAGTCTGTGTTCTGGAACGTGGCCTACTACGACCGTTATTACTTCGAAAGTCTTTTCGGCGAGTTCCGCTTCCCCGACGGGACCCGTCCCATTTGGGAGTCGCTCAGCTGGCTGCAGAAGCGTTTCATGCGCTGGTTCAACGAAGAACGCCTCCGCGCCGTGCTCACCTTCCCTGTCGAGACCATGGCTTTGCTCTCCAAGGATGGCGACATCATCGACACGGAATATGCCGACTTCACCGCGGAAATGTACGCGGCAGGCCACTCCTTCTTCACCTACGTGAGCGACAACGCCGACTCTTTGAGCAGCTGCTGCCGCCTGCGCAACGAAATCCAGGACAACGGCTTCAGCTACACCCTCGGCGCCGGCGGTGTCTCCACGGGCTCCAAAAGCGTGCTCACCATCAACATCAACCGCTGCATCCAGTACGAATGCCGCAACAATATCCCGCAATTCCAGTTCATCGGTGAGGTCATCGACCTGATGCACAAAGTGCAGATTGCCTACAACGAAAACCTCAAATACCTGCAGTCCAAGGGAATGCTTCCTTTATTCGATGCCGGTTATATCGCCATCAACCGCCAGTATCTCACCATCGGCGTGAACGGTCTGGTGGAGGCTGCCGAATTCCTCAACATCCCCATCGACGACAACCCGCAATACCAGAAATTTGTGGAAGACGTGCTCGGGCTGATCGAGAAATACAATCATCAATACAAGAGCAAAGAACTGCTCTTCAACTGCGAAATGATCCCCGCCGAAAACGTGGGTGTCAAACATGCAAAATGGGACCGCGAGGACGGTTACCGCGTGCCCCGCGACTGCTACAACAGCTACTTCTATCGTGTGGAGGATGATTCTTTGAATCTGATCGACAAATTCCGTCTGCATGGCAAACGCTACATTGAGCACCTCACAGGCGGATCGGCACTGCACGCCAACCTTGAAGAACATCTCTCACAAGCCCAGTACCGACAACTGCTCCGCGTGGCTGCGCAAGAAGGCTGCAACTACTTCACCTTCAACATTCCCAACACGGTATGCAACGACTGCGGCCATATCGACAAACGTTATCTTCACGAATGTCCGGAATGCCATAGCAAAAACCTCGACTACCTCACCCGGGTCATCGGTTACATGAAACGGGTCAGCAGCTTCTCACAAGCCCGCCAAGAGGAAGCAGGCCGCCGCTACTATGAACATTTTAATGGATAATTGATAATGGATAATTGATAATTATTAGGGGTTGCCCGATTTGTTGATTGCGTAATATGATTATATATGCTTTCATTGTTTCGACAACCCTCCAACCTTCTAACCTTCCAACCAATAACCCCTCAATAACCAATAACCCATAACCAATAACCATTTTGCTAAAATACTACAACTACGATATCGTCTTTCAAGAAATCCCCGATGAGGTGACCCTTGCGGTGAACATCACCAATTGCCCGCACCGCTGTGTTGGCTGTCATAGTCCGCACCTGCGACACAACATCGGGGAGACGTTAGACGTGGCCACATTAGACAGCCTGCTGGCCAAATACGGACGGCAAGTGACTTGTGTCTGCTTTATGGGGGGTGACCGCCAGCCGAAGGATGTGGCAACCTTAGCCAAGCATTTGCGCCAGAACACGAAACTAAAGGTGGCCTGGTACTCTGGTAACGATATCATCCCGCGCTATGCAAGCCTCTTCGATTATATCAAAGTCGGCGGTTACCGTGCTGAACTTGGCGGATTGAACTCACGTACCACCAACCAGCGTCTATACCGCTACACGAACGGGCATTCAGAAGATATCACCAGCAGGTTCTGGAAGAAGTAATACGGCTATTGGCTATTAGCTGTATTAAGGGGTGATTAATACTTATTGACAAATTTCCTTTAAATACAAAAATAGCGGCATCTTCGATGCCGCTATTCGTTTTAATCTACTATTGTATGATTAGAATTCAACCGTGAAATCTGGACACGGGCCATACACATCAATTGTAATTGTACCTTGAGGGTTGGTAGCACCTTCAGGGAATACATAGTCGGTCTTGATCAAGTTACTCCCATCTTTATGACCGACAATTGGAAGGTCAGAATCCGGCACAGGCACGGTTTCTCCAGCAAGTTCATAAGTGACATTTGAATAAGTGACACCTACGGAAAGATCATCGGGATTATTAAGGGTTGTTTGCAATTTATTATTAACCAGAGTGGTAGCACCCACGAAAGTACTCGCGTCAGCAGGACAAGGTTTATCCTGATTAGCAAGAGCGCAAATTTCAACACCATTACAATGAACATAGTTATGAGCATCCAAATATTCCTGGAGATAATGTCTCACCAACACCTTTGCTTGATTTTCCAAAGCGCTATTTGCACGGAAGGAGTTGTACAAAGGAACAAGTTGGCTGGCCGTAATATGCTCCACATAGTATTTAGCGATATCAATAGCATCAGCCTCATGGTTTCTGATGAATTGTTTGATCACTTCCAAAATTGCTTCATGGGCCTGAGGATTCAGCGTCACTTCATCATAGGTATTCTGGACATCTTCAACCGTAGCATGGCTGAGGTAGTATTGGAAGATTTCCTTAGCAATGTCCATACGGGTCTTCATGTATTCCACAATCGTGTCTTTCAGATCGTTCTTGAGACCATGTGTATTGTTGCGAATAGCATCCAAAATCAAGAGCACATCTCTCTTTTGGTCAGGAGTACCATTCTCACCCAGTTTAATACCGGAGATATAATTCACAATCATATCGGTATTAAGTCTGGTTGAGCCTGCTTGCAAAGCGTAAGGGACAGCCGTGACATCAGAGGTAACCGTAACCGTAGTTTCGTCATACGTTGTGGTAGTACCGTCAGGATTCAATGTGGGATTAGGGGTAAAGGTAAGAACAGCCTCAATCGTGGCATTGCTCCAGTCCACATCGTACAAAGAGCCGTTAACATCCTCAGCATCACCACCACCAATGATAACGGTCAACAAACCGTTTTTGTTGGTCATAACATCATTGTGTGTTTCAGAATAGGTGAGATTCTCTTCATTTTTGACATAATTGATGTTGATCACAACATCCATCTCATTTTCAAAAACCAAGTGGTTCTGAGCATCACGAACTACCGCTTGGAAATTCAGTTTCGGTTGAACGGAGGCTGTTACAGTTGCCTCACCTCCATCCTGTGCAAACAGGAAGTTCCCGGAAATCAGGAACATCATCAATAAAGCTAAAATTTTTTTCATTTCTTTATGTTTTAATTATTAATATTTTCTAATTTATTAATGTCCTAAAGTACAAGGATTCACACTTGGACAATCCTCAATAGTGATGTAATAGTGTTCATCAAGATACTCCTTGAAAGTTCTTTCAAAGAATTTTTTGATGTAAGGATACAAATCATCGTTTTGTTCAATTTTTGCCACCAAAGAATTTAATGCTTCGTTATAATCCTCCGTATAATTGTCAATATAATACTGGGCCATTTCGAGAGCGTCGTCCAGATGCTCTTTGGCAAACTCCTTCATCACCTGAACACCTCTGTTGTAAGCAGCGGAGTTTGCGAGAACCGTGCTTTGCGTGTTGTAGATGTCTTGGGCAGTGATTCTGGGTGCATAGCTGAGAATGATGGATTTGATGGTATCATGGTGGGTCATCAAATAATGTTTAAATGTGTCCACCCAGCCATCCTCAAGACCGAAAGTGTTCTCGTGATAAGCTTTCAGGATTCTTCTCATATCGTTGTCGAAATTAATTTCGCTGATATATCTCACGATTTCATCCGTGGTCAGAAGATCGCCATTGGGAGATTGCAAAGCGTAAGGGACGGCAAAGACTCTGTCGATGTGGATAATGTCGCCAACACCATCATTGTCGTAATCAATGTCGAAACGGATTTTGGAAGTGAGCCAATCAACGCCTTGGGCTTGCCAGTCAACGTTTTGGCCGAATTCCACAATAAGGATACCATTTTCATCGGTCGTCAAATTAAGGCTTTCCGTGTACAGGGCCTCTTCTTCTTCAATGTCTGAAAGGCTGTAAACGCTAACACCCACTGAGGTTGCTTGGTTGACCAGCAGGTTGTTATCAGCATCACGAATCACCATCTCATAACTCAATTTTGGCGTTGTTGTTTGCGCCATCAAGATGCCTCCTGCGAACAGGAACATCGAAATAAGTGTGATTATTCTTTTCATTGTTATTATTTTTTATTATTATTCAATGATTAATTATTCACCTGCATTCTCAGTTCTCACGCAACGGACACTGACACCCAGATTCGCATCACGGGTCTCAATCGTAGGTTGAGGACAGAAGTGGGTTATTTCAAGAGCTTTGGCCTGACTTGCGCCAACCCTGTCAACACTCCAGAAATCCGTCCATCCGCGGAGCGTCATGTAAGTGGGATTGCCACCGACGATGACAGCCTTACCGGCACCGCGAGCGGAGAAACCGGTTTCATTGGTGTTATTATTAGAGTTAATCCAATATTCACTGCCCGTATCTTTAAGTTTGACAGCCGGAACTGCTTCAAGTGCTTGCATCTCCTCCAAAGTGGGAATATGCCAGCCACCGGGGCAGATACCTTGCACATAGCCGTCAACTTCAGCGGGGCTTTCGGAGCTGCCTTCGGGAACTCCAACTGCGGAGTACCACGTGTAGAGGCGTCCGAAGTTCTCAAGATTAGCGGTTTCATCATTATCGGGGGCTGCATTGTAAACCAATGCCACTTGGATTGCGCTGCCGTCATCAAAATAGTGCTGAGCTTTGAGGTTGGTTCTCGTCCAGCAATAGCCAACTACACCGACCATTTCATAAGAATTACCGTCAGCGTCCTCAACTGTGCCTTCGCAATCCAGTCTCTTGACTTTATAAACCCACACAGAGTCGTAGTTGTAGTTGTCCGTGTAGAGCTTGTAGATATTGTAGTTACCGGGTTCCACGGGGGCTGTGAGAGTTCCCCATCCCTCAATCGTGTAGTCCTGATCCGGAGTGAGGGTGACAACTTCCTCATGGCCTCTTTCGAGTTGGGCCTCTGCAACTCCTGCAGCGAACTCGAAGCCACCGTCAGTTTCCTGGAAGGCAAAAGCCTGTCCCAAAATAATTGTGGTGCCATTTGCGTTGGCAGCACCGCCGCTGAAGCCGTGAACACGTTTCGCGTCTCCTTCTTGTGCTGACAATACACCTGCGCTAAAGAGCGCCATCATCAAAATCAGTAAGCTTTTTTTCATATTCATTTATTTTTTTTATTAATTATTCTTCTTTCAGTATGAGCCACTATCTTTCCTCTTTGAGAACGCATTTTACACCGTTTTCAGACGGCAAAAGTCAAACTTTTGCGCAAAAACCGCAATTGCAACAACTTTCAAAAAGTCTTTCAAATGCCTAATAATCATATAGTTATGACTCATTACACTCTCTACTTTTTCTTATTTAATCAACTTGCAAATATATAAATTATTTGAATAGCAAATCTTTTTTTGATTTTTTTTCAAAAAAAAAATTGCTATCACTGTTCGGATTATACGATACAATATTATATATGTTACATTAAAAGCCAAAAGCCAAAAGCCAAAAGCCAAAAGCCAAAAGCCAAAAGCCAAAAGCCAAAAGCCAAAAGCCAAAAGCCAAAAGCCAAAAGCCAACAGCCAACAGCCAACAGCTAACAGCCAACAGCCAAAGTACTAAGCAAGCGTATTGCAAAAGCGGCGAGCCATGCAACCCCCGTGGTATAAAAGATGTTGAAGAGCATCCAGCCGGTGCCCGCCTCCCTCTTGATGGCGGTCAACGCAGCCACGCACGGGAAATAAAGAAGGATGAAGACCATGAACCCGAAGGCCACCCACGGTGTGAAGACCGGTTTCCCGATGTCAGGGCCTGACGACCATGTGTGGTTCTGAAGACTCTTCTGCAACGCCGAAGAGTTTTCATCGGCCTCCGCGTCGCTGTGGTAAAGTACGCCCATGGAGGAAACAACGATTTCCTTGGCGGCGAAACCGGTGATCAGGGAAACTCCCATCTGCCAGTCGAAGCCGAGCGGACGGAAAACCGGTGCCACGAACTTGCCGAAACGGCCGATGTACGAATTCTCAATCTGGCAGGCGGAACGGTCGAGCTCCAACTGCGCAATTTGCGTGGACTTCTCCGCCTCTGTGAGCGTTTTGTCCTCCCCTACCCTCTCTATCTGCTCGGTATAACGGTCAAGTTCCGGACCACGATGCGGGAAGTACTCCAATGCCCAAATGATCACGGTGGCCACCAAGATCACCGAACCCATCTTCTTGAGATATTGCACGCTTTTGTCCCACATGTGGATCACGGCATTGCGGAAGGTGGGAATGCGGTAGGGCGGCAGCTCCATCACGAACTGGTCTCGCACATTCTTGAACGCCACTCTCTTGACAATCAGCGAAGTGACTACCGCCATGATAATTCCGAGAAGATAAATGGAGGTGAGAATCAGCCCCTGATGTTTTGTGAAAAAGGCGGAAATCAGCAGCAGATATACGGGCAACCGCGCCGAACAGGACATAAACGGCACCGTGATTATAGTGAGGATGCGGTCCTTACGGTTCTCAAGCGTGCGCGTGGCCATGATGGCGGGCACACTGCACCCGAAACCGATGATATAAGGAATGAACGACTTGCCATGAAGCCCCATACGGTGCATCAGCTTGTCCATGATAAAGGCCGCGCGGGCCATATAGCCGGTATCTTCCAACACGGAGATAAAAAAGAAGAGTATCAGGATGTTCGGGAGGAATGAACAGACTCCGCCCACACCTGCTATAACACCATCCACAAGCAAATCTTTGACCATGCCGTCGGGCATGACACGTGTGATGACATCACCGAGCCAGCCGAAGAAACTCTCCAGCCATGCCTGCGGGTAAGCGCCCAGTGTGAACGTCATCTGAAACATGAACCAAAGGAAGAATATCAGGATAGGAAAACCCAACCATCTGTTCGTCAATAACTTATCCACAGAATAGGCGGGCTGTTTGCTACGGTCTTTCCCTTGTGTGAAGGTCTCAAGGAGCGCGCCGCGAATAAATCCATACTTCGCTCCAGAGACGATTGTGGCGGCATCCTCATTGTAGCGCTTCTCGATAATCGCCCGCTGTTCATCGGCCACCTTGCCGACACTGCCGTCATCATCGAATTTGCCCACCAAGTTGGAAATCACCTTGTCACCGGCAAGCATCTCGATAGCCAGATAGCGGGTTGAATAGGCACCCGAAAGATCCAAATGTTCCTTCATTTCCTCCTTGATGAGGTCTATCGATTTTTCCAAATCAACCCCGTAGTTGATATGGATATGCTTGGTATGCTGTTCCAAGTTTTCGTACAAATCCACAATCTTGGCCATAACTTCTTGGATTCCAATTCCTTTTGAAGAGACCGTCGGGACAATGGGGAATCCGAACAATTCGCTGAGCGTGTCAAGGTCAAGTTTGTCGCCATTCTTTTCGAGTTCATCGTACATGTTGAGGGCCATCACCATGGGCACGTTCATGTCGATGAGCTGGGTGGTTAGGAAAAGGTTTCGTTCGAGGTTGGAGGCATCGGCAATGTTCAGCACAATGTCGGGATGTTGCTCCATAATATACTGACGCACATAGAGTTCCTCAGGGGTATATTCGGTAAGGGAATAGGTGCCGGGCAGATCAGCGAGGGCGATGGTGTAGTCCTTGAATTTGAAATAGCCGAGTTTGGAATCAACCGTGACGCCACTGTAATTGCCGACTTTCTCCCTCATACCCGTGGCGTGGTTGAAGAAAGAGGTCTTGCCGCAGTTGGGGTTGCCGACGAGGGCGACATTAATCGTTTTTCCGACCTTGCCAAGAATGCGTTCGGTCTCCTCGGTGACGGTGCCGTGGAAAAGGTAGTTGTTGGCCACTTCCTCGGTGACGGGTACCACTTCCACGCGATTGGCTTCGATGCGGCGCAGCGACACGTGACCGCCCATAATCTCGTACTCGATAGGGTCATGCAGAGGGGCGTTACGGATAACCTTCACCTTTTCGCCGCGCACAAACCCCATCTCCATCAAACGGTGACGGAAACTTCCGTGGCCCGTGATGCGCACAATCACTCCATACTCGCCCGTCTTCACATCGGCGAGTGTCAACACTTTTTCCGAATGTCCATCTTTATTCATCTTACCATTGGCTTTCTCAAGACGTGAGACGTGAGACTTATGACTTTAGAGATAACATCTTACAACCTTACGTCCCACGCTGCAAAAGTGCAATTTTGTACAAATCACAGCATCCCCAAAAATGGGGATTTTTTCAGTTCACCAAATGCTGAAAGCGGATAGCCAAAAACAAAAAAATCGTATTTTCGCGCCTCAGTTTTAAATATGAATAATATCTTAAAAATAGGAATAGACATCGGCTCCACAACGGTGAAATTGGTGGTGCTGGATGTTGACAACAAAGTCCTTCACGCCGACTACAAGCGGCACAACATGAATGTACGCGAGACCGTTCAAACGGTGCTGAAACCCGTGGCGGAGCGTTTCGCTGAGAAGATGGTCAAGGTGGCCGTCACCGGTTCGGTGGGCATGGGCTACGCCGACTTGTGGGGATTCCCGTTCGTGCAGGAGGTGATTTCCGCCGCCACCCTGGTGAAGGAGTCGTTCCCGCAGACCCGCACCTTCATTGACATTGGCGGTGAGGACAGCAAGATGATCTTCTTCGACAAAGACCGGATGCCTGACATCCGCATGAACGGTAACTGTGCAGGCGGCACTGGCGCCTTCATCGACCAGACCGCCAGTCTGCTGAATGTTGACACCTCCGAATTGAACGCGCTTGCTGAGAAAGCCGAGCATGTCTATCCTATCGCGTCGCGCTGCGGCGTATTCTCCAAGACCGACATCCAGAACCTGCTGGCCCGCAACGTCAGCAAGGCAGATGTTGCGCTGTCGGTGTTCCATGCGGTGTGTCTGCAAGTGTTAGGCACACTGTCCCGAGGTGTGGACGTTGAAGCCCCCGTGTTTTTCTGCGGCGGTCCGTTCGCATTCCTGCCCAAGTTAAAACAAGTGTTTCTTGAAAACCTGCACCTTACGGAGAAGGATTGCGTGAACGTTCCCGACATGCGTGTGGTGCCCGCTCACGGCGCCGCCCTCATGGCACATACCGTCTGTACCGACCCCATCCCTGTCACCAAGTTCATCCAAACCATCCAAAGCCAGGCCATGGGCGATGAATCCCGACTGCTATCCAACCGTTTGGATCCACTATTCACAGACGAACAGCTTTTTGAGAAATGGAAATCCGAGAAGCAGAACTTCTTCGTGGAGCGTGTGGGCTGGGACGAGGTGAAGAGCAACGAGGTTTATATCGGCATTGATTCCGGCTCCACAACCACCAAGTTCGTGGTGTTGGACAGTGAGGGGCGCATCCTCTTTTCCGACTACAGTTCAAACAACGGAAACAGTTTCGAGGCGTTCCATGGGGCGTTGAAACGGTTCGCGCAAGCCTGCAAGGAGCACGACTTCGAACCGAACATCCTCAACAGCGCAGTCACCGGCTACGGTGAAAATCTGTTAAAAACGGCCTTCGGGCTGCACCACGGCGTGGTGGAGACGATGGCGCACTACCTCGGCGCGAAGAAAGTCTCTCCCGAGGTTTCCTTCATCCTTGACATTGGCGGCCAGGATATGAAGGCTATATTTGTTGAGAATCAAGCCATTAGAAGATTGGAAATCAACGAAGCCTGCTCCTCGGGCTGCGGTTCCTTCATTGAAACATTCGCCAAGATGCTTGGCTATACAGTGGCCGATTTCGCCCGTATTGCATGCGAAGCGAAACATCCATACGACTTGGGCACCCGTTGTACGGTTTTCATGAACTCCAAAGTGAAACAGGCTATGCGCGAGGGCACTTCCGCCGAAGACATCTCCGCTGGATTCGCCTATTCCGTCATCAAGAACTGTCTGTTCAAAGTGTTAAAATTGCGAAAAATAGAGGAACTCGGCGACCACATTGTAGTGCAAGGCGGCACTTTCAAGAATCTGGCTGTGGTTCGCGCGCTGGAACTGCTCACCGGCAAGGACGTTCGTTTCGCCGACATCCCCGAATTGATGGGTGCCTACGGCTGCGCTCTCTATGCCCGCGAACAGGCGGTCACCAAGGTGATGACCCTTGACGAGCTGCTTTCCATTCAGCAATTTGAGAACAAACAGCAGATCTGCCCCGGCTGCCCGAACCATTGTACCGTATTGGAGTATCATTTCTCCAACGGACAGACCTTCTATGCGGGTAACAACTGCGAAAAGATATACACCAACCATTCAGAAGTACAGAAGAAAGGCTACAACCAGCACCATCGGCGGCTGAAGATGCTGTTCCAGCGTCCGATGTTGAACGAGTCTGGCGGAAAGCCCGTCATTGGCATCCCGCGCTCATTAGGCATGTTCGAGCTGTACCCGTTCTGGCATGCGATGTTCCGCGCCTGTGGAATCCGGATTGTGCTCTCCTCCCCTTCCACAATGAAGCAGTACGAAAAAGGCATCCATACGGTGATGAGCGAAAACATCTGCTTCCCCGCCAAGCTGATGCACGGCCATATCTTTGATCTGGCACGGCAAAAAGTGGACCGCATCTTCTACCCTTTCATCGTGATGGAGGCTCCCGATGACAGCAAGGCCCGCAACAGCTACAACTGTCCTATCGTGGCCGGCTATGCCGATGTGGTGCGCAACGCCATCGACACGGAGGAGCGCTTTGGCATTCCCACCGATGAACCCATCATTTCGATGAACAATGAGGAGTTCATGCGGAAAAGTTGTGTCAAATACCTTAATACCTTAGGAATAGACGGCAAAACAGCCAACAGAGCCGTGGATGCGGCCATTGTCGCGCAACGAAAATATCAGGAGGAGCTGCACAATGAGGCGGTGGAAGTCGTGGCGAAAGCCCGGAAGGAAAACCGCATGGTAGTCGTTCTGGCCGGGCGTCCCTACCACTCCGACCCCATCATCCAGCACAAAGTCTCTGACTGCATCGCCGACATGGGCATTGATGTGGTCACGGAGTACGTTGCCGGCGAAGAAGATGCCGCTGTCTATCGCGAGCTGATGGCCGTAACACAGTGGACCTACCCCAACCGTGTCTTCAAAGCGGCGCACTATGTCGCCAACAGTCCCGACAACGTGCATTTCATGATGATCACCTCCTTCGGTTGCGGTCCCGACGCCTTCATCATCGACGAGACCCATGACATCCTTGACCGCAAAGGCAAGAGTTTCACGCTGCTGAAGGTCGATGATGTCAACAATATCGGTTCTTTGCACCTGCGCGTGCGCTCGATGGTGGAGAGTCTGAAGTTCAGCCGACAAGAGAAGCTCGACAAGCCTTATATCACGACCCCACCCTTCACGGATGCCGACCGTCGCCGCACCATCATCGGGCCATATTTTGCCGGCGGATATTCCGAATTTATCCCGACCGTATTCAAGATGGCTGGTTACAACCTCATCAACCTACCGCTCGGTGACAAGGAGTGTGTCGATTTGGGATTGCAATACGCCAACAATGAGGTCTGCTACCCCGCCACCATCGTGGTGGGCAGTCTGCTGAAGGCCTTGCGCAGCGGGAAGTATCCATTGGACGAGACAGCGGTCATTATCACGCAGACGGGCGGTCAGTGCCGTGCAACCAATTACATCATGCTGATCAAGAAAGCGTTAGTGGCGGCGGGCTACGAGAATGTGCCGGTGTTGTCGTTAGCTTTGGGCAACACCTTAGCCAACGAGCAACCGGGATTCACTTTCAATGCCAAAGATCTGGCTCTTCCCAGCATCAACGCAATGCTCTATGCTGACTGTCTGTCACGAATCTACTACGCCTCGCGACCGCGCGAAAAACAACCTGGTATTGCGAAAGAGCTGCACCAAAAGTACATCGACAAATGTCTCCCGCTTATTGAAGCCCGCGACTACCGTGGCATGAAGCGTCTGATGAGGGAGGCAGTAGCTGAATTCACCGCCAACATCGACACCGGGAAGAGACTCCCTAAAGTGGGCGTGGTGGGTGAAATCTACATCAAATACAACTCCTTCGGGCACCTCAACGTCTTGGACTGGCTTGCAGAGCAAGGGGTAGAGGTAGTGGCTCCGTCCATCTACAACTTCTTCATCAACAGTTTCGTGAACCGCCACATCAACAAGGAAAACCATATCAAGCCCGTGGAGTTGCCGCTCTTCTTAACCGATGTGGTCTATAAGCTCATTTTCCGCTATGCCAAATCATACGACAAGGTCTGTCAGGATTTCCCATTCTATCGTCCCTTCGCGGACATGTTCCACGAGGCGAAATTGGCCTCCCGCATCATCAACATGGCGGCCAACTTCGGTGAAGGATGGCTGATTCCTGCGGAAATGTCCTCGCTGGCAGAAGACGGGGTGAAGAACATCATCAGTCTGCAACCGTTCGCGTGCATCTCTAACCACATCATTTCCAAAGGCATAGAAAAGAAGATGCGAAAGCTTTACCCTGACGTGAATCTGCTATTCCTCGACTTCGACGGGGGAACATCGGAAGCCAACGTGTTCAACCGGTTGCATTTCTTGATTGGGAATAACTGAAACGTAATATAGACGCAAAAGTTGCATCTATCATTGAATAATAACAAAACGGAGTCGTTGTTTTAACGACTCCGTTTCATATACTATGTCCACTGAAAACTACCTTACGATAGTAAGAGAACCGTTGTATGTGACGGTCTTGGCTTTTCCTTTATATTGGAATGTGTAATAATAGACCCCGTCAGAAAGTCCGGCGCCGTTAAAAATGTTGTTACCCGGGTAAACTGTGCCGTCCTTGGCGTATGTATCGTAATTCTTGGCATCATACACCTTATTGCCCCAGCGGTCATGGACGAGCAGACGGTTGTTGCGGTAGCCATCAGGATCTTCCGGATTGATATTTGTGTTCAAATTCTCAATAGCGAACACGTCATTGATGCCATCGCCATTCGGGGTGATCACGTTAGGGAAGATAAGATCTTGCTCGATAACCACCGTATGCGTGATTTCGCTTGAACAACCTGAATTGCTTTCCACGTGAAGAGTCACGTCAAAGTCGCCCCATGTGGTATAGGTGTGCGGGTCATCGAAATGGGTGGAATCAATAGTGCCGTCACCGAAATCCCAGTAGAAGCTGCCCTGGCCATTCGCCAGAATAGACGGATCGGCATAATTGATAAAATTGACCACACCACCGTTTTCGTTCAGCATGGAAACAGACGGATCGGCCTCAAATTCAGCGATAGGCTGCGGGTTCACCGAAATATAATTCCAGTAGGTGATGGAATCTCTACATCCTTCCGGCGTGACAATCTTTATCGTCACAGAATAGACACCTGGGTCATTCAACTGGAAAGTGGGGGATTCCAGCGTTGAGCTGTAGGACACATTCGGCTGGCCATACTCGTCGAAACTCCTGATATACCATTCAAATGAGCTTCCCGCAGGAGTGGAGTGGTTCTCTATACGAAGGTTCAACGGAGCGCAGCCCGATATTTCAGGAAGATCAAAATCGAAAACAGGTCGCTCGAACATATCAACATGTATAGTGTCTGCACCTTCACAAGTGAGGCCATTCTCGCTTGTTGTGGCGATATGCACATAATAGTCGCCGGCGGTCAGCACATTAATGGTGTCCGTCTCAGCACCAGTATTCCAGAAATATCTAGTCGTCTGTCCTTCTGCAGAACCCTGATTGTAATGGGGGTTTAACACCGTTTCATCACCATAGCAGATATTGAAATCCGCACCCAAGTACGGTTCAGGATGGCCCACCACTTCCATGTGGTTGATTGTGTCATATACACAACCGAGTTCGTCCATCACATAAACAGAGTATTGGATCTGACCGGCGGAATCCGGAATAACCGTAGGACCATTAGCACCAGGACCGGTCACCCACGCACTATCGACCAGTACTTGATAAGACCAGTCTTGCGGCAACAAAGAGGGGTCAAGGGCGATTTCCCATTCGGTCATCCAGCCGTTATCACCGCCCCAGCCATCCATAACCTCGATACTCCAGGTACCGTTCATCGGACAGCCGACCAATGTGCCGAAACTGGCATCGGGGTGATACACATTGGTCATGTTGGCAACATCAGTGGAATCTATAATTCCATTATGTATAGAAGCGGAATTATACACGTAGGTGCCTGGTGAATACTGATAACCTTGGTTGGTGGCATTGGACCAGCAATAGTTCCACGGAACTCCCATCGCATTGGAACTATTGTTGGGATCACAGCCTGAAGAATAGTCATACGCTTGTCCGAAATAAGCGCTTGTCGTTCCTGAACCGTTCCATCCCCACTCGGTGGAAGGAATCACAGATGCACAGGTAGTCTGACCTGAATTATATTTCTTCAAGATGGAAACATACTGTTGGTTAGGGCAGATCAGGCGGATCCAAATATCGCCCACCCATGAGTGCTCCAATTTGACACGGACAAACAAAATATCATTTGCGGACTGGATGGTGGCAGCCGGGGAGAAACTGGTAAACGTGACAGGGGATATGTAGGAACAAAATTGGGTGTTGCCTACCTCCACACCGTTATCGCAAGGCACTCCATCAGGCAAGAAGACCGTGTCACATACGGCAAGGGCAGTAATCTGCTCGCTGCCCACGGTATCGACCTGCAGGGCGGAAAGGTAGTCATAACCCACGGTAAGCTCCACCTCGGTTCCGGCACACACTGCAGGGAAGTCCAACACTTCACGAATCGGGTTAGAAGAGGTACGCACACGGAATGTGTACGGAATATATGACTCACAACCCGCACTGTCAGAGATATTGATGGCGATGTCATAACCACGGCCTTCAGGGAAGAAATAGTCCATTGCACTACCACCCAGCGTGTCAATCTCATCCCAGCTCATATCCCAATGGAACGTGCAGTGGGCATCATCCTGGTGATAACTGTAGTCGTTATCCGGAAACTCGCCATGCGCCACAAGGTGAATCATGTCGTACGGGCATACATCAAGATACAAATAGCCGTCTTCCTCCAAATGGGGATATTTGCTGCACGCGGCAGTATCGAGTACCACATTGATACGCTGACAGGGGCGCACGCAGTCGGTGGTGATGGCAAAACCTGCACCTTCGCCAGAGCCATCTGTCTTGAAACGGATGGTCAGACATCCTGAAGCGTTATACACTGTGGCCGCCATTGACAGCGTCGTGGCAGAGATAGAGTCGGTGATACAATTCGTCAAGACCGCCAGTATTGGATCATTAATAGACTGTCCATCATAGATAAACAGCGTATCCGAACAATCCACATCAAAAGAGGCCAGATTCAAGTTCACCCGGACAGAGTGATTGGTCGGGTCGTTGGAACAGATGGTCACATAATTGTCCATGTTGGGGCTGTAATTCCCGTTGAGGCCTCCATTATCATAGACAGACACCGCGCAACCCGTCACAGAAGTTTGCGTGCTCACACCCAGGGTGATCACTTGGGCATTCATGGCAAGCACTCCACACAACAAAGCAAACAGAGATAATATCTTTTTCATTTTTCCTGAATTTTCTTAAAAACCATACTGATGAATATGCGCATTAAGCCGTTCCTCCCAAACGTTCTTGGGCATCACGACCACATAATAACCGCTGCGGCGCAGCTTGAAAAGGTTGTATCGGTAGTCATCCTGCGGGAGATTCCACTTGTAGGGGTTCACATAACCTTTTTGGATAATATCTTCTTCCACATAGGACATTCCCTTGGGCAGATATTGTTCCAATGTGCCCATTTGTTGGAAATTGCCATCCCACAATTTGCCAATCACCAAGGCATAGTTGAACATCGTGTAGTTTACACGGACCAACTCTTCGGGGTTGTTCGCCCTCAAATCCTCCACTTTGGCGGACGTGATTTCCTCCGCCAACTGGGGCGTCACGTAATACTCGCTCATTGGAATATGCTGCTGAGCGAAACCGATGAGCATTACACCCATCATCATCATTGTCAATACTGTCTTTTTCATATTCGAATATTTTAATACTTTAATAATTATCACAAATATATCTTCCCTTTCGTTTCTCTCTGTCGCACCAACCCTTCATTTTGTTACATCTATTATTCACTTTTTTGTTAAATCAACGTATTTATCTGTTCATCAATATTTTACGATTAAATTTTCATCGTCTCATCGTTTCATCGTCTCATCGTCATACAACAAATACCGCGCCCGCACCTTCTTGAACTGGTCGAGGGCGGGTTGCCATGAAGCGCGGATCTCCTCCTCTGATTTTCCCTCCACAATCTGCTTACGCAACTGAGCGGTACCCGCCAACTTGTCGAAGAAGTTGTTCTTGAGGAAGAAATTCGCCTTGTCGGGGTAGTTTTGGTAAGCGTTGAGCAGGAAGAAGAGGTCCAAACTGCCGGGAGCGTTCCAATCTATGCAAACAGACGCTAACAATTCACCTCGGCATTCCTGATCTTTGAACGGAGGATTCTCCGACACACCAGGGATAGCGTGCGGGGTGAACGTGTAGTCACCATCTAACAGGCCGGGCGCACCGTACATCTCAAAGGGATGGTCGGTACCGCGCCCCACGCTGACATTCGTGCCCTCGAAAAAGCAGAGCGAGGGATAGAATAAAATGGCCTTTTTGGTTTGCAAATTCGGGGACGGAGCAACAGGTAATGTATATCGGGTCTGGTGCGTATAACCTTCCAGCTTCACCACTTCCAAATTGCACTGGACACCGTTTTCTAACCATTTCTCCCCGTTAATCATCCGGGCATACTCCCCTATCGTCATGCCATAGACCACCGGCACCGGATGCATACCCACAAACGACTTGTACTGCGGTTCCAATACAGGGCCATCGACATAGAAGCCGTTCGGATTCGGGCGGTCGAGCACGATGACCTTGACCTGATTCTCGGCAGCAGCTTCCATCACATAGTGCAGCGTGGAGATGTACGTGTAGAAACGGCAGCCCACATCCTGCAGGTCAAAGAGCAGAATGTCGATGTCTTGCAGTTGCTCGGCAGTCGGTTTTTTGTTCTTGCCGTAAAGAGAAACCACAGGCAGACCTGTAAGCGGATCCTTGCCGGAGGCGATGGTCGCGCCCGCCTCCGCCTGTCCGCGGAAACCGTGTTCCGGACAGAACAGCTTCACCAAGTTGACCTTACGGGCAAGCAACGTATCCACCAAGTGTGTATTTCCGACCACAGAGGTTTGGTTGCCGCACAGGGCTACGCGCTTCCCTTCCAAAAGCGGCAGGTAGCGTTCCATGCACTCGGCGCCAGTGCGCAATGCGGTGACAGAATCCACAGGGGCCGACTTCATCGTCGGGTCTGCAGACTTGCTCTGTGCGCAAGAGGTCACAAACAGTGCCAGAATTACCACTATCAAAACAGGCTGTTTCATTATCGTTTATCTTTTTACCACCATTTTTCTGGTTAACACAATACCCTTATACCTAATGCTATAGAAATAGACCCCAGCAGGCAATTCATTGACATTCAGAACAAAGAAATTGTTCCCGTATTCCGCCTCCTGAATATCCGTATAGACTACTTGCCCCACGGCATTCTCCACCTCAAGCGTAACCAGACCCGGTTCCGGCACAGAATAAGGAATGCGGGTGGATGCAACCGCCGGGTTCGGTTCATTCTGTCCCAAGACAACACTTCCTTCGCCATCGTAGTCCGGAATGTTCACATCAGTACAAGAAACGACTCTTTTGACGTTATTATACTCGTTCTTGTCATCCGGAATAATCACCGTGGCCCTAACCTCCCATAAATGGGTAAAATTGGTAACCACAAATTCGTGGGTGCTGGTGTATTCAAGAGTTTCGCCAGGCTCAAGATGATGGACTATGTGTTCCGTAGCGGTAGAAATAACATCAGCACTACCCGCTCTGAATTCAACATCAAACTCTTCTACTGCAAAATTCCCGTTATTGTAGAGTTCTATGACTGGCACCACAATGCTGTTCGCAGAAAAGCAAGAATCCGTTTCGGAAGAAGGATAAACAATGCGGTTGACAGCCATGTCGGGACGACCTACAACGAGGTTGATGTCATCGATACTCGGGTCAACAAGTCCATACTGGTTAGTCACTGTGAAGCGCAGTCGTGCCACCTCATCCACATCGTTCAGTGCAAAGAGCGTATCGTTCCACTCATCATCGCCACCAAGCTGACCACCGTCAGCTTTGGTAAGCTGAGCGATGGTCTGGTAATAGTTACCGGAACCCGTTTCCACGCGCATCACAAAATCGGTGCCGGACTTGTTGGCGAAATACTTGTAGAAGTTGAGTTCCGAAGGATATCCGTTACGGTGGTGCATATTGACACAGCTGCTGGTCAGAGATGTCCATTTGTTGTATATGCCCGCGCTGCTCTGACCGGGAACAGAGACATAGCCGCCGAGATTCTCCAGAGGCGTGCCGGCGTTTGTGTGGTCATGAGCAGGACCGCCACCAACCACGTTATTTTGGGATGCACCTACCACCTCCTTCCACATATAGTTACTGGCATCCGAGGTGACCTCCCAACCGAGAGCCAACTGCGGGTCAGTCGGATCAATCTGGGGATTGAACGGTTCCACAAACGGCAACTGCTCAACGGGAATGTCAGAGACCGAAGCATTGATGCTGCGCGTGTCATTGCCCAGGTACTGGTCGCCCATATATGCAATCTGCACGTTCACGTGGTACTGGCCAGGAGCGCTGAGATTCACATTTGGGATGGTCACCATCATGTCGCCGTTCGGCGGAATCACGCCATTAGTCATCACCTTGTTGTAAGTACCAGGAACCGCTCCTGTAACCGTGGCTGTGATGTTCAGCGCGTTGTCAGCACTCAAGGTCTGGGACACCGTACCATAGTTGCGAATAATAATACGCATATTGGCATTGGTGTCGGCACACACCTCGCCGTCAGGATGCCTGATTGCCGAGACACCGAGGCTACAGTAGAGCAGATTACGCGCATACGGGTTTGTCCCACCTCAGCATTAAACGGGACATACACAAGATATTCAGTGACGGAATAGGAATCACCCGCCGGGATAGACAGGGACGAGAAAACCTCTTCACCCGGATCAGTGAAGACACCATTACGGTTGAAGTCTATATAGGCTTTCTTCCAGACACTCTTCGTTGTGGATCCCGTAAAGGCATGCGTAACCGAAAGAGGATATTCCTGACCCAAAAGCAGTTCCACGGGCGCAACCGTCTGTGTGAAGTCGGTGTACATTCCATCGCCCGGAGCTGTAGGATGGTTCGTGTAAGGCGCACCAATGCCGTTATCGAGAGAAGCAACTGAGACATTGGTGATATGGGCACCGTCATGGCTCAACAGCGGGCGCGACGGGCATGGATCCTCAACACTTAACCAAATCATAGTGGTATCATTGGAATGGTAAGTGTCGGAGGTGAGACCCGTATAGGCTTTGAACGGAGTCGGGAAATAGACACTGGTCAAGTCCACATGAGCATTGAACATCATAGTCGCCGTGGCACCGGAGGCCAAAGAGCCGCTGTAGTGCTGGGTGACTGGCGTGTTGTTATCCAACTGGTAGAAGACCGGGAAGTCCGAAACTGTCTGGGAACCGAAATTCTGAAGCGTTACCGTCACGGTCTCGTTGTTCGTGAAATTGCTGGTTTGCGGGACTGGGGCGGTGATAGCCACCACACCCACATCGTGCTGCGGCACCGTGGTGTTGGGTGAAGCTACTCGCAGAGGTCATCGGGAGGTTCTGTGCTTTGGTATAGACCATCCTGCCATTGGTGGCCATTGGTGTGTTCGTGAACTTCGGCACGGGATTGATACCATAGCCATTCACACAGTTGACTTCGCCACAATCGTGTTCAGCATAAAGCAACAGGCCTTCGCCGTTAAAATCGTAGCCGCCCGTCACAGCAAAACCGACCCATCCTTCTTGGTCAAGGGCTATTTCCCCATCAAATACCAAAGTGGCATCGGATGTTTCGCCCAACCAGTTGATACTCTGGACGCCCGTACCAATATTCAGTACATTGGCGGTATCCTTCAGCCAGAACTTCATCGGAATAGCAACTCCATTGGCATCAGCAGTGCAAACATGGAAAAATATGCTGTCGATACGACCTTCAACACCACCCATATCCGCCTTGTTGTAGAGAATTTTGGCGTACGAGTGACTATTGGTGAAAGTGAACGGTGCTGCATTCGTCTGGCTCGTGATATTACCAGTACCTGCAAGCACATCCGCATTGAAACCATCTGACTCGATACGGCCACTATAATAGTACGTGGTGGGGACGAAAATCGGTTCAGTGGTAAAACTGCTGCCTTCCGCCATCGCCTGCTCGTCATCGGCGTTTTCATAGAAATAGTAGTGGTTCAAGACTGAAGTTCCAGGTGCAATCGTCTGCATGCCGCCGTATGGCACCGTGTAGGTCAATGGTTCCGGGGCGACAGGCAAAGCCGGGATGTACAAGGATCCGTATATAGTGTCATTGAGCGTATAAACCGGCATCGAGGCTTCCGCCGGTGTGGTATAGACCACATATTGGTAAATCCGGTTCTGCGTTGCGGAGCCAAGGGTCACGACATTGTCGAATGTGATGGTATCCCGAGCCAGCGAAGCAACAGAATTGTTAATCAGACTAACGGTGTTGACGTTGGCGGGACCCGTGAACTGCGCGTTCAGGTTGAATGTACCCGCCGGGATCACGGATGTTGACGTGGTGTCACGGTTGGTAACGGACACTCGAAGGTCTGGACTCAATGAAGCAGGACACTGGTAGGAAACAGGGTAAACCAACTCGTCTGTACTGAAATCATACTGCGGGCTAAACACATTGACAATCACTTTGATACGTTTTGTGATGCAATTACTGATTTGTGTTTTTCCCGAGACCCAGTAGATGGCAGTGTCATACAGTGCAGGCGTTGTAAAGTATGGGGCAAATGTGGTGCTGGTGTAGAAGGGCATCGCATCGTCCTCATCTGCATAGAAATAATATTGAGTGATGTCAGCAGGTCTGTCAGCGGGTTGCAAAATGCTATACATATTGGTGTAATCACCCGTATATACAATGCTGTCAGGCAGATAAGCCGTACGATAGGAGACAAAACTGCCTGAAATGGTGTCATCACCCGTATATACAACATTCTCGTCATTCAAAGTCGTGAAGATAGTATAATTGAATGTATTGTTACCCGTAGGGGCGCTGAAATCGAACGGAGTGGCGAACTCCACAACTTTTACCTCTTCCGGAGCAAACTCTTCCGCCACGGTGTGAGTGATTTCTGATCCGTTGAACACAGCATGAACCACAACCTTGTTGGCAGGAATCGGGATGTTCCGCTTGTTCTTGATTTGTACTTTGATATGCTCGTCATACAAAGCACAGCCTGACACAGGCTCCAATAGTGCCTGCATTTCCACATCGTAAGCCGGAATGACAGGCACGTGGAGGTGGATCGGCACCTTTTCACTACCACACTCCAAATCGGCAACCGTAAAACGGACATTGGGCCTGTTGGCAACGTTGTAATATGTTCCCGACATTTGTTCCAGCGTGTTTGCCGATTTCTTTTGACACAAATCGTAAGAACTATTGGATTTATAGAACACTGGATAGCTGTCAGCGCCGGACACATACTGTCCGCAGTTGTTGCACTGGCTGCCCGTTCCTGTACAATAATCGGCACAATTGGTCTCCATGAGAACCATCAGGTTACCGTGGTTGAAGTCAAACGGAGTGAGCAAGTTGAAGTAAAACCAGCCTGCCTGATTGAAATAAACCCAGTCATCCACCACCAGAGTGGCATCATTGATTTCATCCTCCCAGTTGACTGTCGAGGAGGTGAACCCATTCTCGTCGGTACACTTCATATAGATTTTCATCGGAATACCGTTGGAAGCAGCGGTGTTCACAGGGGTTTTCACCTGAATGGCAAATGCGCTGACGATGCCGTGTGTACCGATTTCCTGTTCCAGATAGAGAACACGGCCTCTCGAATAACCATTGCTGAACGTGAACGGATCTGCTCCGTATCCTGTGCCCGTACCCACTATGGCGTCTTCCACCGTACCCGGGTTGGCGTTCACATAATACGTGGTGTCGAAATAGATTTCCGGTGTGGTATAGGTCTGGCTGTAACCCAGCAGATTCCAAGACTCGTAACCCGCATTGGTGAACCAACCGAATGTACCCTCCGGAATGGAGGTGGGCAATTGAGCGGTTAAGGTGGTGTTTGTACGATAGTTCACCAACACCGTATCCTGCACTATCGGCAGCGGTGACTTTCCGCGGGAAACCACCACAACATCCAACGTATCGTTGAAGGTCAGACGATCCTGAGGCAGTTTGTCTGACCAGATTCTGATAATATAGTTGGAGTCGTTATCTATCAAGTTGTTGGTGAAGTCATAGCTATTAGCGAAGGTGAACAGCGTGGTCTCGCGGCTGAAAAGCGTGTCGGTGAACGCCTCGGTGACGACCGCCCCGCCATTGATCGTGTAATGCAACTGGATCGGCGAAAATATTTCCGTAGTGCCATTGTTGGTAATCTGCACCTTCAGATGCTCATGACCCAAGTCGCAACTCATGACCGGATGCATCAGATTCAACAAGGCGACATCATGCACGTAAGGCGTGTCCACCACCGCACCTATCATGAAACGGCCACTCGTCTGTGAAACATACGTGCCATCCTGCAGGTAATAGAACGTGGAGTCGCGGAGCGGGGTCTCTACCTGAGCCGCCAAATAATTGCCGTGAGACAGCATCTCCAAGCCCACGTAGAACTCACCCGTAGTGTTGGTCAACATAAAGTTCTGGATGGGTATCGTGTTCCACGCTCCCTGTTGCAACGTGCTGAAATCAACACGCTCGGAGGTTGCAAGGATATTACCCGATGCATCAGACACAAAGGCCTTGAAGCCGTTCTCTGGATTGGCTATGTAGGTCTGGTCATAATAGTATTTCACGGCCGTCACAACCAGTTCCTCATTCGTCTTGTATCTCACACACGGACGTATGATGCTGTTGTAGTCGCCGAGAAGGAGGATGTCTGTGGTGGTGTCCGCCATAGTGGCGACATTCTGCGTGGTCACCATGCGCCAATGCTGGGTGTTGTTAAGGTTCTGTTGGTCATCGGCGGCTCGCACCTCCACGTCTTTCACCTCCTGCACACTGTACTGGTGGTCCGGGAAGGTGACCAGCGTCTCGGCGTGATACGGCAGGCTCGGGATCGTCAGGGTGTCCTGCCACTGCTCGTTCGCACCGGTGACATTCAGATACACCTGCACGTTGTTCTGGGGCTGTGCGCCCTCGTTCCGCACCAGGGCGCTCACCACGCCGCGCATCGAGTACTCGGTGGGG
>OMYJ01000015.1:0-4664 GCA_900315245.1 uncultured Bacteroidales bacterium
GTTACCCGTGGCAACAAGAGCTGCCTTAAGGGCATCGAGGTTGGTCTCAACATTGAACGACACCCAGTTCGTACCTGCCGACAAAGCTATCGTCTGAGGAAGATCCGTCTGCTCAAGAGTCGTGAAGGTAACCATGTTGCTCCATTCCTCAGGATCGGAGCAATCGCTCTTCACTTGGGCTTCGTAAGGAGTCTCAGGAGTGAGGTCCGTCAGCGTGACGTTGGTGGTAGCGCTGCTTGCAGTTTGCCATTCGCCAGCGGGAACTGTATGGGCACCGATGGTGATGTCGTCAACATAGAGATAGTATTGATATTCGGTGAAGTAGTGGATGGCGAAGTACTTCGCATCGGTAGGAAGTTCTTGAGTGTAGGCTTGCCATGTTGTGGTAGCATTGATTGTGTCGCCCCAAGTGAAAGCTTCAACATCGTTGGTGGTGGTGGAATAGCCTACGCTGAACACCTCTCCGGTTCCGCTGGTGTATCTCTTATAATAGAATTTCAGTTCGCCAGTCACGGTCAGCTCGGGAGAAATCAGATACTGGTTGTAATCGTCTGAGCTGCTGTAAGAGGAGAATCTAAAGCCATTCGAGCCACTGTGCGCAGCAGTTGTATGAAGTCCAGCATGATAAGTTCCAGTAGCGTCTATGCCATTGACATCATCACCAATGAAAGTCCAGCCGTTTAACGAAGTCTCGCTTTCGAAGTTCTGCATGAACGGGGCTTCGTCATGGGCAGCTGTTCTGTATTGCACGGTGTAGCTATCCACATCAATGGAACCGTTCCAGCTGAGGCCAGCGGAAGTTGCAGTCAATAAGCTGTCAACAACAGCCAGACCCGTAGGTGTCGGGCAAGCATCAAGCGTGGTGAAGGTGATGACGTTAGTCTCAAGGCTCAAGCCGTCGTCGCCGCAGTTGCCTTGCACCTTGGCTTCGTAGGTAGTCTCGGGAGTGAGGTCGGTAAGGGTGACAGGAGCTTCGTCAACGGTGACAGTCTGCCATTCGCCAGTGGCAACAGGAATACCGACAATCACATTGTCGATGTGCAGGTCGTTGTCGCCGTTGTCAGTCACAGTCGATTCGCCGTAGAAGGCAATCTTCACGGTCTTGCCAACGTAAGCCGAAAGATCGATGCTGACATGTTCGCCCGCGGTGGCGATGGTGTTATAGACATTTTCCGAACCACTGTTGTTCCACTCGCGCAGGATGGTCCATGCTTCATCGGCATACACCAAAACAACGAATCTGTCATCGGCTTGGGCAGTAAGGTCTTCAATGGTATCCGAGTTGCCATAGTCGGTCAAGGCGAGGTCGAAGTCCAGATTGTAGCCACTTTCAAGGGTGACTTCAGGAGTCACAAGCCAATTCTTGCGTGAGGTTCCGTAGATGTTGAGTTTTGCGTTATAAGCGCCCAAACCATAAGTGGTGGTTGACCAGTTGGATCCTGATGTCAATTCAACAGTGTCGGCCAGCACTCCGTCCACCAAGCCGCTGTATTGTGTCCAGCCAGTTGGAATGCCACTGGCGTTGAATGCTTCAAAGAAGCCAATCGCAGTAGCGGCTGTTCTATAGCTGACAGTGTAGTTTTCGCTGTTACCGGTCCAGTTCAGTTTGGCAGTGTAGCCAGAGATTTCGCTGGCTGCAAATCCAGTGGGAGCAGGGCAGGCCACCGTGGTGGTAAAGTTGACGGTGTTGCTCCAGTCGCTCACGTCTCCACCGCCGCAGTTGCCACGGACACGCACATAATAATGTGTCTCGGGATCGAGACCGCTCAGCACATAGTTCTCGTGGTTATCAACGTTTTCAATAAGTGCAACGATACGGCTGAAATCAGCAGTGTCGGAAACTTGCACGTCCCAAGCGGTTTGGGTCTCGTCGTTCAAGAGCCAGCTGAGGGTGGCACCGTGACCGTAAACATTGCTGTAGGTCAGGCCAGTGGGTTTGAAGCAGGTAGGAGCCTCCGTAATGGTGATGTCATCGACATAGATATAACGAGTGGTTGAGCTTGAGCTGGCGGCTTCCATCATGATGGCGATGTAGTGGGCCGTTGCATCGGTAGGCACAATATACTGGAATTCCTGATAGGAAGTGGTCAGGGCTTGGGTGGCCATCTCCGTGAAGGTGGTAGCGTCAGTCGGGTCGGTCATCAGACCAATCTTGAAGGTAACAGTGTTGTTGTTGGCCTTGGCCGAGAGCGTGATGAGCTTGCCTGCCAAGTTTTCCATCTCAGGCAGGATGGCGTATTGATCCTGAGGATCGTAATAGTCGTAATAGCTTGAATAATAGGAAGAGAAATACAAGCAGTTGGGCGATGATTGAGAGCTATAATTATAGATTCTCGGATAACCTTGATAAGAACTATAAGTGGTTGTGTTGATCTTGTTCCAGCAGATAGGCAGAACACCTGCAGCAGCCGTATAGCTATCGAAGTTTTCGGTGTAGCCCACGGCGGGGATGATGACGCAATCGGTTAAGAATTCAATCACGTTGCTCCAAGAGCCGAAGTCTTCGCCACCGCAGTAGGCGCGCACCTTTGCATAATATCTGGTGGCGGGTTGCAGACCGGTCACACCGTAAGTAGTGTCAGAAACAATTTCCTCAGTGGCGTTGTCGAAGTTGCCGTTGTCGGCGAAGACCACTTGCCATTGCTCGGCTTCGCTGTCGTTCCAGGTGAGGGTGGCACTGTTAGTGGTAACGTTGTCCACAGCCAAACCTTCCACCTCGTAAGCGCAGGCCACGCGGGTGATGCTCACGTTATCGACAGCGGCTGGAGGATTGGTACCACTACCGGTGTCGTCTCTCCAAGCCATCACCAAGTAATAGTTGCCAGCGGGCACGTTGACGGCCACGCTTTGGCTTTGCCAAGCGGTAACCAAATTCAGTTTGCTGCCGCCGTCCAATGCGATCCAACCAGTAGGAAGGCTGGAAGTACCGAATCCAGAAGGAACTGTTGTGCCAGCGGTAAGTGTTACCGAAGCAGGCACCAAGGCTACTCTCAAATAATCGTATGTGCTTTCGCCATTGGCCATCCAGTTGTATGCGAATTCATATTTGCCTTCTGTGAAGTTGAGGAGCTTGGTGGCATACACCATCGCGGCGCTGCTGACGGTGTAGGCGTTTGTGGTGCCGCCGTCGTTGGAGATGTAGAGACCGTTGGAGCCGCCATTGTTTGCAGCCGTGCCCCAAGCCCAAGCGTTGGTAATAGTGCCGTTAATCAGCTCCCAACCACAAGTTTCGCCTTCAAAGTCGTCGCTCCAAGCGTCGCCAACGAGCTCGGCCTGGGCCATGGTGCTGAAGCTTCCGGTTCTCCAGTCGCTGGTAGCACCGCCATCGCACACGCTCTGTGCTTGCACATCGTAAGCCGTAAGAGGGGTAAGACCGCTGAGCGTGAAGGAGGTTTCGGTGGAGTTAGTGGCTACATCAATCCAGTTTTCGTCAGCAGCCAACTTGTATTGCACGTTGTAAGTACCGCTGCCGCCACCGATGGTTAAGGTAGCTTCGTTATGGGTGATTTCGGAAACTGCAAGGGTGGGTCTGAGGCATAAATCGCCGCCACCAGGAGTGTAGGTGAAAGTGGTCTTGGGGATGAAGTTACGTTGGGTGAAGGTAACACCGCTCAAAGAACTTGAATTAGAACCGGCACCGCTGGCACCAGTAACATTTTGTCCGTAGAAATAAATGAACTTGTAACCAGCGTCTGTAGTGTTTTCGATTGCCACGAGCAGGTTGCCGCCGTTATAGGTATAAGGGGTACTGAACTCGATGGTGAGCGAGCCACCATCGCCCTCGGTCACAATGTTGAGCGTGCCTTGGTAAACGATGGCGTCATCAGTTTTGGGCTCAAATGCACTGATGGTGGTGTAGTCCACTTCCATCAGGTAAACGTCAACGGTGCTTACTGAGGTGTAAGGAACATTGGAACTTGTAGTGTAGAACTTGATACTGCTAATTGTACCGCCGTTCATTTCGTCCAAATCCTCGGCAGGGATTACGAATTGGCTTCTGGAGAAGTCATCGAAGTAACCCATATACGCAGGAACATAACTATTGGTACTCGTTCCATCATACACGGTCAACTCCTCTTGCGCGTTCGCCGCCCATGGGATGCAGAACAGCGCAAACATCAAAAACAATAAGAATTTTTTCATAATGTTTTTTTTTTGTGAATAATAAGGTTAATTAATATAATGGGTTTGATCCATTTTTTATAATCTAAGCTGCAAAAATACAAAACTCACACATTCGCGGGGTCAGGTATTCAACAAAAAGTTGTTAACAAGTTATGAACAATGACGGTTTGCGATTTGCGATTTACGGTTTACGAAAGTCGAAAACCGTAAACCGCAAAAAAAAATGGGAGCAGGGTCATTTCCCCACTCCCATTATCAATTATCAATTATCAATTATCAATTACTTCTTCACCACCTTGCGCATGGTCACGCCCTGCGGAACCGTGATGCGGAGCATATAGACTCCGTTGGAAAGGATGCCGGCACCTTTTGGATGCTATCTTGAGCTATAAGGGAAAGTAAACGTTCTGCTTTCCGATGCAGCTGACTTGTAGATGTAACCCTTTCCGGGTTCAAGGTTCCTCAGTTGGCCTATCCATCTGCTGCCATTGAAATTGGCGTTTTGGAGTTGGGATTGAACCACGTCTCCATTTACACCA
>OMYJ01000015.1:4708-123607 GCA_900315245.1 uncultured Bacteroidales bacterium
CAACGGGCGTACCTTCCAACGTGATCTCGCATGCGTCTGCTACCTTGATCTTGTACATCTGAGACAAATCCAAAACTCTCAATTGTCCAGTCCAACGGCTGTTGTTAGGATTGTAGGTGGCGTTTTGGCTCTGACCCTGAATGGTGATGGCGGTGTTACCCGTGGCGACAAGAGCGGCCTTCAAGTCGTTGAGGTTGGTCTCAACATTGAACGACACCCAGTTCGTGCCAGCGGCCAGGGCAATCTCCTGAGTCGACTGTGTGCCCTGGTTGATGGTCAGGTGGAGGGTATCGGTACTCGCGCAGCCGTCGGCATTGTTGTATTCGTAGGTGTAAACGCCGCTGGTGGAGTAGGTTGTGCCGTGCCATGTGAAGCTCTCGTCGGCACTCTCCGTCTCGGCATTGTGCGTACCATAATTAATGGTGAGAAGCAGCGTGACAATAGAGTCACAGCCGTTGATGTTGGCACCTGCAAGGGTATGTGTGAGGTTGCTGCAGCTTTCGGTGATGTTGGAGTGGTTGTACCAGTCGAATGACTCACAAGCTGTAGCCGTGGTGTCGCCCGTGGTGGGTTGGTTTACCGTGACGGTGGCCGTGGCGGTGCTGGTACAGCCGTTAGCCGTGCCTGTCACGGTATAAACACCGGAAGCGGTGGGATGCACGGTTGCGCCGCTGCCCAATCCGTTGCTCCAACTGTAGCTGCTGGCTCCAGATGCCGTGACGGTGATGTCGTCGCCTTCACAAGCAGTATAGATTCCATTATTGTTCAGGGTGATGTTAGGCAACGCAGGCGTGAATTGGATGTAGTAATAGAATTCGGAGTTGTCGTTGTGCTTTACGTAAATGGTGGCTTTGTATCCATTTTGAGGAACCGCTGGCATGATGGTGAATTGGGAGATGAGTTTTGACCGAGGTGTGGCGAATACTTGCGGGATGTTGTTGCAGGGGATGGGGGTGGGGTAGGTCCAAGTCACCGAGCCGCCGTTGTTGAAGGTAGGGTTGCCGTTGGCATCATACGTGCGGGAAGGTTCGTGTGTGGCATACTCGGCGGCGTTGAAAGTGTTCAATGCATCACTGTTGGCTGTTCCGCCAATTGTAAGGGATGCTAATCCCTTATCGTAGATGCACCAAAGTTCGTCAACATATAGAGCATCATTAACGGATTGATTCTCTTCCCCGGCTGTCTTATCTGTGGAAAAGGAAGCTAACATATATGTAGGTCGGTTGAGAGTGGTGTAATATCCATACGTTGGATGTGTTGGCCTGTCCGTTTGGCCGATAAAATTGAATGCACTGCCTGTTGTTGAGCCTGGATGAGAATACGAGAATGGATGAACCTCTCTCTTCCAAGTGGATGATTGGTTGAAAGTATCTACAGAAGATCCTATAAGTCGAGTTGAGGAGCCCCCATAAAGTGTTCCATCTGCTCTATCTCTGAATTCCCCAGCTTCATGTATGTAAACTTTAAATAAAGGTTGGACAGCCGCTTTTTGCATATTAGTCCTGTAATAGAATGACATGGAATCAGGACATCCCACAAAGGCCCATGTGAAATATCCGGAAGTACTATATGAACTGGTTGCATCAGGATTGGTGAAATTGTAATTACCATTGTTTTGAGGGTTGGTTGACAAGGCAATTTTTGTTTGGCCTGATGAAAGTGCTCCATTAGCTTTTTTGCTGGCAATAGATCTGCATATTATTCCGATATATTTAGTGCTGTTAGTTGTGTTTTCAGTAGTTAGAATAAATTGTTGGCTTGTTGAGTTGCTGTAATTAACAGAATGATGGTGGTTTTTAGTTCCACCTGCAAGAGATATAGCCCAGCTAGCATTAGCTTCATCAAAAGTGTGCCAGTTGTATGGTACCCACTCAGCATTAGTACCGCCATCTGTGCTGCAATTGTGATTTTTCCACTTTTCGAACCCAGGGTTGGGGAACTGTGTGTTGGTTTTTGTGACTTGAGCGTGTACCGCGCTTGCTATAAGGAATAGCAGCACGCTCATCAAGATTAAAGGTTTTTTCATACTGTTTGTTTTTAAAATATTGTTAGAATTTTTGATGCCTATAATTGGAAAACAAAACGGCGGCAAAAATACAAAATATATGATACGCTCGGTCAAAAATCGCACAATTGATTTTTTAAACCGCTGATTTTAAGAAAAATAAAAATGTTAAATTTTGTTAATGCTATAGAAATGCGAATGCATTTCTACAATCTGCCTAACAGGAGAACCGCTTCTTCCAGGGTCACTTCCTCCTCAGCGAGGCGGGCGGGGATGTATCCCATCTCTATCGACTTCTCACCACTATATATAAAATAAGTACAGGTGCACTCTGCACAGCACACCCCTTCGGGACTGAGAATCTCGCCGTGCACGATGGCAATGTTGCGGCGTTGCTCCACCAGTTTCGCGTTCAGGCGGATGTACGGCCACAAGGTGCTCACCGGTTTGCGGTAGCGCATCTCCATCTTCGCCGTCACCCCGGAGGTCTGCAGCTGGTAGAAGACCACCCACCCGCAGATCTCGTCCAACAGGGTGGCCTGGATGCCGCCGTGCAGCGTGTCGATCCAGCTCACAAAGTTCGGGTTCGCCTTCCAGACGGAAACCACCTGCTCCCCGTCCCAGTAGAAACGCATTTGCACGCCTTGCGGATTGCCGGGGTTGCACCCGAAACAGTTGTATCCGTGTGTGTTGCCTATCCAGGGGTTGATGATTCTTTTCATAATGGTTATGGGTTATAGGTTATTGGTTATTGAAGCTTTGGTTTATGGTTTATAGTTTATAGTTTTTGGTTGTTGATTGGTTCGGGGTGGTTGAAAAAAACGCGGCAAAAATATAAAATTTTGCAAGATATTAAGAAAAATGTATCTTTGCGGTCGAAATTTTAAAAATTTAATGGTTATGAGTTACAAAATTATTGACGTAGAAGGTATCGGCGAAGTTTACGCCGCGAAACTTGCTGAAGCAGGCATCAACACGGTTGAGGAATTGCTGGAGGCCGCCAAGAAGCCTGCCGGGCGTGCCGCGCTGGCGGAGAAGACCGGCATCTCCCCGAAACTGGTGCTCACATGGGCCAACCACGCCGATCTGATGCGCATCAACGGTGTCGGCCCGCAATTCTCCGAACTCCTTGAAGCTGCCGGTGTGGATACTGTGAAAGAATTCCGTCACCGCGTGGCCGAAAACCTCGTCGCCAAGATGAACGAGATCAACGAACAGAAGCACCTCGTGGGCCGTGTACCCACTGCCGCTGAACTCCAGAAGATGATTGATCAGGCCAAGGAAATCGAACCGATGATGGAGTATTAGTTGGCCTTTGGCTGTTGGCCTTTGGCTGTTGGCTGTTGGCTTTCTAAACCAATCAACAGCCAATAGCTAAAAGCCAATAGCTAATAGCTAATAGCTAAAAGCCAATAGCTAATAGCTAAAAAAGTGTATCTTTGCCGCTCAATTTTTGATACGGAAAATATGGATGATAGTTTATGTAAATTGTTGATAACCAAAGGTGAACTGAAGCAAAGCATCTTTACGGTGACGTTGGAGACGATGCAGCTTTTCAAGGATGCCGCCAAAAGTTTCGAGGAACATTACCGCGACAACTACGCTGACGACCATGACAGCATTCCGGTGCTCTTCACCAACAAGAACCAGTACCAGTTCATGCTCAAGTTCGGCGGCGATGTGCTGATCTTCCTCATGCACACCAATATCTTTGAGTTCTCCCGCGATCACGAGGTGATGCGCACCCCCTATATTAAAGAGGACAAGGATCGTTCCTATTGCGGTATGATCCAGATATTCAACTTCTTGGGCGATTCCCTGAAGTATGACCGCGTGAACGACCTCGGCTATATGATCGGACGTATCTTCATCAACAAGGAGGGGCATTATTACATAGAAGGCAAACGCGAGCTGGCGCAGGTCATCAACAATTTCAGCAGCAACGAAATTTCTGCGGAGGCCGTCAAGGAAATCCTCAGTTCCGCTATTCGATATACGCTGAATTTTGACCTTTTAGTGCCAAATTATGAGGATATGAAGATCATTACCGTGAATGATATCCTCCAATTGGAAGAACAAACGAACCTCCTTAGAACTGGTAAACGTCTGGGATTCAGGTTTGAACAAGACAAAAACGAATAACGGAAAAATATTTTTTCAAATTTGGCGGAGCATATCAAAAAAAGTGTACTTTTGCCGCGTCAAATTTGACACCTGATGGCGTGTTCGTCTAGTTGGCCTAGGACGTAAGATTTTCATTCTTAAAATCAGGGGTTCGAATCCCCTACACGCTACCACCAAGCAACCTCAAAGGTTGCTTTTTTTGTATCTGTCCACCACCCCGTCATAGTCTAAGTTTAAGTCTAAGTTTAAGTCTAAGTTTAAGTCTAAGTCTAAGTTTAAGTCTAAGTCATAGTCATAGTTATAGTCAAAGTTCCAACTCAAAGTCCCCATGTCCACCGCATACCGCGTCATCCCCATCTTCCTGCCGATGCTGGCCTGCCCGCACCGTTGCGTCTATTGCAATCAGTATGTGATTTCCGGACAGCAGAAACTTCCTGATATTCATGATGTTGTCGGGCTGGTAGAACGAAATCTTTCCACAATGCCGGCAAACACACACAAGCGTGTGGCATTTTTCGGTGGAAGCTTCACCTGTCTGCCAGAGTCGGTGCAGAACCGTTATTTAGACGCGGTGCAGCCGTACCTTCAGGAGGGGCGGATTGAGGGGATACAACTGTCCACCCGCCCGGACTATATCGATGACCATATTCTGCAAAATCTTAAAAACAAGGGCGTTACACTGATTGAGTTGGGAGCACAGTCTTTAGACGATCAGATACTGGCGCGTTGCGGGCGAGGACATACCGTTGCGGATGTGGAAAATGCCTCCCGACTAATCCGTCAACACGGCATCAACCTTGGGTTGCAGATGATGATTGGATTGCCCGGCGACACGAAAAAGACTGCATTACGTACGGCGGATCGTATCGTATCGTTCGGGGCCACATGCACCCGCATCTACCCGACGTTGGTCGTGGAAGGCACCGCGCTGGCCGATGACTACCGTGACGGGAAATATGCGCCTTTGTCGCTGGAGGAAGCTGTGGACTGGTGCAAGGAGCTTTACCGCTATTTTAAGACAGTTGGTGTCACGGTGTTGCGTATGGGTCTGCACCCCACACAAGATCTTCGAGCAGGGGACCATCTGCTTGCAGGCCCCTTCCATGTCTCTTTCAAAGAATTGGTGCTCACCGCGTTATGGCACGACCGTATTGCGGAACAAATCGCCCGAGAGGGTAGGGAGGACATCACGGTGATAGTACCGTCTGACGAGATGAATTATGCTGTCGGGTATGGTTCCGCGAACAGGAAGGCATTTCCGAAGGTGACGTTTGAAATTAAGAATTAAGAGTTAAGAATGAGAGTGTTAATGTCACCGCTACTCGCAAATCGCAAACCGTAAATCGTAAACCGCACATTTCCAGCCAGTAACAAAAAAAAATCAAAATACAACCGTTATCTACTTTATATATATTATATTTGCAGCCGCAAAAAAAGAATCTGTTTTTGCGGTTAATGTGTTTATTATAAAATAGTTACATATATGAAGATTTCTTACAAATGGCTGAAAGAATTGTTGAAATTCAACTTGACGGCGGAAGAGACTGCCGCTTATCTTACGGATTGCGGATTGGAGGTTGAAGGGATAGATACATTTGAGACGGTCAAGGGCGGACTTCGCGGTTTGAAGATCGGTGAAGTGCTCACGTGCGAACCACATCCCAATTCCGACCATCTCCACGTGACTACAGTCAACGTGGGTGATCCGGAGCCATTGCACATCGTTTGCGGTGCCGCCAATGTCGCGGCGGGCCAGAAGGTGGTGGTTGCCACCATCGGAACGGTGCTTTACAATGGCGACGAGTCTTTCACCATTAAGAAATCCAAACTGCGCGGTGAACTTTCGGAAGGCATGATTTGCGCTGAGGATGAAATCGGCCTCGGCACTTCACATGACGGCATCATGGTGCTGCCTGAGGAGGCAGTGCCCGGCACCCAGGCGGCGGATTACTTCAAGGTCGATGCAGACACCATCTTTGAGATCGGTCTGACCCCGAATCGCTGTGATGCCATTTGTCACTTCGGCGTGGCCCGCGACCTTTATGCCACTTTGGTCCAACATGGGGTTCCTTGCTCCACGTTGGTGAGACGCAATGCCAGAGAGGTGCAGCCTGTTTCCGGTGTGCATTCTCGTGTGGACATTATCATTGAGAATCAGAAGGATTGCCCTCGCTACTCGGGTGCGTTGATTGACGACATCAAAGTGCAGGAATCCCCCGAATGGCTGCAGACGAAGCTCAGAAGCGTCGGCATCAGGCCTATTAATAACATCGTGGATATCACTCAATACATCATGCTTGAGTTGGGACAGCCCATGCATGCTTTCGATGCCGACAAGATTGAGGGCAACAAGGTGATTGTCAGGAATTTGCCAGAGGGAACCCCGTTCGTTACATTGGACGGTAACGAGATTAAGCTCAGTGCCGACGACCTGATGATTTGCAACGAGAAGGAAGGTATGTGCATCGCCGGCGTTTATGGCGGTCTGCACTCTGGCATCACTGAAAACACCACCCGTCTCTTCTTGGAGAGTGCTTATTTCAATCCGGTGAGCATCCGCAAGACCGCGAAACGTCACGGTCTGAAGACCGATGCCTCGTTCCGCTATGAGCGCGGCTGTGACCCGTCCATTACGGTTTATGCGCTGAAACGCGCTGTGGAGTTGGTACTGGAGCTGGCCGGCGGCTATCCTGTCATGGATGTCGTGGACCGTTACCCCAACGTGCAAGAACCGGCACAAATCACGCTCTATTATGAAGATGTTAATCAGGTCGCAGGTAAAGTAATTGAGAAACAGACGATTACTAAGATATTGGTGCTGCTTGATATGGAGGTGAAACCTGCCGGCGATGACAAGCTCATCGTCACTGTGCCCCAGAACAAGGCCGATGTGACCCGTCCGATTGACCTGATAGAGGAAATCCTGCGTATTTACGGATATAATAACATCGAAATTCCCACAACACTGACCTATGACATGTCGTGTTTGCATCAGAGCGACAATGCTTATCAGATGCAGATGACCATCTCCAAGTATTTGGCAGACAATGGTTTCTTCGAAGTGATGAACAATTCCCTGACCAAGGCCGAGTATGCCCAGCGTTTTGATTTCCTCGATGAACGTGAAACTGTCAAACTTCTCAACCCGCTCAGCAGCGAGCTGAATGCCATGCGCCAGAGCCTGCTTTTCTGCGGATTGGAGAATGTGAGCCGGAATGTGAATAACAAGACTGCTGACCTCCGGTTGTTCGAATTTGGGAAAACCTATCGTCTGAACCCGCAATCAGTTGTGGGTGACGATGTTACTGTCCGCTATCAGGAACGCGAAATGATGTCCCTCTTTGTGACCGGGAAATTGGGCGATGACACTTGGGAGGGTAAGTCTGCCGATGCGGACTTCTTCTATCTCCGCAATATGATTGACAATTTCCTGTTGAAGATCAACTTCCCGATGGAGAAGATACAATTGGTCACGGACACGGAACCGCGTATGTTCGCCCAGCATGTGTCGTACAAAATAGATGAAGCAACCCCGGTTCACATTGGGGTTCTCCGTGCCGATATCCTGCGTTACTTCGACCTGAAAAAGCCGGTCTATTATGCTGAAATTGATGTGGCTGCAGTCAACGCGTTGCGCAAGACCGCGGTCAACTACACGCCGATTAACACTTATCCTGCTGTGCGTCGCGACTTGGCGCTGGTGGTTGACAAGGACGTGACCTATGAGACGTTGGAGAAAATCGGTTACAAATACGCCTCCAAACTGCTGAAGCAGGTCACTTTGTTCGATGTCTTTGAAGGAGCCGCCCTCGGCGACGGCAAGAAGTCGTATGCATTGAACTTCGTGCTTCAGAGCGCCGACCGGACGCTCACCGACGAGGAAATTAACAAGACGATGAACAAGTTGGTGGTCGCATACGAGCGCGAGGTCGGAGCCAAATTACGTTAACAGGACTTTCTTTGCAGAATGCAAATCTACAAAGGGATAGAGAATTTGCCGGATTGGAAGAACCCGGTGGTGGCCGTTGGCGCGTTCGATGGCGTCCACTTGGGCCATGTCCGTATTCTGCGTTTTTTGATTGAGCAGGCGGCACGGGTGGACGGAACCAGCGTGGTGTTGACTTTCGACCCCCATCCACGGACCGTACTTCATCCGGAATCTTCGTTCTTTACCATTAACAGCTTGGATAAGAATTTGGAACTTATTGAAAAGCAAGGCGTGGATGCTACCATTGTGCTGCCCTTCACGTTGGCGTTTTCCCAAAAGACCTATCAGCAGTTCATCCAGGAAGTTATTATGGAGACGTTGCACGCGCATACGCTGGTCATGGGACCTAACCATGCTTTCGGGCATCACAGGGAGGGCCACCACGACAATATCAAGGAATATTGCCGTGAACACAGTCTCCAAGTGGTGGACATCCCCGAAGAGATGTGGCATTCCGCCGGTGTTCACTCCGCCGTCATCCGCGAACACATCCTCAAAAAAGACTGGGAAACGGTTGATGCGATGCTCGGATATTCATATAAGCTTCAATAACCAATAACCGATAACCAATAACCATTCATAAAATATGAGCAAAAATCTAATCATCGTCGAGTCTCCGGCGAAAGCGAAAACCATCCAGAAGTTCATCGGGAAAGATTACACCGTGATCTCCAGTAAGGGTCATGTGCGGGATCTTCCCTCGAAAGGGATGGGCATTGACATCGCGCACGATTTCGAACCACAGTATGAAGTGCTGGATGACAAAAAGGCCCTTATCAGTGACATCAAGAAAAAGGCTGCGGAAGCCGATACCATCTGGCTTGCAACCGATGATGACCGCGAGGGAGAAGCCATTTCGTGGCATTTGATGGAAGTGACCAAGATGGATCCGGCAAAGGTGAAACGTATTGTGTTTCATGAGATTACGAAATCCGCAATTGAGGAGGCTTTGGCGCATCCCCGGTCGTTGAACGTTGACTTGGTGAATGCGCAGCAGGCACGGCGTGTCCTGGACCGTCTTGTCGGTTTCGAATTGTCGCCGGTGTTGTGGCGCAAAGTGCGTCCCTCGCTTTCGGCAGGGCGTGTGCAATCTGTGGCGGTGAAGCTGATTGTTGAACGCGAACACGAGATCGAGAAGTTCAACAGCACATCCTCATACAAGGTGGATGGTGTTTTCAACCCGTTGCGTGATAAGAAAATAGAATTGGATGCGGAGTTGAACAAACGGTTTGCCACCAAAGAAGAGGCCGTCTCTTTCCTGGAACACTGCCGTAACGCATCGTTCCGGATCACGGCCATAGAGAAGACACCGGGCAAGAAAAGTCCGGCGCCGCCGTTCACCACCTCCACGATGCAGCAGGAGGCAGCCCGCAAGCTCGGGTTCTCCGTGTCGAAGACCATGGTCGTGGCACAGCAGCTCTATGAGGCCGGTTATATCACCTATATGCGTACCGACTCCGTGAATCTGTCGAACATGGCCTTGGCAGTTGCCCACAAAGTGGTGGCGGAGAAGTATGGCGAGGAATACGCCCAAACCCGCAAGTATGTGACCAAAACCAAGGGCGCCCAGGAAGCGCACGAGGCCATCCGTCCCACGGACATCTCGCGCGAGACCATTCCGGGCGACACGTTCGCAAAGCATCTCTACGAGCTGATCTGGAAGCGCACCATCGCCTCCCAGATGAGCGACGCAAAAACGGAAAAGACCGCCATTACCATCCCAGTTGAAGGCCGTTCCGAGAAATTCGTTGCCACCGGCGAGGTCATCCTGTTCCCCGGATTCAGGAAAGTCTATACGGAATCGAAGGATGAGGAAGGCGAAGAAGTGAAAGGAATGCTTCCGCCTATGGAAGTGGGCGATGACTTGAATGCCAAGCAGATCATGGCGACCCAGCGCTATGCACAGCCCCCGGTGCGATATACAGAGGCAAGTCTTGTGAAAAAATTGGAGGAGCTCGGCATCGGCCGTCCTTCAACGTATGCTCCCACCATCTCCACTATCCAGAAACGCGAGTATGTGCGTAAAGCCACCCGTCAGGGCAAGGAACGCCAGTATTGTTGTCTCACCATGACCAACGATGGCGTCAAGGAGGAAATGAAAAAGGAGAAATATGGTTATGAAAAAGACAAATTGATCCCTACAGATGTGGGAATCATTGTGAACGACTATCTCCAAGAGAATTTCAAGGAGATTATGGACTATGGTTTCACGGCTGATGTGGAGAAGGAATTTGATGATATTGCCGACGGGAAAGCCAACTGGCAGGAGATGATGAGCCGTTTTTACGGCGGTTTCCACCAACAGGTCGATACGGCCATAAACTATTCCACCAAGGCCAGTGGTGAGCGGTTGCTGGGCTATGATCCGAAAACCAATGAGAAGGTGTTTGCGAAATTGGGCAAATACGGCCCGATGGTGCAGATTGGCGAGGCTTACGCAGACTCGAAACCCCGCTATGCACGTCTCCAAGCCGATCAGTTCATCGACACCATCACCTTAGAGGAGGCTTTGGACCTGTTCCGGCTTCCACGTACTTTGGGCGAATGGAACGGCAAAGTTGTTTCGGTGGGCGTGGGTCGTTTCGGACCATACGTGCGTTACGACGGCACTTTTGAATCCATCCCCAAAACCGATGACCCCTATTCCATCACGCTGGAACGTTGTATCGAACTCTTGGAGAACAAGATGAAGAAAACCGCCGAGCGGACCCCGCATCTCGTGGGACATTTTGAAGGCAAAGAGATTCTTGCCGCGGCTGGACGCTATGGTCCTTATATTAAATATGACGGCAAGAATTATACCCTAGATAAAAACATGAGCGTTGACAGCCTGACGGAAGAGCAGGCCATCGAGATTATCCAGAACAAGGAGACGCGCAACGTGTTGGTGTCTTATTCAGAAGATCCCAATCTGAAGGTGATGAACGGCCGTTACGGTCCGTATATCACCAACGGGACGGACAATTTCAAGATTCCCAAAGACATGATGGCCAACAAACTCACATATCAGGATTGTCTCCGGATTATGGAGGAAACAACCCCGACAGCTAAGAAACGTGTTGTCAAACGTAAAAAGGCGTAAAGATGGATTTGTCACTCTATTTTGATCCTGTTTCCATAACATCGTTGCATATTCCTGATTCTGAGACAATGACAGACAGGCTGTTGTACCATGTGATGATGTACAACCCGGAGGCTCCCGTGAATATTGCGGAGGCCAACATTGCCATTGTGGGTGTCCCTGAAGTGCGCAATGCCTGGCAGAACCCTTCCTGTTCGTTGGCTCCAGATGAAATCCGCAGACAGTTCTACCAGCTTTATTCATGGCGTAAGAATGTGAGAATCATAGACCTGGGAAACCTTCGTCTGGGTAAAAGTGTTGAAGATACCTATCGCGCTGTGTCAGAGGTGATTGTATATCTTATTGAGAACAATGTCGTCCCAATCATTTTGGGTGGAAGCAATGACTTGGCTTTTGCCAATTACCGCGCATACGAAATGATGGAGCGTGTGGCGAATGTGGTGGCCATAGATGCCTGTTTTGACCTTGGCAACGAGAATAAACCCATCCGTTCCAACGCTTACGTGAACAAAATGGTGCTCCAACAGCCCAATTTCCTCTTGAATTATGCCAACATAGGCTATCAGAGCTATATGAACAGCCCGGAATCGGTGAATATGATGGAGAGTCTCTTTTTTGAGACCTACAGGGTTGGATTGATGCGGACAAATTTGGAAGAGGTGGAGCCTGTGGTGCGTAATGCAGATATGGTTTCCCTCGACATCTCTGCCGTCCGCCGGCCCGATGCCCCCGGCTGCCCGCATAATTCTTCAAATGGATTCTACGGGGAGGAAATCTGTCAGATTGCCAAGTTTGTGGGTCTTAGCGACAAACTCTCCTCATTCGGAATCTATGAATATGACCCCACACTCGACTTCAACAACCAGACTTCCCAGCTTATCGCCCATATCCTGTGGTATTTTGTGGAAGGATTTCTGTTCCGTCAGGGCGAAGGCCAGTTTAAGAACAAGAATGATTATCGGCAGTTCAATATCTCCGTGACAGGTGCATTGGACGAGATGGTCTTCTTCAACAGTAAGAAATCAGGCCGGTGGTGGGTGATCGTGCCAATATATCAGAAAGAGAAAAATCAGGTGCAGCATTATTATCTGCCTTGTTCGAAACGGGACTACCAGCTGGCCTGCGAGGACAAAATCTCCGACCGCTGGTGGCGAACCTATCATAAAATCAATCAATAGGTTGAATTATGAGCCATATACTTGAAATTTATTAACAAAAAATAAAAAATTATGAAGAAAGGATTTTTACTTGTTTTAATGGGTGCGCTGGCTTTTTCTTTCGCCAATGCGCAAGTTGATGAAAAGACTGCCGCCGATGAAGCTTTGAAGACCAAAGTGAAATCTGCCGAGGTTGACAGTGCCAAGTATTGGAAATTCACCGGCGTGTGCGGGCTGAATGCCGCCCAGACTGCCCTTTTCAACTGGGCCGCCGGTGGTAACAACAATGTGACCGGCTTCATCTTCGCCAACATGACTTTGTCTTACAAGAAAGACAAATGGACATGGGACACCAATCTGGATACCGAGCTGGGCGAAATGTTCTCGAATGACTATAAGCAAGGATATCGTTGGAGAAAAGCCAATGACAAAATCAATCTGACGACCAAAGTCGGTTTCCAGATGCATCCGCAATGGTACCTCACTCTGCTGGGCAGCTTCCGTTCACAGTATGCCCCTGGTTGGGACTACAAGAAAGTTGATGAAGGCATTTGGAATGCGGATACGACCTTTGTCGTGGACGCGAATGGAGAACGCGTGGATCGTTCCTTGATTTCAAAATGGTTGTCCCCGTCATATACAGATTTGGCACTCGGTATAGAGTATCGTCCGAATGATATCTTCACCATCGGTGTGTATCCGGTCGCTGGTCGTATGACCACCTGTCTGGAGGAAAGCCTTCGCGCTAACTACGGTCTGCCCATGCGTGAAGATGGCACATACAAGGCTGTCGGTTTGAACATGGGTCTCCGTATTAACGGTGGTATCAATTACACTTTGGTGAAAAACCTCAAGATTATCTCCACTATCACTCTCTTTACGCCTTACACGGCCAGAATCCATGACAAAGAGAACGGTCAGAAGTTCGGCAACTTCGATGTGGATTGGGATGTCGCCATTACCTATAACTTCCTCAAAGTGTTCAGCGTCAGCCTTATGACTTCACTGAAGTATTATGACAAGGTGATGATTGACGGTCCGGCATGGCGCAAATACCACGAAGGTCCTCGCGCCCGTGTGCAGTTCAAGGAAGTGGTTGGTTTAGGTATCGGTTACAGTTTCTAACTTTTTTAGGCAAAAGGCAAAAGGCAATAGGCAATAGTGGCAATGTTGTAGAGACGTTTCCTGAAACGTCTCAAGAAATATCGCCATTGCCAACAGCTAACAGCCAATAGCGTATAGTCAAAACAAACGCTCTTTATTTACTGGAAATGAGACAATTAAGAATTACAAAACAGGTAACCAACCGTAGCGAGACACCCTCGTTGGACAAGTACCTGCACGATATTGGAAAGGTGCCATTGTTGACTGCTGACGAGGAGGCAGAGCTGGCCAGGCGTATTAAGAACGGTGACGAGGATGCACTGGAGAAACTGACGAATGCAAACCTACGCTTTGTCGTTTCTGTTGCAAAACAGTATCAAAATCAAGGGATTACGCTGTCTGACCTGATTAACGAAGGCAATCTTGGCCTGATTAAGGCTGCTCACCGCTTTGATGAGACCAAGGGCTTTAAGTTCATCTCCTTCGCGGTGTGGTGGATCCGGCAGGCTATCCTGCAGGCTATCGCCGAGCAGTCGCGTATCGTACGTCTCCCTATGAACAAGGTGGGCGTTATCAATAAGATTTACAAGACGATGGGCATTCTTGAGCAGGAGCTCCAGCGTGAACCCAAGGTTTCCGAAATCGCCGAGCGTATGGGCATGACGGAAGAAGAGGTCAAGGATTCCATGAAGAATTCTCCCAAACATCTTTCCATGGATGCCAGCTTGACATCGGACGACGACACTAATATGTATGATGTTCTTCGCAACGAGGACACTGTTTCTCCCGATAAGGAACTGATTTATCAGTCATTGCAGCAGGAACTTGGCACTGTTATAGATACGCTTCCGTCGCGTGAAGCGGAAATACTCAAACTCTTCTACGGGTTGGGTAGCAAACATCCCATGACCTTGGATGAGATTGGGGAACAATTTGACCTCTCCCGCGAGCGCGTCCGCCAGATCAAGGAAAAAGCCATCCGTCGATTGCGCCATAATGCCAAATGCAAGGTGTTGCAATCGTATTTGTAATGGTTATGGGTTATGGGTTATTGGTTATTGAAGCTTAGAGTTAATAGTTAATAGTTGATAGTTAATAGTTAATAGTTAATAGCCAATAGTTATAGTCATAGTTATAGTCATAGTTATAGTTATAGTCATAGTTATAGTTATAGTCAAAAATATGAACAAGTTAAGATTAAAAGATATCATTAAGACCCCCGAGGTTGTCGGCATCGGCAACCCCGTGGAGGTCAAAGGTTGGGTGCGTTCAAGACGCGGCAACAATTTCGTGCAGTTCATCGCGCTCAACGACGGTTCCATCGTGACCAACCTGCAGGTGGTGGCCGATACGGCGAAATTCGATGAGGCATTGTTGAAACAGATTACCACCGGTTCGTGCATCCATGTGACTGGCAAGCTGGTCGAGTCGCAGGGCAAAGGGCAGAATGTTGAGGTGCAAGCTGAAACGATTGAGGTTTATGGCAGTGCCGACCCCGAACAATACCCGTTGCAGAAAAAGGGGCATTCTATGGAGTTTCTCCGCGAAATCGCCCATTTGCGCCCACGCACCAACTATTTCGGATGTGTGTTGCGTCTGCGTCACGCTATGGCCTTCGCCATCCACAAATACTTCAACGACAGAGGTTTCTTCTACCTTCACACGCCGTTGATTACCGCATCTGACGCGGAGGGTGCCGGTGAGATGTTCAACGTCACCACCTTCGATCTCAACAACATCCCGCGCACTGAAGACGGCCAGATTGATTACAAGCAGGACTTTTTTGGCAAGCATACCAACCTGACGGTTTCCGGCCAGTTGGAAGGGGAATTGGGTGCCATGGCCCTTGGCAACATCTACACCTTCGGACCCACGTTCCGCGCCGAGAACAGCAACACACCGCGCCACTTGGCCGAGTTTTGGATGATTGAACCCGAAATGGCTTTCTACGACATCAAGGACAACATGGATTTGGCTGAGGATTTCATCAAATACCTTGTACAGTATGCTCTTGACAATAATATGGACGATCTCAAGTTCCTCAACGATATGTTCGACAAGGAACTCATCGCCCGTCTGGAATCTGTCACGAAGGTCGATTTCGTGCGTCTGGGCTATACGGAAGCCATTGACATCCTCCTTCAGGCCAAGAAGAAATTCGAATATCCCGTGAAATGGGGTATTGATTTGCAGTCTGAGCATGAACGTTATCTTGTGGAGAACCATTTCAAGAAGCCTGTTATACTGACAGACTATCCGAAGGAAATCAAGGCGTTCTACATGAAGCAGAACGATGACGGCAAGACGGTGCGCGCCATGGACGTGCTCTTCCCGACCATCGGCGAGATTATCGGCGGTTCCGAGCGTGAAGCCGATTATCAGAAGCTGCTCACCCGCGTACACGAGTTGGGTATGACAGAGGAACAATACTGGTGGTATTTCGACACCCGCAAGTTCGGTTCCGCGCCGCACTCCGGTTTCGGCCTCGGTTTCGAGCGTCTTTTGCTTTTCGTCACCGGTATGACCAACATCCGCGACGTGATTCCTTTCCCGCGTACCCCGCAAAACGCTGAATTTTAATCTGTTATATGCCTTCTTCAAATAATAGTTTATCTTTGGAGCAGAAAAACGTCCAACGGCAGGTCGGACTGCCGTTGACGTTGCAGCTCATGCACTTGGTGGAGTTGCCGTATGCCTCTCTTGAACAGGAAATCCGTAATGCTGTGGATGAGAATCCCGCGTTGGAGATTTATGATGAGGATTCTGTCGCTGATTCGGAAAACCGTGAGGATGTTCCTCGAGAGGAATATGATGATAATGGTGACCCGTTGGAGTTGTCAAACGAGCAGCTTCCTGAGGACGAAATATTCAAGGAGGACTATTATCGGGATAACGATGATTATGACGATGGCTTTTCCGACCTGCAGTTGGAAAATTATATTGCCAAGCTGAACGCTCCCGATGAGCTGCCGCAGCATCCGAAGTCGGATGTCTATTACGAATCGATGCACGAGCAGTGGCAACTGCAGTTGGATGCGATGGACATGACCCCAAAACAGGCTCAGATCGCCACCTATCTGATGGGAACATTGGATGATGCAGGCTATCTTCATGCGGATCTGCAGGCCATTGTCAATGAACTTCTTTACAACGAGAATGTCCAGACGAATGTTCAAGAAGTGGAATATGTGCTGACTCATTTTGTACAAGAGCTGGATCCTCCAGGCACTGGAGCGAGGAATCTGCAAGAGTGCCTGCTTCTTCAGCTGGACAAAATGCCTTCCCCGACACAGGCACATCTGCTTGCACGGAAGGTGATAACAGACTATTTCGAATTGCTGACGAAGCGACACTATGACAAGATAACTTCCGCCATGGAGATTTCTGACGATGAGCTGAAGGATGTTTTGGAGGTAATTCAGAAGCTGGACCCGCGTCCAGCGGCGTTAGGAAGCCCTATGCAGAAGAACGCGGATGTGATTATCCCCGACTTCACCATCACCAACCGCGACGGGAAACTGATCCTGACTCTCAACAACCAGTATGTCCCAAAAGTGCGGATTAACAAGGAATTCAGTAACGAATACCGGTTTTTGTCGAAGGAGGAGTCCGAACGTCGTCGCGCCGAGGCCGAACGTTTCATGAAGAAATATGTGGATGATGGCATGCAGTTCATCAAAACCCTGTCATTACGCGAGATGTTGCTGTATAATACAATGTATGCCATTATGCAGCACCAGCGCGAATATTTCATAACGGGAGATAATAAGGATCTTAAACCGATGATTCTCAAAACGATAGCGCAGGAGGTCGGAGCCGACATCTCCACTATTTCCCGCGTGTCGAACAGCAAGTATGTGCAGACGGATTTCGGCATCGTTCCACTAAAGCACCTTTTTTCGGAAGCAGTGAATGACGATGATGTCTCATCCAAGGAAATCAAGCAGATATTAGGCGACCTGATTGCTGACGAAGACAAGAAAAAGCCTCTCTCGGATGACAAAATCTGTGCGATGCTGAACGAGAAAGGATACAACATCGCCCGTCGCACCGTCGCGAAATATCGCGAACAGATGGGAATCCCGGTGGCACGGTTGCGGAAGGAGTTGTGATGCGATGATGCGATGATGCGATGATAAGATGATGAGATAAATAGTTCTCGCAAGTGTAATCAGCCAAAAGCCAATAGCTAAAAGCCAAAAGCCAACCCCCCAAAACATTATGAAAAAAATAATCACATTTTTATTGTTGCTTGCCTCATTTGGGATGATGCAGGCACAAACTACCGAGTTGACCAATTTGGTGGTTTTTGTCCGTTTTGCGGATGACGCGGAGATTGACCATCCGTTTGCGCAAATCGACACCATGTTTAACGGGAAAACGCCGGGTTATCTCAGTGTCTATAATTTCTATGACGTGATGACCTACGGAAAGATCCATTACAACACCATTTATACGAACAACATCCAGAATGGCGTGATCGTTTCTTATCAGGATGCGCATCCGCGTGCATATTTTGAACCTTATACTCCGTTTAACCCCATCGGCTACACGGAACCGAATCCTTTCATGGGCGTTTCCATGCGCGAGGCGCAGTTGTTAGGGAGGATTGTCAGCTATGTCGATTCCATGCATTTAGTCGATTCGAGTGTCAGTCTTGACGGCAATGCTGACGGATTGCTCGATAATCTCAGCATTATCGTGAAAGGCGGCACGGGTGCTTGGGCATCCATTCTGTGGCCTCACATGGAGTATTTCCCGTACGATTCGCTTGATTATGAACCGAAGGTCAACGGCTTAAAAATCAATACGTTCAATTTTGAGTTTGAGGGTGCGTCCCCGGCCTTGTTCAGTGCCCATGTGTTCCGCCATGAGATGGGGCATTCGCTCAACCTGCCCGACCTTTACCATTACATCAATTATGGAGACATTTCAGCTGCCGGGACGTGGGACATGATGTGCAGCAACTATCAGAACAACCAGATGGCTGCCATTTACAAGAACAAGATTCTGCATGTGTCGGACGATCCGATAGAAATCACGGAGGACGGTGACTACACGCTGCTGAGTGTAGGCTCCAGCCCGTCGCAGAACTGCTATTACATCAAATCGCACATTGACCCCACGCAGTGGTATGTGTTCGAGTATCGCAGTCAGGCGGATCTTTTTGACGAGAGCATTCCCGGCACAGGACTTCTGGTGGCCCGGTGGAACGATACCGTGTCGTTGGATTACAATGGCATGTTCGCCAACGCTTTCTTTGATTTCTACAACCAGGCGCACCAGTACTGGATTTTCCGTCCGGGCAGTGCGATTGACACGGTGAACGGCTGGATTGAAGAGGCGCACTTCAGTCAGGCTTCCGGCCGTACCTCTTTCGGCCCGACCACCGACCCGCATCCCTACCTGACCGACGGCACGCCCGAAAGCAGCTTCGAGATAACCAACATTCAAGAAAACGGCAACCAGCTGACCTTCCACGTCCACTTCTTCGACACGGGTATTGAGGAGCACACTCTTGCCGGCGAGCTGAGCGTTTATCCGAATCCGACGAACGATTTCGTCAATGTACAATGTGCAATGAACAATGAACAGGTTGAAGTTCAGTCCGTCGAGGTGTTAGATGTTTATGGCAAATTGGTCACCGTTGTAGGAGCGAATAATTATTCGCCCCTACAACCCCGGATTAACGTAGGAAATCTCCCCGCCGGGGTATATATGTTGAAAATAACCACCACAGACGGAACGTCTTGTGTCAAAAAAATCGTCAAAAAATAGCTGGAATCTAAAAGCCGAAAACCTACCGGATTATCGTGATTGACCCGTGCCACTCCGTGGTCTTCGCTTTGCCTTTGTATGAAAAGGTGTAGTAATATACACCGTCGTTGAGGTCGTTGCCGGTGAATGGGTTCGTCCCTTCGTGAATTTCTCCATCTTTCGCCCACGTGTCGTAGTTCTTGGCATGGAACACCACTTTGCCCCAGCGGTCGCTGATGCGTAATTCGTTGTGCCGGTACTCGTCGGGATCCACCGGGTTGATGTCGGTGTTGAGGTTCTCAATGGCCCACACGTCGTTGATTCCGTCACCATTGGGGGTGATCACGTTCGGGAAAATCAGGTCGTCTTCGATAATCACGGAATGGCTCACCGAATCGCCGCACCCGCCTTGGGTGAGCAGCGTCAGGGTCACTACGTAGTCACCCCAACTTGAGTATGTGTGTGTGGTGGAGGTCTCGTTTTCGGTCACCTCACCGTCGCCGAAATCCCATGTCAGATGGTTGGAAGGATTCTCCTCCACATTGTCCGACAGGTAAGCGGTGAAATCCACATTTCCGCCATTTTCGCCTATCATGGAAACTTCTGGCGAAGCGAGGAAATCGATGTCGGGTTGTGGCGAGGTGGATATGAAATTCCATTTCGTGACCGAATCGACGCACCCTTCCGGAGTCGTGATCTTCAATTTGACGGAATAGACACCTGCATCCTCGAACGTGATTACAGGGTTGTCTTCGCTGGAGTAGTTGACAATGTTGTAATTTTCATCGAATATGATCCATTCGGTAGTCAAACTGTCTGGAGAAGGGAAGGAAATGTCGGTGAAATGGACGGTGAGCGGTGTGCAGCCCGATTGCTGGTCCGCTTCCAGGTCGGCACGCGGCATCAGGTAGAAAGACACGAGCACGGTGTCCGCACTTTCGCAAGGCAAATCCGCTTCATTATCCACGGCGACGTTCAGAATGTATTCGCCGGCGGTGATGACCTCTATGGAATCGCTGGTGGCGCCGGTGTTCCAATAATACTGTACGTCCTCAGTGTTGTAATTGGCACTCACCACGGCTATTTCACCGGCACAAAGATATTGGTCGGGACCGAGATCGGGCTTGTAAGAGTTGACCAACCGGATGCGGATACTGTCTAACAGCCAAGTGTCTTCACAGCCGATGGCGCTGTGTGCCAGCAGGTAATATAAGCCCGTGTCGGCGAGTGTGAGGTCGTTGATGATGTATGGCTCTTGGGTCAACGTGTCTCCCGTCGGTGTGATCAAGAATACCGTGTCGATGTTTTCCGTGATGTAGCCGAAAGAAACGGAGTCGTGCAGACAGTAAAGATCACGCATGAAAACGTCGATGCGCCCGATACTGCTGTAATCGCTGAAGTATCCCAGCGAAGAAGACATGCCCGAGTAGTAGTCAAGGATGCCGAGGTGGAAAGGACCGAGGGAGTTTTGGATCATCATGACGGTTTGCGTTGGGACAGAGCTTGAGAAGTCTTTGTAGCAGTAAGACCAGGCAGTGTTGTAAGGAAGAACGGTGAAGTCGTTGGCAGTCAACGGGATATTGTTGTTGCCGGCGGTCATGGTGAAGCCGTTGACATAGTTTGTGGGCACAACGATGGACAGGCGCATGTTGGTGGAGTAGGAGGGGCGTGCGTAAACGACCTCTTGCGAGCCGGTGCATCCCAAAGCGGGAAGTTGGGTGCCGCCTGCCTCGCCGTCGGAGCCGGTCACCTGGAACACGTGAATCGGTTTGTCGGAGGTGATCATGGTGGCAATGGTGGGCGAGTTGCTGGGCATATAGGTGTAACTTTGCCCCGTGTTCAGGGTGACGGTCGGCGTGGCGCTGCCGTTGATATAGACGTGGGTGGTGTCATGTATGGGAATGATGCTGATGTTCTCGAACAGTCGGTTGTTGTACATGGCGATGAAGAAATCGCCGGCATATTCATCCGGGACGAGTTGTTCACCCACCAGGTCCTGGCCGGAGTATCCTGACACTTGGTTGCTGGCCACGGAGTCATCCGTGGAGTTCACCGCGATGGGCTTGTCGGAGGTGATGCGCGTGTTGGTGAGATGCCCGGCGGCCGACTGGTCAAGCGATTTGATGCAGTATGACTGTCCGGCGTTGAGGGTGATGGTAATGGGGGTGCCTGCCGCGATGCCGCCTGTCAGCGGCTGCGACGGGATGATGGTCACCGTGGTGTTGTTCTCCGTGGCCACAATCTCGATGCTGTTGCGCGGATCTGACGGCGGACCGTCCACCAGGAAGTTCTGCATCGGGATGGTGAAGTCGGTGCCTAAGCCGTTACGCCCCTTCAGAGTGTAGATTTCGCTGTTGTTGGCCCCTAACTGGTAGTATGTGGTGATGTTTGCGGTGGATGTGATCAGGAATCCGTAGTTGCACACCGTGTTCACAGGGGCAGTCTCCACGATGTTCTCCTGACTGGTGACGTCCAAGGCGTAGTAGCTGTATGGGTTGAGGTTGACGGTTACGGGTGTGAAGCTGGGATTCGCAGGTTGCGAGATGGTCACGGAGGCAGGACTGCTGAACGAGGTGAAGCAGAATGTGATGGGGTTATGTGCGTGGTTCGCCGAGATGTCAGGAGCGGCAAACCAGAAAATGTTGTCGATCTGAGCGTCCAGGTGAAAAGAGAAGATGATGGAAAAAAGAAGGTATAGCGTCACCTTTTTAAGAATATGTGTTTTGTGGTTTTCCATAATTAGCATTATACTATGTAAGACATGTCAAAAATATTGCACTAATTAAACGGCAAATATACATTTTTTTTATTTTTGCAGATGTTAATGAAATAAATAAATTTTTTGATATGAACAGATTTTGTCCTTTTTTGTGGCTCTGTTTGGCTTTGGTGATTTGTGCGTTCGCTCCCGCAGGAACATTCGCCCAAGACGATACATGTACAATTTACGCGTTGCCGTATGTGCAGGATTTTGAGAATGAGGAACTTGGGACGCTTCCGGAGTGTTGGTCTCAGATTTGTTATTTTAACTATCCCTGCCCGAGAGTGCTGGATGAATATCCACATTCGGGGACAAATTCATTGAGTATACCCTCTAATACATACACTTATGTTGTTCTTCCGCCGGTGGACAACTCGTATTCTATACAGACATTAGAACTACGCCTTTGGGCGTACGTCCCTACTTTTTATGTGGATCTGTCAGTAGGGATTATTACCGATGGGACTGCGAACTCATTTCAGACTCATTCTTCCAACTGCGTTCGTCTCACTGCATCACCAGAAAACCCTGAATACCAGTTCCTCGTCTTTTATTTCGACTGGGTTAATAGGGACGCCAATCAGATAGTCATCTGTGCTCATGGAATTAGCGATGTTTATTTGGATGATATTGAATTGGTGTATGAACCGTGTTCAAAGGTGAGTCATCTTGAGGCGGACAATAGCACCCCTGGGGAGGCGACCTTGAACTGGCATAGCAGCGTTCTTGGTACACCTGTCGGTTATGAACTGTACGTCAATGATATAGATCATAACAACACCTACCAGATTTTTACGCAAGATACCTTTTATACAATGACGGGCCTTGGGGAAACCTCCCGTTATGAGGTGGCTGTACAGGCTAACTGCGGCGCATACATGTCTGATTTGTTGGACACGGTCTCCTTCATGACACGTTGTTTCAACACAGAGGATATGATGGTCTCGTACCTCCAGATGTTGAGCAATGACGGAGAAGAGTTGGACTTCAGGTATCCGTTGATTTATTCTCAACAGCTTTTCTTAAGCTCGGAACTTGGTGATGTACCAAGAACAATCAGCGCCATCGCTTTCAAATATAACCGTTCAGAGACAACCAATAGGATTCGCTTTTATATGGCGCTCGTTTCAGATACTGCCTTGAGCTACAATATGCTTCAATCTACTGATTCGGTGCCGTTCAAATTGGTGAGCGATCATGATATCCATTGGAAGATGGATCCAGACAATGAATGGTTTGTCGTGTATTTGGACTCCTTGTTCGAATATGACGGCATCCATAATCTCCTGCTGGTGTCCTACGGGCATTGCTCATACGTTTCTGATTATTCCCCTTTCTTTGTCTATCATTATGCGCCAAACCTCAGTGCAGGTTATTTCAACTACGGAGACCCGATTGATCCGTTGCACCCTGTGTCTGGTAATTGTGGGGGAACAACCAGGACCGAAACCCGATTCATCTATTGTGATCATAACCCCTGTGTGAAACCGGGCCATCTTGAAGTGAGTGAGTTGGGCGCGAATTCTGCATGGGTTTCTTGGGACTATTTGGAAGATGTGGAGTGGGAACTGGCACTCAAGTCGGAGGATAACTCCAATTGGATGGTCCAGACGGTCACGCAAAACCCTTTCTTCCTGTCAGGCCTCCATCCCAACACCCACTATTCGCTCAAAGTGAGGACAAATTGCGGGGATACGTTGAGCTCATGGTCTGAACAGTGCTCGTTCACCACCGACTGTATGATTGACTCGCTCCCATACAGGCAGACGTTTGATGAGGGGACTGTGATGCTGGACGGGTCGTTGTTTGTGGATTGTTGGCGTCGGTTGACAGAGCAACCGGGCAGCAATCCGTATGTCACCAATCAACAGTATTATAATTATAGTGCTCCCAATGCGCTCACATTCCCTGTTGGGAATTTCCACTCAATTGTCGTGCTCCCAGAAATTGACGACAATATTGCCATTCCAGATTTGCGCCTATCCTATAGATGGAGGGTTTACACGGGCAGCCAGTATTTGGAGACAGGGCTGATGTCTGACCCTAACGACATGTCCACTTTTGAGCCGTTGGATACAGTATCTTATTCAATGGGCTGCCATACGTGCGATTTCTCCAACTATATAGGGAGTGCACGCTATGTGGCTATCCGTGGGACCATCCCATCGTGGTATTATACAGTTAATTATGTAGATGATGTGGAATTGGACTACAATATCTATTGCCCTCGAGCGGTAGTGACCAATATAGACAATATCACCTCCACTTCGGCGCAGATCACTTGGGATTGCGACACATCGGTGCACCAGTGGGTGATTGAGTATGGCCCTTCGGGTTACCAGCCGGGCACGGGCTTGCAGACGGATGCCGCCACGAACCCGTATGTCCTTTCGGGATTGGATCCTGCAACAACGTATGACGTATATGTGCGCACGCTCTGCAGTGAGGGCGACACGGGCCGCCATTGGTTTCCGAAGTCTTTTGCTACCTTGGAGTGCGATGTGGAAGACCGTTGCGTCCTGACTCTTCTTCCCGGAACAGTGCCGAGTTCGCCCTACTCCCTTACTCGCATGGGTGAAGTGGATGTGGTCTGCAACGGCGTGGTTACGCAGCATTTCGCCGTTGTTCCGACCTATTCATACAGTCTGGAATTCTGCGATCATTCTGATGTTGACATTATTTGGCACAACAATGAGCATGGCGGTCAGACCTCACTTACGGTGTTGGATTCGGATATGGACACGATCGTCTATTATCCGAATTGCAGCCCGGATCTGGTGGGTGACACGATATGCAGTGTTCATATTGACTGTTTTCATAGTGAATGTCCGCAACCGCAAAATATTGTCTTCTCAGGGGTGACCCAACATGAGGTCGATGTTGCATGGACAACCGGCGGTGTTGAGCAGGAATGGTTGGTCAGATATAGAAAGATGTTGACTCAAGAATGGAAAGTGTATCATGTTAGCAGCAATTTTCTGTATATCGACAGTCTTGTGGAGAACACATGGTATGACGTTCAGGTGAAGGCTCTGTGTGGCGATGCGTTGGAGAGCATTTGGTGCAAAGGGATTTTTAGAACGAATCCTTGCGAGAATTCTTGCGATTTTACTCTGCTGATGGCGGATCTGTATGGTGACGGATGGAACGGGGCTTCTTTGGATGTACTTGTCAATGATTCGTTGGTTAGAAATCTGACTGTGGAGGAGAGCGGGAAAGACACGCTTGCAATACCTTTTTCCTTGTGTCTGGCAGAAAAGATGAAATTGGCGTGGCACAAAGGAAGCTATGACAACGAATGTTTCGTGTGTTTGGTAAACGCTGCAGGTGATACGGTTTATAAGAAGAATAATTTCTCGCAGATACAAAACAATCAGACAATCTTTTTGGACACCTGTTATATCTACCATCATATTTATGCGTCTGCGGGGGAGGGTGGAAGTATTTATCCGGAGGGCGACATCTATGTGAAATCAGGCGATTATATTATCTTTTCGTCCATTCCTGACGATGGGTTTGTTGTTGAGAACGTGTATGTTGATGGGTTTCCTGTGACAACACAGCAGGTGTTCCAGCTTTCACATATAGTGGCAGATCATACGATTCATGCGGAGTTCATGTCCAACGGGCTGTCTCAACACGTCCCCGAAAGGTTGGGCGTGTACCCGAATCCGACATCCGGCAGAGTTGTTTTGGATGGAGAGACCTCGTATGACGAATGTCGGGTCTGGGTGATTGCATCTGATGGGCGGATTATGTTCCGGACGGAGACGCAGCGGTTGCCGGTGGAGCTGGATTTGTCCGGATATGCGTCAGGCATCTATGTTTTGGAGGTCATTTTTGCCGACGGACGTCGTGTCTGTCTGCGGGTGGCAAAACAGTGTTGAAAACTTTTTTCGCGCAAGTTGCTGAGTATAAAGAAAAAGTGTATATTTGCACGCTTGTTAGAAAAACTGGTTTTTGAAGTTCAATTAATTGTGTTTCAATTAGTTGAATGACGGAATCAAGTGTCGAAACGAGCGTAAAAAGTCAAATTATTTTATAAATCTAACCAAAAATGTCAGGATTAATAGGAAAAAAAATTGGGATGACTAGCATCTACGATGCCTCCGGCAAGGTTGTGCCGTGCACGGTGTTAGAGGCTGGTCCTTGCGTGGTCACGCAAGTCAAAACCGTCGAGAAGGACGGCTACAGCGCTATCCAATTGGCTTATGACGAGAAGAAAGAGAAAAACACGACCAAGTCGCTGAAGGGTCACTTCGCGAAGGCCGGCACCACGCCGAAGAAGATTCTGCGTGAGTTCACCCGCTTCGAGGAAGGACACCGCAAGTCTTTGGGTGAAGTGCTCGACGTCACCGTCTTCGAGGAAGGCGAGTTCGTGGATGTCAGCGGCACCTCCAAGGGTAAAGGCTTCCAGGGTGTTGTGAAACGCCACCACTTCCGCGGTGTCGGCGACGCCACCCACGGTCAGCACAACCGTTTGAGAGCCCCCGGTTCTATGGGTGCATCCTCTTACCCGTCACGCGTGTTCAAAGGCATGCGCATGGCCGGCCAGATGGGCAACGCAAAAGTGAAGGTCATCAACCTCCAGATCGTCAAGATCGTCCCCGAGAAGAATTTATTATTAGTTAAAGGTTCCGTTCCGGGAGCCAATGGTTCATATATAATTATTGAGAGATGGAGCTAACAGTTTATAAAATAGACGGCAGCGCGACTGCAAAGACGGTTACCCTGAACGACAAGATCTTCAATGTGGAACCGAACGATCACGCCATCTGGCTTGACGTGAAACAATATTTGGCAAATCAGAGACAAGGCACGCACAATACGCTGGAACGCTCCACCGTGTCAGGCAGCACCCGCAAGCTGAAACGGCAGAAAGGCACCGGCGGCGCCCGTGCAGGTAGCATCAAGAGCCCGACGATCCGCGGCGGCGCCACCGTGTTCGGCCCGCACCCCCGCGACTACGGCTTCAAACTCAACAAGAAAGTGAAACGCCTCGCCCGTTTCTCCGCCCTCACCTACAAACAGCAGGAAGGCAAGATCACCGTGGTGGAAGACTTCACCTTCAACGAGCCCAAGACCAAGGAGTACAAGGCTATGCTCAAGAACCTCAAACTCGAAGGTCAGAAGACCCTGCTTCTGCTGCCCGAGAACGACCGCAACGTCTTCCTCTCCGGCCGCAACCTGCAACGCACCAACATCATGCGCGCCATCGATGCCAATACGTATCATGTGCTTAACGCCAACAGCCTCATCATCTGCGAAAGCAGCCTGAAAGAGCTGGAGAAAATGTTAGGCGAATAATTCAATAACCCTTAAAAAGTCAGAACAATGAGTTGCATCATAAAACCCATCATCAGCGAGAAAATGACCGGCGTCGCGGAGAAATACAACCGCTACGGCTTCATGGTGACGCGCGAGGCTACGAAACCCGAGATCAAACGCGAGATCGAGGAAGTCTATAAAGTGAAGGTTGTCCGCGTGAACACACTCATCCAACGCGGCAAAACCACTGCCCGCAACACCAAAGCCGGTGTTATCCTCGGTCAGAAGAACAATTTCAAGAAGGCTTACGTCTTCGTCGATAAGGAAGATAAAATCGATTTCTACAGTAACATTTAATAACGGGTGACGGTTTCGGCTATTGAACTTCAATAACCCATAACCCATAACCTATAACCTTTAAAAGAAATGGCATTAAAAAAGTACAAACCAGTAACGCCGGGTCAGCGCTTCAAAGTGATTAGCGCTTACGATGACATTACCACGAGCAAGCCCGAAAAGAGCCTCCTGTGCCCGAAACACAGCACTGGCGGCCGCAATAACAGTGGTAAGATGACGGTACGGTACCGCGGTGGCGGTCATAAGCAGATGTATCGTCTCATAGATTTCAAGAGAAACAAAGATGGTGTTCCGGCCACCGTAAAGACCATTGAATACGATCCGAACCGCTCGGCACGCATTGCCCTGCTGTTCTACGCCGATGGTGAGAAACGCTACATCGTGGCGCCTCACGGCATCAAGGTGGGTCAGCAGATCGTCAGCGGCACGGGTGTCGCCCCCGATTTGGGCAACTGCCTTCCTATCGGCGAGATCCCCCTCGGTTCGATCATCCACAACATCGAGATGCGTCCCGGTCAGGGCGGCAAAATCGCCCGCAGCGCCGGTTCCTACGCGCAGCTGATGTCCCGTGACGGCCGCTATGCCATCATCAAACTGCCCTCAGGCGAAACCCGCATGATCCTCTGCGCTTGCAAGGCTACCATCGGTATCGTCTCCAACGGAGACCACAGCCTCGAGGTGTCCGGCAAGGCAGGCCGCAGCCGCTGGCTCGGTCGCCGTCCGCGCAACCGCGGTGTCGTCATGAACCCTGTCGATCACCCGATGGGTGGTGGTGAAGGCCGTGCATCCGGCGGTGACCCGCGTTCCCGCAAAGGTATGCCCGCTAAAGGCTACAAGACCCGTCATCCGAAGAAGAATTCTTCCCAGTATATCGTTGAAAGAAGAAAGAAATAACCTAAAAACTGTTGATTATGAGTCGTTCATTAAAAAAAGGACCGTATATCCATTACAAACTGGAACAACGTGTGATCGCCGCTCAGGAGTCTGGAAAGAAATCGACCATCAAGACTTGGTCTCGCTCCTCCATGATTTCCCCCGATTTCGTCGGCCTTACCATCGCTGTGCATAACGGGAACAAGTTTATCCCCGTGTATGTCACTGAGAATATGGTTGGTCACAAACTCGGTGAGTTCGCGCCCACTCGTATCTTCCGCGGTCACGCAGGTCAGAAGGACAAAGGCTCCAAGTAATCGGCCTCCCCTTTTGAAATTAGGTTATCTTCCATCGAAATTATCACCATTCTATATCAAGGCTTCCGGATTGCTGGAAGCCTTTTTTTGTTCAAGGTTCAAGGTTCAAAGTTCAAGGTTCAACTTGAAACTTTTTTTGTATTTTTGCCGCCGTAAAAATAATTGAAATCGTCATGAAGAAAACCCTTATTGCCGTTGGATTTTTTTGCGGGCTTATAGTGATGCTCGCCGGTTGCAAAACCAAAATCGACACACAAGCCCTGAACTCCCTTACCTCGCTGTCGCAGATCACTCCCGCCGACATTGACACTCGGGCAATCACCTTTGCTGATTCCGTCGAGATAAATAAGATTACGGGCACGGTGAAGATAGAGGCGGATTTCCCTGAATCCGGCAACTTCTTTGTAATCAATAATATCCGTGAATGGATGTCTGAGCAGATGGGGGGTACCTACGAGGGTAGCGTGGAGAATGGCGCTAAAATGTTTGAACATTATAAAAACAGTGTGTTGAACGATTTTCAGCAGAATGTCATTCCCGACATGCCTAGGATCAAGGGGATTTCCTGCTATAAGGACATTAAATTCACGAAAATACAAGAAACAGATCGTTACGTCACGTACCTCTATACCCAAGAAGGCTTTGCTGGTGGTGCCCATGGCTGGTATCTGATGCAAGGACAAACTTTCCGCAAGTCCGATGGCCGCCGCATCGACTACGACATCTTCCGTGAGGAGTCGATGGACGAGCTTACAGAACTGGTCAAAGACAACATCTTTTCTCAGTATTTCGAGTCAGACGCCAGTGAGATGGAGAATCTGCTGACGATGGAGAATAACGATTTCTTCCCGCTGCCGCAGGCTGCGCCCATCTTCCGCGAGGATGGGGTGGAATTTGTCTATCAGCAGTACGAGATTGCCTGTTATGCGGCCGGAATGCCCGCCTGTGTGATCTCATACGACCTCCTCGAACCGTTCCTGACCCAAGCCGGCAAGTGGCTGGTGAATGTCGGGCACGTGGCGGAAAACTGATTGCAATTAGTAATTAGAAATTAGAAATTAGTAATTAGTGATTAGTGGTTTGTGACTGTTAGTGGGTAGTTAATAGGGATGTTCAGGGGGAATATAACCATGTAATATAAAAGCGCGGATACTGTTAAAAAGTTTCTGCGCTTTTTTTTTTCAAAACTGTTTGTGGTGTCAAAAAAAATTCTATTTTTGCCGCGGATTTCAATAGATAAAAAAGTAGCGATATGTCCAAACAGAATACACCCTCTTTGGTGGTCATGAAATCGACCTTGAGCCGGCTGCCGCTGTACTACAGCTACATCAGCAGACTGCAGGCTGATGGGGTGGAATCTGTCTCTTCTGCATTGCTTGCTGGGCATCTGAACCTCAACCCAGTATTGGTTCGCAAAGATCTTGCGCAGGTAAGTAGTGTGGCTGGTCATCCCCGAACCGGTTTTGAAGTGAAGCAACTGCTTGAGGACATGAGTGAATATTTGGGTTACAACAAAATGGACGAAGCCATTTTGGTTGGAGTCGGCAGCATGGGACGCATCCTCCTCACCAATACCAAATTCGCAAAGTTCGGGTTGAACATTGTGGTGGGCTTCGACAAAGATCCCTATTTGTGCGGACTTCAGCTTGATGGCAAACACATCCTTCCCATGGAAAAGATGCCAAGCCTCGTACAGCGCATGGGGATTCGTATTGGAATCATTACAGTTCCTGATGACCAAGCACAAAGTGTGTGCGACCAAATGGTGAAGGCCGGCATCAAAGCCATCTGGAATTTCGCCTTTGTGCCGCTGAAAGTTCCCGAAGATGTGCTTGTGAAAAACGAGAATCTGCCCTCTTCGTTAGCCGTTCTCGCACACAAGCTGGCCATGAGATCACCTCTGCCTAAAGAATTAAATCCGATAATCGAAAATTAAAAACCTATATTTTTTTTACAATATGAAGAAAGAAAGTGTAAAATTAGAGGAAAAAACCGATAAAAATTTATCGGTTGAAAGTGAGATCGATGTGTTAGTCCGGAATGCGGAAGAAGCGTTGAAAACATACGTTGACTTCAATCAGGAGCAGGTGGACAAGATTGTCTATGCGATGGCATTAGCCGGTTTGGAGCACCATCGTGAGCTCGCGCGCCTGGCTGTTGATGAGACACACCGTGGGGTTTACGAGGACAAGATCATCAAGAATATTTTCGCCACAGAATATATTTGGAATTCCATCAAGAATGAGAAAACGGTTGGCGTTGTGGAGGACAACGAGATGGAGGGTTATGTTGAGGTTGCTGAACCAGTCGGCATTGTGGCTGGCGTGACGCCGGTGACGAACCCGACATCCACCACTATGTTCAAGTCGTTGATTTGCGCAAAAGCCCGCAACCCGATCATCTTCGGATTCCATCCGTCCGCACAGCAGTCGTCAGTGGCGGCTGCCAAGATTCTGCGTGACGCGGCCGTGGCGGCAGGAGCTCCTGCGGCATGTATCCAATGGATCGAACATCCTTCTGTGGAGGCTACCATGGCTTTGATGAACCATCCGAAGGTCTCGTTGATTCTGGCTACTGGCGGCGCCGGTATGGTACGTTCGGCCTACAGCTGCGGCAAACCCGCCCTCGGCGTCGGACCCGGCAACGCACCCTGCTATATCGAGACTTCCGCCAATGTGAAACGCGCCTGCACCGACCTCATGATGTCGAAGACTTTCGACAACGGCATGATTTGCGCTTCCGAGCAAGCGGTCATCGTGGACAAAGTGATTTCCAACCTGTTCGAATCCTATATGAAGGAGAATGGTTGCTATTTCTTGAACGAGGAGGAAATCAAGAAGGTGTCCGATTTTGTCATCAATTCCGAGAAAGGTGCGGTCAATCCCGACGTGGTGGGCAAATCGCCCTACTGGATTGCGCAACAATCGGGTGTGACGGTTCCCGAGAGAACCAAAATCCTCATCGCACGACTGAAAGATGTGGGTCCGGAATACCCGCTTTCCCGCGAGAAATTGTCACCGGTGCTGGCCTACTACGTGGTCAACAACCATGTGGAAGGTTTTGAGATGTGCCGTAAGATGCTCGATATGGGCGGTCTCGGCCACACGGCTATCATCCACAGCACCAACAGCGACCTGATCGAAAAGTTCGGTAAAGCCATGAAGGTGGGACGTATCATTGTCAACTCCCCGTCATCGCAAGGCGCCATTGGAGACATCTACAACACCAACACCCCGTCGTTGACCCTCGGCTGCGGCTCATACGGTCACAACAGCACGACAGCCAACGTCTCCACCGTAAACCTTATCAACAAAAAGAAAATCGCAAAAAGAAGAGTCAATATGCAATGGTTCAAGATTCCGCCGAAAGTTTATTTCGAGTACGGTTCAGTGCAATATCTGGAGCACATGGAAGGCTTCAGCAAGGCGTTCATCGTGAGCGACCCGATGATGGTGCAGCTCGGCTATGTCGATAAAGTCACCTATTATCTCAACAAGCGCAGCGAGCCTTGTCATTACCGGATTTTCTCCGATGTGGAGCCGGATCCGGATGTGGAGACCATCATGCGCGGCGTGGCTGAGATGCGTTCGTTCCAGCCAGACGTGATCATCGCGTTGGGTGGCGGTTCCGCCATGGACGCGGCCAAGGGAATGTGGCTCTTCTACGAGCATCCCGAGACCTCTTTCGACGGCTTGCGCCAGAAGTTCATGGACATCCGCAAGCGCGTGGTGAAATTCCCGCACTTGGGCAACCAGTGCAAGATGGTCGCCATCCCGACCACTTCCGGCACCGGCAGCGAGGTGACGGCCTTCACAGTCATCACCGACAAGAAGCTCGGTATCAAGTATCCGCTGGCCGACTACGCCGTGACGCCAAACGTGGCCATCATCGACCCGCAATTCGTGGTTTCGTTGCCGAAACGTGCCACTGCGGACACGGGCATGGATGTGCTGACCCACGCCATCGAGGCCTACATTTCCAACATGGCCAACGACTACACCGACGGTCTGGCTCTGCAGGCAATGGATCTCGTTTTCAGCTATCTGAAACGTGCGTACGAAAACGGCCAGTTCGATCTGAAGGCGCGTGAGAAGATGCACAACGCCTCCTGTATCGCCGGTATGGCCTTCACCAACGCCTTCCTCGGTCTCAACCACAGTATGGCCCACAAGTTAGGCGGCGACTACCATATTCCTCACGGCCGTGCCAACGCCATCCTGTTGCCCTACGTTGTGAAGTATAACTCATTGAAACCGAATAAATTCGTTCCATTCCCGAAATATGATCATTTCGTCGCGGACGAAAAATTGGCCAAAGCCGCCCGTTTCCTCGGGTTTGGCGGCAAGGACAACGAAGAGAGTATAGATAACCTCATCAAGGCTATCCGCCAGTTAATGAAAGACATGCACATGCCGATGAGTATCAAGGAAGAGGGTGTGGATGAAAAACTGTTCATGGAGAACGTCGCTGCGCTGTCCGAGAAGGCACACGATGACCAGTGTACCGGCGCCAACCCGAAATATCCCCTCGTCAGTGAAATTATCGAAATATACAAACAAGCCTATTATGGTGAATAATAAAATGGGTTTTCACTCGTTAAGTAAGGTTAGTTTTGAGTGAATCGAGTTTTGAAGCAGGTGGCCTCGTGTAAACGGGGCGCCTGCGTACAAAGCCGACAGAGAGGACAACAATCAATTTTAGAAAAATATTAAAACAAAAACAATGATGAATATTAAAGTTTGTGTTGGCAGCTCCTGCCACTTGAAAGGTTCTTACGATGTCATCCAATCCTTAAAAGACATCCTGAAAAAATACGATGTGGAAGATCTGGTGGAATTGCAGGCCAGTTTCTGTCTGGGACATTGCGCCAAAGGCGTGAATGTCAGAACAGACGGCCTTTCCGACAGCATGAAGCAGAAAGCCACCACGCTCGAAGAAGACGGCAGCATCATTCTCCACAACGTCACCAAGGAGAATGTGGAAGAGATATTTGTAAAAGAAGTCTATCCTTTAATTGAATTATAAGCCGGGGAGATGTCATTATATTTAGAGTTTCGCAATGCGAAATGTAAAGATTGCTACAAATGCCTGCGCGAATGTCCGGTGAAAGCCATTGACATCAAGGGACATCAGGCGGAGATTATCGAAGACAGATGCATCTTGTGCGGCCACTGCACGCTTGTGTGCCCGCAGAACGCGAAGGTGGTGCACAGCGAAATCAACGAGGTGCGCGCCCTGCTGGCGGGTCCCGACAAGGTGATTGCCAGTGTCGCCCCCTCGTTCATCTCCAGTTTCGGGCTTTCCGACTTCGGGGTGATGAAATTGGCGCTTGCCAAACTGGGCTTTTTTGATGCGGAAGAGACGGCTGTCGGCGCACAGGCGGTAACCCAAGAGTACGCCAACCTTCTGAAATCCGGACAGTTCAAAAACTTCATAACGTCCGCTTGTCCGGCCGTATGTCGTATGATTCAAGAGTATTATCCGATGGCGCTCAAGTATTTGGCGCCTGTCGATTCCCCTATGGTGGCCCACGCCAAAATCCTCAAGAAACAGCATCCCGAGGCCAAGATCGTCTTCGTCGGACCCTGCATCGCCAAAAAGCGCGAAGCGGAGGAATGCCACCTCATCGACAATGTCCTGACTTTCGAGGACGTGGTGGAGCTTTTCAAGGAAAAAGGGGTGCAGATTGACGAAATCACCAACGTCATGTTGCAGAAACGGAACGGAATGCCGAATCTGGCGAAGGAATACCCCATTCCTCAGGGCATCATCCACTCTTTTCCGGAACTTCCGGAGGGCTATGACTATATCGCCATCGACGGTCCGATGAAGTGTGTCAAAGCGTTGCAAAACATTGAACACATGGACCATGTGGTGCTCGAGATGAACCTTTGCGAGGATGCCTGCGTGAACGGACCCTGTTCGTTGGAGAAGAATGGCGGTTCCGTCAAGGCCATGTCGGACATCCGCAAGTATGTCTCTGCCGAGAAACGCCAACTCACGGCTACGCAGACGCCGGTGCAAGTGGAAGTCCCGCTCGCCACGGCCCATCCGAGAATCCGCAGCCACAGTATGCCCGCTCCCGAGCGCGAAATCGAAGCCATCCTGCACAAGACCGGCAAGTTCAAACCGGAGGACGAACTCGACTGCGGCTCCTGCGGCTACGCCACTTGCCGCGAGAAAGCATGGGCGGTCTATAATGGCTATGCCGACATCGATATTTGCTTGCCTTATATGCGCCAGCGCGCCGAGTCTTTCTCCGTGGAGGTGATCCAAAACAGCCCGGAAGGTATCGTGGTGCTCGACCCGGACATGAACATTTTGGAAATCAACCGCCGCGGACGCGAACTGTTAGGCATTGAGGATCCCAACGCCAAAGGCCATCCCGCCATCGACTACTTCAACCCCGTCGACTTCTGCAACGCCTACGCCCAGAAGAAGAATATCGAACTGAAGAAGGAACTTGTCACGAGCACAGGCAAGTATGTGGATTTGTCCATCAACTATCTGGCCAACCAGAATCTCATCTTCGGTATTATGAAGGATGTCACGGACACCGTTGACTATGAGAAGCGGATTATGAAGGTGAAGATGGAAACGCTGACCACGACCGACGATGTGATTAAGAAGCAAATGCGTGTGGCTCAAGAGATTGCGTCGCTGCTGGGCGAGACGACTGCCGAGACCAAGGTGGCCCTGTTGAAGCTGAAGAAAACGTTAACCGAAGAAAAAGTCTCTGAGTGATGGAACTTTGCTTAGAAACAGGATGCACTTCGCTGAACCATTACGGCGAAGAACTGTGCGGCGACAACGTGGCCTGCACGGTAAACGGCGACTACACCACGTTAGTGCTGGCTGACGGTTTAGGGAGCGGCGTGAAGGCGAACATTCTTTCCACGCTCACCTCCAAGATTTTGTGTACCATGGCCGCCAACGAAATCGACATTTACGAATGCGTGGAGACTATCATCCAGACGCTGCCCGTGTGTGCGGAGCGTGGGGTGGCGTATTCCACGTTCTCCATTATCCACGTCAACAAAGAGGGCAAGGGAGAACTGTTCGAGTTTGACAATCCGGAAGCCATCTACTACCATAACGGCAAATGCCAGAACTTTGAGCGTGAAGAGCTGGATGTCTGCGGCAAACGGGTTTATCGTTCCGAGCTCAATCTTGAAGAGAACGACATTATCCTTGTTATGTCCGACGGCACCATCCACGCCGGCATCGGCATGATTCTCAACTTCGGCTGGGAGCGGCCCCAGATTATGGAGCATCTCGACAACAACATCAAACCCGAGATGTCTGCCCGTGCGGTGGCCTGCATGCTCGCCGCCGCCTGCAACGACCTCTATGCCGACAAACCCGGCGACGACACCACCGTGGCCGCCGTCAGGATTCGTCAGCGTCTGGATGTCAACATCATGGTGGGACCGCCTGTGGATAAAGAGAAAGACGACTACTACATCAAGAACTTTTTGGAGGGACATTCCAAGAAGATTGTCTGCGGCGGCACCAGCTCCACGATTGTGGCAAGGTACCTGAAAACGGAGCTCAAGACCAGCTTCGACTTCCCCGACAAGGAGGTTCCGCCCATCGGATACATCAAGGGAATCGACCTTACCACCGAGGGCGTGCTCACCCTGCGCAAACTGCTGCAACTCTCGGAAAAATACGTTTCCATCGATGACCTTACCCCGAAGACCTTCACCAAGCAGGACGGAGCCTCGCTTTTGGCGGACTTCCTTTTTGAGAAGGCCACACATATCACCTTCTTCGTCGGACAAAGCGTCAACGTGGCGCACCAGGGTTTGCCCATCGACACCACGATGAAACTGAAGCTGGTGGAGAAGATTACCGAAAATTTGCGCAAGATGGGTAAAATCGTTGAACTGAATTATTATTAATCCTCAACAAAACAACAATCAATATGAATTCAAATCGGATATTTGACACTGATGTACAGCTGGTTAAGTATAAAGTCCTGAAGGAGGTTATCCGCCGTGCCTACGAGGGTGGCTTGGAGGACGCTTACATGGAAGTCCCCAAGCTTCTCAGTCCCGGCCCGAAAGCGGAGACCCGCTGCTGCATCTACAAGGAACGCGCCATTTTGCAGGACCGGATCAAGATGGCGATGGGCGGCGACAAAGAGAACCCCAACGTGATCGAGGTCATCGACAGCGCCTGCGACGAATGCCCCATTGACGGGATCTATGTGACCCCCGCCTGTCGCGGATGCATGGTGCACAGCTGCAAGGAGGTTTGCCCGAAGGATGCCATCACCATCGTGAACCACAAGGCAACGGTGGATAAGGACAAATGTATCGAATGTGGCAAATGCACGCAGGCATGTCCCTATTCGGCCATCATCCTCCAGCACCGTCCCTGCATGGTGAGTTGCCCGGTGAAGGCGATTTCGATAGACGAGAACCGGAAGGCCGCCATCGACAACAACAAGTGCATCTCCTGCGGGGCCTGCGTCTATAAATGCCCGTTCGGTGCCATTTCCGACAAGTCGCTGGTGTTGGATATCATCGACATCTTAAAAAAATCGGAGAACAACACGAAATACAAGGTTTATGCGGTCATCGCGCCCGCTATCGTGAGTCAGTGCCGCTTCGGACGGGTCACGCAGGTGGTCACGGCCATCCGCAAATTAGGATTCCATCATGTGGTGGAGGCCGCCCTCGGCGCGGACATCACGCTTTACCGCGAGGCCAAGGAGTGGGAGGAGAAGAAACTGCTCACCACGTCGTGTTGTCCGTCGTTCGTCTCCTTCGTGGAGAAGAATTTCCCGGAACTGACGCAGTACATCTCCAGTTCGGTGTCGCCCATGGTGGAAACGGCACGTCTGATCAAACGTTCCGACCCCACGGCGAAGATCGTCTTCATCGGACCGTGTACCTCCAAGAAGTTGGAGTACCGATTGGAAAAGACAGGTGGCGCCATCGACTGTGTGATGTCGTTCGAGGAGTTGCAGGCCTTTTTGGACGCACGCGGCATTGACACCACCCAGATGGAGGATTCAGAGCTGAACAACGCCTCCTACTACGGCCGTATCTTCGCCAAGTCGGGCGGCATCGCCCACGGCGTCGCCGATGTGGCGGAGGCGATGGGCGTGCAAGGGGTGAAGCCGATTGCCATGAACGGCATCGCGGAATGCAAGGCCGCGCTGACCCGGCTGAAGTTCAACAAGGCCACCGAAAACTTCTTCGAAGGGATGGCCTGCAATGGCGGATGCCTCAACGGCCCCGTCTGCATCACCCACAGCCCGCGCAACATCGTGGATGTCGATAAATACGGCAACGAGGCGCGCGAGAAGACCATTTTCAACTCCGTGAAGCTGCTCGAAAATTTCTGATTATAATCACGTCCTGAAGGATAGTATAAATCCGATTGATAAAGGAAAAGCGCGGGAACTCCAAAAGTTTCCGCGCTTTTCCGCATTTTCCGCGAATGTTTCCGCAATCTATTTCAGATTCGTGTCGAACCAATCGATGAAGTTGCGGTGCCAGAGGAGACTGTTCTGCGGTTTCAGCACCCAGTGGGTCTCGTCCGGGAAGTAGAGGTAACGGCTGGGAATGTGGCGCATCTGTGCGGCGTTGTAGGCCGCCATGCCCTCGGAAGCCACGATACGGAAGTCGAACTCGCTGTGAATCACACAAATCGGGGTATTCCACTTGTCGACAAACAGGTGCGGGGAGTTCGCATAGCTCTTCTTGACCTGCGGGTTGTTCCAATCCCAGTAAGGACCGCCGATGTCCCAGTTGTCGAACCACATCTCTTCAGTCTCTAAATATTGCTGTTCGAAATTGAACATGCCGTTGTGTGCCAGGAAAGCTTTGAAACGACGGCCGTCATTGTAGCCCTTCACGTCGTGGTTGTGGCCGGCAAGCCAATAGACGCTATAGCCGCCGAAGCTGGCACCGCACGCGCCAAGCCGCTCCTTGTCAATCTGTTTCACGCTGTCAGCGAAGAAGTCCGCCGCCCGCATGTAGTCTTGCATACATAAGCCGCCGTAGTCGCCGCTGATCTCCTCGGTCCACGCTTGGCCGAAGCCCACGGTGCCGCGACGGTTGGGCGCGATGATGAAGTACTCTGCGCCGCTCATCACCATGAAGTTCCAGCGCGTGCTCCAGAACTGGCCCACCTCGGATTGCGGACCGCCTTCACAGTAGAGCAGTGCCGGATAGGTCTTCGTGCTGTCGTAGTTGTACGGATAAATCAGCCACGTGAGCATGTCCTTGCCATCGACCGTCTTGATCCAGTGCTCCTCGACCTTACCCATACGCACCTGCGAGAGGATGTCGTCGTTAATTGAGGAAATCTTCTTGCCTTCGCCCTTGTTGTCGGTCAGGTTATAGACGTAAATTTCTGACGGATACTGCATGGACACTTGGTCGGCGTAGAGTTTGCCGTTGACCAGCTCAAAGCTGTGGACGTCGTGATAACCGTAGGAAATCTGGCGGAACTCTTTGGTCTCGCGGTTGCAGGCGAAGATCTGGTCGGTGCCGCGGTAATAGACCACGCCGAGAATCTCCTTGTCGTCGTCGGTCCAGCTGATGCCAGTGAAATAGTAGTCGAAGTTCTCGGACATGTTGGTGCGCTCGCCCGTGGTGAGGTCCATCACCATCAGGCGGATAAGATCGCTCTCGTAGCCGTCGCGCTCCATGCTCTCCCATGCGATGTATTTGCCGTTGTGGCTGAACACGGGGTTCTGGTCGTAGCCCATGATGCCTTCGCTGAGGTTTTTGGTCGTTTTCTTCTCAATATCGTAGAGGAAAATGTCACTGTTCGTGGAGTGCGCGTAGTCATAGCCGGTCTTTTTGCGGCAGGTGTAGGCGATTTTCTTGCTGTCGGGGCTGTAGTTGTATTGCTCGATACCGCCCCACGGGCGCATCGGACACTCGAAGGTACTGTCGATGAGGCAGACGGCGTGCTCCACATCCACCTTGTCGCCGAATTCAGCGAGGAAGATCTGCGGGTATTCATCCACCCAGTTGTCCCAGTGGCGGTACATGAGGTCCTCGTTGATGCGTCCGGTGGTCTTGTCGAGGCCGGCGTAGAGTTTGTCGAGGTGGCCGGGGCGCGTCACGGGTTTGGTGGTGATGAAGACGATGGACTTGCCGTCGGGGGCGAGTTTGAAGCCCTCGAAGCCGCGCTCATGGGTGGCGATCTCCTTCTCGCGGCCGTTCTTCACGGTCATGGAGATGATGTGGTTGTCGCGGCAGAAGAGCAGTGTCTCGTCATCGTCCCACACGAGGTTGAACTCGGAGGCGGCTGTGGTGGTGAGGCGCGAGACGTTCTTGCCTTCGGAGGTCATGAGGTAGATCTCGGCGTTGCCTTTGTTCTGCTCCATGTCGTAGTAGGTCACGATGTAGGCGATTTGGGAGCCGTCGGGGGAGACGGCCTTTTCGGTCATCTTGCCCAACGCCCACATCACCTCGGGGGTGAAACGGCCGTCCTGGACCTGGATTTCAGGTTTGCCGATGACCTTCTCATCGGACGTTTCCTGCTTTTTCGTGCAGGCACAAATCAGTGCCAGCAAAGCAATTGCGATAAAAATTTTCTTCATAATGGTAATAAAATTATTTTTTAAGACTATAATTTTTCGTCCATTTGTATAAGTCGAAGGAAATGCCGAGAGAATGGTAGCCGTCATAGCGGTAAAAGATGCGGGATGAGAGATTGTCCTTCTCGTTCCATTGGAATTCAGCGCCCAATTCAAACAGGAAATTGGCAGCGTCGAAGTATGAAAATCTTTGTTTGGGGTCTATGTTTTTGGCAACACGCACGTTAAACATGTTGACGGAAGTCCCGAGTCCCATAAAAAGAGCCCAGTGTTGGGTCTTGCGGGACAAAGGCAAATAACCCCTGACAATAGGTTCCCAATTAAGGTAGAATTCTTTGTATGCATATTCCACAGCGAAATTCATCAGGCTGAACTCAACGCATTTCCATCTTTTGGATAGGCCCCCAATTCTGAATCCGACGGATTCCGCCCCGTAAATATCTACAAAGAAGCGGGTTGTTTTCCAGGTCCTTTCGGAAGATTCAAAATAGTCGTCCCAAATGCCGCGGTAGCCGCGCACGTTCTGCCGGATGTTGAGCGTGTCTTGTATCCCCATGGCCGAAAAGACAATGTCGGACTCCCTGATTTTCAATCCGTTGTTGTCGGAAAGTGTCAATGTCAGCAGACTGTCTTTCGGGGAAGCTTCCGCCGTGATCCAATTCTCGTCGTTGGAAAGTATGCGGTATTCCCAGTTCTGGACATTCGAATGCAGCTTCACTTTCATTTCGCCTTTGTTCCCTTTAAGGAAAACCGAACGGAAATGCGGTCTCACACTGTTCACACTCCGTTCACCGCTTGCGGACGGCAGTGATATCTTGTCGATTTTAGGTTCGGCTCCGTGTTGTTCCACCGAAATGGTTTTGCTTTGTCTTTCATAAGTGGTGACCACCTCGAATGTTGCAGCTCTGCGTTCTGCCCAAGGATTCGCCTCACATTGAATGTCAATGACATCCCCTGATGAAGTTACTTTCAGCCACGGACAATTGTTTTTCACTTTCCAGGTATCATTGCAACTAACTTTCAGCATGTTGTTTTTGCCCCCGGCAGCATCGAAAGTGATTGCTGAATCAGAAGCGCCAATGACATTTAGATACGTGTCACCTTCAAATTGCATCACCTGAATGGTTTGGCTGGCTTTTTTCCCTGAAAAAGTAATAGTTGCGTTTCTTTTCGAAACAAGATCGTTCGGTGGGCAGACCACTGTCAGCGCGTCGTCTTGCCGGTTCAGCTGAAGCCAGTTCGCATCAGTGCTGTAGCTCCATCTGAAATTGGCATTGATGATCACGGTTTCTTGTCCGCCGCTTCCCGCGAATGCGAGGATGTCTGACATAACAGTCAGTTGCTCGTCCGCTTCGTGTTGAATGACAGTGAATTCCTGTGTGGCGCCCTTGTCGGATGTCAGTTGTATGGTTCCTATCCGGATTTCCGCATTGGGATTAACGCTGGCATTGAATTCCGCTCTTTTCTCTTCCACAATGACACTTGATACTTCCAGCCATTCCGGCACTTGAGACACAGACCAGGAAGCAGGGGCTTTTTTCAGTTCCATTACCAGCGTTCCACCCTCTTTCCCGCATTCCACTATGGATTGTTCCAGAAGAAAAGCCGCATTTCTGCCGGTGGTTTTCTTCTCGCACTCCTTTAATTCCGTGATGACATTTCCGTCATAATCCCCACAATCGGCCAATACTTTTTTATACCATTCAACGGCGTTTTTGAAATCATTTTTGGCTTTATAGTTTCGAGCTGCTTTCAAGTTCGGGTCACAATCTTGAGCGTATGTGGCAAAAAAGCAACAGCAAAAAAGAAATGCGAAGTAGATACGATGCTTCATATTATTTCATTGTCTGAACAAATTAGTTGGTCTTGCATTCTGAAATAGCGATTTGTGATTTTACAGAACAACGAGGCAAAAATACAAAATAATCTGTTGTCGTGCAATAAAATCAAAAACGAAAAAAACGTATTTTCGCGGCGGAAATTGAACATGGAGAAACAGATAGTGATAATAGGGGGAGGCATCGGCGGACTGTTCACGGCCGCGCTGCTGGGCATGGAAGGTCGCAAAGTGACTGTCCTGGAGCGGAGTTCACACATTGGCGGGGGACTTCAGTCGTTCAGCCGGAATGGTGTGACTTTCGACGCGGGCATGCACGTGGTGGGAGGACTTCAGCCTGGCGGCTCTCTCAACCGCATCTGCCGCTATCTCGGAATCCTTGACCAACTGCACTATCGTCAGGTGGATGCGGATTGCGGGGATGAGGTGGTCTGTTTTGAAGATGGGATGACCTACCGCATTCCGCAGGGTAGGGAACCGTTCACGAAATATTTCCAGCAGCTTTTCCCTGAAGAAAAAGAGAACATCCAACGTTATGTGGATCACCTCTTTGCACTGGCCGACCAGGTTGGTTTTTTCTTCCTCCGTCCAGGCAGTGGTTCAACCCAAAGCAGTGATGAGGCATTTTACCAGCCATCCGCACAGTTCATTGCCCGTTATGTTCGCAACCCGAAGTTACGCAGTCTGTTAGCTTATTTGAGCCCTTTGGCTGGCGGGGATGCGGGATATACCCCCGCCTATGTCTTCGCTCTGATCAACTACTTGTATATCAATGCTCATTCCCGTTTTGAAGGACCGGCGGAACAGCTGGCGGATGCTTTGGTGTCGAAAATCAGGGAGTTGGGGGGAGAAGTGCTGTCTGATACCGAGGTGACAGCCATCCATTTGGAAGATGGCCGGGTGCGGTCGCTGACCACTGCCGACGGCCGGACGTTCACTCCTGAATGTGTGGTCTCCTCTATTCACCCGCAATCGTTGCTGAATATCGTCGATGGTCAGATTTTCACAAAGGCCTCCCGTAATCGTCTGGCAACGGCTCCGAACAATTACTCGGCTTTTTGTGTCTATGCTGTGCTCAAAGAAGGGACGTTCCCGTACCTCAATCATCCTTGTTATTGTTGGGACAGTTATGACAAGGTGTGGCAGTTCGGCAAATACGATCAGGAGAATTGGCCGCAGAATTTTGTCTATTTCACCCCGTGCGAACGAAATCAGGGACCTTATGCCCGCGCCTTGCAGGTGATCGTTTTCTCGCCCTTCTCTATGTGCGAGCAATGGGCAGACACCACCGTGGGTAAACGGGGTGCCGATTATGAAGCTTGGAAATCAAAGCATACAGATCTGATTCTGAATAAGATAGAAAAGTACAGACCTGGATTCCGGAATTGTGTGAAACAGGTATATGCCGCAACGCCGTTGACGGTTCGCGACTATTATGACGAGCCGGAAGGTTCGCTCTACGGTCTGCTCAAGGATAGTCGCAGCCCGTTTTCCGGTTATCTCCCAATTCGCACAAAAGCCGAAAACCTGTTTATGACAGGCCAGAATGTCTATCTCCACGGATGCTGCGGAGTGCCACTCACCGCGGTGATGACGGCTGAGGCGGTGATCGGGGAAACGGACGGGATTGTCCGAAAAATGTAGAATGTAGAATGAAGAATGTAGAATGTAGAATAGTGATTGTGACATGCGTGATGTTGCTGGTGAACAGTGTTTTCGCGCAGAAGTTGACGGAGTTTTTGCCGGAGAAGCACTCCGATACCGCTGTGGTGGTCTGTCCAGGCGGCAGCTATTATTGGTTGGCGAGAAAGTCGGAGGGCCGGGATGTCGCGTTGTGGCTGAATAAGAACGGCTATGCCGCCTATGTGTTGGAATATCCGGTTTCGGGCTGGTGGTCGTGGTTCACCCACATCCGCCGTTCCTGTTGCACGCAATATCCCGCACAGCTTGAGGCGCTCGAAGATGCGTTAAAAACCGTTAAATTGAAAGGTTATCGAACAGTCGGGGCAATGGGCTTTTCCGCCGGCGGACATTTGGTGATGAGCGGGGCGGTTTTCCTTCCCGACAGCACCGCGCCCGATTTCGTGGCCCCCATATACCCGGTGATCACCATGCGCGAGCCATACGTGCACAAGCGCTCCCGCCGCGGACTCATGGGAGAACGTCGCCAACACAACCCCGTGATGTGGGACTCTTTGTCGTTGGAACTCCACGCCGGTCAGGTGCGCTGTCCTGTATTCCTGCTCAGCTGCGATGACGATCCCACCGTTGATTGGCCTAATGCCCAGATGATGGCTGATTCGCTGGCGGCCAAAGGCAAACCGTGTCATATTCTCCGGCCAAAAACAGGCGGACACGGTTTCGGGGTGAGTTCCGAGAAGATGGCGGGAAAGGAATGCGCAGTTTGGCCCGAAGAGTTCCTGAAATGGTTGCGCGGTTCATAATAAATGTTAATTTTGCCGCCGTTTTTCAAAAGATTATGATTGACAAAAAGAAGGATATAGAGTTCGCTTCCCCTGAGGAGATCAAGGCGTTCCAGGAGGCGAAATTGCGTGATGCGTTGGCCTGTTTGCAGCACAATTCCCGCTACTACCAGCGTATGTTCGAGCGCTACCGCATCAACATCAATAAAATCCGCACTGTTGAAGATCTTGTGAATATCCCTTTCACCGAGAAAAAAGACCTTCAACTCTTTAATGAGGACTTCCTTTGTGTGCCGAAGGAGAAGGTGATTGACTATATCACCACGAGCGGCACGCTGAGCGATCCCGTGACCTTCTGCTGCACCGAAAAGGATCTCCAACGCTTGGCATATAATGAGAAGAAGAGTTTCGAATGTGCTGGTTTACAGCCTGGTAATATCCTCCAGTTGATGGTCACCCTCGACAAGCGGTTTATGGCAGGACTGGCCTATTTTCTTGGATTGCGCGAACTTGGCGCGTCTGTCATCCGTGTGGGCAACGGCATCCCTGAACTGCAGTGGGACACCATCCAGCGCATCAAGCCCGACAGTATCATGTGCGTGCCGTCGTTCATCCCGAGACTAATTCAATATGCTGAGGATCATGGAATTGACTACCAGAATTCCAGTATCCGTAAGATTATTGGAATAGGGGAGAGCCTGCGCAACCAAGACTTTTCGCTCAACCTTCTTGGCGAACAGATCAAGTCGAAATGGGATGTGGAGCTTTACGCCACCTATTCCTCCACCGAGATGGGTGCGACATTCAGCGAGTGCGAGTACGGTGTGGGTGGTCACGTGCATCCAGAACTTATCATTGTGGAGATCATCGGCGAGGACAACCTGCCTGTGCCTGATGGCGAGACTGGCGAGGTGGTGGTCACGACTCTCGGGGTGGAGGGCATGCCGCTCTTGCGCTTCCGCACGGGCGATATGTGCGCGAAAATCACCGAGCAATGTCGCTGTGGCCGAAACAGTTATCGTCTCACTCCGTTGGTGGGCCGCAAGAACAATATGATCAAGCTGAAGGGCACTACGCTGTATCCGCCCGCGCTGATGGATGTACTTAACAACACCCCGTTTGTTCAGAATTACGTCATCTATGTGCAGGATTCGCAGCAGGGCACCGACGAGGTGGTCGTGAAGGTGGGGCTGAAATCGGAGGTTATAGAACAGAACACACGCTTTAAGAACCATCCCGAGGAGATTGTCAACGAATTGAAAAACCGCTTCAGGGCGCATGTGCGTGTGGCTCCTATTGTAACGGTGGAGCCTGTTGAGGAGATACAGCGCATCAATTTCCCACCCAGCGCGCGGAAGCCCGTGAAGTTCGTGGATTTGCGGGCGAGGGTTCAGAATGTGGGGCGATGAGTCGGGACAGGGTGTGAAAGAGTAATGCAAAAAAATCGTATCTTCGCGGCCGTAAATTCGAAAAACTGATGAATCCCATTTTTACCCTCAAGGATGTTGAAAAAATCGTTTACGGTGAAAAAAAGATAGCCTTTTCCGACCTTCCGATGGACAAGGTGGCGGAATGCTACGATTTTCTGAAGGATTTCAGCGCGGACAAGATTATCTACGGCATCAACACCGGTTTCGGGCCGATGGCGCAATGGCGAGTTGATGACAACCATCTTACCGCTTTGCAATACAACATCATACGCAGCCACTCCACAGGTGCGGGCGAACCGCTGCCCGACGAGTGCGTGAAAGCAGCCATGGTGGCCCGCCTCGGAACATTCCTTCAAGCCCGCTCCGGGGTGCATCCCGACTTGGTGAAGCTGCTCGTGGAGATGATCAATCGCGACATTCTCCCGATGATTCCCTGTCACGGCAGTGTGGGGGCCAGCGGCGACCTTGTGCAGCTGGCGCACCTCGCTCTTGCAATGATCGGGGAGGGACGCGTCCACTATCACGGAGAGTGGCGACCCGCGGCGGAAGTGCTGAAAGAGAATGGGTTAGAACCGTTCAAGATCCATATTCGCGAAGGCCTCTCCATCACCAACGGTACCGGCGTGATGACCGGAGTGGCGATGGTCAACCAGTTCCAGGCTGAGCAACTTCTCGATTGGGCGACGCTTGCCGCCGTGATGATGAACGAGATTGCCGGCTCCTTCGATGACTTGATGGCAGAGCCCCTCAATGCGGTGCGCCGCCACGAGGGACAGCAGATTATCGCAGCCCGTATGCGCACGCTCGCCCGCGATAGCCAATGTCTGCAACAACGTGAACACCAGCTCTATAACGGAAACCATACCGAAACAACCTTCGACCATAAGGTGCAGCCTTACTACTCGTTGCGTTGCGTGCCGCAAATCCTTGGCCCGATATATGAAACGCTAACCAATTGCCGTCGTGTGCTTGAGGAGGAGGTCAATTCCGCTTGCGACAACCCGATTGTCGATCCGGAGACCCGCAACGTCTATCACGGAGGCAACTTCCATGGCGACTACATCTCGCTGGAGCAAGACAAGGTGAAGATTGCGATGGTGCGTTTGGTGATGACTGCCGAGCGGCAGCTCAACTACCTTTTCCATGACCGCATCAACGGCATCCTGCCGCCGTTCCTCAATATGGGCACGCTGGGCTTGAACTACGGAATGCAGGCCTGCCAGTTCACTGCCACCTCCACCACAGCCGAATGCCAGACGTTGGCTATGCCCAACTACGTGCATAGCATCCCGAACAACAATGATAATCAGGATATTGTGAGCATGGGTACCAACACTGCACTGCTCACCCGCAAGGTGATAGAAAATGTATGGCAGGTGCTGTCTATCCAGTATATAGCCCTCGCCCAAGCTGTTGACTGTCTGAATATTGCCGACAAACTTGCACCGATTTCACGGCAGGTCTATCGCCAGATCCGCGAAATCTGTCCGGTGTTTGTGGAAGACACTCCGTTTTACGAAGACTTTCGTAATGTGGAGGCATTCTTGCGGAAACAACAGCTGAAACTGTATTAAGTCAATAGAATATCGTCAGGACAAGGCGCTGCAAAATTTAACAGGCGATGTGGCTCACGCGTAACTGTGCATCCCTCCAAGCAGAAAATTCACCCCGAAATAAGTGATCAACACGCTCAGAAAGGCCAAAATGCCGTAGATGTGGAAAAACATCGGTTTCTGGAACGATTTCCAGACCGAGTTGTGCAACGGGGCGGCGTAAACCAGCAGGGTGATGAGCGCCCACACCTCTTTCGGATCCCACGACCAGTAGTTACCCCACGAGATGTTGGCCCACACCGCACCGATGAATATACCCGCGGCGAGCAGCGCGACGGCAGGGTAGAGCATGATCGTGCTTATGTCGCGCAAACGCTCCAGATATGCTTTGTTTTCGGGTTGCGTTATCCGCACGACCACCGCGCTGATGCCGTTCAACATGACGAAGAACAGCAGTGCGTAGGCAATCATGATGACCGTGACGTGCAGGCTGAGCAGCGGCGATGTGAGTACTGGCATCAGGTGGGTGACCGGCGGGTTGGAGCCACCCATCATCTGCACCAGCAACGCAAAACCGGTCATCAGCAGTCCGGCAGGCAAAGCCATTTCGTATTTCCGTGCCATAATCAGCGTGATGATGCAGATGCTCAAGGCCAGGAGGTTCATGGAGTCGAAGCTGCCGGCCATCGGCACGTGTCCGCCAGCAATCCATCTCAGGATGAATACCACAGCCAAGAAGAGACAAAGCAGTGACATCCAGCAGGTTGCGATAATACGGACGGGTTTGTGGAGCTTTCTTCCTTTTCCGAGGCAGATTAACGCCATCGCGAAACATATTAGTCCAAGGGTGATGGTCACCATGGCGAGCCATCGACCGGCCGAGAGACGGTTGTAGAGTCGCTCGGCACGATATTGCACCTTGGATTGTACTTGTCCGAGGGCGTGCTTTTCCTGATAGATTTTGGTTTTTTCGAAGACTTCATTCAGCTCGTCGAAATTGCCCGTTACGGCATATTCTTTGCAAAGACTCATCTGTTTACGGATGAAAAGGTACTCGTCATCAGGAATGTCCAAAGGTAGCTCGTCATTTTGGGAATACCAGGTCACTTGTCCGGCGCTGTCGGCATGGGGGAAGGTTTTCAGCAGTTGGGTGTTTTGCAACATGTTGATAATCTGCTTTTTCTCCTCGGCTTCGCGAATTTTGTTCCGTTTCAGGTCGCGCTCAATTCTGGGCGTCGGCTCGTTTTGCCATTCGTCGGTGTAGAAGAGCCAGCCGCTGAAGACCTGCTCCGGGGTGTATCCTTTGTAACGGGCACTGCCGTACAGCTTGGTGGTGAAGTCTTTGGCGAGGGTCTGCAGCGGGCAGACGCGGCCTTTGTACATCACGTACATCTGTCCCATCTTGTCGGCGCTCTCCCTCGGCAGGACACTCGGCTTGTCGGCGGCTCGTGCGGGCTGGGCGGCGCACAGCGTCACGAGGACCAGCAGCGCGGCGGCCTTGCCGGCGGTATTCCGCAAGAGTGTCCGGAACTGTCCGTTTCGCTCGACGAACAGCCCGATCAGGGCGATGAACAGCAGGATGTAGCCCGCGTATGTCACCCCGACGCCCCAGGGGTCGTGCGCGACGGACAACACGGAGTTGCCTTCCTCGTCGTAGTCGCTCTGGTAAAAGCGGTAGTGGCGATGTTTCAGGATGTTGTTCATCGAGATTTTTGCGTCTGAGACTGTGCCGTTGTCGGAAATTTGTAGATAGCTCACGAAATCCATCGGCGTGCGGGTGCCTGGGTAGGTTTCCACCTCAAAACGGTTGAGGGTGAGCGAGAAGGGGAGTTTCGCATCGCGGGTGTCGCTGTGTTTGTCAATGGAGAAGCTGCTGACGGGTTTCCCAGGCGAAAGGGTCATCTCGCCGTGTTGTCCGGTGGTCATCGTTAGCAAGGCACCGAGCAGGATGAGCAGCACGGAGGAGTGCAGGGTACAGATGACTGGCCGTTGCCAGCTTTTGCGCGTGATCATCATGACCAGCATTCCGATGGCCAGCAATGCCCATAGGGCCACGAACCACCAGCTGCCATAGACGTGGTTCAGTGCGTATTCGTTGCCGTGGAATTTCTCCACGACGGAGCCCGCCGCCATTGCGACGATCAGGGTGATGAGGAGGGAGGAGAGGAGGTGACGGAGGGGTTTCATCTAATTATGAATTATGAATTATGAATGATGAATGATGAATGATGAATGATGAATGATGAATGATGAATGATGAATGATGAATGATGAATGATGAATGATGAATGATGAATGATGAATGAAAAAATAGGAAAAATGTAGAGACGCAATGCATTGCGTCTCTACGGTGATACTAACCTTGGGCTTCAATAACCAATAACCAACAACCCATAACCATTAAATAGCATTAATGAACTTCACCACTGCGTCGCGGTCTTCTTTGCTGAGGTTACGGAATTTCTCGACGGTCCAGCGGGCGTCGCTTTGGGCGCTGCCGTGCCACATGATGGCCTCGATGACGTTGCGGGCGCGGCAGTCATGCAGACGGTCGCTGGAGCCGGTGCAGATGGCGGAGAGGCCGCGGCCCCAAAGCGGGGTGGTTCGGCACCAGCCCGTGCGGATGTCGTTCTTCATGCAAAGACGGTGCTGCACCATGTCGGTGTAAGGCCATATCTTCTGGTTGGGATAACGCGGCAGACGGCTGTCCCCCGTGGTGAAGAAGCCGTTGGGGTCGGTGAAGCGGTCGGGACCGGTGGTCCAGCTGGGACGGTGACAGGTGGCGCATCCGATTTCGCGGAAGATCTTGCGGCCCTTCTGCACCTCCTCGTCTTTGAGGTTACGGGCGGCGGGCACGGCCAAACCGCGGTGCCACACCATCAGGTTCACGTAATCGTCGTTGCTCATCTCAGCAGGCAGACTCTTGCCCATCAGATAGTTGTAGATGTCGGTCTCGGGATTGCCCGTGACATTGTATTCAGGGAAATAGGTGTAGAATTCGGCTTGCACCTGCGGGTCTTGCGAAGCCACGCGGGCGTAGGTCTCGGTCATGTAGTGGTAGCGGCGGTCGCCACGGGTCACGTTGGTGATGTTCCAGATGGCGTTGGCGCCCGGACCGTCTTGCAGCGGACCGCGGGAGCAGGCGTAGGTGAAGCGCTTCGGATGGTTGGTCTTACCGTAAAGTCCTGTGGGTGCCCAGTCTGTGCCGGCCCACATCGCGGGGTTCAGGTTCGCGCCAGCCATCGATTCACGCAGGTATTGCGCCTTCAGCGAGTCGTCGGGGATGGCATCCAACAGTCCGGTACCATAGATGCCGATGGTTGATTCCAGGCGCACAATCTCGCTGCCGTATGGGATTTGCACTCCGTTGGATTCCAATGGGACGTAGTACGCCGAAGCGGGAATGTAAACTTCGGGATAAATCAGACTGTAAGTCTCGCCGTCGGGGAAGCGGTTGCCCCATTCATCCACGTAGTCTAACCAGCTGATTTGGATTTGGCTCTCGTCAATGGGTGCCTTGAAGGGCGGCACGGCTTTGGTCTGCGGCATGCCCGTGAGCGAACTCACGTAGTTGTCGTTCTGGTCGGTGACCACCAGCAGGTAGCCGTTGCCCCAGTCACTGGCGGCATAGCGGTCCATGCGTTTGCCATGGCCGTAGCCCGGGTGACAGGCGATGCAGGAGCTGCGGATGTAGAGCGGCCCCAGTCCATTGAACGGCGGCGTGTTGATGTTGAAATCGCGCTCGAAGAGGTACTCGCCGTACTTGAACGCGGCGATGTCGGTGACCGCTGGGGCGGGGTCCTCGTAGGCGGACGACGAACTGTTGAACGTTGTTCCCAGTTTTCCTCCGGCGTAAGTCTCTTCCTCAATCCAAGACATTTCGCCGTTTTCGGGTCTGTGGCAGCCCGCAAATAAGAATAATCCCAAAATAATAATGATTGTCGTTATTTTTTCCATAATTCAGCATTCATAATTCAACATTCATAATTATTCCTCGTATGTTCTCAACGCATCATTCACCTTGGAGAGCACATCATCAAGGTTCTGGCAAGCCTCGATGGCTTCCCCATTAGCGGGGTTGGTGTAGTTCTGCACAAACGGGCGAGGCATGGCGTTGATCTTCTCCAAAGCGGTGTTTATGGCTTCTTCCACTTCGTTGTCGAGACCTTTGTCCATCTTCTTGACATAGGCGTGCAGGGAGAGCTTGTCATTGCGCTGGCCTTCGATGCCGCCGTAGTAGGCGTTCTGGATGCTGAGGATGTTATCGTAGAAGTCCTCAATGGATTTCTGGCTGTAAGGAGACTCGATGTAGTTGGCGTCTTCGCCGTTGTAGGGTTTGCCGATTTTGGAGGTGCCCACCTCGTCGGCGATGGTCTTGCAGCCATCGACGATGGCCATGAGGCCGCTCACGGAGCTGGCGTAGGTACTGCCGGGGTTGCCGGCCTTCTTGAGGTTGTCACCGTAGCTGTAGCTGCCTCCATTGACGGTGCTGTTGAGCTCCAGTTCCTCGACTTTGTCGCGGTGCGACTTCGGAGCGGCGTCCCCGATCCAGCTCACCTCGAGCTGGAAGCAGCGGTTGCGCAGGTCGCCGGCCACGGCCACGGCATAGACCATCTGCGTCTCGGTGATTTCGCTGGCATTGCGCACTTGCCCGTTATGGAAGAGGATGTACTCGATGCCGTGGAATCCGAGCAGGGCGTTGCCGAGCTGCTCGCCAGCTACCACATCACCGTCCTCACCGGCCAAAACGGCCAGCATGTTCGGACTGCTCATCAGGTTGTTGAAGGCGTCCACGTCCAACGGCCATGAGTCGATGTGCGGGTCGATGCCGAAGTCGTTGGCGGCTCCGAAGAGGAAGGCTTCGCTCTTCTCCCACCAGGCGCGGGCGTTCAGGAAGGTCTCGCACACCTTGTTCAGGTCGCTCTGCGAATGGCTGTTCTGGAAGGTCTTCAACTCGTTGACCAGTTGGTCGGCGTAGTTGGCCAGGTTGGTGTACGTGGGCGCTACGGTGTGGTCCACATATTGTTCGATGACGGCGGCCTGCTTCTCGTTGACCAGCTCGCCGTTGTTGTGATTGCATCCCACGCTCAGGAATGCGATTGCCACCATGGTGGCGATGATTGATTTTTTCATATTGTATTTGTTTTAGTTTGTTACTTGTTTCTTGTTTTCCAGGGTTCACTGCGTTCACCCTGGGTTAGCATAGATCGGGCTTTCAGCCCTCTTTGGAATGATGATCAATATGTAGGAGTCATCCGTTCATTCATAATTCAGCATTCATAATTCAGCATTACCCCTTCTTGTGGAACTCCTTGCTGAACATTCCAGCCCAAGTGATGCCGAGGGCGCACCAGGGCTCGGGGTTGTACTGCTCTTTCAGCAGCCGCACGCCGCCTTCGGCCTTGATGATGATCTCCTTGATGGGACTGTAGTTGAGGCCGCCGCTCACGCAATGACGGTCGCTCCAAGCGTAGTCGGTCATGTTGTGGCCGGGAATGTAGGAGTCGTAGTATTCGTAACGGGCGAAGACGTAGAGCTTGTGACGGTCCATCTTCGGGTTTTTGTGATGATGGAAGACGTCGTAGCCGATCTCGCCGCCCGCGCTCCAAGCCGCCTGTCCTACAAGAGTCTGCGGGTAAGGAGCTTGCGAGCTGTGGGGTAGGGTGGAGTTATAGACGGAAATCAGCTCGCAGTCGCTGAGGTGGCCGTAGAGACCGCTGCCGCGCAGCACGAATCCGCCGGTCTTGTAGCTGAAGTCTAAACCGCCGATGACCACCGTGCCGCGCACGTCTGCGTAACGCGAGGAGCTCTCGTCGGTGATGATGTCGTTGCGGAAGGTGTTGCCCACGAAGCCGCTGACGCCGATGTGCAGACCTTTGACGCTGTAGTTATCGACACGGGCGGCCACGGCCAACTTGTTGGCGACGCGGAACTCGTAAGGAGAGGCGGAACCGTCGTGCGCCCAGCCGGAAACGCTGAACATGCTGGAGTTGAGCGACGGGATGAGCATCACGTCGTAACGCCAGCCCTTGATGCGGCCCCACACCTCGATGCCGGTCTCGTGCCATGTGCAGGGAAGGATGGTGTTCTCGCCCTCGGGACGATAGACCCCGAAGAACTCGTTGGGCAGGTGGGCGTTGTTGGTCCCCCCGACCGGCACGACGATGTGACCGGCGCGGATGTTCATCTTCCCGTCCCAGAAGGCCTTCTGTAACCAGAACTGCTCCAGGGCGACCTCGCCGCCGCGCTCGATCTCCTTCTCGAACTCGCCGGTCTCCTCTGCCTCCACCTCCACGGCCGACTCGGTGCCGCCGTGCTCGAACTCAATCTCCGTGTTGAAGCTCCAGCCGTGACCGAAATCATAACCTAACATGATGACGGCGTGCGGCAAATCCACGCGCCCGTGACCTTTGGAGTCGGCATAGTTGGCTGCGTGGGAGTAACGGAAAACGTTGTCGCTGAAGAAATTGTATTTATAGACGGCCTCGCCGTAACCACCAATGGTGAGCGTGCCGAGCGATTTTCCTTTGCTGGCCGACGATTCCTTGATGTTCGCCGTGTCATTCTGCTGAGCCACAACTGTCTGTAGCGCAAATAATAATAAAACCGAAAGGGTAAATGATAGCCTTTTATACATAACGTATCTTTTGATGTCGCAAAAGTGTTAAAACCACCACGATGGCAACATCACCAAAAATGGTGATATTTTGCCGGAATGTTAATAAGAAATAAGTATAGGCAACTCACTCAACTTTTTTCGTATTTTTGCCGCCTGAAAATAATCCTAGAGACATCCCGTTTGGGACAAGAACTCTGATATTTTAGGAAACATTAATTTTGAATTGTAATATGAAATACGCATTAATAACCGGAGGCTCCCGCGGCATCGGACGAGCTGTGGCCATGCGCCTTTCCCGCGACGGGATGCCCGTCATCGTCAATTATGTGAGCAACGATGCCGCTGCTGAAGAGACGAAGCAAATGATTGAGAATCAAGGTGGTGTGTGCGAATTGCTGAAGTTTGACATCGCCGATGCAGTAGCCGTTGATGCCGCGTTGCAGCAGTGGGAGGAGTCGCACCCCGATGACTATATCGCTGTTTTGGTCAACAACGCGGGCACGCGCCGCGACAATCTGATGATCATGATGGGCGACGACGACTGGCACAGTGTCATTGACACGCCGTTGAACGGCTTTTTCTACATCACGCGCCGCTTGGTGCGGACGATGATCCAGAAGCGTGACGGCCGTATCGTCAACATGGCTTCGCTTTCTGGTCTTAAGGGTGTCCCCGGACAGACCAACTACAGTGCCGCCAAGGCCGCCATCATCGGTGCGACCAAGGCGTTGGCACAGGAGGTCGCCAAGCGCAAAGTGACGGTCAACGCTGTGGCTCCCGGTTTCATTGCCACCGACATGACTGCGAATTTAGACGAGGCCACGTTGAGCAAGATGATTCCGGCGCAGCGTTTCGGCACCCCCGACGAGGTGGCCGCCGCTGTCGCTTTCCTCGCCTCGCCAGATGCTTCGTACATCACGGGGCAGGTGATTCAGGTGAACGGAGGACTATACAGTTAGTAGTTAGCAGTTAGCAGTTAAAAGATAACGGGACTTCCTCCATAATTATGAAATTTCTTCCTTGAGCAGCCCCGTCAGGGGCAAAAGCTCGGTAGAGGTTCGGATGGTGATGAAATTGCAATGAAATGACGATGAATGAAACGATGAAAAACGATGAATGTGATATGATGAAGGTTAAACGTGTAGTTATCACCGGAATGGGAATATGGTCGTGTATCGGCACGACGAAAGAAGAAGTGGCTGAATCATTGCGCGCAGGACGTGTGGGCATCGGCAACGATCCCGACAGATTAGCCTACGGTTATCAGTCTGATCTTACGGGTATTGTGCCTGAACCAGAGTTGAGGCCGTTGTTACACAGACGATTGCGGGCCGGATTGTCGCAGGAGGCGGCTTACGCCTTCATGGCCTCCAAGGAAGCCTTTGAACAGGCGGGCATGGATGAGGAATACCTTCTTCGCAACGAAGTGGGTGTCATCTTCGGCAACGACTCCTCCTCGAAGCCGGTGATTGAGACGGACCGGATGCTGGTGCAGCGTCCTGACACGGCACTGTTAGGCTCTGGACTCATCTTCCAGTCAATGAATTCCACAGTGAACATGAACCTGAGCAGCATTTTCCACTTGCGTGGTGTCAACTTCACGGTGAGTGCAGCGTGCGCCAGTGGCAGTCACTCAGTGGGTCTTGGCTATCTGCTCATCAAGCAGGGATTACAGGATACGGTGCTGTGTGGCGGCGCCCAGGAGGTCAATCAATTCGCGATGGCCTCTTTTGACGCGTTGGGGGCTTTCTCCAAGAGGGTCGGGGAACCGTTGCGTGCGGCGCGACCTTTTGACCGCGACCGTGACGGACTTGTACCCAGCGGCGGCGCGGCTGCTTTAGTGCTGGAAGATTATGACCACGCGGTGCAGCGTGGCGCGGCCATCCTCGCGGAGGTCGCTGGCTACGGATTCTCCTCCAACGGCGGAGGCATCTCGCAACCTTCCGATGACGGCAGTTACACTGCCATGATGCGGGCCATGGAGATGGCGGGTGTCACCTCGTCTGACATTGACTACGTGAACGCCCACGCCACGGGCACACCCCAGGGCGACACTTTCGAAGCCCTCGCATTAGACCGCATCTTCCACGGACAACGCGCCCTCATCAGCTCCACCAAAGGTATGACGGGGCATGAGTGTTGGATGGCCGGCGCCAGCGAGCTCGTTTATTGCACCCTCATGATGCAGCACGGTTTTGTGGCTCCGAATGTCAATTTCGAGAATCCCGACGAGGCTTCCGCCCCGCTGAACATCGCCACGAAAACCGTGGAGATGCCGCTGAACATCGTCCTCAGCAACAGCTTCGGCTTCGGAGGAACGAACTCGGCGGTGCTCCTTCGTAGGGGCGAATTCCTTCGTAAGGGCGAATAATTATTCGCCCCTACTTCTAACCCTTTAACCTTTTAACCTCCTAACCCTTTAACCTTCAAATCCCTTAAACCAATAATGAATTTAAACGACAACTTAAAAAAACAATACACAAACGACAAGATGAGTGCAGTTGAGGCGCAGCGGCTCGCTCAGATTTACGCTTTCGGGCCGATGACGTTCCAGACAGCCAGACTGATGGTGAAATGGGGCATTTTCGAGATGCTGGAGACGCCCATGACCCCAGAAGAAGTCGCCGAGAAGGCAGGCATCTCCCTCTATGCCGCGAACTGTCTCTTGGAATCGTCATTGACGATGAACACTGTGATTGTCGATCCCGAGACAGGCCGTTATTCGCTGGCCAAGACCGGTTGGTTCCTGCTCCACGATGAATCTACCCGCGTGAATTTGGACTTCAACCACGATGTCAACTACCAAGGAATGTTTTATCTGGAAGAGGCTCTTCGTGAGGGAAAACCTGCCGGATTGAAATGTCTGGGCGACTGGCCGACGGTGTATGAGGGACTTTCCACGCTTCCCGAGCAGGCGCAGAAGAGCTGGTTCGCTTTTGACCATTTTTACAGCGATGGCTCTTTCGAACAGGCGTTGCAACTGGTGTTTTCCCGTCCGACAAAGCATCTGATGGATGTGGGAGGCAACACTGGCCGTTGGGCGATGCAGTGTGTGCGCTACAATCCTGATGTGGAGGTCACCATCGTGGATCTGCCGCAGCAGATAGAGATGATGCGTGAGCAGACAGCCGGACAATCTGGTGCCGACCGGATTTTTGGGTATGCCGCTAATATGCTGGACGACAACTGCAAACTTCCATCTGAACCCGCTTTCGACGCCATTTGGATGAGCCAGTTCCTCGACTGTTTCAGCGAACCGCAGATCTTGAGCATTTTGCGTCGCGCCGCTTCCGTGATGACTGCTGGCACGCGTCTATACATTATGGAGACCTTATGGGATCGTCAGCGTTTCGACACTGCGGCCTTGTGTCTCGCCCAAACCAGCCTCTACTTTACGGCTATCGCTAATGGTAACAGCAAGATGTATCATTCCGACGATCTTGTCCGCCTTGTCCGCGAGGCCGGTTTGGAGGTGGAAGCTATTCACGATTTCCTCGGATTGGGCCATTCTGTTTTGGAATGCATCATTCGATAGAAAAGGAATTTTTTGTATCTTTGCCAACTTGTTATAACCTCTTAAGTCTAATATCTTCTGACCTCATATCTCACTAACCCATAACCCATAACCTATAACCATTATAATGGAAAAACGTTTTTGGAACGAATATCAGAAAGAAATTGCCGACGATCACTTCTTCTATGAAAGAAGTTGCATCCGGCAGACCTTCTTCCCTGGCTCGGAGGCGACCTTCCTGAACATCATGCGCAATGATTTGGGGAAGGACATTTATGACTCCTCCCACCAGCATACTTGTACGGGAATTGGTTACCACTCCGATGTGGTGCCGTTTGAAACGACCATGACCATCGTGGCGCGGCTTTTCTCGTTGATGACCGAACGTGGATACAAGAACTATGTTCCCTCGTGTGTCACCTCTTTCGGTGTGATGACCGAATTGATGGAGAAATGGAAGGAGCAACCCGAAATCTTGGAGAAAGCCCGCGAGTATCTCAAAAAAGCTACTGGTCGGACGTTCGAGCTTCCCGAGAACATTGTGCATCCGTCGGATTTGATCTTCAAGTTCCGTTTCGAGTTGAAGGAGAAGATGAAGTACCAGTTGATTAACCGTTTTACGGGCAAGCCGTTGCGCGGGGTGGAACACATCGGTTGCCACTACGCCAAGATATTCCCGAAACACGGCATCGGCAATGCGGAATTCCCCTACGTGCTGGCTGGTATGATCGAGGCTTGGGGTGGCGAGGTGGTAGATTACCCTGAACGCCGTCACTGCTGCGGTTTCGGCTTCCGCCAGTATCTTGTGCAGGAAAACCGCGGCTACTCTATTGCCAACTCCAAGAAGAAATTCGAGTCGATGGAGCCCTACGAGCCCGATTTCATCGTGGCCAACTGTCCCGGTTGCGCCATGTTCCTTGACAAATGGCAATACACCATCGCCGAGATGGAGCATAAAACATACGACAAAGAGGGCTATGGCATCCCGGTGCTCACCTACGAGGAATTGGCCGGACTGCTTTTGGGCTACGATCCATGGGTGATGGGCATGCAGCTCCATCAGGTGCAGTGCGAACGCCTCCTCGATAAAATCGGTGTCGCCTACAACCCCGACGACAAATACCGCGGCGCCTCCGGCAAAATTCTCCGCGCTCCCGAGAAACCCGAGGTTCTGAAAGTTTAGAATTAAGAGTTAAAAGTTAAGAGTTAAGTTCGCGTTAGAGATATAACTATTAACTAGTATCTATTAATTCTTAACTGATTGATATACTGAAAAATGAATCATATTATGAATATAGCTGTAATAGGCGCCGGCCCGGCCGGTATTGAAGCCGCCTCCGTGCTGGCGAATAATCATCAAGTGACCCTCTTCGAGAAAGAGGAAAAACCGTTGTGCAACATCCGTGACAAGGCCTTCCTGTTCCCGGATTTCAGCTCTGCGGACGAACTGGCCGACAAACTGGAAGCCAAGCTCTCGCACGAGAACATCACTCTCAAGGCAAACTGCGCCGTGACTGCCATGAACCGCACCGGCGAACAGTGGACGCTGACCACCGCCGACGGAGAGACAGCGACTTTCGACAAAGTGCTGTTGGCCACAGGCTACAGAGTCTTCGATGCGCATCAGAAAGAGGAACTCGGCTACGGCATTTACAAAGGTGTGATCACTTCCATTGAGATGGAGAAAATGATCAAGGAAAACCAGATCCGCAACAATATGGACGAGGTGCCGAAGCAGATTGTCTTCCTGCAGTGCGTGGGCTCCCGCGATGAAAAGTCGGGCAACAATTACTGCTCGAAAGTCTGTTGCGTGACTGCTGTGAAGCAGGCTATCGAGATCAAGAAACAGCATCCCGAGACGGATGTCTATATCTTTTACATGGACTTGCGCATGTGGGGACAGGGCTTTGAGGAGATGTACCGCGAGGCACAGGAGAAATACGGCGTGAATTTCGTGCGCGGCAGGATTTCCGAGGCAGCCTCCACTTTCGACAACCGCGTGCAGATCAAGGCCGAGGACACCCTCATGGGCAACCCGATGACGATGAATGCCGATCTTCTGGTTCTGATGGTGGGCATGTGCGCTTCCGAAGGTACCGCCACGCTGTCCAAATGCGCCGGCATCGACGGCCTCTACCGTTTCGCTCAGAGCCGTTCGCCGCACATCGAAGACAACCTCACTTCCCAACCTGGATTGTATGTCGCCGGTTCCTGCAAACGCCCGATGTGCATTGAAGACACGATTCAAGACGCGAGAGCGGCAGCCTTGGCGATTCTTGACGATGATACGATGATGCGATGAAACGATGAAGGGCGATGAAAAAGCCAACAGCTAAAAGCTAATAGCTAATAGCCAAAATGAAAATGAATATGAGAAGATTATTAGTAATACTTACGTTTATATGTTTATGTGTCGTTAGCAAAGCACAGACAAACTACACCTTCATCTCCCATCACAATGTGGTGAAGGATGCTTACAATTTTTGGGTTTCGGTACCGGACACTTACGAAGAACAGAAGGGAGAGATTCCGGTGGTATTGTTTCTGCATGGTGCAAGTCTGTGCGGCAATGACCTGAACCGTGTGCGCAAATACGGTTGTTTGGATGCCATTAGCATGGGTCGTGACATCAATGCCATCATCATCGCCCCGCAGAATCCTGGCGGTGCGTGGAACTCCATGAAAGTGCTGAACATTCTGAACTGGGTGACGAATCAATATGCGGTGGATACAAACCGTATCTACTTGATAGGCATGAGCTTGGGCGGCTTTGGGACGATTGAGTTCCTGGCAAACCACGGTGAAAAGATAGCTGCTTCGATGGAATTATGCGGCGGCACTATTCGTAAAGACCTTTGTAAACTGAATCAGGTGCCGTTATGGATTATCCATGGTACTGCCGACAAGGCCGTGCCCGTTTCCCGCGCAACGGAAATCCAAGAGGCCATGAGAAAGTGCGGCAGCACCGACCTTTTGCGGCTCGACAAGTGGGCGGGAGTCAACCACGGGGCGTTGGCTCGCTTGTTCTATTTGAAAGCAACCTACGACTGGCTGTTTTCACACTCCAAGGCCGACAACCCGCGCCAAGTCAACAAGGACATAAAGCTGAAGAGCAGCGACATGGCGGATGCTTACAAGGACATCAATCGCGGTTCCAATGTCATTACGGTGCAAAAATACAGCCGTAAGCAGCAGGACACCAACGATATGCGCCGAACTGACGATGGTGATGACGACGAGGTGGTCTCCAACAAGGATACAGGGCAATCTGACGTGAAATCGGAGGCACCGGCCAATAACAAAGCAGTCGAGAAACCAGCCCATCAGCCCCAGCCCGCCACAAAGCCCGCCTCCTCGGCTAAATATCACACCGTCAAACAGGGCGACACACTCTACGCTATCGCCAAGAAATACCACACCACGGTCGATAAAATCTGCAAACTCAACAAAATCAAGGAAACCACTATATTGCAAATCGGTCGTAAACTCCGCGTGAAATGACCTTCTAACCATTTAACCTTTATACATGAACGAAAACATAAACAATGTCAAGCGCCGTTTCGGCATTATTGGATTTGATCCCGCTTTGGATCACGTTATAGACGTGGCTATGCAAGTGGCGGTGACTGATTTGTCGGTGTTGGTGACCGGCGAGAGTGGCTCCGGCAAGGAGTCGGTGCCGAAGATCATCCACGCCTATTCGCCGCGCAAGACAAAAACGTACATTGCGGTGAACTGCGGTGCAATTCCCGAAGGCACTATCGATTCGGAGCTTTTTGGACACGAGAAGGGCGCTTTCACGGGAGCCGTGGATTCCCGCAAGGGCTACTTCGAAGAAGCCAACGGCGGCACCTTGTTTCTGGATGAGGTCGCTGACCTGCCGCTCTCCACGCAGGTGCGACTGTTGCGTGTGCTGGAGACGGGCGAGTACATTCGTGTGGGCTCCTCCAAGGTGATGAAGACCGATGTCCGCGTGGTGGCTGCCACCAATGTCAACATCGCCGACCGCATCGCCAAGGGCAAGTTCCGTGAGGATCTGTACTACCGTCTCAACTCGGTGCCGATCCGCGTGCCCGCGCTGCGCGAGCGTCCCGGTGACATCTATCCGCTGTTCGTCAAGTTCGCCGCCGACTTCTCCGACAAGTATCACGTCCCGACCATCTCGCTCACAGAAGATGCTCAATCAATGTTGCGTGCTTACCGTTGGCCGGGCAATGTCCGCCAGCTCAAGAACGTAACGGAACAGGTGTCTCTCATCGAGAAAGAGCGGCTTATCACGCCCGAAATGTTGAAACCTTATCTGACGGGTCCCGTCGGCTCGAATCTGCCGGCTGTGATGCCTTCGGATACGGAGCGACAGGACAATATTCAACGGGAAATTGTTTTTAAGTTCATTGCCGAGTTGCAACGCGAAGTGCAGGAACTGAAATCCACGGTGTCGCAGCTAACACAGAATCCCCAGATGTACGTACATGGTTCGCATCCTCACCATGTTCTTCCCGATAATACGATGCAGGTTGATGGTCAGTATCCCATGGTGACCACCCACGAGCACCATGGCACAGAACCAGAACAGTATGATGACTCTGAAGTCATTGAGGAAACTTCGGACTACTCCATGGAAGGCCTTGAAAAACAGGCGATTGTCGCCGCCCTCAAGCGCAACCACGACAACCGTAAGCTTGCCGCTAAAGAGTTGGGTATCTCGGAACGGACGCTGTATCGGAAAATCAAGGAATACGGAATCTGAATAATGGTTATAGGTTATAGGTTATTGAAGCTGATGAATCGGAAAGGCGATGAGACGATGAATAAACGAATTATATATTGTATTGTGATTGCATTTGCGGTGATTTTGTCCAGTTGTCGCATGTCCGTTTCGTTGACGGGTGGCACGGTGGATCCGCGGGCTAAGACCGTGGCAATCACGACATTCCCGAACAATGCGTCATTGGTGAATCCGACGTTGAGCCAGAGCTTCACGACGGCGTTGAAGGACAAAATCCAGGCGCAGACCCCGCTGACGATTGTCAACACTGATGGAGACTATACGATTGAGGGTGAGATTACTAATTATTCTGTGAATCCGGTGGCCATTCAAGGCAACGATACACCCGCTATGAACCGCCTGACCATCACGGTGCGGGTGCGTTTCTATAACAAATTCGATGAGAAACAGAATTTTGAACAATCGTTCTCAAGATATGCGGACTATTACAGTTCCCAGAACCTGAGCAGTGTGGAATCCGGCTTGGTGACGGATATTTCCGATGCCCTTACGGATGACATATTCAACAAGGCGTTTGTGAACTGGTGATATATTCTTCAGTCTTCATTCTTCATTGAAAACACCTTTATCACCCATGCGTTTTCCAGTTCGTCCAATTTCTTTGGGTCGATGCCGGAGAAGTCGATGGTAACGGTTCCCTTCTTGTCCTGCTTCCATTTCAACATGTTGTATTTCACTCCTTTGTGTCCTTGAAAATCCACCTCGTCTTCCGTGCCCAGGAGGATCATTTCCGACTTGGGATTCAGTTTGGGCATGTTTTTGATGACTAATGGCACGAGTTGGCTCGGACGCTCGAACTCGATGATGTAGAGGTTGTCGCCCTTGGTGGTGAAGCAGCGGGTGGTTTTCTCCCAGAAGACATTGCCGTCCCAGTCTGCTTTCAAAAGGGACGCTTTTTCTCCGTCTTTGTAACAGAATAACGATGCGGAAGCTTCCAAATCTTTTTCTTTATAAAAGACTATCACGAGAACACTGTCGCCCTTATGCAACGGACCTTGTGCGAAATTCTTTTTTACAGAAAGTTCTTTGCCTATATGGAGCAGTTGGAACGAGGGCTCGCCATTGACACTCAAATACACGGTCATACTGTCATCGGCGGTAGCAAAAATCGTATAGGTTCCATCTTCCTCCACTTGGAAACTTCCTGTCCACAATATCGAAAAATTGTCAGTGCTCACGCCGCGCATCGGAGCGTTGCGCACCCAATCAAAGTTGATGGTTTCCGAGGGCGGCAGTTTCGCTGAGGTTTGCTCGCGCTGGCAAGGAATTTCGTAGGGGCGTGTGCTATAAATCGCTTCGCCGTTGATTTTCAGCCAGTTGCCAAGACTTCTTAGTCGTTCTTGCTGGATGAGCGGGATGGTGCCGTCGGCATTGGGACCTACGTTGAGGGTCATGCCGCCACCGTGCGCCACCAACTCCACGAAATGCTGGATCAACTCCTTGTCGGTCATGTAGTTGTCCAAGTCCTCGTTGCGGTTCAATCCGAAGCTGCGACCGAAACCACGGCATTCGGCCCAGGGAACCTCTGTGTTGGTGATCCCCGCACTGTACTCAGGGGTCAGGAAGCCGTGTTTCGTGCCGTTGCCCCAGCGGTTGTTCACGATAGCGTCGGGCCCCACGGTGTTGTAGTACCAACTGATGAGATACGGCGAACGAAGCTGATCCGCCGTGTTGTTCCAGTCACCATCGGAGAAGAGAAGGTCGGGCTTGTAGCGCTCCACCAACTCCTTGAACTGCGGTACCATGTAGTCATTCACGTAGTCGCCAATGGAGTCATCGGGATCCTCCATCCAGATATGTAGCGGATTCGACCATTCGGGTAGCGAGTAGTAGAACCCCATGCGTAGCCCTGCCTCGCGGACGGACTCGTTGAGTTCCTCCACGATGTTGCGCTTGGGACCGCTCACCACGCTGTTCCATTCGGGCTGGTATTCGCTGTCCCACAGACAATATCCGTCGTGATGCTTGGTAACCAGCACTACATATTGCGCTCCGGCCTCCTTGAACATCTTCGCCCATTCATCAGGGTTCCAAAGTTCTGCATGCCAATACTTTGTGAGCTCCTTGTATTGATCGAAAACCGGTTTTGTGGTGTCAGCGTAGTAGTTCATGATGCGCATCCGTTCGGGCACCTTCTGCATCAGTCCGCGGTAGAACCACTCGCCGTAGCCCTCTTTCGAGGCGTAAGCGGGCACTGAATAGAGACCCCAGTGGATGAAGATGCCGAGCTTTGCGTCCTGAAACCATTGGGGATAGCCGCGCTTGTTGAGGGACTCCCATGTGGGCTGCACGAATTTGCCTGTGAGGTCTATGATGGTCGGCTCTCCGTCGGATCTGGGACATTGCGCCGTTGCAGACAGCGACAATAGTGTGATGAGCAATATGGTTAATCGTTTCATTACGAAAATTATATTGAAAGTGCGAAAGTACATAATTTTTGTATTCGGAATTTGTTTACTTTTGCCATAATACGTTTAAGATTTTTCTATAACTGTATGATTCAGTCGGATAGCGTTTTATATAAATTCTTTGAGATAATGATAAAAATGAGAAAACCTGTTTGTCTTTTGATTGCCGCGATGCTGATCTGCGGTGCGGTTGCTGTTTCTTGCAAAAGCAAGAAAAACGTGGAAATCAAACCCGTGAAGGGTGTGTTGGAAAACCCCATTGGTTCCCTGAAAGCCCCTGAAATCGTGGAAGCCACGATAAATCGGCATGTGCTTGACAGCTGCTATGAGAGTATTTTGAAAGATACCGTGTCCAATGTAAGCGTGTGGAGTTTGATTCGCGGTGTTGGCGACCAGTCCACTGAAGGCTTCGGCCTTGTGGTGGTCAACAAAGGTTATGCGACGGCCTTCCCCGATTTCCGTCATGGAAACAACCCTTCTGCCCGTTATGATTCCGTTTCGGGCGACCTTTGGCTCACTGGCGGAGTGATGGAGGGTACCGGCGTGCTTGTCGAACGTCCCTGCTTGTTGCGCTTCCGCGAGAAAGGCAATGCCTACCTCGCTGCGGCCATCGACCCTTACGAAATGCAGCAGGCACTCTGTAAGGAATTGTCGTATTCTGTTGACGGAGAGAATATTACCTTGTATAATGGCGATAAAGAGTTGGTTACGGTGACAAACACCATAAAGGACATGGGTGACTTTTACGATGATGTTGTGTGGATCGGCGAGCAGCTGACCTACGACGTCAGTGGTGAAAACATCTACGTACACGTGGTTCCCGGCGTGAACTTCGTGACCGGCAAGGTGCTGCATTACGACGACATGCCCACCATCTCCGCCCTCGTCACCCTCACCGACGGCGGCGGCTTCACGCTGTCAGATGTGAAAGTTGAAAATTGAGACGTAAGACTTAAGACTTAAGACTTGAGACTTGAGACTTAAGACTTGAGACTTGAAACTAAACCGGGTATCGGCAACATGTCGGTACCCGTTTTTCATCGTTTCATCGTTTCATCGTTTTTCATCGCCTCATCGTATCATCGTATCATCGTCATGAACTCCTCCTCCGACACAATCGGAATCCCCAACGCTTCCGCCTTTTTCCGCTTCTCCGGCCCCATTTTCTCGCCGGCGAGGACGAAGGAGGTGTTTTTCGATATGGAGGAGACGTTCTTGCCGCCGTTTTGTTCGACGAGCTCCTTGATGGTGTCGCGGGGAACGGTGAAGACGCCGCTCACCACGATGCTTTGGCCTTCAAGTTTCTGTGACACAGGCTGATGTTGCTCTTTGTTGATCTCGAATTGCAGTCCGGCTTCGCGCAGACGCATGAGGATCTCCAGATTTTCGGTGTTGTTGAAGTAGTCGATAATGCTGTCGGCCACGCGCTCGCCCACGTCCTCCACGGTCATCAATTCCTCCTTGGAGGCGTTGGCCACGGCGTCCATCGTCTCGAAATGGCGGGCGAGTTTCTTGGCCGTCACCTCGCCCACGAAACGGATGCCCAAGGCGAAGAGCACACGCTCGAACGGCACCTGCTTCGACGCTTCGATGCCCGCCAGGATGTTCTGCACGGTCTTCTCACGGAAGGAGAGCGTCTTGGTCTTGCCGTTTTCGTCTTCGATAACTTTCTCCAATCCAAAGAGTTGCTCGTAGGTTAGCGAATATAGGTCAGCGCTGTTTTTTACCAAACCGTTGGCGAAGAGCATGTCGATTTTGCCTTCGCCGAGGGAGTCGATGTTCATGGCCTTGCGGGCGATGAAGTGTTCCAGCCGGCCTTTGATCTGTGGAGCGCAGTGGTCGGCGTTGGGACAGAAGACACCCGCCTCGCCCTCGGCCTGTTGCAGCTCGGTGCCGCAGACGGGGCAGTGCGTGATGAAAGTCACCCGTTGTGCGTCGGGGAGCCGTTTGTCGGTATCAACTCCCACGATTTTGGGGATGATTTCGCCGCCCTTCTCCACGAAGAGACTGTCGCCCTCGCGGATGTCCATCTCCGCCATGAAATCGCGGTTGTTGAGGGTGGCGCGCTTCACGACCGTCCCTGCCAAAGAGACGGGGCTGAGGTTTGCCACCGGCGTGATAATTCCGGTTCTACCCACTTGGAAATCAACGCTTAGCAGTTTCGTGGAGACCCGCTCGGCCTTGAACTTGTAGGCGATGGCCCAGCGCGGACTCTTGGCCGTGGCGCCCACCTGGCGTTGCTGCTCGAAGTCGTTGACCTTGATGACAACGCCGTCAATCGGGTAGGGGAGCGTTTTGCGCTTCTCGTCCCACGTGTGCAGGAAGTCGTAAACTCCTTGTAAATCCGCCACTTTTTCCATCACGTCGGGTTTGCGGAACCCCCACTCATGAAGCTTCATCAATCTGTCAAAATGGTTATTCTCAGGAAGTTGCTCACCTAATCCGAAGTAAAGTTTGAAGTCAAGTCCGCGTTTGGCTACTTCAGCGGAATCCTGCAGTTTGAGACTTCCGGAGGCGGCGTTGCGCGGGTTGGCGAAGGGGGCTTCCCCGATCTCCTCGCGCTCGGCGTTGAGCTGCTCGAAGCTGCTGAACGGCATGATGATCTCGCCGCGCACCTCGATGAGCGGCGGAAAATCGCCCTGCAGCTGCAGCGGAATGGTGCGGATGGTGCGCACATTGGCGGTCACCACGTCGCCGCGGGTGCCGTCGCCACGGGTCACCGCACGCACTAACACGCCGTTCTCGTAGATCAGACTGATGGCCACGCCGTCGTATTTGAGTTCGCAGACGTACTCGGGGGAGGCGGCAAGGAGTTCGCGCACGCGGCGGTCGAACTCGGTGAGGTCCTCCTGTGAGTAGGTGTTGCCCAACGACTGCATCGGGTATAGGTGCGCCGCGCTTTGGAAGTGTTTCGTCACCTCGCCGCCCACACGCTGCGTGGGGCTGTCGGGACGGCGCAGTTCGGGATAAGCGGCCTCAAGGTCAATGAGTTGCTGCAACAGCTGGTCGAAGTCGTAGTCCGAAATCGTGGGGTTGTCCAGCATGTAATACTGGTAGTTGTGCCGGTTGATTTCCTGAATGAGGCGGTCGATGCGCTCCTGCGGGGTGGGGGTCTTCTCTTCCATCGGTCTGATTTTGGCGGCAAAGGTACAAAAAAATCAACCGACTTACATCTTGTTTTTGGGCTTTGACCCCAGCCGCGGTCTGACGGCAACCCCAAAGCCCCCCTTCTATCGGGCTTTTGTCCCTGTTGGGACATTGCGATGCATGTTACTGGTAGGGGACATCGGTACGATTCCCGAATAGCCTCGGTAGGGGCGACCGCTCGGTAGAAACGGATGTCCCTGCGGATTCCCTCGTCCCGATAGGGACGGCACAGAAAAAACATGCAAATCAAAAAAAACGGTGGACAAGGAGGATTACAGGCTTGCGGTGTAATGAGGGCGGAATAGGATTGATGTTCTTACCCCTTCATCGCCAAAAAGGCAGTGGCGTCCTCCAACAGTTCCTTGTCAGTGAAATATTCCATCTTTGACAATTCTTCCATGTTGTTTTTAATCAGCATACACGCTGTATTATACAAGTCTTTGTGTTGTTCCCAGAAATCCGCATTTATTTGTAAAACGCTATTAAGCAGGTCTCCGTCGTAAAAATCGCCTGAAACCTTGATGTCGTGCTGAAGTATTTCAAACACTTTTGGCAGGATGATGTCCAATCCGGTCTTTTGTCCAACTAAATATCGGTAATCTTCCACCGTCCACCGTCGGGCTTGCGTGTGGTACAGGTAATACATGTGCTGGACGACGGAAGAATCGTCGTAAGGGATTTCGTCTCGCCACTCCTCCTGAAGCAGGTCGGAAAGCGTTTGGGAGAAAAAGTTGCGGTCTTCTTTCAGAATGTGCTGAACGTATTCGATGTCGGCATCGGTCACCTCGGAACGTCCAATAGGGACAGGAGATTTGGTTCGCTCGGCGTGAATCTCTTCCGTGACGTATCGAGGTGTCTTCTTTAGCTTTTTCATATTTTGGATTGCAATTTACTCTTTTTCTATGCACAAAATATTAAAAGTTTGTGGCTGGTCAAAGCAATTATGAGCATTTTTTTTCTATTTCCCAAACAAATCAGCATGAGTGCCCGTGTCTAATAGGTATAGTACGCAGGTGTCGTCAATAATTTGGTATATCAACAACCAGTCGGACTGTATGTGGCATTCCCGAAATCCTTTCAGATCGCCCGTAAGGCCATGATCTTTGTGTTTTTTGTCAAGTTTCTTTCCTTCTGCTAATGTTTTTACCACATTGTTCAGGATTTTTACGTCCAATCCTCGTTTTACTGCCAGTTTGTAGGATTTTTTATATCTGTTAGAGTATTCAATGCTATACATGGTTATTCGTTTATTTTCTTCAGGTAGTCGTCAAAGTCTTTGCATTTTGTGGTGTTGCCAGTCTTGTAGTCTGCAATAGCTTCACTGAGAGATCCCTTTTTGGGTGTTTCCACGATAATCCCAAGACCTTTCAAAAACAGCAAAAGTTGTTTTCCGAAAGTTGTTCTTTCATTGATATTGATAGTATAAGTTGCCATAATTGTTTCCTTCTTTATTAACGCTGCAAAGATACGTTTTTTTCATTTTCCTGTCCACGTCCGTAAATTGTGTACTTTTGCACTTAAAATGTTCATCGATTCTTATGTCCAAACACCCCCTCTTTCTCGCCGTTATCCTGCTGATTCTCAGTTTTTCCGCTTTTGCGCAACATACACCGTGCAAGGTGACCGGAAAGGTGGTAGGTGAGAAGAACTTCGAAATGCCCTACGTTTCCGTGTATGCCTCGCAACAGGACAGCGTGGTGGCGGGCACCCTCACCGACCAAAATGGACAGTTTTCGCTGAAAGTGCCCCGGTTGCCGAATACTTATACCTTGACTGTGATTTACATGGGCTATAAATCAAAACATCTTGATTTTACAGCAGATAAGAGCGAGGTCGCTTTGGGGAATATTCCAATGGAGGCCACATCGCAGGTGCTGGAAGAGGTGAACATTTCGGCGAGGGATGGCGGACAAACAATCGTCACTGCCGAACACACTACCATAATGCCCACGGATGCCACGACTATGATGACCGGCACCGTCGCGGACCTCCTGCGCCAGCAGTCCTCCGTGACCGTTGACCCCGATGGCAATGTCTCCATCCGCGGTAACGGCAATGTGCTGCTGCTCCTCGACGGGGTGCCCACGAATCTCGGTTCCATCAACGCAATACCCTCCTCCAACGTGGCGAGCATTGACATCATCACAAATCCGAGTGCCAGCTACGACGCCGAGGGCACGGGCGGCATCATCAACATCGTCACCAAGAAGGACGGGAAGAAAGGCCTCAGCGGGATGGCGGCGGTCAACTACGGCTTCAATCACTTCACCAACGGCAGCCTCGCGCTGAATTACACCCGCAACAAGTTCGCCCTGCGCTTCAACTACCAGGTGAAATACGAGGACGACCTCAACAACGGCTACCTATACCGCTATTACCGCACCACCGGCGACAGCCTCAGCCAGCAAATCCACGCCCTGCGGACGGTCTTCAACAACAACATCGCCCTTGGATTCACTATCAAGCCCGATATGCGGAACAAGATCGACGCCGACTTCCGGCTCATCTTGCCTCGCTTCAACACCGTGCAGGATCTTTCCAACGATTGGCTCCACAACGGCATCCTGTCGCACGAGAACCGCTGCAGCGACGTGACCTGGAACCGCGAGAACCTCGACGGCACACTGGCTTACTGGCACGCCATCCGTCCCGGGAAGCTCACCTTCTCTGTCAAGGCGAACGTCTCCAAAATCTGGGGCCACCGCCCGTCGTACTATTTCTTGGAGGGCGATTCGGTCAGCAAGTCGGTGTCGGGTGGAAGTCCGCTGCTCACCTCTGCACAGACAGACTGGAAATTCATCGAGAAATACGGATTTTGGGATGCGGGAGTGAAGTTCTCTTACCGCCAGAACGACATCTACCACAACTTCTTCGTGCGCGACAGTCTCGGTTGGGACTACTCCCATCAGTTTAGCAACGACCTGCTACACAGGGAGTACGTGCCCGCCGCCTACGTGCAGTTCACCTCTACGGAGTGGCGCGACCGTTTCACCTGGAGCGCCGGTCTCCGTGCCGAATACAGCCGCACGCATTTGCATAGTGAGAAAGAGCTGTTGGACGAGTGGTCGCAGCATTTCTTCCTCGGGCCTTCGCTGTCGTTCAAGTACAAGATTTCCAAAAAGCACAGTCTGTCGCTGGCCTATTCGCGGCGCATCACGCGGCCCACGTATCCGCAGCTTAACCCCTACATGAGCATGATCGACCCGCACAACTTCGAGCAGGGCAACATGCACCTCCAGCCCGAGACCGCTGACAACGCGGAGCTGCTCTACCAGTTCAAGGTGTCGAAATGGGCTGTGAATGTCGGGTTGTATGCCAACTACATCCACAACTACATCACGCAGGTGGCGCGTTTCGAGGGCGACATTCTGCTGATGACCTACATCAACGCCACCTCGCAGACCAAGGCGGGATTAGACCTGAGCGTGAAGGCCGACCCGTGGAAATGGATGACGGCGACGCTCGGCACGAACACTTACTACCTCCGTTCGGTAGGCAACATCGACGAGTGGGACATTTCGAACAGCGGCTGGGTCAACAACAGCAACGTGCGGTTAGATTTCCGCCCGATCAAGGGGATGAACATCAATCTGCAGTATTTCCTGAATACGCCGCAGTACTATCCGCAGTTCACCACGCGCCTCTCGCACTACCTGAACATCGGCATCAGCCAGAAGTTCCTGAAGGGCGCGCTCACGGTCTCCGCGCAGCTCACGGACGTCTTCAACACCCGCAAATGGGAGATCTTCGCCGACAACCAGTACTATCAGTTAGACAACATGTTGCATGGCAAGAGCCGGATGTTCTGGTTAGGCGTGAGCTACAACTTCAACGCCTACAAGAAGGCCGGTGCGGGCAAGGTTGAAGGGGAAGACAGGAGCAAGATCCGGACGGGGGTGTAAAGTAATTCATCATCATGCTATATTTATCTGCGTAAGTCTGCGAGTTCTGCGGGAGAAAATGTGCCCGCTGAACCCGCGGAATCAATCACATCAGAATCAGGCACGCGATTTGCCACCGGTCGGGGATGAAGTCGAAGTAATAGACCGGCGCGCCCCAGCGGTCTTTTAGCCGCAGGGTTTGTCCGTCGAGGTAGTAGAGCGGTGTGCCCCAGCGGTCTTTCTGCCGGATGGTCAGTCCGTCGAAGTAGAGTAGGGGGTCGCCCCAACGGTCCTTCAGCCGCACGGTCTGTCCGTCCATGTATATCAGAGGTTGTCCCCATCGGTCTTTAAGTCGCACCTGCTGCAAGGCGGCATCGTACCAAAGCAGCTGCTCGCCCCAGCGGTCCTTCATCCGGATGGTGTTCTCCTGCATATAGTACAGCTTCGCGCCCCATTTGTCCTTCTGATAGACGGTCTGGGCGCGGGACGCGACGGTTATTGTGAGGACGATGATGCAAAATAGGATAAACTCTTTTTTCATGTGGCAAAGATACGTTTTTTGGGGACGACAACTGGGATGTTTTTTTTGTACGACAACCTGGACAACGTGGGACAACTTTTTTTCATAATGTTGTCCAGAGCTGTCCAAGTTGTCGTTCTATTTCTAATTATATTGTCCAAAGTTGTCATAGTTGTCGTCCCTACAACAGTTGCATCGCGATTTTCGCGCAGGCCTCTGCGTCGGCCAACGCGTGGTGGTGGTTGGTCATCGGGCAGCCGCAAGCCTCGGCCACGGTGTGCAGCTGGTGGTTGGGCAACCGCCGTCCAAAATGACGCCGCGAAGCCCGGCAGGTGCAAAGGAACTGGTAGTCGGGGTAGTCCATCTGATAGACGCGGAACACGGCCTTGAGGCAACCCTCGTCAAAAGGACTGTTGTGCGCCACGAGGGGCAGTCCTGCGATGAGCGGCTCGATCTGTCGCCACACCACGGGGAATATGGGTGCATCATCGGTGTCTTCGTGCGAGAGTCCGTGTACCTCCTGGCAGAACCAGGCGTAATAGTCGGGTTCGGGATGGATGAGCGAGTAGAACGTGTCGGTGATGACGCCGCCGCGCACCACCACCACGCCCACGCTGCAGACGCTGCTGCGCTGCCCGTTGGCGGTTTCGAAATCTATGGCGGCAAAGTCGGTCATACTATTGTTTGTTTATGATTAAAAGCACCAGTCATCACCTCCATTTCATCTTTGGGAATGTGATGATGGGCTGCAATGGTTTGCCAGTGGGATACGACTTCTTGCGTTTTTTCCATGATGGATATTGCGGTGGATTTTGTTAAACCCGCGAAAGGAGCCACCTCCAAAGCTAACGTAAAGTCGAGGGCATTGTCGTTCTCGTTGATGTTAAGGCTGAGCCCTGTGCCATAATTTTGCGGATTGAGGTCGTATGCGGGCGACAGCGTCCAGCCCTGCGGCGTAAGGAGAAAACCGTGATTGCGTAGATGATCGTCGCAATTGGACACCGCGATGTTGAATACGATCCGCCGCCAAAGTTCCAGAAGATTGTCCTGTACATGACAGCAGTTCCGGCTAATCCAGTCAAACAGTTCCAGATAGCTGCATCCGTCTGTCGCTCCGTCAGCATACCCCAGCATGGTCATGGCGGAAGTAAAATGGATGCGGCGATTGCGGATGTCACGGTCAAAGCGGCGAGTCATGAAAGTGGCATGTCTCCCAGACAGCGTGCGTACTTGAAATGGAGCCACCCGAATGCCGCATTGCTGCGCCAGACTCATGGTCACCGCCTCCCATGCACCGACATTGGTCTTGTCGTTCCGACTCGGGAACTTTGCAATCCACAGATGATCGTCGGCATCCCGTACATTGGCCTTGGGACGTGCACCTCCGAGTGAGGATCCCGGTGCCAACAGCATCACAAGCCATTTGTTGACATCTTTGTCTTCATCCGTTTCTATATGGTTTACCGCCATTTCCAGCTCTCTCAAAGAGGAAAATGGTGGCGTTGAAAAGCGAGCGTCATTGTCCAAAAAATCTCCATCGGGTGAACTTTTCATACGCAAGGCCCCTATGCGGCATTCATCGAACACCCCTAACAGATAGTCGCTTTCCTGTAAATGTTTGCGAATTCGATTCTCGTCTCGGGCGCGGATGCCTTCCCGTCTGTCCAGCAATACGCGTCCCCAACGGTCGGGTGACGAGTCCAAAAAGATGCCGAAATTGTTTTTATCGTCTGGAAGATATTGTTTGCCGGAATAGAGCTGTAGGTCGGGGTCAAGCAATTTCCCTTGATGACGGGTCAGCCATTCGTCAGCGAAAGAGAACGAAAAGACCTCCTTTCCTCTCAAGGCCTGTGCCGAGAGAACCCCTACCAGTAAAGGCCGTTCCGTGTATGCGTCGTCGAAATAGATGTAGATGTCTTTATTCATGTTGCGGCATGTTTGCTGTTTTGATTTTGGTGCTGCGGCGGCGCACGGTCAAACCGGCATCCTGAATCTTGCGGCCGAGCACATCATCCTTGGCAAGGAGCAAGAGATCGTTATGGAGTCCCAACACTATGAGTACGCGAAAATAGGAGCCCAAGGAGACACCTTCGTCGCCGTGTTCGATCTTGATGACGGTGTTGCGTGAAATGCCGGCTCTTTCGGCCACCTGTTCCGTGGAATAGTCACGGCGCAGTCTCGCCAATCGGATATTTTCCCCCAAAGTGTCCAGCATTCTCTTATATTTGGGCAAAAGCGGTCTTTTCATGATCCTTCTTTTATAATGTTCAAAATAATGCGCAAAAATACAAAATTTTGTTGAATATTATGCACGTTATTTGTTTTATTTAAGACAGGCAAATGGATGGTTCCATCAATATGCTTTTATTTGCCAATGGATGCTCTATGCAACAATGATGGTTACGCTATCGGGTCCCCGCAGTACTTCCGCCGCAGGCATTTCGTGCAGTGCAGTCCCATCCAGACCTCGTCGAACTGTTGCATGGCCTGGCGCACTAATTCGGGTTCGTCGGTGAGGATGCCCGCCTCGAAGTTGCGGGTGTTGGCCCCCTTCATCCCGATGCCCGCACCGGTGAGGTTCGCGCTGCCGAAATAGACCGCGCTGCCGTCGAAGACCAGCATCTTGAAGTGGACCCGGGGACAGAGCACCCGTTCCAATCCTTTCGCCAACGACGGGTACTTGTCGAAGTCCTCGCGGAAGGCTGGTCCCGGCTCCTTGGCGTGGATGAGGCGCACCTCCACGCCCTTGCGTACTAACTGCGCCAAAACCGCGAGGAACGGCAGCGTGCCGTCCCCGACTTTCACGTAGAGGTCTTTAATGTCCGCCGTGCCAATCCACAGCGACTTCCTGACGGAGGCCACGCGGGAGAGGACGAGGTTGTAGTGGTCGGTATTGGAGATGTAGGTGAGCATAATGCAAAATCTCAAAGTCGTTCTAACCAATGCGAAAAGAAAACATCGTTGACCGTATATTCAGTACGGTGAAGGGAGGTCTCTGCATTCAACAATCCTTTTTCGCACAAAGAATCGGCGAGGCGTTGTACGGAGGACGGGGTTCCGATTTTATGTTTTCTCAAAAAATCGCCGGCGGTAATTTGTGTGACTTTACCCTCTTTGGCGATAGAGATGAGAAACCGCCACTGTTTTTCGGTTAGCATCTGGCGATATTGGAGGTACACAGCCTCCCCTTGCTGTAGCAACTGGGCGCAGGCATTTTTCACTTCGTCAAGCCCTATATTGATGGCACCGTTGTTATAAATTGTGTGACAAAGTTGCTGGGTGTAATAGGTGTGCCTGTGAGTCCATTCAAGTATAAAATCCGCCGCTTCGGGCTGAATGTTGCGATTCCTTTTATTAAAAAGATTGACAATGAAAGCCTTGTATTTTTCTATAGGGATTTTGTCAAGGGCCAAGAAGGCGGTACTGGAGTAAAACGGTTTGCGTTCATTGGTGAAAATGTCGGCCATTATGTGTTTTTTACTGCCGCAAAAGACAAAGGTGATGTTCTTTGTTTGTTGTATATAGGTGCGCAGCAGTGCCTCCATATTTTGTTCCGGGTATTCGCGGATTTGCTGGAACTCGTCAATAGCCATCACGATGGGGGTGTTTTGGCCGTCCAAAAACTCGAACAGGCCACGCAGGGTGTGCTCTTTTTCGTGGGTTGTCTGGTAGGAAATCTGCAGTTGTGGCTCGCCCGTAATGGGATCAAATGAAATCTGCGGACGGAGCGCCTTGATGAAAATCATAAGCTTGTCCAATAGGGAGCTTTTGGGACGAAAAGCCCGCATAGCCGCTTCCGCCATCATCTTGATGAAATCGTCCAAACTTTGGGAGGCGAAAATATCCATATAGATAGTCTGGATATCGGGATGTGTGGATGACAGTTCGTCAAACAGCCGCAGAATCAGTCCGGTTTTGCCGATGCGTCTTTGCGAGATAAGGGTGGTGTCGGTGTGGCCGGTGGCGTTGCGAAGCAGTTGTTGGAGTTCTTCTTCGCGGTCGCAGAACAATTCCTTTGCTTCGTACGATTTGATAATGAATGGGTTATCCATGACGGTTTGTTTTATAACGGCTGCAAAGATACACAATTTTCTTCGATTACGCAAAATGCGTAACGCAAAATGTGTAAAATGTTTTTTGGCAAATCTACTCCTCGAAACTCATCAGCCCGCCGATGATTTTTTCCTTTTACCGCCTATTCTTATCCCTCAAACTCACCTATATTCCCGCCAGCGGATACCCCCAATCACTCTCCATCTCCCGCAAGATTTCGCGGAAGACGGCGGGTGGGCGGGGACGGTGGGGGCTACTGTGGTGTCTCTTTGAGACGCTCAGTTTCTACCATTTAATCCCACAAATTCCTGAAATACTTGCAGAACAAGGTGATACCCTCCGAAAATGTTTTGGTCTCCTCTTCTGAGAGGCAATCCGTGTATTTCATTAGCTCGAAGGCGTCAATCATTTTCTGAATGGTGGCGTTCCACTCGCGTATGTCCTTAAAACCGCCAGGATGTCCGTGTTTGTCCAAATCCCTAAATGTGACGAGACGCGGGGCAATCAGACGGGCTAACGTGTCCTTCGTGTTCCACACCTCTTCAATCGGGTAGTCATGTTTGTGGCTCCAGTGCTCGCTGTCGGAAGTGTTTTTCCTCTTTGAATTCTTTTTCATTCTTTTTCGCTGTTATTGATTCCCTTTAACAATCCCCGCAATCTTCCCATCCATCCTGTTCAGGAACTCCCCGAACGGTATGTTTGGGTCCGCGTGTTCCAGTTTCTCCTGATAATCAACCATATGGAAGTGGTCCACCACGTTCCCGAACCAGGAGTCCTCAATGATGGGAGACTTTTGCCCAGATGCGGGCGGCAGCACCTTGATGACGTGGACGGTAAGGCCTTTGTGATGGTTTTTGCACCATGTCAGGTTGACTCCGACGGCCAAACATTTCAAATATAATGCCGAGTATCCTCCTTTCGGGGAGATGATCATTTTGCCGGGCGAGTCCCACACCAGCAGCCACACCTCCAACGGCGGGTCGTAGTCGCCGTCCTCCTGACAGTACAGATATTGCTGCACGAAATCTTGGTCTGACATCCATTCTGTGGTGATGTCATCCGCGAAATGTGCCAGAACGCCTCTTTTACATTGTTCGGCGTTGAAGCCGATGGGGATGATAATGGTTTTGGTGGTCATAATCTTTGTTGTTTTTGATGCGGCAAAGATAACACGGGACTGTGCCAATTCGTGGCATTGTGGTGCCCGCAGACCTACGGCCTGCCTGTGAAAGTGAACAGTGAATAGTGATCAGTGAACAGGGACTTTACGCGACAAGGCGCCCTGTCAGGAGTGCAGGGGGAGGGTATGAAAAGGGTTAAGGGTTTCACCCCGCGGAAAACCGCAAGGGGGATTTCCTGCTACCATTGCCGCCATACAAGATGGTAATCGGGGCGAAATCCAGAGACTCGAGGCAGTGGTCTGACAGAACGCCAAAGGGGTAATTGCCCAAGACGTCCTTGTGGAAACAGGATTCCTCCAAAGAGGCCGGATCATAATGGTAATAGTCAATCAGGACCTTGTCCTCTTGTTCAAAAGTGGGGAATTTGAATGATTCGAGATAGATCATATGGGGGGATTGGAGGTGGAGAAGAGGGAAAGAGAAAAATGGAGATTATTCGCAAATCTTGTTTTGACAATTGTCGCAACACTTTTTGTCCGATTCTTCAGGATACGCTTGAGTGATGAGGCAATCGAGGTAGTGGAACAACTTTTGGATATCTATTTTCCTTGATTCATTTAAACAATTGACAACTTCAAAGTAATTGGTGTTCGCTGATGTGTCTCCACCATTTTCTTTTTTGATTTTTGGGCTCTCCAAGTTTTCAGTTATCAAGCAGATAGTGTTATTCCCAAAGTACCTGAATAAATGATTTTTATACATCATATCTGTCCACAATCCACGATAATACACCTGTCCATATATCTCTATTTTTTCATCTCCCCAAGCTTGAGGAACGCATACTTCTATTTCGCTGATTTTGCTGACGACATTGTTAAATTTGTTTCTCACGACGTTTCCAACTTGAAATACATACCCGTTATTAGGTTCACTTTCCCTTCTTTCATATGTAGTCAACACATTAGGGCAATTAGGCCAATCTAATAACCAGACATCATTCGTTTTGATTGATTCTAAAATATTCTTAAGGTCTGTACATAAAACTAAATCTATCTTATTATTAGCCATATAGTTATTTTTATTTTCTAAAAATGTTTTCTTCATCACAAAATTGTAACTTATTCAAAGTGATTATTTTATCTACACCGCCCCAAGCTTTGCATTTTCGTCCTTTTCAATCATCTCAATGCACTTTTCGATGTCGGTGATAATTCCTTTCATAAAGTCGATTTTCTCCTTTTTTGTGTAGCCTTGTACGGTAAATGGAAACTTGGATGTGTCAAATTGATATGCTAGGAGTTCGCGGATGGAAAATTCTATTATTTCATCGTTTAAAAAGGCGAATAAATCATCATTAAAGCCATTCATAAATATTTCTCTGGTACGTGTCGGGCGCAACTGTTGGTGTTCCCTATTTTACGAAACTTACTATGGTAGCTCTTTTCGCATTTCCTCTAATTTGTTGATTCTATTGAGGATGATGTCGCCAATATCTGTGTGTTTGTGGAGGTAATCACCAAGAAGGCGGCCTACCACGTCGTTAACATAGTCGTGAATGGTCTGCCCTTCGGGCTGCATCATTTCAGAACCGAGGCGGGTTTGCGCTCCTGTTTCATAAAGTGGTTCTTGCACCTTGATAGAGATGACGGCAGAAACAGCGTTGCAGATATCGTCTGTTTCATACCACTTGCCGAAATAAGTGCGGATTGTCATGGCCAATGCGTTGCGGAAGGCATTTTGGTGTGTGCCACCTCGCGGCGTATAATGTTTGTTGACAAAAGAATAAAATTCCTCTCCACAATTTCGAGTGGTGTGAGTGAATACAAACTCAAACTTTTCGTCTTGAAGGTGAATCGGCGCGTAAAGCATCTCCTCCCGTTTCGTCTTATGGCAAAGGAGGTCGTACAAACCGTTCTTGGAAAGGATCTTCTGTCCATTGTAGTTGATGGCGAAACCTTTGTTTAAGCAAGCATAGTTCCGCAATGTGTTGGCAATGCGCTGTGACAACCACTGGTATTTACCGAGAAGGCTGTCATCGAGTGTGAAGGAGATGGAAGTGCCGGAACGCTGGTTGCTTACTTCTACGGAGGATTCTCCGATGAGCTTACCGTAGGAAAACTCGACCGTCTTCGTCTTCCCGTCCCGGAAACTCTGTATCTTGAAGTGGCTTGATAGGGCGTTGGTTAGCATGAGAGCCCAACAACCTTCATTTGGGTTTAAATTTGTCACACGGCACATCAGCTTATCAAATGGCATACCACATCCATAGTCGCGCACGTTCACTACATTGTCTTTGATGGTCACATCGATGTTTTGGCTATGTCCCTGTTCGGATTGTTCAACAGAGTTGTTAATTACCGCTTTCAAAAGTTCATGGATAGCATCATTTCGTGAGTCGCTATCTCCTATTCGCCTGCCAAGGAAAAAACCAGGGCGTGAGCGGACATGCTCATACCAGATTGTCCTGATGTCGTCATCATTGTTTTTGTCACGTTTTTCCATAGTTTTGTCGAATTTGATGAATGGATTTAATTTCTGGCGGCAAAGATAGTGCGTAACTGTGCCGATTCGTGGCATACCCAACCCCGACCGATTCAAAGGCCTGTCCATTGGTAGTGAGCAGTGGGATCTTAAAGCGAAAACACACCGTCAGGGGTGCAGGGCCTGGTAGAATGTAGTTGTTTACGTCTCTGCATTCTCCATGGCTGGCGCATTGCTTTGCCTTATGTGGTGGAGGTGTATCAGTTCGTCGCACATGGCAATTTTTTCTTCCAAATCAGTCGGTTTTCCAAATCTTCAATTTCACCTTCACAGTCATACATTCTGACAGACCAGCGTTCCCTGATGGTGATAATTTCTTCGATCCGCTCCTTTATGAGGTCGGTCTGTTCCTCAAAGGAGAGGTTTTTCAGGTCTTTTTTGAATTGTATAATGTTCATATTATCGTTTGTTTTGTTTTGCTTTTACTCTGTTGAACGCTTTTCGGGAACGCATCTAATGTCTCCAATCCATAACAGTGGCAGAGCTCGTGCTGATGCAGGCGAAAACCTCTACCAGTCCGGCTCAAACTCCCAGTCCACCGGCTTCCCGTTCAGGTCGAAAACCTGGCACGTGTCGCACCCACCAACCTTATAGGCACCCGAGTCCACCAATGTGTTGGGAACATATACTTCTTTGAGAAGATGGGCTTCCTCAAGGCACCACGTATCAACACCTTTTATACATTTAGGTAGCCTGATGGATGTGAGGCGTTCTGAAAAATACTCTCTCAAGCCCTCCCCGATATATTCAACAAAAGAATATTCGTCCTCAACGTCAACCATATCGGGTAAGTCAATGTGTCCGGACAGTTGGTGCATCTCCTCACCCCAGAATAATTGTACGACATTGTCATAACTGTAGATTTCCAGCGTGTTGTTATGGTTTGCAGCGTAGATGGATCGTTCACTTTTTTCGGAAGGGAAGAATTTTTGGATATAACAGCCCGTGTACGCATCAAGATCCTCGGAAACGTATCGTACACCCAGCAGTTGCTCTTCCGGATAGGGTTGTTCTTTGCCGTTTACGGACAATACCAAACGGTCGGGCTGCAATTTTGATATGCACCCGCCAATTGTCCCATCTGGAATCTCAATTTCCACAAAGTCCCCGACCTGCAGGTTTTCGTTAATGTACTTCAACATATCTTTGCTATTTTTAATGCGGCGAAGATAACACGGGACTGTGCCAATCTGTGGCATAGCTGCGATGCCCGCAGACCTACGGCCTGCCAGCGCACCGCCAGCTGTCTTTGGGAAACACGTCCCGCCAGCAACAATACCCCGTTAGGGGTGCAGGGCTTGGTAGAATGGGGCGAGCACGGGGGAATGCGCACGCCGTCAGGTGTGCGGGGAGAGGTGTGGAAAGGAGGTGAGGGGTTCACCCCGTGGAAAACCGCGAGGAGGATTTCCCGCTGCCGTTGCCGCCATACAGGATGGTGATGGGGGGTGACATCCAAGTAATGGACAAAGGAAGAAATCGGTGTGCCGAATATTTGCTTATAATATGTCAATGAGCTTTTTTATGATATCGATTATTGTTTCCTTATCCATGTCGGTTTTTTCGTATCGTTCCCCGTTCCACTGGAGTTTAAATACAGAGGGTAAATCTCCAAATGTGTTTTCTGTATGACCTTTACGCCGGAAAAGATTGATAGAATATTTGTCATCGCCTGTGTGCCAAGCAGCAATTGCCCAACCAGAATGTGCTTTGTTTTCATCAATGACGGCACATGTGTTATCGTATGAATAAAACCTTAGATCTTTGTCAGGGAGAAGAATTATCTTTTTTAGTTCCAGATATAATCTATAAGATTTCAAATTCGCATGTTCACCACTTGCTCTATCTCCCTTAATTAATGTCCAACCCAAATCATCTCCCCACCACTGAATCTTTTTCTGTTCACAATATTTGAGTAGTTCGGGTATCTCTACAAACTCATCGAAATCTTTTCCCGAAGAATTGTTCTTAATCATTTGGTATTGGGCTGCGTAGATGTCATTAATATCCAATTCATCCAAAAATGATTTGAATTTATCAACATTATCATTTATAAGCGCCTTCCAGTCTTCATAATCCCAAGCAAAACTCCAATTAGTGTACCCCTTAAATTTTCTGGGATAATCCTTCAAATCGCGAGTCAGCAAAGCCCTGCGGGTTACATCAAGTTCCTCATATTCCAAATCATCATGGAACACTTTATCAAATTTGACACGATAAATTTTGAATAAATTATAATCAAACTCGCCATCTGTTATTGCCCATTCAATCATAGGAAGTATTTCTCCACACCATAATTTATATCCTTCTTCCTTCCAGAAAGACTCTTCTATTTCATCTCGATTTTCTGCATTTCGGTAGATTTCTAATTTTGTTTTCGTTTCTTCAGTCAGTAAGGACTTTTTTACACTTTCTAATTCTAAAATCGAACATATGTCTGCATTGGGCATTTTTTTGATAACTCTGATTGCCTCGGGCAAAACCTCGGATATTGCTTTTGTTACATTTGGTACAAGTGCAAGATTCCTAAAAAACATCTTTACCCGCCTTATTTTTCTAACTGTCGCATTAGGAAATCGATTGATGTACTCAAGCACTGGCAAAAAACTGAACCATACAACCTGCGAGTTGCCATCTATATCAGGAAATAACCAATTTTTATTATTGGGGAATACTGCATCTTTCTCACAAAACAAACGTTTAGAAACAATCTCAAAATAGTTATCTATTTTATCAAATTCAATGTTCTCTAAATCAAACTTGTATGTTCCATCTTTCTGAATTCGCTTGAATTCATTGCTTTCTGCATCTAAATTTAACAACATTATCCATCGGAAGAATTCTTTTAATCCATTGTCGGCTGTATCATTCGTGCCTCTGTTCTTCCAAAAGAATTGTTCCCATTGTTCCCATTTTTGAGCACATTCATCTTGCTTCTCCTTTGCTTGTCGACCAATGAGTAATGGTTTTAAGTTCTGTGTTGCCGACAATGGCTCACCAGTAGTATTGATAACAACAAATGTTTCTTCTCCTTTTGTACGATTTTCCATGTCATAATAAAGGAATGAGAGGTTTTCGATAATATATTTCCCAAACGATGCACAATCAATACTTTTCTCATTGATTATAGTTTCAATCATTTCCATTGCCGCAATCATACTCTGAATGCTTGGATCTAAATCGTAATCTTTGAAGTACCACGACTGCCGTTTGATATCAGAAACAGCAATATCCTTGTTTTCAATGAAAAAGAATCTGGTCAAGTCACTTAAAAAATAAAGCGAACTTTCTCTTATGGCATATTGCAAATAAGGTTCCCAATCGTCATTCTCTTCTGTTTCAGAAATCAACAAACGCCTGAAAGCATCGTCGGCTTTCCTGTTGAGCATTCCGAGTAGCAAAAACAATGTCGTGATTCGCTGTTGTCCATCGCAAAGCTGAATGTGTCCAAGTGGAGCTTCGTAGCCGTATAAAAGCCCCAAATTCAGTTCTTTGTCTTGATTATCGGTAATGTTTTCGATAAATCTTTCAACAAGATTTTTGCCATCTTTATCAAATGTTGTTCCCCAGCAATAATCCCGTTGCAAATCAGGTATGATGATTTTGTCGTCTTTCGAAAACAAATCTGTCAGTTTGTAGGCTTCTCCTGTTGATAACTTATTGTATTCCATAATATTCTTTAATTTCGTTGATGAATTTATTTTTGTTTTCTATAATTTCATTGATGCTCCACTCTTTTTTTGCAAAGACGGAAATGGTGTGCAACAGATGACGGCTTCTGAAAGGCTTTTCTGCATCAACATTGAAATAAATTGATTTTTTGTCATCAAAAGATTTCGCTCCAAATCCAGAGTTCTCGTTTTTATATAGCAACACAAGATTGCCTATACAATGTTCATTGCCATTCCCTTCAAAATTGGCTTCGTCAATTAGTCCTTCTGTGTCTAATTCTTCAATTTCAACACCATCACCTCTAATGTATCTATTCCCCTCATCGATGGTTTCAATTTTATAGAACTTTGATTTTGGATAGATATGTTCCAAAGATCTTTCCTTCCAAATACTGAAATCAAATTTTCTGCCCAATTTGGAATCTTCCTCAATATTTCGTCTCAACAACTGCATAAAAGCATAAGAATTATCTTCATTGTATAGATTGTTACTACACAAGGATTTATACATTTCGCCTTTAGCATTTTCAATAGCTTCACTGTTGTTTTCTACAATTATTGTATGCGAAAGACCTAGAAAAACAAGCTTGAAGTACTCTTCAATGTCTTTTTCTTCGTTAGTAGCAAAGTACCATTCTACAAAACGTTCTCTGTCTTCCTTTCCGTGTAAAGTAAGTATCGCTCCTATTTTGTTGTGAAGCTTGTTGGAATCGCTGATGCTATTGAACACATCTTCAAATTTTTTCTGCAAATGGCGCAAATCGTAAAAAACATTTTTTGCCAACTTTTCGTTATTGTCGCCACGCAACAATTTATCTCTAAAAACTTCAAAATATTTACCTCCCTTATCAATTTTGCCTCCTTTTGATTTAAGATACGTCTTTACGAGAAGGCCCATAACACTTTTCTCTGTATGATAAAAAGTTGCTACTTCTGGTTGATTCCACCAGTAAAGCCATTTGTCCCATTCCCGCGCATATTTGCTACGTAAAAGGTTCTGTTCCCAATGAACGGATTCAACCTCTTTGACTTTATGAAAAATGGATTCCAACAATTCATTGCTGGAAATATTATTAAAGCTAAATGTATTCTCCGCAGAAACCAAACGTAACATTTCGGCTTTTATGATTTCCTCTGTTTTCATATCAGCCTTGCTGCCATTCATCATAGAGAAAACCAAAGTGGCTTTGTCTTCAGGAATGGTAATGTATAAGAACTTTACATTGTCAAGTATTTTGTTAATATCCCAATCCTTTGCTTTGTCAATAATTAATCTGACACTCTTTTTAAAATAATATATGTCTTGAAACTCTTCTTGTTGATTATCAGCGCACAAATCCTTTAACTCTTCGTTGGTTTTCCCCCTTAAAGATTTGAGAAATTCATCCGATTTAGTCCTAACGGGATAATTCAAATTAATATCACCTTGATACCCCAAACAGGTTAACAACAAATAGAAGAATGTGGTTCTTTGCTGTCCGTCAATGAGAATTATTTCCTTTTCATTTTCTGTAACAGTAATACCTTGCATGAACAATTCGGTATCGTTATCCAAACTGTTTTGAATGCTTTCCAAAACATATTCAACGGAATTTTTTTCCGAATCTCTTGATTTTCCCCAAATGTATCCACGCTGATAATTGGGGATGACAAAAACTTTCTGCTTATCTAAGAATTGTCTGAGTGTTATTGTCGCATTTTTACTCATATTTTAAATTTTATATAACTCAAAGCGTTTTACTTACTTAATTGATCTTTCTGCCGAAGTCCATTAAACAGAATCCGAAGAAAACGACCCCGCAAAACTACAATTTTCCCCTTTCCCCTCCACCTCTTTCCTAAAATCTCCCAACGTCCCCCCGAGCCTTCCCCTCATCTCCCGCAATATCTCGCGGAAGGTCTCCGGCAGGCGTTGCCACATCTCCTTTACGATCTCTTCGGGGATCTCCTTGTAGTGCGCTTCGGCGAGGCCGCCGGTGATGCAGGCGAGCGTGTCGCTGTCGCCGCCGAGCGAGACGGCCAAGTGGACGGCGGGGCGGTGTCGCCGAAGCCTGCTCTTGTGAGACGGGGATTCCGCTCGCTCACTGCGTTCGCGGCGGAATGGTGCGCTGCCGAAGGAGTCCAAAGGGAAAAGATGGGCGGCGGGAGGCTGGGGACAACTGCGTCTCGCAGTTGTTGACATACATCTGCGGGGACGCAGATGCCTCCATGGCCGCCCATCTTGTGCGCGGCGTTCATCAGCCGTTCCTTTTCTTTCCTACCTTGTCCCAATGGTCCTCGAATCGATTCATGGTGGCTTCTCCGAAACCGTTGCTTTTAACATCCTCCTTGAAATTCCGGATTTTCCTGCGGAATTTCCGGATGGCAACGAGTATCGGAATTCCGAAGAAGATAAAAACGATTACAATCACGAAGATATTTTCGGCCAACGTGTTGGATGGCGCTTTTGTGGTTTCTGCATACGCGGCGAGATTGCCGATGCCTAACAAAATCGCCAGAACAATGTTTTTAATATTTTTCATAATACTGATATTTTTTGATGAAACATGTTAACTTCTTCTGATCCAGGATTCTCCGTTGTTAGAGGAGAAGAACAACCCGTTTTCGGTGGTGGCAATCAGTTCGGTGCCGTTGACTACTAAGTCGAGAAACTCGCCTGTGTTGGCGGCTCCTGCACAGCGGGTCATCCAGGAGCCGCCGTTGTTGGTGGAGACATCCAGTCTCTGTTTGTTCTTGGGGCAGATGCGGATCATCTCCCCGTCTTTGACAATCAATTGTGGCATAATCCATAACCCTGGTACGTGTCGGGCGCAACTGTTGGTGAATACTAAAGTTGCGGCAAAGATAAATCCCGACTGTGCGAGTGCGTGGCATAACCAGCCCCGGCAGACCCAAAGGCCTGCCAATTGGCAAGTGATCAGTGAACAGTGAAGAGTGTGATAAGTGATCAGTGGGATCTTAAAGCGAAAACACCCCGTTAGGGGTGCAGGGCTTGGTAGAATGAGGCGAGCACGGGGGGCGCACGCCGTAGGTGTGCGGGGAGAAAAGGATTAAGGGTTTCACTCCGAGAAAAACGCAAGGTTCAATAGCAGAGGTTTAGTGGGAGGAGTCGGAGATGAGGGAGGTATGAGAGTTTAAGTCGCATAACCCAATAAATTTCTAAAGACAATTTTGTTCTTTAGAAATGAATTCTATACATTTTTCCACGATATTCTTAAAGCATCTAATAACCTCAATGTGATTGTTATACTCGGCTGGAGAACCAAAATATGTCCAAACACCTGTATGGTTGTGACTTTTGAGCAGGTTAGAAGATAAATATTTGCCAAGAGGAGTGTTTTGGAAATCTTTCCACTCTTCTTGTGCAACGCTATTATAGTCATATTGAACTTGGCAATACAATTTACTATCTTGTGCAATAACAACTGTAATCATTTTGTTGTTATAAGGTAGAGAAAGAGCGGCATAACATTTATTCTCTTCGGAAACATCATTAACAATGTTGTTTTTTAACAATTCTTCTTTTGTTTGATTGAGGACTTTTGAAATGTAATTTCTTGCAAGATTGTCTGTGGTTAGTTGTATTGTTTTTATCGTATTTGTTAGATTCGATAGCGCTTCTATACACTCTAGTTCATTTTTGTTTGTTTCTAAATCAAGGTGATTCTTAATGGTTTTTTCCAGATTCATATTCATTGACTTTTGAATGGTTCGTAATAAAAATAATCCTTCAAGGTAATCGATATATTGTTGTATCGCGCTTTGTAGAAAACAATCTTTAAGACGAACTGACGGCAAAACACTTCCTTTTAACCAGGGCAATATGTCGTTCTTGAAAGAAAGATTCACATATCTATTAGTAAACTCGTTTTCGTATTCTCCCCATGTTTGATGGTCAGGTTCTTTTCCATCGGATGAAAGATATATGATATAAATGTCTTGTTTTTTATAAGATTGTTTGTTAGTTTTTTCGATATATCTGAACAATTGAGCATCTTGATCAGCAGCATTATATATTTTATTCTCAAAAATGATTGCGTATCCAGTATCTCTAACCCACAAATCAATTCGTTCTTCTTCTTGCGTGATTCTCGGATTTTTAATTGTAATATTTGAAAATCCGCAATCATCTTTACCATTACGCCAAATGATGTAGTTGAGGAGTGACTGAAAGATTTCATATTCACCTTTCTCGTTGACAAAACTTAACAATCGGAAAAGAATTCTGCTGTGCCCATTTTCATTGATATGCAATTCATCTATAAGGTTGATGTGGTAAGGCATCCGGAGTTTTTCCGCCTCATACTGACGACTGAACTTATCAATAAAATTTAATAGTTCATTATATTGGTTCATTTGATTTGTAATTTTTCAGTCTTTAATTCTGATGAAAAAAATAACGATTTTTTTACCCCGCAAAACTACAAAAATATCCCTTTCACCCTTCAATAAATTCCTCCTCTTTCTCCACCCTTTCAATGCACTCCTCGATGTCGGCGATCAGTTCTTTCAAGAATCCTATTTTCTCGGACTTGTTTGGGAAATTTTCGGGGTGTGCTTCAAATTCACTCTCGATCAGTTCACCAATTGTGAACTCCCATCCTAAATCTTCCTCATTTGGGGCAACATAAAAATAATAATCGTTCATATTCATTATCCCTGGTACGTGTCGGGCGCAACTTTTGGTGAATACTAATGATGCGGCAAAGGTAAATCCCGACTGTGCCAGTGCGTGGCAGAGTATGATCAATACCAATCCTTCTCCAGTTCCCAATTGAGTAGTTGCCCTTGCATATCGCGCAGCTCGCAGCAGGTGCAGCCGCCAACCTTGTAACTGCCGAGATCTTGGACTGTCGAGGGCAGATAAACGGCTTCCAGTCGGTTGCAATCCTTAAATGCATAAACCTCAACATTTTTCGTAAAAAAAGGAAGCTTGACGGATTTGATAGTGTTTGGGAAAGGGCCCCATAAACCAACACCCTCAACAGCATATAGTATCTCATCATATTCCACCCAATCGGGTAAAAGCAGATCTTCCCCCAGTTCGTTGGTATTATCTGTGGGATTCACAGACAAGACTCCATCAAAAAAATCGAAGTATAGCCTTTGATTATAATCTAATCCGAAAAATGAATCCGGATGTTTTTCGTATGGGTAGACCTTCGTGAGATATAGAGGGAACAGACAGATGTCATCATCCTCGATGTATTGCAATCCGGTGATGTCATCTTCAGCAAACCGGACGGTTCTCCCCTCGCAAGACAATGCCAAATTCTCATCGTCCAGTTCCGTAACAACACCCTGACAAACTCCGGCTTTTGATTCTACAGTGATATAGTCCCCGACCTGCAGGTTCTCGTTAATGTACTTCAACATATCTTTGTCGTTTTTGATGCGGCAAAGATAGTGCGGGAGTGTGCCGATTCGTGGCATTGTGGTGCCCGCAGACCTACGGCCTGCCAGCGCACCGCCAGCTGTAATTGGGAAGCATGACCCGCCGGCCGCCGCACCCGTCAGGGGTGCAGGGTTTGGTGGAATGTAGCTGTTTACGTCTCTGCATTCTCCATGGCTGGCGCATTGCTTTGCCTTATGTGGTGGAGGTGTATCAGTTCGTCGCACATGGCAATTTTTTCTTCCAAATCCCTGATGGTGATAATTTCGTCGATCCGCTCCTTTATGATGTCGGTCTGTTCCTCAAAGGAGAGGTTTTTCAGGTCTTTTTTGAATTGTAAAATATTCATATTATCGTTTGTTTTGCTTTTACTCTCTGTTGAACGCTTTTCTGTGGCGAGGTCTGATGTTAAGGCAAAATTCCATCAAGGCCTTGTCCTCTTGTTCAAAAGTGGGGAATTTGAATGATTCGAGATAGATCATAGTCGTTTGTTTTTGCGGCAAAGATAACACGGGACTGTGCCAATCTGTGGCATAGCCGCGATGCCCGGCAGACCTACGGCTTGTCAGCAGAAAGTGAATAGTGATCAGTGAAATTTACGCGCGACAAGGCACGCCGTCAGGTGTGCGGGGAAAGGGATTTGTGAATTACATCGATAGAAACATTACAAAAAGATTGAAATTTGGGATAACACTTGTTCAGCACTACAATCATAGTTTCTAATACTATCAACAGCAATCCTTAACCCTAATAACTGTAATTGACATTTTTCACGGGTGTTCACACACATTTCCTTGATTTTATCTTTGTCCAATACAAATCCACTTAGCAAAAGTTCTGAAAATGCTTTTCTTACGATTACTGTATCAGTCTCTCCAAATACTATGCCCGTAAGAATGGATTTCATGATTTCAACGATGCGATAATCAGTATCATTAATTTCAATCTTCTTCAGTGCACTTTTGGCAATTTCATTCAGAACAATAGAGAATTCTTCTGATTTCGGATCATATCCAACAGTTTCTTCTTCATTTGTGGATATATGTAATGAGGTATCATCAAAATTTGAATTATCCAATCCGAATTTCAAACAAATTGAAAAGATAGACGCATCTATCTGATCGAATAGACTTTCCATTCTATTCAAAGTATTCTGCTCACTCTCATCTGGTTCCCTGCCATCGTTGATGAAATCCACATATTTGACTAATTCATCCTCTAGTGGGGGCAACTCTTCAGATTTAATCTTGTCAATTTGTTCCTGCAAATTGCTTAAGTCTATATCAGAAAGTTGTTTGAGACTTTCCAAACGATCGGCAAGCGATTCCAATTTATTGATGAGTTCCATTTTTCAAATTATTTATGAAAATAGTTTCTATGTGTCTATTTTGCTGCTGAAAAGACAGTATGAGACCGAATCAGTTTTTGGCAGAGTGTATATTAATCTGTTATTTTTGTTGTTGTTTGCAACACAAATCGATTAATTCTTGATAAATCAACAACTTTTCAACCAATGCATCAAGATCAACAATTGTGTTTCCAAACAGATATTCAGGATCAACAATTGCTATCGTCATATAAACTCCTGCACCAAATTTGGTAGGTTTTGAGATTTCCAAGTGATTTCTTTCTTTTGCTATTGATAATAATCGTTTATGAATTTCCCATCGTACATCTGAACGATTTCTGTCGCCCTCATAATATATTTTGAAGCAAAGTTTTTTTTCTTCAAATTGAAGGTACATTTCGCCATCTATAATGGGAATGAAATGCCACCATGCACCTAAAAATCCTCCTGATGGATTGGCCACATAATCCCAAGAAGTTAAAGAAAGACGAGTCTCTAATTCCTTATAAAAGCCCTGCCATGCATACCAGTTCCATTCAGATACAGGTAGATTTCTAAAACTTTGCGTAGCTTTTTCAATTTCTTTTAGATGGGATATGTAATTTGTGAGCAAAACATTATTTCCACTATATTTGTCAAGACAATCTATGATATCAGAACGAGATACTGTCCTATATCCTTTTTCCTCTATAACTTTTAATTTAGATAAAGGTTCATTACCAGTTTTTATGTACGCAAAAAACAACAGGTCCCGCTTACCTTTGTATTCGTTTTTGACAATACTTTTGTATCTCTCAAGCTGATTGTCATGAATGGAGGTGTTTGTCTTGTCTTCAATAATGAGAATAGTATTGTCGTTGATTTCCGCCTTTATATCAATGCTTTGCCACTGTCTCTCAACGTGTACTCTTTTAATAGAAAATTCGGGATCCCCTAATAGAATTTTGACAAAAGAACAAGCAACAGTATATAATGAAATGTCACTGTTTTTGAATTCAGGAGTTGACCATTGTATCAACCAGGAAAACATCGCATCTTGACTTAATTCGGAAGTGGCAAATGAAAAAATGTTCGGAGAGTTTTCGTTTGACAAAGAAAGAGTTGACGATTCAAGCATTCTACCTAACTCTTGTAATTTTGGAGCATATAGCACCATGTTTTCACTCAAATAGTCTCTTAAAGAATTTAAACTATTATCGTCTTGAGTAAATTCTTCAAGACTGCTTTGTTTTTTGTTTATTACAGAAACTAACAGTGTGGCTAGATCCAACACCCTCCACAGAGGGATTTCTTCGCTTTGGCGTGACCAACGTTCGCCATTACAGGCCCATCGCCAAATTTTAGCAGAATAGTCTTCTGCATTCCAAGTTGCATGTCCTATTGAAATGAATTTTGCATCGCCAGCATTAGCATCTTTATTTTCATAATCAACAGTGATAACAGGTTTATGGCTAAGCCACGATGGTGCTTTTTTATTCTCCATTATTTTAGGTTTAAGAACAGTTCGATTTTATAACTTGTTTTTATTATTTTTTTTGCTCCAAAGCCGAAAACGGTCCTCCCCAAAAACAACCCCGCAAAACTACAACTTTTCCCTTTCCCCTCCACCTCCTTCCTACAAATCTCCCAACGGATACCTGAACCTCCCCTTCATCTCCTGCAATATCTTGCGGAAGGTTTCCGGGAGGCGGGACCACATTTGGCGGGCGATCTCTTCGGGGATTTCTTTGTAGTAGGCTTCGGCGATGCCGCCGGTGATGCAGGCGAGGGTGTCGCTGTCGCCGCCGAGCGAGACGGCCAGGCGGATGGCACTCTCGAAATCCGTGCTGTCGAGGAAGGCGATGATGGCTTCCGGCACCGTGCCCTGACAACTCTCCTGAAACGTGTACCCGGGACGGATCTCCTCGCAGGTGCGGCTCAGGTCGTAGCCGAAACGCGTTTCCACATACTCCTTGATCTCCGCTTTGGTCTTGCCGGTCCTGCCCAGGAAGATGGCTGCGGCCACGGCCTGCGCCCCCTTGATGCCCTCCGGGTGGTCGTGGGTGATGGCGGCCGAGATCTCCGCCACCCGCAAGGTCTCCTCCAGCGTGCCGAACGCCCGGCCCACGGCACTCACCCGCATCGCCGAGCCGTTGCCCCATGAGTTGTAGGGCACTCGCTCGCGCCCGCTGAACAGCCACCGGTAGAACGACCCGCCGTAGCCGCCGAGGGGGTTGGGATATTCGTGTGCAAAGCGCACCATCGAGGCCTCCAACTCCTTGTGGGTGTGGTGCTCGTCGCGCAACAGCCAGTCGGCCACCGCAAAACTCATAATGGAATCATCAGTGAATTCACTTCTCTCCGAAAACAGAGGGAAATCGGTAGTCTTGATGTTGTCGAATTCGTATATCGATCCGACGGTGTCTCCTATTATTGCTCCTAACATAGTGTCTTACTTTTAGTTGTTCTGATCTTTAAAATGAATTTGAAGTGCAAAATTACAATATTTCTCTTTTACTGCCCGGTCCCCCATCATTGCAAAGCGTCAAGCGGAATCTCCTGCCGCTCGCAATGTTGCGGTTTCTCCTACAGGTATTGTCGGTTTGTTCGCAGAACCAGTTCCCGTCGGTTTTTCTGTTTCTTGAGCAAATGGTTTTATTCGGCGGCTTTGAAATTGAATACGGGTTTGATGATATTCTCCACGCTTACCGTGTCCTGTATGTTGGCAAGAATCTCATCCTTAGGCTTATACGCCATAGGGGCTTCATCAAGGGTGTCGTTGGTCACGGTTTCGCTGTAGATGCCTTCCATCGAGCTTTTGAAGTCTTCCATCCGCAGTTCCTTGAACGCCTTCGCCCGGCTCATCGCACGCCCCGCCCCGTGCGGCGCTGAGCAGTTCCAGTCGGCGTTGCCTTTGCCGATGCAGATGAGCGAGCCGTCGCGCATGTTGAGCGGAATGATGCACCGTTCGCCAGCTTTGGCAGAGATGGCACCTTTTCGGATCAGGTTGTCGTCACTGATATAGTTGTGTACGCTTTCAAAAGCACCGTCAGCAACTCCGCAAGCGGAATGTTTTTCCTCAAGGAAGTCTGTGATCAGGTCGGCAATCAGTCTGCGGTTGAGGCGCGCCCAACGCTGGCAAAGCCGCATGTCGTGCAGGTACTCGTTGCGCGGCTCACCCTCCAGATAACAGAGGTCGGGCGGCACAGGCGGGGTCTGCATCTTGAAATCGGAGTGCAGTTTGGCAATGGCGGCCTGAATCTCCTTTCTCCGGCCTTGGCTTTTGTATTCCTCTATGATTCGTTTCTGTTGTTCCATCACCTTGTCCCACCCCGAAAGCAGTTTCCGCGCCTCCTTTTGGTACAGGTCGGCCACCTGTTTGCCCAGGTTGCGGCTTCCCGTGTGAATTACCAGATACCATTTCCCCTGTTCATCGCGGTCGAGCTCAATGAAATGGTTGCCACCGCCCAGGGAGCCGATAGATTTATCCAAACGTTTGCTCTCCTTGAGAAGTCTGTAGCTGTACAGCTCACGAATAATGGCTTTGGCCTCGGAATAGACCTCCATATACTTGTGGGGCAGCGGCAGGTATTGGTCACTGCGGAAGTCGCGCCCCGACGGTATGGCCTTCAGGATGAAGTTGTTGAGCGCGTGGAAATCAATTGATTCCGGCACTTCGAGCGGTTGCACGAGGATGCCGCAGCCGATGTCAACTCCCACAATGTTGGGGATCACTTTGTCGCCCAAGTTGCCCGTAAAACCGATCACGCAGCCCGCGCCGGCATGCACATCGGGCATTATACGGATTTTGCAGTCGGCGAACACCTTGACGGAAAGCAGGCGCTGAATTTGTTCAAGCGCTAACTCCTCTATGTTGTCCGTGAAGATTTTAGCGTTGTGATTGGGAATGGTTTTCATTTTTGAATAGGAATTTGTGCAAAGATAACAATTGTTTGATAATGTTGAGCCGGCAAAGATACCCATCTTTTCCATCTGTTCCCTGTGCACGATGCACCATTCCGCAAGACGCGAAGCGTCTGGCGGAATCTCCGTTTCGCAAGGACGCGGAACAGCATAATATGGAATCCTGATTGCACGATTGCGAAACCTACCTCCAATCATCCACCTCTGCCTCCAAATCCAGATAATCCCCTAACGTCCTCCCTGTCGGGATGAGTTCTTCTTCGTCGGTCTCAACCATCACGGTGAGGAAGTCTCGCAAGACATTGCACCCCGCCTCGCCGGTTTCGGTCGTGAAACAATTCTGCGGGTTGTCCAGGACACCGAAGCAGAACCACGACCACAGGCGGCCGAACACCACTTTCACGGCGAACCAAAGCGCGAACATGCCGCAGGTGATCTCTTTAGGGACAACAGGAAGGCCAAATTCCTCGTTTATCAGCTCGCTTAGGGACTTGTCGCTTTGGAGGAACGGCACCTCCTTGGTCTCGGGATCCATCATGGCGGACAGGCACCGCTCTGACAGATAATGCTTGTTTCGGCTCAGTTGTGCACCCACGTCCACGAAGTTGCCGTATTCATCCTTCTCGCAACGCAACAGCATCTCAAATACAAAGCCCATTCTTGAAAACTCGTATCTTGGTGCATCCGGATTGGGGTTGATGAATGTCCAGAAGGCTTCAAACTGAAGTTTTCCCTCCATACAGTTCCACTCGTCAGCGATTTTCTGCTTGTAAACAAGGGTCGTGCAGCTGCAGTTGTTCTCGTGCAGCAGTAAGGCCTTGATGAGTTTCAGGTCGTTGGTGAAGTCGGATACGGAAGATTTGGTTTCGTCCAGCATGTCCATTCCTTTTGCAATTTAATTAAAGGCGGGAATTTGCTCCCGCCCTTCGTTCTACTTCTTCGGCACGAACACGTAGGTCTTGTTGCCTATCGATTTTGCGGTGCCGCCCATCTTGTGTGCTGCGTTCATCAGTTCGCCGGACGTGGAGTACGTCTGGCTCATGCCGTTCGGAAAATTTAATGTGTACATCATCATAACCCTGATACGTGTCGGGCGCAACTGTTGGTGAATACTGAAAACGCGGCAAAGATAAGGCAGGGGTGTGCCAGCGCGTGGCACTGTAGAGACGCGCCACGGCACGTCTCTACATGCCACGTCCCTACGCCTGGAATCCGATACTTCCCCCGTTGCACCCGTTCCCGATCTTCTCGTGACGGCACAGCTCCTCGATTTCCGCCAAAGTAGGGCGGGTGCCGTGAAGCACTTCCTCCATCACGACCTTGCGGACGATGTTGTCGATCTCGCCGCCGGAGAAGTCGAACTTCGTGGCTAACGCCCGGCAATCCTCGTCGGGGAGCCACTCCAACTTGCTCTTCCAGATGCTCTGCTTGGCCTCCACCGTGGGCTGCCCGAACTCGACCTTGAACAGGAATCGGCGGGCGAAGGCGCTGTCGAGGTTGCCGGTGAGGTTGGTGGTGGCGATGAGGATGCCGTCGAGCTTCTCCATCTCCTCCAAGATGATGTTCTGGATGGCGTTCTCGGTCTGCGCCACACTGCTGGAGCCGCTGGCATTGTTGATGTTCTGGCGGCTGCTCAACAGAGCGTCGGCCTCGTTGAAGAGCAGGATGGGTTTCTGCTTCTCCTTCTCGCAAAGTCTGCGGTAGTTGGTGAAGATGCCCTTCACGAGTTTCTGACTCTCACCGTACCAGCAGCTCTTTGCCGCGCTGATATCCACGTGGCACACCGCCCGCCCCGTGATGCGTGCAATCTGCATGGCTGTCTCGGTCTTGCCGGTGCCGGGCAGACCGTAGAACAAGGCGGCAACACCTTTCGGCATTGCCAGTTTCTCTAATTGATTTTGCAGTTCTGAAAATTTCTCTTCCAAAAGGTTTTCTTTGAGAAGTTCTAACTGCTCGGATTGTTCTTTGTCGTAGAACATGGACTTTTCCGCGATTTTGTCAGGATAAATCAAACTCTGACTGCGATTGTCGGTGCTGAAAAGGTCGTAGTCTTCCTCTAAAAACAGCTGCTTACCCTTGTCGGTGAGAACGATGGATGCATCGGAAAACATGCTGCCTTGAGTTACCTCAATGAGGCCGGCTTTTTGCAGTTCGTGCTCCCCTTCCTTGAGTTCTTTGGCCACATCGATTCTTAGGCACGTTTCTGCATAAATGTCTTTCAGGGTACACTCTATGTCGCTTTCACGATCACGAGTGGTGACGAAATCGTCGCAGACTTCGTAAAAAAGTGTGCGAACTTCTACGTCAAAATTCAGTTTGAGGAAGTTTTTTACAAAAGTGAGATTTTTGTGCTGCTTTTCCAAAGGTCCTATTTGTCTAAAGAGACGCAAGCTGGACACTTTCTCATTCTCCCGGCTTTCGATGAGATTCGAAACTGCATTTACGAACTTATAACGGTCAAAATCAGGTGCTTTAAGCGTTTTCAAATCCAACTTTTTGTCGTCGAAAATGGCCTCTTTCACCTGCGGATTAATAATATAGTCGTTTCTTTCACTGAACTGATGTGTCGTTTCAGCCAAAAAGATGCGTTTGCGCACCAGTTCTTCAAAGTCGTTTCTCATCATCAGAAACTCCATGCTTTTGATGCCGAAAAACGAACAAATGTTGTCCTTGTCGAAGTCCTTGCGGTCAACATTTTGGGCGAAACCGGCCACGAAGATGGCTGCCTGTAACGGTGTAACAGCTAAAAAATCAGCAAGCTGTTTGTTTTTCAGTACCACTTGATCCACCATTTCGGATTTGTAACGAGGCTCGTCCGACACAAACGATTCTCTTCTTTCACTGCGGCGTCTTGGCCGTTCATATTCCGGTAGTGTGCCCGGTGCAATGGCGTTAATCAATTGCGTTTCAGAGTCTTCCATCTGTACGGCGAGGAAGCTCAGAATCTGAATAAGGTTGTTTTTTTTCATCATAATTACATTAATTTTGACGCTGCAAAAATAAACCACCACTGTGCCATTCCATAGCACAGTGAAAAATTCTGAATGAAAAACTTTGGCAACATAATTTTTCAACTCTGCCATCAACTTTCATACCATTTGCCTATCTTTGCCGCGTCGATTTTAAATCCAACAGTTATGACAAAAGAGCTTATAAGAAAGTATATTTGGCTGATAGACACGGTGAACCAAGCAGGATTCGAGGGAATCACGTTCAGTACAATTCGTGACAAGTGGAAACGCAACGACTTGCTTTCTGGTGGGGAGGACTACCCCAAACGCTCGTTCCACAACCATGTGGCGGCGGTGCACGAGCTGTTCGGCATCGAGATTGCCTGTCACAAAAGCACCAATTCCTACTATATCGCCAACAGTGGCGACCTGAAGGACAGCTCTGGTTTCAAAGGGTGGCTCCTCGATGCGCTGTCGCTCAACAGCCAACTGGAGGAGAGCAGCCAGCTGAAAGACCGCATCCTCCTGGAGGAGATCCCCTCCGGCAAGGAGTTCTTGCCCACCATCCTGGAGGCGATGCGCGATAATAAAATGCTGACATTCAGCTATAAACCGTTCTGGGTAGAAGATGACTACGTGTCGAATTTCTACCATGTGGAACCCTACGCGCTGAAGGTCTTCAAACGTCGGTGGTACCTGTTGGGCAAGTACGGCGACAGTCCGCTGAAAGTCTATGCGCTGGATAGGATGCAGGATATCGACATTGAGTTTGAGAGCTTCAATCTGCCCGCCGACTTCAACGCGGCAGAGTTCTTCGGCACCTGCTTCGGGGTGATGATGACTGAGGAGGAACCGCAGCTGATCAGGCTGAAGGTGGACGCCTTCCAGTCGAAATACTTGCGCACGCTGCCGTTGCACCCGTCGCAAGAGGAGGTCGAGCGCACGGAGGACTATTCCATCTTCACCTACTTTCTCCGTCCCACCTTCGACTTCATCCAAGAGTTGCTCTCGCTCGGCATCACCGCCGAGGTGCTATCTCCCAAGACGTTGCGCAACGAGATCGCCCGCATCGGCAAGACGGTCTGGAAGCACAACGGAAAGTAAAAAACAGTCCGGCATGGAAACCACCTCCCATGCCGGACTATAATTACAAATTACTAATTACTAATTACAAATTATTTCAGCCCTCTGTTCTTCAGCAGCGGCTCGATAGACGGCTCCTGCCCGCGGAAAGCGAGGTAGAGATCGTGGACATCGGCGGTGTTGCCGCGCTCCAGAATGTTGGTGCGGAACGAGGTGGCCGTGGTCGGGTCGAAAATGCCGTGGTCCTTGAAGCACTGATAGGCATCGTTGTCCAGCACCGCCGACCAGGTGTAGCTGTAGTAGCCCGCGCCGTAGCCGCCGGCGAAGATGTGCTGGAAGTACGGACTTCTGTAACGGGAGATGATGGACGGGATCAGACCGATTTTGGCCATCTGCTGCTCCTCGTAATCAGGCAATTGGATGCTGACAGGTGCAGTGACGGTATGGTAGTCCATGTCCAAAATGGAGGCGGCCAAGAGCTCGGTGTTGATGAAGCCCTGACCGTAGGTGGCGGCGGCTTCGATCTTCTTGACTAACGCGTCGGGAATCAGCTCGCCGGTCTGGTAGTGGTGGGCATAGACCTTCAACACCTCCGGCTCGAAGGCGAAGTGCTCCATAAACTGCGAAGGCATCTCCACGAAGTCGCGCGGGACGTTGGTGCCCGACAGGGTGGGGTAGTGGCAGCGCGACAGAATGCTGTGCAAGGCGTGACCGAACTCATGATAGAGGGTCTGCGTCTCGTCGATGTTCAGCATGGAGGGCTTGTCGCCGACAGGTTTCGTGAAGTTGAAGACCAACGATACGATGGGGATGTGGTTGTTGCCGTCGCGGTCGTAGTATTGCTCGCGGAAGTTGGTCATCCACGCGCCGCTGCGCTTGCTCTCGCGCGGGAAGAAGTCCATATAGACCACCGCGATGACCTCGTTGTTGTCAATCACCTCGTAGGCCTTCACATCTTTGTGATACACAGGGATTTCCTCGTTTTCGCGGAAGGTGAGGCCGTAGAGACGCTCGCAGACGTAGAAGAGGCCTTTGCGGGCGGAATCGAGGGCGAGGTATGGACGGATGTCGTCATCGTTGAGGTCGTATTTCTCTTTGCGAAGCTTCTCCGTGTAATAACGCCAGTCGTAGGGTTGCAGGTCGCCGGAAATGCCGTCTTTGTTCATCATCTTCTGATAAATGGCGGCTTCCTCCTTTGCTTTGGCAAGGGCGGGCTCCCAAACTTTCATCAGCAGTTCATAGACATTGTCGGCGTTCTTGGCCATGCAGTCGTCCAAGACATAGTTGGCGTAGTTGTCGTAGCCGAGAATTTGTGCCTTTTCCAGTCGAAGGTTGACGATTTCGTTGATAATCTGTTTGTTGGAATTGTCACCATCCAAGCAACGGGTGGAGTAAGCCGTCCAGAGTTCCTTGCGCAGTTCGCGGTTCTGGCAGTTTTGGAGGAACGGCTCCATAGAGGGGATGTGTACCGTGAAGGCGTACTTGCCTTTGGCGTCCTTCATGTCGGCAGCGGCTTCTTTCGCGGCAGCCAACTGTCCCTCTGTCAGTCCTTTGAGGTCTTCTTCGTTATCCACGAACAAAGCGTAGGAGTTGGTGGCGGCGAGAACGTTGTTGCCGAATTTGAGGGTTAGCGAGGAGAGCTTTTCGTTGATCTCACGGAAGCGGTCCTGTTTGTCAGCGGGCACGTTCGCGCCACCGCGTTCGAAATCCTTGTAAATGACCTCCAACAGACGTTTTTGCTCTTCGTTGAGGTTTTCTTTGTCACGGTTGTTATAGACCGTTTTGATACGCTCGAACAGCTTGGCGTTCAGCATGATGTCGTCACCGTGACGGGTGAGCATCGGGAAGATGGTGTCGGAGAGCTTCTCCATTTCCGGGCTGTTCATGCATTCGGCAAGGTTCATGAAGACGGCGGACACTTTGGTCAGCAGTTCGCCGCTGTATTCGTACGGGATGATGGTGTTGCCGAAAGTCGGTGCCTCGCTGTTGTCGCAGATGGCCTGGATGTTCTCCGCTTGCTGGCGCATACCTTCCTGGATAGCAGGTAGATAGTCGGAGGTTTTGATTTCATCGAAAGGCGGAACGCCGTAAGGGGTGTTCCACTCCTTCATGAAGGGGTTGTTGGCCAGATCGGGATTCTCGGCCGTTTTCTTCTTACACGCACCGCCCAGAACAGCGGTCGCTAACACTAAGGTCATAATTGTTACTTTACGGTTCATGATATTGATTTTTAATTGTTTACGAAAAAACAATGAATTTATTTGGCGTTGTTAAAATACGCCTGAAAAACAGCCGCAAATGTACATAAATTAAAGTTACATTCAGACATTGTTTATTTACTTTGAAAGCAAAAAATCACATCCTGAGCCAATGGTTTAAGATTAAGTAAAAAAATCGTATCTTTGCCGATTGTTTTGAAATATCACGTAATATGGTAAAACCCTCTATTCCAAAAGGCACACGCGATTTCACGCCCGTCGAGATGATGCGGCGCAATTATATCTTCGACACCATCCGCAAGGTCTTCCACAAGCACGCCTGTCTCCCCATCGAGACCCCGGCAATGGAGAACCTCTCCACTCTTATGGGCAAGTACGGCGAGGAAGGCGACCGCCTGCTTTTCAAGATTCTGAACTCCGGCGATTTCACCAAAGGGGTTGATTTCCAGGATGAAACGCAGAGCACGAACAAACTGGCGGCCCAGCTTTGCGAGAAAGGTCTCCGTTACGATTTGACCGTTCCTTTCGCCCGTTTCATCGTGCAGCACCAGAACGAGCTCACCTTCCCGTTCAAACGCTACCAGATGCAGCCCGTGTGGCGCGCCGACCGTCCGCAAAAAGGCCGTTATCGCGAGTTCTACCAGTGCGATGTCGATATCATCGGCAGCAACTCCCTGCTCAATGAGGCCGAACTGGTGGAAATCACCGATGAGGTGTTCCGCGCCTTCGGCATCAACATCGTGATGAAAATCAACAACCGCAAGATCCTCAGCGGCATCGCCGAGATTTTCTGCAACGCCGAACAGGTGACCGACCTATGTGTCGCCCTCGACAAACTCGACAAAATCGGACGCGAGGCCGTCTGCGCCGAGATGCTGGAACGCGGCATCTCGCAAGAGTCCATTAACGGACTGTCACCGCTGTTCGAACTCAATGGCTTGTCCAATGAGGAGGTCTTGCAGAAGTTGGAGCTGATGCTGGCCGGTTCCGAAACCGGACTCCAAGGTGTGGCGGAGTTGCGCAAGGTGTTGGATTATGTGGCTAAAATGCAGATAGCCACTCGTTTGGAAATAGACGTGACGCTCGCTCGCGGTCTGAACTACTATACGGGAGCCATTTTCGAGATCAAGGCACTGGACGTGGCGATGGGCAGCATCTCCGGGGGCGGCCGCTACGACAACCTCACTGGTATCTTCGGGCTGAAGAACATGTCGGGCGTGGGCATCTCCTACGGCGCCGAGCGTATCTACGACGTGCTCAACGAGCTGAACCTTTTCCCGCAGCACATCCTCACGCCAATAACCGCCATGTTTGTGAACTTCGGCGGTGAGGACGAGATATACGCCCTGAAAGGCCTGAAAGCGCTTCGTGACGCGGGCATTCCGGCGGAAATCTATCCCGACAGCGCGAAAATCGGCAAACAGATGAACTACGCCAACGCCAAAGGCATCCCCTACGTCATCATGGCCGGTGAGAACGAACGCAGCCAAGGTGTTTATACTTTGAAGAACATGCAGACCGGCGAACAGCAGGCCGTCACGGTCAAAGACATTGTTGGGATGATCCGATAAAATTGATAATTGATAATGGATAATGGATAATGGATAATTGATAATTGATAATTAAGATTCCCGTTTTCGTCATGGTTTATTCATCATTCATCATTCATAATTCATAATTCATAATTCATAATTATTCTTCATTCTACATTCTACATTATGGAAGAAGAATCCCAAATAAACGAAACCACAACCCCCGTCAAGAGGCACCATAGTTTCCGTGTGTGGATACGGAAGTTTTGGTACGATGTGTTGGCTTTTACCAAATTGAAAGAGGATACGGATTACGAGGCCACTGTCAAGTATATTTCCAGCAGTGTGGAGTTCCGGGGGGTGAACCTGTGGGTACTGGCTTTCGCCATCATTGTGGCTTCTGTCGGGTTGAATGTGAATTCCACGGCGGTCATCATCGGCGCCATGTTGATTTCACCGATTATGGGTCCCATTTTGGGCGTGGGGCTCTCCATCGGCACGTTGGACGAGGAGCTGCTCAGACGGTCGTTGCGTAATTTTCTCATCATGGTGGCCATCAGTTTGGTGACCTCCACATTGTATTTTCTGATTTCGCCGTTGAGTGAGGCGCAGTCGGAGTTGTTGGCGCGCACGCGGCCCACGATTTTCGACGTCATCATCGCCTTTTTCGGCGGTCTGGCGGGCATCGTGGCCACTTCACGTAAGATTCAGCCTTTCACGGTGATTTCCGGTGTGGCCATCGCTACAGCGTTGATGCCGCCGCTCTGCACTGCCGGCTATGGCCTGGCTACCTGGCAGATGCGGTATTTCGGCGGGGCGGCATACCTCTTTTTCATCAATTCGTTCTTCATCGCCTTGGCCACGTTCATTATGGTGCGTTTCCTGAGCTTCCCGCAGAAGCGTTATTTGAACCAGACCCGTCTCAATGCGGTGAAGCGGATGACGTACCTCTTTGCCATTTTAGTGATGATCCCAAGCGTCTTCATGGCCATCAACCTCGTGCGCGAGTCTTCTTTTAACTCACAGGCCATCAAGTTTGTACATGACATTCAGCAGACATCCTACTTTGAAAATGTGCAGCTTATTGACGCGCAGCGTAAATACGAAAAAAAAGAACAGACGGTTACACTGCGGGTTATCGGGAAGCCGTTGACGGTGGAAGACATCGCCCGGATGCAGAATGTTATGCGGACGGAGTATGGTCTTGGGCGTGCCAAATTAGTCATCAAGCAGACAGAAGGCGTGCTTGACATCACGCAGCAGACGCAGTTGGTGGAAGATCTTATTGAGAAGAAGGATGCTGTTATTGACAGTCAGGATTCTACGATCATGGCGTTGCGTGCCCAGCTCGACAAACTGACCGGTTCTTCCGAGAACACCAAGCAGGTTGTCAGGGAAATCAAATCGCAATACAAAGATATTCAACAAGTTGCCATCGTGGAAATGCAGTGCTACGATGCAGACAGCCTTACTGTAATGCCTATGCCGGTGATTTATTTGAAGTGGAAGGACGGAACCACCCATTCTGAAGCCGAGCGTCGCCTGCTCAACTGGTTGAAGGTCCGCCTGAACGTGGAAGATATTCAAATTATGCGCATCAATTGATTCCAACAATAACCAATAACAATAAACAATAAACAATAAACAACTATAAACTATAAGCTTCAATAACCAATAACCTATAACCAATAACCATTATTATGAAGAAACAATTATCCCTAATCTCCGTGTTTTTCGTGTTTCTGGCCATGGGTTTTGGCGATGCTGCCGGCCAGCTCGTTTCCGTGGTGGAAAAAGCGTTTAATGTCACGCCGTTCACAGCCTCGCTGGTCTCCCTGTCGGGTATGATTATGTTCGGTGTCCTGTCAGTGCCCACGGGCGTGTGGCAGTCCAAAATTGGCAAGAAGAAGATGCTCACCATCGGTCTGATTCTCTTCCTCGCCGGCGCGGTGCTCCCCATTCTCGCCTTCAACTTTCCGATTATCCTGTTGGCGGTACTGCTGATGGGCGCGGGTGCTACCATCCTGCAAGTGTCTGGCAATCCGTTGATTCGCGATGTTTCCGAAGAAGGCAAATACTCCAGTATGCTCTCCTTCGCGCAGTCGCTGAAGGCCATCGGCACGCTTTCCACATCGCTGATTCTGGTGCTCATCGGCACGTCGCTGATGAAGTACGGCTGGTTCTCGTTCACCCCGGAGGGCGGCGAGACCATCGATATGGGTTTCCGCATCCTATTCCCGATTTTCGCGGTGGTGCTGCTCATCACGCTGGTCATGGTTGTCGTTTTCGTGCCCAGCAACGTCAGCAAATCGGACGAGAAACCGACCACGTTGGGCAACTGCATCAGAGCATTGGGTAACCCCTTCATCCTGATGATGTTCCTCGCCATTTTCTTCTATTGTGGTGCGGAGGCCTCCATGTTCAACCGCATCCCGTCGATTTTGAGTGAGAACACGAGCGTGACCCCGGCTATGGGCAACATTGTGTTGATTATCTCTCTGTTTGTGGGACGTTTCCTCGGCGGTGTCATCTTGCAGAAGATGAGCGCGAAGAAATTCCTCGGCATCACCGTGGCGGTCTCCATTATCGGCAACCTGCTGCTGTTCCTGCCTTACAACGCCTTCACTACTTGGTTGAGCTTCATCTTAATTGGCATCGGTTTCGCCAACATCTTCCCGCTCATTTTCTCCATCTGTGTTGATCACAAGCCAGAGATGTCGAACGAAATCTCGGGACTGATGACCACAGCCATCGTGGGTGCGGCTATCGTGCCGTTGTTCACGGGCGCCATGGCGGGTGTCGGCATCCGCTACGCCTTCATCGTGCCGCTTTGCTGCTTGGTGTATCTGTGTTTTGTGACGGCGAGAGTTTCAAAGAATGCGGAATGCTGAATGCTGAATAGGTGATGGTAGGGATCTGAGTTTTTGCGTCTTGATCATTCAAAAAAGAACGAACAAATAATTAAAACAAACGATAAAATGAAAAAGACAACTTTGATAATGTCTGTGTTGTTTGCCTTCGTGATGATGGCAGGTGCTCAGTCGCAGTATGTTAACCCCTTTGTCGGCACGGACGGGCACGGACACACCTACCCGGGTGCGATTCTGCCGTTCGGTGCTGTGCAACTCAGCCCTGACACCCGTCTTGACGGTTGGGACGGATGCTCCGGCTACCACTACAGCGACAGCCGTATTTACGGTTTCTCGCACACCCACCTCAGCGGTACCGGCTGTTCAGACTATGGCGACATCTTGGTTACCCCGTTCATTGGCGACCCCTCCGTCATCAACGAGAAATACGCGTTGGAGTTCAGCCATGAGCAGGAGAAAGCAGAACCGGGCTACTACTCGGTGAAGTTCAAAAACGGCATCCAGGCGGAGATGACCGCCGCCAACTATGTGGGTGTCCACCGTTACACATTCCCGAGAAATGGCAAACACGGTATCATTGTGGATTTGCAGCACCGCGACAAGACGCTGGAGAGCTATATGACCTTGAAAGCCAATGATTTGGTTGGATACCGCCGCTCCGAAGCATGGAACGACGACCAATATTGTGCTTTCTCACTGAAAACCTCAGTTCCGGTTGAGTCTGTGGTCTATTATCAGGATGACAAACCGGTGAATGTCAAGGAATTGAAAGGCACCAATTGCAAGGCGGTACTCTATTTTCCTGAAAACACCAAGATGGTGGTGGTGAAGGTGGCCATTTCTGCCGTGGACATGGACGGTGCCATCAACAACCAGACCGAAATCCGTGATTTCAATTTCGACAAAGTGCGCAAAAGCGCCACGGAAAACTGGAACAAGGAATTAGGGAAAATCAAGGTGACTTCCAAAAACGAAGAGTACTTGAAGACTTTCTATACGGCTCTTTACCACTGCTTTACCTCCCCCTATCTCTATTCAGATTTAGACGGGCGCTATCGTGGTGAGGATCAGAAAATCCATAATACAGACAAGGAACACAAGATGTACACGGTTTTCTCGCTTTGGGACACCTACAGGGCGTTGCACCCATTGTTGAACATCATCGACCAGAAACGCAGCAGTGATTTTCTCTACACATTCTTGAACCAGTTCCGTCAGAGCGGCTACCTGCCCATGTGGGAGCTGTCTTCCTGCGAGACATGGTGCATGATCGGCTACCATGCTGTGCCGGTAGTTTTGGATGCCTATAAGAAAGGGATTAAAATCCAAGACACCAAGGAAATGCTCAAAGCCATGATTGTCACCGCCAATCTTGACAAACTCGGACGCCGTGAATATGCCAAATTCGGTTTTGTGCCTGGGAATATGGAAAACGAATCCGTATCCAAGACTCTTGAGTATGCTTATGACGACTGGTGCATCGCGATGTTTGCGAAAGCCATTGGAGATCAAGATATTTACAAGGAATACATACATCGTGCCCAATCATATAAAAACCTTATAGATCCCAACGGTTTTATGCATGGAAGGATGAATGGCGGTTTCGCCAGCCCGTTCAACCCCCGGGAGGTTAATAATTTCTATACCGAGGCTAACTGTTGGCAATATACCACATACGTGCCACAAGATTTTAATACATATATTAAGATTATGGGCGGTGATAAGAGAATGGAACAGTTCCTTGACAAACTGTTTAATTCCTCTTCGTCAATGTCCGGGCGTGTGCAGTCCGACATCACTGGGGTCATCGGGCAATATGCCCACGGCAACGAACCGAGTCATCATGCCGCCTACTTGTACAATTTTGTGGGCCGGCCGGACAAGACGCAGGCTCTTGTGAAAAAGATAATGACCAGTCTTTACTCTTCCAAGCCCGACGGTCTTTGTGGCAACGAGGACTGCGGACAGATGTCTGCATGGTATGTCTTCAGCGCTTTGGGCTTTTACCCTGTATGTCCAGGCAATAACCAGTATGTCATCGGTTATCCGTTGTTTGACAAGGTGGAACTAAAACTTGAGAACGGTAAGACACTGACTATTAATAGGAAAGGAGACAACCCCTTCATTGAGTCGATGACCCTTAATGGAGATTCGCTGACGAGGTCGTATCTCACCTATGAAGATATTGCCAAGGGCGGCGTGATTGAATTCAAGATGGGTGACCAACCGAGTCCTACATGGGGCAAAGAAACGGGAGACTTGCCCGTTACGAAGATAGAGGCATCTGATTGCATTGTGCCCGTTCCAGTTTTCTCCACCGACAAAGTCTCTTTCCGTGACCAAACACGTATCGCAATAAGCGTTCCAAATGTGGTGGATAATAACCGAAAAGGCAAGGAAACATCCAAGGTCAGCAAAGATGCGACAAGATCATTGGATATGCGCAATGACTCAAAGGAATCTACAATAGGCACTCTTGAATTGCAGAAGGGTACTATTGAGCCAAAGAAGGGCACTGTTGAATCACCGAAAGGTACTGATGCGTTGAAGAAGGGATCTGTGGAATCGTTGAGTAAATCCAAATTGCCGTCAAAGGAAGGGACAAAAGCAGGTGGATATGAGATATATTATACAATAGACGGAAAAACACCTTCGCCTAAAACAGGAATCCTTTATACCGAACCGATAACGGTGGACAAAGACATGACTGTCAAGGCGGTTGCCGTGGATGGAAAGGGCCGGATGAGCCAAGTGGTTGAGGCTCAATACGTGCGATATGTCCGTGATAAGGATATCACCTATGTCACCAAGCCTGACAATCAGTATTATGCAGGAGGAAATGAGGGCTTGATTGACAATGCCAGAGGCAAGGTGAACTACCGTATCGGCGGTTGGCAGGGCTTCACCACCGACTGTGAACTGATCATCGACCTCCGCGAGGTGAAGAAAATCACCACCGTCGGTGCTGGTTGCTTGGAGGAACAACGCGCTTGGATATTCTATCCCAAGAGTATGGAGGTTTTCGTTTCGGAAGATGGCAATAACTACAAACCGTTCAGTAATGTGACTATTACTTCCGCACGTACAGAAGGCGCGCACATCCAGGATTTGGAGGTGAAAGGCGATGCCAACGCCCGCTATGTCAAGATTGTCATCAAGAACTACGGCAAGCTGCCCGAATGGCACCTCAGCGCGGGCGAGCAGGCGTGGCTCTTTGTGGATGAGGTCTGGGTGAAGTAAAATGATGAATGTAGAATAATGAATGTAGAATGGTTGGGGCTAATAGCCAATGGCTAAAAGCCAATAGCCAAAAGCAAAAAAAATGTATCTTTGCCGATTATTTTGAAAAAAGGAAAAATAGACCCAATATGATCAACATTACATTGCCTGACGGCTCTATTAAACAAATGGAAAAGGGCTGCACCCCTTACGAGGTGGCGCAGGCCATTAGTGAAGGATTAGCACGCAACGTGCTGGTGGCCAAAGTGAACGACCAAATGGTGGAACTCGACAAACCCATCAATGAGGATGCCACCCTCACGCTCTACACCTGGAACGACCGCGAAGGTAAGGACACCTTCTGGCACAGCTCCGCACACTTGATGGCAGCGGCTATCGAGTCGCTCTATCCAGGCGTGAAGTTCGGTATCGGTCCGCACATCGAGACCGGCTTCTATTATGACATTGATTTCATGGACTACACCATCTCTTCCGACGACTTCCCGAAGATTGAAGAGAAGATGAAGGAGCTGGCTTCCCAGAAGATTCAGTTCGTGCGCCGCGAAGTCCCCAAAGCAGAGGCTATTGAGTATTTCCAGAAGAAAGGCGACGAATACAAGCTGGAACTTATCGACGGTCTGGAAGACGGTCAGATTTCGTTCTACGAGAGCGGTCCGTTCACAGACCTCTGTCGTGGCCCGCACTTGCACGATACCTCTGCCATCAAGGCCATCAAGCTGCTCAAGACAGCCGGTGCTTACTGGCGCGGCGACGAGAAGCGCAAACAGCTGACCCGTATCTATGCCGTCACCTTCCCGAAAAAGAAAGAGTTGGACGAATACTTGGCCCTCCTCGAAGAGGCTGCCAAACGCGACCACCGCAAACTGGGTCGTGAGATGGAGTTGTTCACCTTCTCCCCGCTGGTGGGACAAGGCCTGCCATTGTGGCTGCCGAAAGGTGCCGCGCTGCGCGACCGCCTGGAGCAATTCCTCCGCAAGGTGCAGAAAAAGTATGGTTACCTGCAGGTCATCACCCCGCATATCGGTAACGTGAACCTCTATAAGACCTCCGGTCACTATGCCAAATATGGTGCGGACTCCTTCCGTCCGATCACCACGCCGCAAGAGGGCGAAGAGTTCTTCCTCAAGCCGATGAACTGCCCGCACCACTGCCAGATCTACGCCGCCCGTCCGCGCTCGTACAAGGAGCTGCCTCTCCGTCTCGCGGAGTTCGGCACCGTCTATCGTTACGAGCAGAGCGGTGAACTGCACGGTTTGACCAGGGTTCGTGGCTTTACGCAGGACGATGCGCACCTTTATTGCACCTCCGACCAGATCAAGGAGGAGTTCTGCAAGGTCATCGACATCATCCTCTACATCTTCAAGACCTTGAAGTTCGACAACTACAAGGCTCAGGTTTCGTTGCGTGACCCGAACAACAAGGAGAAGTACATCGGTAGCGATGAGAACTGGGAGAAGGCACAGCGCGCCATCATCGAGGCAGCTGCCGAAAAGGGTCTGAACACCATCGAGGTGGAGGGCGAAGCCGCCTTCTATGGTCCGAAGCTCGACTTCATGGTGAAGGACGCCATTGGTCGCGAGTGGCAGTTGGGTACTGTCCAGGTGGACTACAACCTGCCCGAGCGTTTCGGTCTGGAATACACGGATGCTGACGGTCAAAAGAAGCGTCCCGTGATGATCCACCGTGCCCCATTCGGTTCCATGGAGCGTTTCGTGGCCGTGCTGTTGGAGCACACCGGCGGCAATTTCCCGTTGTGGCTCACCTCCGACCAGGTCGTCATCCTGCCCATTAGCGAGAAGTATATGGACTACGCCCGCAAGGTGCAGGCCGCTTTGGATGAGCAGGACATCCGCTGCTACATCGATGAGCGCAGCGAGAAGACTGGCCGCAAGATCCGCGATGCCGAAACCGCCAAGGTGCCCTACATGGTCATCGTGGGCGAGAATGAGGAGAAGGACGGCACCGTCTCAGTCCGTCGCCACGGCAACATCAACGACGGCACGATGCCGCTGGAGGGTTTTGTCGATCTGATCCGCAAGGCGATTGCCGAGGAATTGGAGAATTGATAACGAATGTAGAGGCGAATAATTATTCGCCCTTACAGACCACGTTCGGTTTACAACAATGTAGGGTTGTCACAAAATGGCAACCCTATTTTTATTGTTCAAACATATCCGAATAATCATTATTTTTGCGCCATAATTATGAAAAGGAAATTCAATATTAAAGAGAAAATCCAGCAGTTCCGGGCGTGGCGGGAACGGCCTCGCGAGGTTGCCCCGATGTCCAACGAGGAGCACGAATGTCTGAATTGCCATGATCATTATACTGGCAATTACTGTCCTCGTTGCGGTCAGGCGGCAAACACCGACCGTTTTTCCATGAAGGTGGCGGCGGAGAACTTCGCCGAAGCCTACGGCATGGGTGAGCGCGGCATGTTCCGCACCATCCTTGACCTCATCCTGCGTCCCGGCCACCTGATCCTTGACTATCTCCGTGGCAAGAGAGTATCCTATTTCGCCCCTTTCAAAATGTATTTCCTGCTCGCGGCGGTCTCCCTCCTCGTGACCCACGGGCTGAACATCACAGGACACGCCCTCCACGACGATTCCGAAAATGTCACCGAGGAGGTGAGACAGGAGAAGGGAGCGAAGAAAACATCCAATACAAGTGGCACTTCTGAAGAAAATGCATCTGCCAAGGAACTAAGTGTCACCGTCGATGAAGAAGGTGTGCATAGTTCTTTTGAAGAAAACCATCCTATGAAGTCACGAATTAATTCCATCTTATACGGCGCAATGGATAAGATAGAACGTTTCTCGCAAAAATATCCCAGCATTAATATCTTGTTGCTTTTGATGCTGATTTCCGGGAACCTCTTCCTCTTTTTCCGACACAGTCCAAACATTCCTGATCTGCGCTACCCAGAACTCTTTATCTCGTTAGTATATATTGCCAATATGTACACCGTCTATTCCATTGTGTTCGATTTTTTCAGCTTGACAAAACTTACTTCTTATGCATTATTTCTCACGATAATCCCGCTCAAACAGATTAGTGGCTACAGCTGGTGGCGCACTATCCTGAAAACCGTCGTGGCCTTTACCATTATGTTTGTGCTGTTCATCGTGTTCATTGTGTTGGCAGTGCTCGGTGTCGGACTTTTTGTGAAATACCACGGATGACATATTTATGAATGCTGAATGCTGAATGCTGAATGAAGAATGAAGAATGAAGAATGATGGGAAACCCGATGTCATTTGCATATAAAATGTCAAAATTCCTTGTAGTCAGTCTTCGTGAGAGTATCACCATGAAAATCTAATCCTCCTCCGTTAGCGTCTCCAAAAATGCCTTCAGGTCCGCTATCTCGTTTGGCGTGAGAAGCACTCCGCCATCGTTGACGTGGTGCATTAACGGACTGATAGTCGGGGAGTTCTGCACTCCAGAATTGTAGAACTCCAGAACCTCATCCAGAGTCTTGAATCTGCCGTCGTGCATGTAGGGTGCGGACTTGGTGATGTTTCGAAGCGACGGGGCTCGGTAGGCTCCACGGTCATGCGGATCTCCAGTGACAGAGGACCGGTCGTGCGAGTCGGTGGATTGTGCGTCCAACCCGTTGTTGTAGAAAAGGTTGGTGGTGAACATCGGGCTGCCCGCACTGCCGTGGCAATGGAAGCAGTCAGCCCCTTCTTCGGTGGTGAAGAGGACGTAGCCGTGCAGCTCCTGAGGGGTGAGCTGCTCCTCGCCGCGCAGGTAACGGTCAAATTTGGAATTTCCAGCAACTAACGAGCGTACGTATTGTGCGATGGCCTTTTGGATGCGTTCCATCGTGACCTCTTCGCTGCCAAATGCTTTCTTGAACAGCGGCGGGTACTTCTTGTCGGCTTTGATGGCGGCCACGGCGCTTGCCTCTGTTCCGCACATCTCATCGTCCGCGGTGATGGCCATCAGCACGATGTCCTCGATGGTCCGTTGCTTTGGATTCGGGTTGTCGTTGGAAATCAGACCGTTCCAGAAATAACCTTCGTGGTTGAAGACGAGGTTCATTAGCGGCATGACGTTGTGGATGGTGGGTTTCCCGGTGGTGCGGCCGCGCGGCTTCCCGTCGGGGAAACGCGGGTTGTCGGTGCCGATGTCGTAGTTGCATTCGCGACGATGGCAGGTGGCGCACGACATCAGCGAGTCGGGTTCTGTGCCGGTGTAGCCGCAAAGGTGCGGGTCGTGGAAGAGCAGCCGTCCGAGTTCCACACCCTCCACCGTCATCGGGTTGTCGGCAGGTATGTTCAACATCGTCGGGAAACCCTTCGGAATTGGGATGTCGTATGAGGTGGGCGGTTCGATGCGCTCGCGACAGGAGGTGCTGAGGAACAGAAGTGCAAGGATGATGCCTAGTTGGCCCCACACTGCGCTGCGCTTGTGTGGGGTTATTAGCGCTCTGCGCGTCTTGCCCCTCCGGGGCTGCTCAAGGAAGATGCTCTTATAATTATTCTTCATCAAACAACCCTAATTGTGTGCCGGGTGCATCGGTTTCGGGAGAAAGGTCCGATTTGTCGGCGGAGATGGTGTTGAAAACCTCCTTGGCGATTTCCTCGTCCATGGAAGCGACAGTCTCCACCTCTTCGGGCATTTCGGGCTCGGGTTCCTCTTCCGGCTCCTCGTATGGCAGCGGCTCGATGAATTTCACTGACTTGATGTCGTTGAAAATGAGACGTTTGCCTTTGGCACGGGCGGTGGTCATTTCCACGAATTCGGCGCAAGGGATTACCGTGGTGGTGTCTTCCGTGTCGGACTTCTTCGCGTGATAGACCACCTTGATTTGCGGCAGGTAGTCGATGGAGTAGGCCACCAACTTGGCGGTGCCGTCGGTAGGGTAGAAATCGACCTTTTTCATCAACACATCAGGTTGGAAACGCTTGATGAAGTACTTCTTGTCCTTCTTGAGCTGATAGATGGCGGTGATGATCATCGAAGGCTTCCACTTACGGATGATGTCAAGATCGTCTTCGAAGTGGAGCGAGGTTTCGTAACCTGTGATTCTGTAATTTCCGGATTTATAAACTGTTATAATCTTGTCGTCTTCGTGGAAGGATCCGATCAACTCGCCGCGGCCGTCGTTGTTGAGACGCATCACAGCGGATTCGAAATAGACGTCGATGGCGCTGAGCGTGGAGATGCCCTTTTGCGCCAATGTGATGCTGGCCACAGGGTAACGGGTAACGATGTTGCCCAACGCGGCGCGGTTTTTCACGGCTAACGAGCCAAAGTCGAAGTCGAATTCGCGTTTTTTGAGTTTGGGCTTGGGTTTGAGTTTCACATGCACCACTTCGGCCTCGCCGTTTGGATTGGAGGTGAAATAGAGCACCTTGGCGTTCTTGCTGCCCTTCACGAGGTCGTATTTCTTGTCGCGGGTGACGCCGCCCACATTGAAGCGTTTCGCATAGACGGGGCCGTTCACGCCGGCGGAGTAGATCATGTTGTAGATCTGCCGGTCGTCGCCGCGACGGAACACCTCCGCGTGGATGATGTGCTTGCCCACGAAGTGTTTGTCGGCCACCTTACTGATGGAACATTCGCCGTTCTCGTGGAAGACGATGATGTCGTCCAAGTCAGAACAGAGGCAGGCGAACTCCACATCGTCGTCTTTCTTGAGGTTGGTGCCGATGAAGCCCTCTTTCTTGTTGACGTACAATTTTTGGTTAGCTACGGCCACGGTGACCGCATTAATGTTGTCGAAACTCTTGATTTCGGTGAGACGTTTGTGCTCGGCGCCGTATTTCTTCTTCAGCTGCAAGAAATAGTTGATGGCGTAATCAACGAGGTGGTCCAGATGGTTCTGCACTTCGTCCATGTTGAGCTCGATTTCGGCGAGCTTGTCCATGGCGGCCTTGATGTCGAATTTGGAGATTTTGCGGACGGGTTTCTCGCAAAGCGCGAGCACATCGTCGCGGGTGATCTCTTGCCGGAAAAGCGGGCGGTAGGGGTCGAAGGCGCGTTCGATGCGGTCGATTTGTGCATCCCAGGATTCGGCATCCTTCTCTAACTCCTTGTAAATGCGCTTTTCGAAGAAGATTTTCTCCAAGGAGACCTTGTGCCATTGTTGGCGCAGCTCGTCGAGCTCGATTTCCAGCTCTTTGCGCAGCAGATTGAGGGTGTTCTCGGTGTTGATGCGCAGGATGTCCTTGACGTTAGTGAAGACGGGCTTGCCGTTCCATATCACACATGCGTTGGTGGAGTAGGTGATTTCGCAGTCGGTGAAGGCGTAGAGCGCATCGATGGTCTGGTCAGGGGAAACACCGGGCATCAGGTGAAGGTATATTTCCGCCTGTGCCGCCGTATTGTCGTCTATCTTCTTGATTTTCAGCTTGCCGCTGTCAATGGCTTTGGTGATGGAGTTGGTGGATTCGGAAATAAGGTCTTCGGTAGTGGTGCCGTAAGGAATCTCGTTGATTACCAGAGTCTTGTTGTCAACGATGCTGATTTTAGCGCGGTTGCGGATCTTGCCGCCTTGAGCCCCGTCGTTGTAGCGGCTCACATCGATGGTGCCGCCGGTCGGGAAGTCGGGATAGATCTCGAAATCCTCGCCGCGCAGGATATGTACGGAGGCGTCAATCAGCTCGTTGAAGTTGTGGGGCAGGATGAGGGTGGACATGCCCACGCCGATGCCCTTCACGCCTTGGGCGAGCAGCAGCGGGAACTTGACGGGCAGCGCGATGGGCTCACGGTTACGGCCGTCGTAGGAAACCTGCCACTCGGTGGTCTTGTGGTTGAAGACCACCTCCTTGGCGAACGGGGTGAGACGCGCCTCGATGTAACGGGGAGCCGCCGCATCGTCGCCAGTGAGAATGTTACCCCAGTTACCCTGCGTGTCGATGAGCAGGTGCTTCTGGCCCATCTGTACCAACGCTGCCCCGATGGACTGGTCGCCGTGGGGGTGGTACTTCATGGTGTTACCCACGATGTTCGCCACCTTGTTGAAGCGGCCGTCTTCCAGCTCGTCCATGGAGTGCAGGATGCGGCGTTGCACGGGTTTGAGACCGTCATAGACGTCGGGGAACGCACGGTCGAGGATGACGTAGGAGGCGTAGTCCAAGTACCATTCGCGGTACATCGACTGCGCGAAAATCACTTTGTGCAATCCCGATTCATCCTGCGTGCTATCGTCTGTATCTTCCTGTGGTATAATGACATCCGAAGAATTCTCGTCCAATTCTTCGTTCAGTTCTTCATCTTCAAAATCTTCAGCCATAGGGTTTTGGTTTTAAGCCGCGAAGATACGAAATTTTTTGCTTTTATCGTTTTGCAATCGGAATGCCCTGCAAGTGTTTTTCTTAGGATGGGGGGATGATAATTGCTGTTATAATTATTTAGGACAATTATTACGCGAAAACAGCAGAAAACATATCAAAACCATGTTGTTCGTCACTTTTTTCAAAACAACGGATACGTAGTATGAGGCCATGTCCAAGATTTGTTGTATTTTTGCCGCGTAATAAGAATAACAATTATGTGTACGGCAACAATAACTTATGATAAAAACAGACGCGAAATAGATTTGCTACTCTCTGTTATCAAGAAATTTGGAGCTGTTGTGTCAATTGACAATTCAGAAGATTGCGAATATAATCCCGAAATAGTTCATAAAGTAGAGGAGGGGAGTGCTGCATACCAAAGAGGGGATTATGATGTTCTGGATGTGGATAATTTATGGAAATAATTCTTTCGCCTGCAGCCAAAAACGATTTGAAAATTTGGCAACAATCTGGTGATTTGCGAAAAAAGGAAAAGATTTCTCGTCTTTTAGTTTCTATAAAAGAAAATTATAAAAAAGGAATGGGGCATCCTGAACAGTTGAAAGGAAACTTGTCGGGATGTTGGTCTCGTCGTATAGACAAGCAGAATAGAATTATCTATCAGCTAGTTGAAGAGAGACAACATATTCTCATTTTGTCACTTCGCGGTCAATATGCCGATAAGTAAAACAATAGAGAGTTTGTCAGAAGGGGAAAAATTGTATGGAATCCTATCCCCGCCTCATCACCACCGCCGTTCTCGAAGGCAGATAGAGCAGCAGGCGGGACTTGCCGTCGAGGATGGAGGTGTCGTAGGTCACTTCCGTGTCGATGTTGCCGAAACCGTGGTATTGCGGGTCGTCCGTGTTCAGGATGATGCGGTAGCTGCCAGACGGGCATTCGATGGCGTAGTCAGAGTAGGATTTCTCAGGGTGGAAGTTGAAGACAACCAGACAGTTGCCGCGTTGGAACGCCAACACTTTGTCGCCCTCGTTCTGGCAGAGGGCAACCGGCCGCGTGTCAAGCAACCGGTTTTCTGTGACGCAGTGGATCATATCCCGGTCGAAACGGTTCAACCCGCTGTATTTCAGCAACTCGTCGTCGGCCAGATTCCATTGGCGGCGGGCATGGTAGAAGGACCAGCCGTTGTCCTGCCGCGGGAAGTCGATCCACTCGGGATGACCGAATTCATTGCCCATGAAGTTGAGGTAGCCGCCGGAGCATAACGTCAAGGTCACCAAACGGATCATCTTGTGCAACGCGATTCCCCGATCCACAATCAAACTGGGCGTGAGTACGGACATGTGGTCGTACATCTCCTTGTCGATCATTCTGAATATGAGTGTTTTGTCGCCAACCAACGCCTGGTCGTGGCACTCCACATAGCTGATGGTCTCTTCCTCGGCCCGTTTGTCGGTCATTTTGAAGAAGATTTCGCCCATGCTCCAGTCGTTGTCGGATTGGGTCTTGAGGGTCTTGATCCAGTAGTCGGCGATGCCCATGGACATGCGGTAGTCGAAGCCGATGCCGCCCTTTTCCACGGGGAAGGCCATGCCGGGCATTCCGCTCACATCCTCGGCGATGGTCAGCGCGTCAGGTTTCACCTCGCGCACGAGTTTGTTGGCCAACGTGAGGTAGGTGATGGCGTCTTCATCCACGTTTCCGTCGAAATACTGGGCGTATTCGATGAAATCCACGCCGAGTCCGTGGTCGTGGTAGCACATGCTCGTCACGCCGTCGAAGCGGAAACCGTCGAAATGGAACTTCTGCAGCCAATATTTCAGGTTGGAGAGCAGAAAGAGGATGGTTTCCTGTTTCCCGTAGTCGAAGCAGCGGGAGTCCCACACCTTGTGCAGCCCCTTTTCGCCGTGGTGGAAGTATAGGTGGTCGCTGCCGTCCAGGTAGCCGATACCCTCCTTGGCGTTTTTCACCGCATGCGAGTGGATGACGTCAAGGATGACGGAAATGCCCATCCCGTGGGCGGTGTCGATGAGCTCCATCAGCTCTTCGGGGGTGCCGAAGCGAAACGACGGGGCGAAGAAGTTGGACACTTGGTAGCCAAAGGATCCGTAGTAGGGGTGCTCCTGGATGGCCATCAGCTGTATGGTGTTGTAACCCAAGTCTTTGATACGCGGCAGAACTGTTTCCTGGAACTCTTTGTAGGAGGAAGTTTTGGGCTCCTGCGACGACATCCCGATGTGGGCTTCGTAGATCAGCGGGTGACCGGGCTTCGGCGGGATGGTGTTTTTCCACTCATAAGCCGTTGGTTCCCAGACTTGTGCGCAGAACACCTTCGTTACCTCGTCTTGTACTACCCGTTGACAATAGGCGGGCAGGCGTTCGTCGGCGCCGGACGGCCAAACCATCCAGAGCTTGTAGAGCATCTCGTTCTGCAGGGCGAAATCGGGCAGTTCGATTTCCCAGTCGCCGTTGCCGAGAGGCGTGAGCGCAAAAGAGGGGAGGATTTTCCACTGGGAGAAGTCGCCGTAGAGATAGACGGCGGTGGCGTTGGGCGCCTTCTCGCGGAACACCCAACCGTTTTCTGTCTTATGCAATCCATAGTAGAGATGGCCGTTGGCGGTGTCTTGCAGCGTGCGGTCGCCGTCAGTGAGTTGCAGCTCACGAATGTATGCTCGTTCCATCCGTTTCTGCAAGGCGGTGCGGAACGGCTTCAGATAGGGGTCTTGGGATACTAATTGCGATTTCTGGGTCATTCTTTTATTAAGGTGTTAGATTCCTTGCGAAGGATTTCAAACGGCAAAGATAAGAATTTATCGGTTAGGTTGTGTGAAAAGCGATGAATGGGCGATGAATGGCGATGAAAAAAAGAGCAGATATCACGGATATCTGCTCTTTTTGTGGGACGTACTGGACTCGAACCAGTGACCTCTGCCGTGTGAAGGCAGCGCTCTAAACCGACTGGGCTAACGTCCCCTCATTTGCGGCTGCAAAAATACACTTTTTTTGATATGGTACAACGAAAAAAAATAGTTTTTTTTCTCGTTGAAAAAAGGCCGTCGCCATAACGGCAACGGCCTTTAATTATGCATTATGCATTATGAATTATGAATTATTGTTTGATGAACGTCTTCGTCACCGTTCCCTCATCCGTGGTCACGCGCACGAAATACATGCCGTTGGCGAGACCGCTGACGTTGATGCGGATGGGCGAATAATTATTCGCCCCTACAATGGTGCGGACA
>OMYJ01000014.1 GCA_900315245.1 uncultured Bacteroidales bacterium
TGCTGAGCGGCAGTCTCGGATATGATTACAGTATCAACTACATCGACGACATAGACCTTGACTACACCGAGGCCGAAGAGATCAGTAAAGCCGTTGTTGACGACGGCGACGCCATGGATGCCGACCGCTATCTGAGCGATATCGTGGTGTACCCGAACCCGACGAAGGACGTTGTCAATGTAGAATGTACAATGAACAATGTACAATGTTCGGGAATCGAGATCGTTGACGTGTATGGTAAAATCATCACCACCGTAGGGACGCGATTCATCGCGTCCGATCAAACCCCGGTTCAAATCAACGTCTCTGGTCTCGCGGCGGGCATGTATTTCGTGCGCGTGACCACGGATAGGGGAGTGGTGACGAAGGCGTTCGTCAAGAAATAACCCCCAGTTCCCCCTTTAGGGGGGGCTGCAAGACAGGGGGGTATTAGCAGTTAAGGGCGGAGAGGAATCTTCGCCCTTTTTTCGTTGCTCAAGGTTCAATGCTCAAACCAGTTTCATCGCCTCATCGTCTCATCGTTTCATCGTATCGGGAAAAAATGTATTTTTGCCATTTGAGAAAAATCCAAAAACCGAAATATGAACAACAATCATGTCGTGATAATGGCTGGCGGTGTCGGAAGCCGTTTCTGGCCGCTCAGCACCCCGGAGTTCCCGAAGCAGTTCATTGACATTCTGGGCTGTGGCCGGACACTGATCCAGCTGACCGTGGATCGTTTCAAAGGGGTGTGCCAGATGGAGAATTTCTGGGTGGTGACCAATGCCGCCTATGTGGAAATCGTAAGGCAGCAGCTTCCGGAAATCCCTGCTGCCCACATTCTGGCGGAACCCGCCGCCCGGAACACGGCTCCTTGTATTTCTTGGGCCTGTTGGAGCATCAGGAAAGAGTCACCTGATGCCAATGTGGTGGTGACCCCGGCGGACGCGGTGGTGATGAACCCCGAGGAGTTCCGGCGAGTGGTCCAGAACGCCTTGTCTTTCACAGCAGACAAAGAGGCTATCGTCACCATCGGCATCAAACCCTCCCGACCAGAAACAGGCTATGGTTATGTGGAGGCCGCGGAAACAGTGTCGGGAGAGATTTGCAAGGTGACCGCCTTCAAAGAGAAGCCCCAACGGGAAGTGGCGGAACGCTATCTTGCAGCAGGTAATTATTTGTGGAATGCCGGCATCTTTGTCTGGAATGTCAACATGATAACCTCGTCTATCCGGACATACAAGCCGGATATTGCAGAGAATATGGACCGCATGATGGCCTCTGGTGACGTGCAGCACATATTCCCGCAGTGTGAGAAAATCTCCATAGATTTTGCCGTAATGGAACCTGCCGCAGCTGATGGGAAAGTATATACCCATCCGGCTGATTTCGGGTGGAGCGATCTCGGCAACTGGGCATCCCTGTACGACAAACTCCAACATGATTCCGAAGGGAACGGTGTGGTTGGCAAGGTGCGCCTCTACGAGTGCAGCAATTGTGTGGTGCATGCCGAGGACGCCGGCAAGGTGGTGCTTCAAGGCCTGCAAGACTATATAGTGTCGCAGAAAGGTGACCGTTTGTTGGTGTGCAAAAGAAGTGAAGAACAAAGAATAAAAGAATTTTCAGCAGAATGAAGAAAGCATATCTTTTCCCTGGTCAGGGCGCCCAGTTCGTGGGGATGGGCAAAGACCTATACGACAGTTCCCCAGCCGCCCGCGAGCTTTTTGAACAAGCCAATGAGATTCTCGGATATCGCATCACGGACATAATGTTCGAAGGCACGGATGATGATCTGAAGCAAACAAAGGTGACACAACCGGCTGTTTTCCTCCATTCGGTAGTTACGGCGATGTGCATGGAGGACTTCCACCCAGATATGGTGGCTGGGCACTCTCTCGGCGAGTTCTCTGCCTTGACCGCTGCCGGTGCCCTCCGTTTCGAGGATGGCCTGCGCTTGGTCTATGCCCGTGCCATGGCGATGCAGAAAGCTTGCGAGTCTGCGCCTTCCACCATGGCGGCCATCATCAATCTGCCGGACGAGACCATCAAGCAGATATGTGAGGAAGTCAGCAAGGAGGGTGGGGTAGTGGTTCCCGCCAATTACAACAGTCCCGGACAGGTGGTGATATCCGGAAATGTTGAGGCCGTAAAAGAGGCATGTGTCCGGATGAAAGCTGCGGGCGCAAAGCGTGCGCTTCCGTTGGCCGTGGGCGGTGCGTTCCATTCCCCGCTGATGGAATCCGCCCGTGTGGAGTTGGCAGTAGCCATTGAGCAGGCTCCTGTCAGTGCGCCCGTCTGCCCGATATACCAGAATGTGGATGCTCTGCCGCATACAAATCCTGTGGAAATCAAGGATAATCTTCTCAAACAGCTGACCTCTCCCGTTTGTTGGACACAGTCGGTGATGAATATGATTGCCGACGGCATGACTGATTTCGTGGAATGTGGTCCGGGCACTGTACTTGCAGGTCTGGTGGGACGAATACAGAAAAGTTTGGAAGCGTGATTTTATTATGTCTTGAATAGTTATGATTCCTGTTAAACAAGCAGGAATCTTTTTTTTCAAAATATGTGTCCCGTTTGTATTTTTTTTATTTTTGCAATTTATTCTTAATATACTAATGTGACTCGGTGATAGGTTGTAAATGATTGATAATTCGGAATCTCAAAAATAAAACGAAATAATTTGATATGGCAAATTTATTCGACAGATTGGCTGGCAAGCTTTCCACTTTTTTGGACTCGAGGTTGATTTTCATACTCGATTGTCTGCTTTCAATAATCGCTTCCGTTTTTGCACTTCTTTGTTTGGGGTATATGCGTGGAACATTGTATGCCTCAGGCAATTTTGCCCTTTTCTGGCTGTCCTCCTCTTTGATAGCCACCATTGTGGCCGTGTTGATATTCAAAGGACACAAGTTGATTATACGGCACACGTCTTTGCATGATCTGCTTGTTTTTGTGGAAGAGGTCGCGCTTAAGTTTGCGATTATGTTTGTGGTGATGCTGATTGCATACCGACAACTCTACAAAGGTATTATGTTTGCCTTGTTCGCCGACAGTGTGTTCACACTCTTTTTGTTGGTCTTTGTCCGTTTGGGGATGATAGCCGTATATAACTATTTCATGAAGAAACGCCAAATCAGCCGAAGTTGCCAGCGGGTGTTGCTCTTTGGCACCGGTGACAAATCAATGGCTGCTGTCGTGCGTCTTCAGAACTCCACCCACTACAAAGTGGTTGGTTTCCTCACGGAGGAAACACAACCGTCCGATTTGCTGTTGGCAAATCTTCCCGTATTCAGCTATAATGATGACGTACAATTCAAACAGAAAATCAATGACTATGATGTGGATGCTGTCTTGTTCACTTCTGAAGTGGATGCCAAGCAAGAACGCGACGGTTTGGTGAAGAAGTGTCTCAATTTGAACGTTAAACCTCTTATTATCCCGAATATTAATGAGATTACAGGGCGGATGATGCATAATACCGTCCGTAATGTGAAGATCGAGGATCTGCTCGGCCGTGAGGAAATCACGATCTCCATGGATGCCATCAGGGAAAATTTCAAGGACAAGGTGGTCATGGTTACAGGTGCGGCCGGCTCTATAGGGTCGGAACTCTGCCGTCAGCTCGCAGGCTTCGATGTCAAGAAACTGATACTTTTCGATAACGCGGAGACCCCGATGCACAATATCCGGCTGGAATTGGAGGAGAAATTCCCGAATCTGACCTTTGTCCCTGTCATTGGAGATGTTCGGCAAGGCCCTCGCGTGGACTTTGCGTTCCGTACCTATCGCCCGCAAATTGTGTTCCATGCAGCCGCATACAAGCATGTCCCTCTCATGGAGGAGAACCCTTGTGAGGCCATCCGTGTCAATGTACATGGCACTCACACTATCGCAGATAAATGCATTGAATACGATGTGGAGAAAATGGTGATGATTTCCACCGACAAGGCAGTGAATCCGACCAATGTGATGGGCTGTTCCAAACGCATCGCTGAGATTTACGTTCAATCGCTGGGTCTGGCCATTGAACGCGGCGAAATAAAGGGACGCACTACTTTTGTGACCACCCGCTTCGGAAATGTTTTGGGATCCAACGGTTCTGTGATCCCCCGCTTCCGCGAGCAAATCGAGAAAGGCGGCCCTATTACAGTTACCCATCCGGATATAACCAGGTTCTTTATGACCATTCCTGAAGCTTGCCGTCTGGTGATGGAAGCCGCCACCTTTAGCACAGGAACGCAGATTTTCGTCTTTGATATGGGCGAGTCGGTTAAAATTGACGACCTCGCGAAACGCATGGTTGACTTGGCCGGCCTCAAATTAGGCGAAGATATTCAGATTGTCTATACCGGACTTCGTCCCGGCGAGAAGTTGTACGAGGAGGTGCTCTCCAACAAGGAGAACACTACCGCGACGGCCCATAACCGTATTTATGTGGCTAAAGTACGGGAATACTCTTACACAGAAGCTTTGGCAGCTGTTGAGGAACTGGAGGAACACTCTATTTTCGTTAGAATCCCGGAAATGATTGTGAAAATGAAAGAGTTTGTGCCTGAGTTTGTCAGTAAAAACTCTGTCTTTGAAAAATATGACAAACAAGAAGGAAAATAACATTTTGATAAAAAACGTATTTTCGCAAGTTTATTAATTGTGAATATGAATGATTATTATATCGTTGGCATCCAGCAGGTTGGTGTCGGAACAGAGGATATGAAAGCCTCCTGGAAGTGGTACGCCGACATGTTTCAGATGAACATCCGGATGCTTGAAGATGATACGGTGGCTGAAAGAATGCTGCCTTATACCAATAACAAACCTGAGAAACGTCATGCCTGTATAGCCGCCAATCTGCAGGGCGGCGGCGGCCTCGAAATATGGCAATATTCGGAACGTAAACCAATACCCATAGACTTTGACGTGCAAATCGGCGACCTCGGCGTTTTTGCCGTTAAAATCAAATCCCATGATGTCATCTCTTTCCATGCCGAACTCGCTGCCAAATACAAGAATGTCTCCCAGATTTTCACCGACCCGCGCGGCTTGCCCACGTTCTGTTTCTACGATCCTGCCGGAAACCTGTTCCAAGTGGTTGAGGACAACTACATCTTCATTGACGAAAACCAGTTGTCCGGCGGTGTGGTAGGCGTGATGATCGGTGTGACGGATATTGACAAGTCACTCGTGGTCTATCGCGACATTCTCGGCTATGACACAGTGATCTATGACAAGACCGGCACCTTCAGCGATTGGCAGACCTTGCGCGGAGGCACCCAACACTACAGACGTGTGCTTCTGTCTCATTCCAAACCGTTTGTGGGCCCGTTTTCCGAATTGTACGGCAGCAGCACAATTGAGCTGGTGCAAGCGGTGGAACGCACCCCCCGGAAAATTTTCGAGAAACCCCGTCAATGGGGAGACCCCGGGTTCATCCAACTCTGTCTTGACGTGGTCAATATGCGCGCTTTGGAGGAACACTGCAACAAACATGGTTTCCCGTTTACTGTGGACAGCTGTCCCGATGCCGGTGACTTCGACATGGGACTGGCCTCAGGGCATTTTACCTATATCGAGGATCCCGACGGCACATTGATTGAATTTGTGGAGATTCACAAAATCCCTATCAGTAACAGATTCAACATCTGTTTGAATTTGATGAAAAGGGAACGGACCAGACCGATGCCGAAATTTTTCTTCCGGCTGATGAAGTTGAACAGAGTGAAATTTGACTGACATGGGGAATCTGCTTGATATGATAAAAAAAGACCTCCGTTATGAGGAGGCTCTTCACGCTTGCATGAACTGCGGCATGTGTACGGCAGTGTGTCCGGCTGCGGAGTTCTATGACTATGACCCCCGCCGTATCTGTGATTTGGTGCAACGGGCGGATGAGTCGGTGATTGAGGGACTGCTGCGCTCCGAGACCATTTGGTACTGCGGTCAGTGCATGTCGTGCAAACCCCGCTGCCCTCGTGGAAACGCCCCAGGAGAGGTTATCAACGTGCTGCGTAAAGTCTCCCAGGAAACAGGCTATTTCCGTGACAGCGAGATGGGCCGCCAGCAGACCCAGCTCATGAACAGCATCGAGAAAAATATCCTTGACATAGGCTACTGCGTCCATCCTGACCGCGTGGATCCCGATTACCACGTAGAACAAGGTCCCGTGTGGCGTTGGTACGTGGAGAACATAGAGGAAGTTGCCCCGAAATTGGGCGCTAATTACCACGGGGAGGGCGCCGGTGCCCTCCGAACCATCCCTCACGAGGATATGGAGGAAGTGCATAAAATCTTCAAAGTCACCGGTGGCTTTGACTTGCGCAATAAAGTGCTTTGACTTTCGTTTATAATCCATCTCTGACTTGTTATTGTTCATTTTGTCAGAAAACAGTGATCAGTGAACAGTGATCAGTGAACAGTCATAATCTAAGTCAATTTTCTAAGTCTAAGTCTAAGTTTAAGTCTAAGTTTAAGTCTAAGTCTAAGTCTAAGTCAGTCTCTGTAAAACAGACTATAACATTTTTCGTTAAAAACGATTCGTTATGAGAAGAATACTCACCATAATATGCTGCTTGATACTGCCGTTTGTGATGTATGCACAAGATAAAATCAACGTCACGGATAAGAATGGCAAGAAACAGGGCGTGTGGAAGAAATATGAGCAAGGAAAACTTCTGTACGAGGGTCAATTCAAAGATGATGTCCCTTTCGGGACATTCAAATATTATTACGATAACGGCAAACTGAAAAGCGTCACGGAGTTTTTGCAGGGTGTACACAAGGTGCGGACGGTCATCTATTACGAGAATGGAAAAAAGGCATCCGAAGGGGCGTACATCGACCAGCAGAAAGACGGACTATGGCGCTATTATTCCAACAAGGATACTCTCATCAAAGAAGAAAGCTATTCGGAGGGGAAACGTTCCGGCCTCTGGAGAACCTATTCCCCGGATGGGATACTTCTGGAGGAGTGTGACTACTCGAACGATAAAAGAAGCGGACTGTTCAAAACATATTATTTGAATGGCAAAGTCAGTTTGGAGGAAACCTACTTGAATGGGAAAACCAATGGTAAAAGCACCTCTTACTATCCAAACGGAAATGTCTCTGTGACTGGCGACTATCACAACGGCTGGCGCGACGGCGAGTGGAACACCTACGATGTGAACGGAAAGATACGTTCTACCATGGTGTATAAAAACCAGAGGTTACAAAATACATACATATATATGTATCAGAAAGGGGTGGGGCAGAGGCTGAATCAGAATGCCGTGGCTTATTTTGTGAAAAACCGCGATAAAATGACTGTAGTGCTGCGGAGCGGCAATAAGATTTCCATTGATGAAAGTATGGAAGAGGTTGAACAATGGATTGATTATATGGTGTTTATGAAGGTGAATCCGCGCTATATTGTGGCTTTGGACGCTCTGGTGAGCTACAAACCGGTGGAAGAAACTGACGGCGCCATAACCATCAGGGTGGCACCTGACCCTGGCGAGGAAATCTATTCCGAAGGCAACGAAGCAAAAATGGTGAAAGCGCTCTTCAACACCGAGAAACCGAAAGAGTGAGTCTGGCCGTTGGCTTTTAGCTTTTAGCTTTTGGCTGTTTGCTGGCGATGAAATCATGACATAGACATAGACTTAGACATAGACATAGACTTAGACTTAGACTTAGACTAATGACCAGTATCCCAAGACAGTGAACCGTAAACCGCAAACGTTGAACCGCGAAATCCTGCGCATTTCCATTCCAAGTATTATAACGAACATCACGGTGCCGTTGCTCGGCATGGTGGATGTGGCGATTGTCGGACATATCGGCAATGCCTCCTATATTGCGGCCATTGCGCTCGGCACAATGGTCTTCAACCTGATTTACTGGAATTTCGGCTTTTTGCGGATGGGCACTTCGGGCATGACGGCCCAAGCGTATGGTGCCGAAGACAAAACAGAGTATCTTAACGTGTTGGTGCGTGGCATGGTCATCGCCCTCTCGGTGGCGGCCTTGCTGATTGCGCTGCAATATCCGATCGCGTTGTTTTGCAAACGGTGGATTCAAACTTCGCCGGAAACGATAGGGCTGATGCTCACCTATTTCTATATCCGGATTTGGGCGGCACCGGCCACCATCAGCCTGTATGTGCTGAAAGGGTGGTTCCTCGGCATGCAGAACGCAGCCTCCCCGATGTGGATTGCCACGTTGCTGAATGTGGTCAACATCATCTGCAGCCTCCTGTTTGTCTATGTCTTCGATGCGGGTATCGCTGGCGTGGCGTGGGGCACCGTGATGGCGCAATACAGCGGGCTGCTGCTCGCCCTAATCATCTGGGTTCGCCGATACGGGCATCTCTGGAAGGATATCCGCTGGCGTGCCGCGCTGCATCTGCGCAAAATGCTCCGCTTCTTCCAGGTGAACGCCGACATCTTCCTCCGCTCGCTCTGCCTGATAGCGGTCTTCACGTTCATCCCGTACATTTCCGCCACTATGGGAGAGGAAATCTTGGCCGCCAACACCCTGCTGATGCAGCTGTTCACGCTCACCTCCTACGTGATGGACGGTTTCGCCTACGCGGGCGAGTCGATTGTGGGCAAGTATGTGGGCGCACAGGAACCGGCAAAGCTACGGCTGACTGTCCGCTATCTGCTTTATTGGGGAATTGGATTGGCGGTTTTGTTCACGTTAATGTTCGTGTTTTTCGGGGAAGGACTGCTGCGTGTCTTGTCCAGCGATGAGACGGTGATTCAAACGGCCATGCAGTTTATGTTCTGGACGTACCTGCTGCCATTCACCGGTTTTGCTGCATTCATTTACGACGGCATCTATATCGGGGCCACCGCCACCGCCGCCATGCGCAATGTGATGTTCGTGGCCACCGCGGTCTTCTTCATCCTCTATTACGCGCTTGCCGCCGTCTGGCATAACAACGCCCTCTGGTTCGCCTTTATCTTCTTCCTGATTTTTAGAGGGTTGCTGATGCTGATTGGACAACGGAGATTTGTCTTTTCTACAGTGAATAGTGATTAGTGATTGGTGAATAGTGATTAGTAAGAGAGTGTCGGGGGATGCCCTCTTTCGGTTTTTCCTGCACTGGTGGATTTTCGTGTTTCGTTAATCTTTGTGCTGGCGAGTCCGAGGTTCCGTTTGGCCGGTCAAGGTGTCGCTTTAATGTTTTGTTGTGGGTGTCGGAAATTCGTGTCGTTTCCGGTTTGGGAGGGAGACCAAACGGAATGGTTCATTTGTTGTTCGAGACGGTTTCCTTGTCCGGTGCGTTCGTGAAGACAACCGCGTTAGCGGTTGCATGTCTGTGGCCGGATTGGGGGCGCGAATCCATCATCGGAGGATGGTGCAGTTCTTGCGAAACAAAATTATTGTTATGGTCATAGTAATAGTCATAGTCATAGTTATCGTAAAACTGCCATTTTGTCAGTAAGATTCTCTTGGCAAAATAATTGCTGAATGAGGGGCGTTTTATAAGAAAGGAGAAAACAATATGAACCCCAATAATTTAACAATCAAAACCCAGGAAGTGATTGGCAATGCCCAGATGTTGGCGGCGCGCAATCAGAACCAGCAGGTAGATACGTTGCACATCCTCAAGTCGATGCTCGACACGGATGACAACGTGATCCCCTTCCTGCTGAAGAAACAGTCGTGCAACCCGCAGACCCTCAAGTCGGCGGTGGAGCGCGAAATCAACCGTCTGCCTAAGAGCAGCGGCAATGAAATCTACCTCGGTGGCACCACGCAGACCGCCATGCAGAAGGCCGCCATGTTCTGTGATGCCTCTGGCGATGAGTACATGGCGTTGGAACACCTGCTTTACGGTATCCTTATGGCTGGCGGACAGGCAGGACAGATGCTTAAGGACGCCGGCATTACTGAGAAAAGCCTTAAAGCAGCCATCGCGGAACTGCACAACGGCAAGAAGGTGTCCGGCGAAAATCAGGAGGAAACCTACAACGCCTTGAATAAGTATGCCAAGAATCTCAACGAGATGGCGCGGAAGGGCAAGCTCGACCCCGTCATCGGCCGTGATGAAGAGATCCGTCGTGTGCTGCAGATTCTGTCGCGTCGTACCAAAAATAACCCGATTCTGATCGGTGAGGCCGGTGTCGGCAAGACCGCCATCGCCGAAGGCTTGGCGCAGCGTTTAGTCAGCGGCGATATTCCGGAGAATCTGAAAACCAAGAAGTTGTTCTCCTTGGATATGGGTGCCCTGATTGCCGGTGCCAAGTACAAAGGCGAGTTTGAGGAACGTCTGAAGAGTGTGGTGAACGAGGTCATTGAGTCCAATGGCGAAATCATCCTCTTTATCGATGAGATCCACACGCTTGTGGGCGCGGGTGCATCTGGCGAAGGGGCCATGGATGCCGCCAACATCCTGAAACCCGCTTTGGCGCGTGGTGAACTGCGCTCCATCGGTGCCACAACGTTGGACGAATACCAGAAATACTTTGAGAAAGACAAGGCTTTGGAACGCCGTTTCCAGCCGGTAAAAATCGAAGAACCGGACAAATACAGTGCGATTTCCATCCTTCGTGGTTTGAAGGAACGTTATGAGAATCACCATCAGGTGAAGATTATGGACGAGGCCATCATAGCTGCTGTGGAGCTGTCACAGCGTTACATCGGCGACCGTTTCCTGCCCGACAAAGCTATTGACTTGATCGATGAGGCCGCTGCCAAACTGAAACTGGAAATCAATTCAGTGCCTGAAGAATTGGACGATGTCCAGCACCGTATCTCCCAACTGGAGATCGAGCGCGAGGCATTGAAGATTGAAAAGGACGAGGCGAAAGTGGCGCAGCTGAGCAAGTCTATCGCGGAATTGCAGGAGAAACGCAATGCGTTATCGACCAAATGGCGCAGCGAGAAGGAAATTATGGACAAAATCCAGCACTGCAAAGATGAAATCGAAGCATACAAACTCGAGGCCGCCGACCAGGAGCGTCAGGGCAACTATGGGCGTGTCGCGGAATTGCGCTACGGTCTGATCAAGAATGACGAAGACCAGATTGTAAAGCTGCAGAAAGAATTGGAGAAGTTACAGGACGGTCATGCCATGATCGACGAGAAGGTCACCGCCGACGATATTGCTGAGGTGGTGGCGCGTTGGACCGGCATTCCTGTCACCAAGATGATGCAGAGCGAGAAATCGAAGCTGCTGCACTTGGAAGAGGAACTCCACAAACGGGTGATTGGTCAGGACGAAGCCATCACAGCCGTTTCCGATGCCATCCGCCGCAGCCGTGCGGGCTTGCAGGATGCGTGCAGACCGTTAGGATCGTTCATCTTCATGGGTACCACCGGTGTCGGCAAAACCGAGTTGGCCAAAGCGTTGGCCGAGTACCTCTTCAACACCGAGGAGGCCATGACGCGGTTCGACATGAGCGAGTTTCAGGAATCCTACTCCGTCTCAAGGCTCATCGGCTCGCCTCCTGGATATGTTGGCTACGACGAGGGCGGTCAGCTCACCGAGAAGGTGCGCCGGAAACCGTACTCCGTGATTCTGTTCGATGAAATTGAGAAAGCCCACCCGGATGTCTTCAATGTGCTGTTGCAAGTGCTTGACGATGGACGGCTTACCGACAACAAGGGTAGGGTGGCGGACTTCAAGAACACCATCATCATCATGACGTCCAACCTCGGTTCCAACATCATCCAAGAGAACTATTCCAATCCGAACGGCCGGTCCGAGGAGGAAATCTTCCAAAAGACAAAAGCTGAACTTAACGAGCTGTTGAAGAAGACGTTGAAACCCGAATTTCTGAACCGTATCGATGAAATCGTGATGTTCCAGCCGCTGTCGAAGCGCGAAATCAAGGATATCATCAACCTGCAGCTGAACAACTTGCGTAAGCTGTTGGAGCAGAAGAATCTGAACATCGAATTCAGCGACTATGCGATGAAGCTGTTGGCTGACTTGGGCTACGACCCGATGTTTGGCGCGCGTCCGCTGAAGCGAGTCATCCAGAAGCGGATCATGAACGAGCTGTCTAAGCTGATTCTTTCCGACGGCGCAGGCCCCGGTGACACCATCATGGTGGATTCTGTGGAAGACGGGAAGTTCGTGTTCTATAAGAAATAAGCAAAAAAAAAAGCGGCGAATTCGCCGCTTTTTTTTTTGCTTATTTCTTACCGCTTCACGAACTTCGTTGTCACGCAGTTCTTTCCATCGCTCAGGCGCAGGAAATAGCTGCCGGCGGCGAGGCTTTGCGTGTTCATTTCGATTTGGTTGTCACTGACGGCTTGTGTGCGGACCAGTTTTCCGTTGATGTCATAAACGGCCATGCTCGTCACTTGGAAGCTGTTGGTGCGCAGCGAAACAGTGAGTTTGTCGCTGACGGGGTTCGGGTAGATGTTGATGTCGTTTTCTGTGAGATATTGCGGGAGGCCGGTGGTGAAATCGTTCATGCTGCGAGGCACGATGTAATAGCGGTAGTCAAGGTAGGTGCTGCCGATTTTGCTGGTGGCGAAGTTGAAGCCGGTGATGTTGACGGTTCCCGTGGGAATGTCGGCTCCGATGGTGTTAGCGTCTTGGAAATAGGGATAAACAGCATTTGCAGTGACACCGTCTTGGGTGATTTCGTACGTGTTAAGAACGGCGAAAGATCCCGGGGTGTTGAATGTCACATTGTTCAGCTGGATAAGCTCTGCCTGATGCTGAATCATGAAGTCTGGGTCGTTAAGTTGTTGCAAGGTGATGGTCAGCGGGGTGACATCTTGATAGATTTCAATCACCGGACTGTGGGGTTGTGTGGGCTTGAACTCCAGGAAACCGTAATAGTTGGTCAGGGTGCCGTAGATGTCTTTCACTTTGTCGCCGACTTCGAGAGCACCAAGAATGTTGCTGGGGTCGTAAACGAGAATGGCGCCGGTGGCGTCTTGCAGCACTTTCTGGTTGTTATATGAGGCAATGGCGGTGACAATCACTTCTCCGGAGAGCTTGTACTCGACATTGGAAGAGTTGTTGACGGAAACATCCGTGTAGTCCAGTTTTGAGCGCAGTTCAGCGATGTTGGCCACTTGGAATTCGGAAGAGACACCGTATGTGAATGTGACCGTGTCGGGTGTCATCATGTTGCCATTTGCATCGGCCACGTTGTGGACAATCAAAGTGTAGTCGTTACCTTCGGTGAAGGCGGGGGAGACGGTCAAAGTGACCACGCTGCCGTTCAATGTGGCTGCAGTGACGGAAATGCCATTGTTGATGGAGTAGTTGGTGACATTCTGCGCTGTGGATTGGTCAAGAATTTCGTTGAAAGTGACTGCCAAAGAGTTCTCCGAAGGATTGACATTCGCCACGAACGGTCCAATGGTGTCGGGACCCATCGGTTGAGAGGTGATCAGCACATTGTCAAGGAAGAAACGGCCGCGATTGTCCTGGAAACCTTGGAACTTGATGGTGGTGGCAGAGGTGCCGCCGGAAAGCGGTACGGAAAAAGTCTGGAAAGCCGAGGTGCTGAGCCCTTCCACCGTGTAAGGAATATCGTTGACAACCACGAAGAGACTGGTGGCATCGCCATTCCATGCTTTCGCATCAAAGGTGACCACAAATTGGCCGTTATTGCCGGAGAGGTCAAGTGCAGGTGTTTGGATATAGCCAGCAAGGGTGGATTTACCGACCTTCACCTTCCCAGTGCTCGGATACACCCAGTCACCGACCCATCCGGGAACTTGCGTGTAATCGTCCAGGTGACTTGTGATAGTGGAACTGCTGCTGTCCGTGATGGCGGAGAAATCCTCGCTCAGGACTACGGTTTGCGCGTTCAGCCCGAAAATACCGAACAGAACGGTCAACAAAAGTAAACTTAATTTCTTCATATTGCTACAATTTAATTTTAAGAATTTTTTCTTAATTTTTGAACCTGCAAAAATATAAAAAATGTGGTCGGATGGGATAGGAAATGTGAGTGAAAAATTTTTTCAAAAAAAATAGTACTTTGCAATACAAGGTATTAAAAATTTTGTATTTTTGCCGCGTAGAATTTTAAAGCAAGAAACGATGAACATCAATGCGGAAAATGTGAAATCTCAGATGCGGAAGGGGTATTTGGAATACTGCATCCTTTTGATTATCAACAAAAAGCCTGCTTATGTCTCGGATATAATCAACGAATTGAAGGAGGCGAAGATGATTGTGGTTGAAGGCACGCTTTATCCGCTCCTTTCGCGCTTGAAAAACAACGGGATACTGCAATATGAATGGCAGGAGTCTGTCTCCGGCCCTCCGCGCAAGTATTACGAGCTTACCGAAGCCGGCAAATCATTCCTCGCCGAACTGGAATCCGGATGGGAGGAGCTGAGGGATGCGGTGGAGCATCTGAAGAATGCTGAATGCTGAATTATGAATGCTGAATGCTGAATGAAGAATGTAGAATGAAGAATGATGGTACGAAAAAGCCCCAATTCCCCCCTTTAGGGGGGATGCCAGCAGGGCAGGGGGGTAAAAATCCAACGAATAGATAAAAACGTAATATGAAAAAGACCGTAACAATCAATCTTGGCGGGGTCGTCTTCAACATCGATGACGACGCTTGCGATCGGCTGAGTCAGTATCTCGCCGACATTGAAAAACGTTTTCCCGAAGAGGAACGCGCAGAAATTATCCGCGACATCGAAGAACGTATGGCGGAACTCCTGAACTTTAAGCTCCAGAATCGCAATGTGGTGGAAATCCACGATGTGGAGGAGGTGATAGAGGTCATCGGGCAACCAGAGCAGTTTGATGACGAGAGTGGGGTGGGGCAACCGGATGGTGGCACCTCCGCGGACAGCGGAACAACAGCAAATTCCGGTCGGACAACGGAACGTCAGCCGCGTCGTCCGCGCAAACTCTACCGCAACAGCAATGACCGCATGGTGAGCGGTGTGGCGAGCGGGCTTGCCGCCTATTTCGACATCGACCCAGCCATCACCCGGATTCTTTTCATCGTCCTCACCCTCATCAGTTTCGGCTGGGGCATCCTCGTCTATCTGGTCATGCTCATCATCATGCCGGAAGCCAAAACCAAAGCCCAGTTTCTTGAGATGCAGGGTATAGAACCCACTTTGGAGAACATCGATAATTTCCATCAGGAGCCCAACACCCGAAGTGATGGTTCAAATACCTTAGGCAAAATATTGAAAATCTGTCTGATAGTGGTTGGTATTATTATAGGTTCAAGTCTTGCCGTGGCCGTTTTAGGCATCTTCATTGCCATGTTCGTGGCTTTGCTGACGCATGCGCCCGGCACGTTCGGTAACGCCATCGACATGGGGTTGTTAGGCAGCTGCGCCCTCTTCCTGCTCTGCCCCGTCATCGGCATCGCGGTGTTGTGCGTGCGTGCCGCTAACGGCGAACGCAAACACAAATGGGTCGGCTGGACCTTGTTGGCGGTATGGCTTCTGAGTCTGTTCGGCATCATCGGCTTCGGCATCGAGATGGACAAGCGCGATGATATCGGGAAACGTCTTGAGCGCACCGGCGAGCAATGGGAACGCTGGTTCGAAGACCACGACTACATCAGCACCGACAGCTACTACGGCACCAAAGAACTCGACAGCATCATTGATCCCGTCCTCGACGAACTCCGCGACGAAAACACCTCCTACGACATCACTATCCACACTAATCCCGACAAAGGCGTGAATTTACATATCAGTGGCAATAAAAAGAGTGATAGTACGTTAATAAAAACTGATAGTATTTAGCTTTTAGCTTTTAGCTGTTGGCTTTTAGCTAACAGCCAACAACCAACAGTTTCATCATGTTAATCGACCTCCACAACATCCATAAAACCTACGACAACGGCCAGCCCTTGCACGTGCTGAAGGGCATCGACCTCGGGATTGGCGAGGGTGAGTTCGTCTCCATCATGGGGGCATCCGGCTCGGGAAAATCCACGCTGCTGAACATCCTCGGCATCCTCGACAACTACGACGAAGGGGAATACTGGTTGGACGGCAAGCTCATCAAAAACCTGAGCGAAAAGGAGGCGGCGCACTACCGCAACAGGATGATTGGATTCGTGTTCCAGTCGTTCAACCTCATCAACTTCAAGACGGCGGTGGAGAACGTGGAGCTGCCATTGTACTACCAAGGGGTGAGTCGCAAGAAGCGCAACGAGTTGGCCATGCACTTCCTGGAGCATTTCGGCTTGGCGGACTGGGCCACGCACTACCCCAACGAGTTGTCGGGCGGGCAGAAGCAGCGTGTGGCCATCGCGCGAGCGCTCATCACGCAGCCGCGCATTCTGCTGGCCGACGAGCCCACCGGTGCCCTCGACTCCAAGACCTCCGTAGAGGTCATGGACCTGCTCACCGAGCTCAACCGCACCGAGAAGGTCACCATCATCGTGGTGACGCACGAGAGCGGCGTGGCCAACTGCACCGACAAGATCATCCACATCAAAGACGGCATCATCGGCGAGACAACGCTCAACGAACAGCACAAGGCCTCGATTTTCGGCACCAGCACCATTATGAAATAGCACTATGAACGATCTGTTGACAGAGATATGGGAATCCATCCGGCGCAACAAGCTGCGCACCGCCCTCACGGGTTTCGCGGTGGCGTGGGGCATCTTCATGCTCATTGTGCTCCTTGGCGCGGGCAACGGGCTGATGAACGCCTTCATGAACCAAGGGGAACACTTCGCCACCAACACGATGGCGGTGTTTGGTGGCGTCACCAGCAAACCCGCCAACGGCTATCAGACCGGTCGGCGCATTAATCTCAACGACAAGGATGTGGCCATCACCCAAAGCGCCCTGTTTTCCGGGAATGTGGACAAGATTTCCCCTGAGCTCTTCAAAGGTCCTTATACGCTGGCCTTTAAAAGCCGACACACATCCGTTTATCTGAACGGTTGTTATCCCTCTTTGATGGAAATGAACAAGATTGAGATGCTGGAGGGTCGTTTTATCAACCAAAATGACATAAAACAGCACCGGAAGTCCATTGTCTTGGCCGCTTCTCATGCCATTGAGTTGATGAATGGCGGCGAAGATTACGCCTCCCTGATTGGTAAGACGGTGACCACCGACAACATCACGTGGGTGGTGGTAGGCGTCTATAAGACAGACCGCACGGCACAACGTGTGGAGGCTTTTGCACCGATCACGACCATGCAGATGATCACGAATGACATCAACTATGTTGACCAGATCAACTTCTCCTTCCACGGATTGACGACCAAGGAAGAAAATGAGCAATTTGAGAAGACCTACCGTGCCGCGCTCAATCGGGCGCACAAAGCGGCTCCGGATGATGAAAGTTCCATCTGGATCTGGAACCGTTTCACCCAGAACATGCAGATGGACAAGGGGACGCATTTCATCCGCACGGCGTTGTGGATTTTGGGCATCTTCACGCTGGTGGGTGGCATCGTGGGCGTCTCCAACATCATGCTGATCACCGTGAAAGAGCGCACCCGCGAGTTCGGCATCCGCAAGGCCATCGGCGCGTCACCGTGGGAGATCATGAAGCTGATTCTGGCGGAGAGCGTCTCCATCACCGCGCTGTTCGGTTACATCGGGATGTTCCTCGGCATGGTGGCCTGTGAGGTGATGAAGATGACCGTGGGACAGTCGTCGGTGGAGTTCTTCGGCGAGACCGTCCAGCTGTTCGTCAACCCGACCGTCGGGCTCGGCATCTCCGTCGGCGTCACCATCCTGCTGGTCATCGCCGGCACCCTCGCCGGCATCTCCCCCGCGATGAAAGCCGCAAGGATCCGACCCATTGAAGCGTTGAACGACGTTAACTAATTATGAATTATGAATGCTGAATTATGAATGCTGAATTATGAATGCTGAATTATGAATGCTGAATTATGAATGCTGAATTATGAATGCTGAATTATGAATGCTAGGACCATTCCCCCCTTTAGGGGGGATGCCCGCAGGGCAGGGGGGTAAACCCTTTTTTGGGGGGGATGCCCGCAGGGCAGGGGGGTATGAAAACATATTCCTTGAGCAGCCCATTCCCCTTCTTTTAGAAGGGGTGCCCGCAGGGCGGGGTAGTTTTAGGGACAAGACGCGCGAAGCGCTAATAACCCCACACAAGCGCAGCGCAGTGTGGGGCGAGAACAGCGACAAATAAGTTATGAGATTCGATACAGACACATACCGGGAAATCCTCGATGCGCTGATGCGGAACAAGCGGCGCAGCTTCCTCACGGGCTTCGGCATCTTCTGGGGACTGTTCATGCTGTTGTTCCTCATCGGCGGCGGTAATGGTCTTAAACAGCTGTTGGAGAAGAACTTCGAAGGATTCGCCACCAACACCGTCATCATCGCGGCGAACGAGACCACCAAGCCGTACAAGGGCTTCAAGGAGGGGCGCTCATGGAACCTGCAGTACAAGGACATCGAACGGTTGAAGGCCATGGTGCCCGAACTGGAGGTCGTCACCCCGTTGCTGCCTGAGTGGGGACGTACTGCCACCCGCGACGAACACAACGCCAGCTGCTCCGTCAAAGGAGTGGAGGCCGACTACGTCAAGGTGCAAGCACCCACAATGAAGTTCGGGCGTTATCTCAACCAAGTCGATGTGGCGCACAAGCGGAAAGTTTGCGTTATCGGTGAGCGCGTCTGGAAGACACTCTTCCCCGATGGCGACGATCCTTGCGGACAGTACATCTGCGTGGGAGGGATTTACTATCAGGTCATTGGTGTGGATGTCTGTACCTCCAACATCAACCTCTGGGGCAACAGCGCGGACGAGGTCACCATACCTTTCACGGTGATGAGCGACATCATGAACAGCGGCGACGTGGTGGGTGTGATCTGTACCGTGGGAGGTCCTGGGGTCAACATGAACGAGTTGGAGGGAAGAATACGGCAAGTGATTGCCCGTCAGCACTATATCGCCCCCGATGACAAGGAGGCCATGAGGCTGCTCAACATGGAGGTGATGTTCAGTATCATCGACAACCTTTTCAGGGGCATCAACTTCCTGATCTGGCTGGTGGGTATCGGCACCTTGTTGGCGGGAGCCATCGGGGTGAGCAACATCATGTTGGTGGTCGTGCGCGAGCGGACCGTGGAGATCGGCATCCGCCGGGCCATCGGGGCCACCCCGCGCGACATCCTCACGCAAATCATCCTCGAAGGCGTCACGCTCACGATTGTTGCGGGCATGTCCGGCATCGTCTTCTCCGTGCTGCTGCTCAACCTCTTCGAGGTCATCACCAAGCACCAGGCCGTCTTCCAGATCCAGTTCGGTACGGCCGTCGCGGCCCTGCTCCTGTTGATGCTCCTCGGCCTCCTCGCAGGCATCGCCCCCGCCTACCGCGCCATGCACGTCAAACCCGTGGATGCGATGCGGGACGAGTGAATGTAGAATGTAGAATGAAGAATGTAGAATGAAGAATGTTGAATGCTGAATGCTGAATGAAGAATGTTGAATGTTGAATGCTGAATGTTGAATGCTGAATGTTGAATGTTGAATGTTGAATGCTGAATGTTGAATGCTGAATGTTGAATGTTGAATGTTGAATACTGAATGAAAAAAGATACGGTCGAAGCACCATTCCCCCCTTTAGGGGGGATGCCCGCAGGGCAGGGGGGTAAACCCTTTAGGGGGGATGCCCGCAGGGCAGGGGGGTATCAAAACATCTTCCTTGAGCAGCCCCGGAGGGGCAAGACGCGCGAAGCGCTAATAACCCCACACAAGCGTAGCGCAGTGTGGGGGTTGACACAGGAGACTGTTCCGGACTGCGGAGACAGCGACAACGGCAAGGCGCAGCGCAGTGTGGGGCTTGGCAACCGAGAAAGCTTCGGACTGCGGAGACAGCGATAACGAATAACGAAAAAACAAACATACAATGAAAAAGAAACTGAAATACGTCATCGGGCTGTTAATCGCCCTCATCTTCATCGGAACCTTCGTGTTCCTCTTCAAGAAGTCGAGACCCGAAAAGGAGATGTTCAACGAGTACGAGGTAGCGTATATGGACATCAGTCGGAAGACGCTGATTACCGGACAGATAGGGCCGCGCAACGAGGTGGCCGTGAAGCCGCAGATCAACGGCATCATCGCCGAGCTGTACAAGGAGGCCGGTCAGGAGGTGAAGGAGAACGAGGTCATCGCCAAGCTCAAGGTCATCCCCGACATGAACTCGCTGAGTGCGGCGCAGAGTAGGGTGCGCTTGGCCGACATCAACTACAACCAGGCCAAGGCCAACTACGACCGCGAGAAAGCCTTGTACGACAAGAAGTTGGTCAGCAACGAGGAGTTCGAGCAGGTGACGCAGGCGTTGCAGCAGGCCAGGGAGGAGAAGTCGGCGGCGCAGGACGCATTGGAGATCATCCGCGACGGTGTCTCCTCCACGAACGCCAAGTCCAGCTCCACGCTCATCCGCTCCACCATCTCGGGCTTGATCCTCGACATCCCCGTCAAGGTCGGTAATTCCGTCATCCAGGCCAACACCTTGAACGACGGCACCACGGTGGCCACCGTCGCCGACATGAACGACCTGATCTTCAAGGGGAACGTCGATGAGACGGAGGTCGGCACGCTGCGCGAGGGCACCCCGCTGAAGATCACCATCGGGGCGTTGCAGGACTACAGCTTCGATGCCGTGTTAGAGTACATCTCCCCGAAGGCCGTGCAGAACAACGGGGCCAACCAGTTCGAGATCCGTGCCGCCGTAAAGCCGCAGAGCGACAACAAGATCCGTTCCGGCTACAGCGCCAATGCCGAGCTCGTCTTGGAGAGTGCCGAGCACGTCCTCGCCATCCCCGAGAGCGCCTTGGAGTTCTCCGGTGACTCCACTTTCGTCTATGTCAAGAAAGGCAATGACTACGAACGCCGTAGCATCACCACCGGCCTCAGCGACGGCCTCAATATCGTGGTAACCAGCGGGTTGAAAGAAGGGGAGAAAGTGCGAGGCACGAAGATCATTAACGAATGATGAATTATGAATGCTGAATGCTGAATTATGAATAAGATAGACGAGATTAACGGTCGAAGCACCATTCCCCCCTTTAGGGGGGATGCCCGCAGGGCAGGGGGGTGTCAAAACATATTCCTTAAGCAGCCCCGGAGGGGCAAGACGCACGAAGTGCTAATAACCCCACACAAGGCGAAGCCGCAGTGTGGGGCGAGACGCAGCACACAGGTTCGGACTGCGGAGGTAGCGACCTGTGAGATGCGCAGCGCAGTGTGGGGCTTGACAAGGCAGTCAGGTTCGGACTGCGGAGGCAGCGATAGAAGAAGTCGCAGCGCAGTGTGGGGCTTGACCCTGACCGCAATCATAATGTTCCTGTCCATCGTGGTGTACGGGCAGAACGCTCAGCCCACTCCCTGGACCCTTGACGCCTGCGTGCAGTACGCTCTCGACCACAACCTGACGGTCAAGCAGAGCGAGCTGGTGAAGTCGCAGCGGGAGGTCGAGCTGAACACGGCCAAGAACAGCGTGTGGCCGGCAGTGCAGGCGAGCGCATCGCAGAGCTTCTCCTTCGGGAGGGGACTTTCGGAGGACAACACCTACGTCAGCTCCAACACCGCTAACACCTCCTTCGGCATCGGGGGAAGCATGAACCTCTTCACCGGCTTACGGGTCAAGAACAACATCACGATGGGGAAGCTAAACTTGGAGGCCGCCACCGCCGACTGCGACAAGGCCAAGGAGGACATCCGCATCGCGGTGACTCAGGCCTACATGCAGATTCTCTACCAGATGGAGGTCTGCGAGGTCGCGAAGCTGCAGATCGTCATTGACTCCGCGCAGGTGGAGCGGCTGACCGCCCTCAACGAGCTCGGCAAGATCGGTCCTGCGGAGGTGGCCGCCCGGAAGTCCACCTTGGCGCAGAGTCGTCTCACCTACACGCAGGCGCACAACGGACTGGTTTCCGCCACGTTGGACATGACCCAGTTGTTAGAGTTGGAGTCGCCAGAGGGATTCGTCGTCGTGAAGCCGGACCTCGGCAGTGCGATGCCCGACGTTTTGCCGTCGCCCGAGCAGATCTACCAGCAGGCTCTGGGCAATCGTGCGGCCGTGAAAGCCGAAGAGATCCGCACCGACTACGCGAAGACCAACATCGCGTTGGCGAAGGCCGGGTGGTACCCCACGCTGTCCATGAATGGTGGGCTCGTCACCGACTATTATGCGCTGTTGGGCTATCCGGGCAAGGGTTTCGGGGCACAGCTGCGCGACAACTTCAGCCCGTACGTGGGCATCTCACTCAACGTGCCGATCTTCGACCGGTTAGAGACCCGCAACAACGTGCGGATGGCCAAGATACAGCTCGAGAGCCAGCAGATACAGACCGAGAATGTCAAGAAGAGTTTGTACAAGGAGATCCAGCAGGCCTATTTCAATGCAGTGGCCGCGAAGGAGAAGTACGCCAGCAGTCAGGTGGCGGAGGCCAGCGCGAAAGAGGCCTTCGACTTGGAGACGGCGTTGTACGAGGCCGGCAAATCCACCAGCACAGCCTTCAATGAGGAGAAGAACAACTACCTCCAATCCGCCGCCAACCTCGCGCAGGCGCGGTGCGAGTTCATGTACCAAGTGCAGCTGTTGCAGCTGTTAGCGGGGAAAGAGTAGTGATTTGAGACTTGTGACTTGTGATTTGTGATTTGTGTTGAGAAAATGGGCGGATTTGCCCTCAAACCGCGTTAGCGGTTGCATATCTGTAGCCGGATGCGGGCGATGTTCCCATTTTTTTTGTGAGAAGGTCCGGACGCGATGTTCGCGGCGCGGAAAAAAGGTTAGGGCGAGGGGATTGGTTAGTTCGCCGCGAAATGGGATGGTGTTGCGGACGGGTGTGCGAGAGGGATTGAAGTGGAAATGTTTTTTGCCTATTTTCGATGATATAACACTGGCGGACAATGGATTGTGTGTACGGACAATCATCCGTACATACGGGACGGATGGCAAAAAACATTGTAACGGAAAGCCCGACGGCGCGGCGGGAGAAGCCAACGTTTCCCGACGTTGGTCCGTGAATGTGCGTTTGCGACGTTTGAAAGCGTCGCCCCCTAAGCCGCGCCGGCTCGCCCAAATAAAAAAAATATTTCTCTGCAACCCTTTGGCTTTTTTCCGTCTTAATACAAAAATGTTGTATTTTTGCATTACGAAAAACCGACGGAAGAATGAACAACCGGCACATTCTCAATATTTTGCTGCTCATGGCGGCACTATTCGCGGTGACGGGGTCGCACGCGCAGACCCGCCCCGACAGCCGCTCGTTCGAGCATTTGTGGACGCTCTACGACGGCATCCCGCAACGCCATCTGAGAAGCCAGCAGGCGATGCTCGATACTATTGCATGGAAGGCCGAGGCGGAGCACAACGCCTACCATCGCTTCATCGCGAACCACAAGCGTCTGCTCCTCAACCGCTTGTTTGGCGACAAGAGCGTGCAGCAGTCGGCGATGTGGCTCGACTCGCTGCGGCGCGACAATGCGGCAGCCCGCTGGGACGACCGCGACAGCATGGTGTATCAGTCGTTGTACCACTATCTTATCGGGTTGATGCTCTATCCTTCAAGACCGGCTGACCCCGACGCGACCACCCTGCAGGAGGCCGACTTCCGCAATATGGCGGAGTGGTCGGCGGAGAACTACCGCGAGGTCGCGAAACGGCATTTCTTCGCCTGCTTTGACGCGATGCCCCGCGACGTGCCGATCCTCACGCACCGCTGGGATTTCCTGCTCGAAACGGTACCCGAAACCCGCCACCTGCGCCCGACCCTCAACGACGTGCTCTACCAAAGCTGCATCCGGATGGTTGGGGATAAGGAGCCCGAACTCGCCATCGCGCTGATTGACGAGGCCATGGCCGCCCATACGGAGCGGAATATCTTGATAGACTATGAGGTGCAGCGGCTGCATTATCGTTTCCCAAAAGTCGATGAGGACGTGTACACCTCCGCCTGCTGGAAAACGCTCGACTCGTTGGAGAAGGCCTACGGTCCCGACCTTACCTTCGACTACGAGCGTGGCGTACTGCTTGCCGCTGCCGAACAAATCGTGGACCGGGAGACCGACTATAAGTCCCACGCCATCGACTATTTCAACCAAGTGCTCAAGCAGTGCGGCACAGAGCCTTACGCCGATGCCGTCCTCAAAATGTATGCGCAAAATGCCGCCTACTACTTAGAGACGCTCACCCTCCCGTCCACCTCGCTTCTCGATGCCCACACCGACCTCACCCTCGGCCACAAACTGCGCATCCCTATACAATACCGAAACTTAGAGACCCTTTACGTCAGCGTTTACACCACGTCACCCATCACCACAAGTGAATATGATGAATACGGAAGCAGTGAAGATTATTATTCGTCGCGCTATAAAAATTACAATGTAGATACCAGTTTGCTCTCCAAAGTGCCTGTCTTCCAGCAGCGGTTTGATTTGGACAGCAGTGACAGGAGCCGTTTCTCCACCACGGAACTTTGGGTGGATTCCCTGCCTGTGGGGAACTATCAGTTCTGCTTCCACACGCGGCCGGAGTTGGATGTCACCGGAGCGCTTATGACGGCAAGATTCCGGGTCACCCGCCTCAAACTCGCCAACTGGAATGCCGGCAAGAAAAGATTCGTGGCCGTCAATGACCGGCGCACGGGCGAACCGCTTCGCAAATTACGGGTCAGAAGTCATCGCCCCCACGCCCTTTACTCTAATCGTTTCGGGGAGATTCCCTATTCGGACAATTTGTTTGGCTTTATCTACATGGAGAGTAATATCTCTGTTTTCGATCAAAAAGCCGAGTATTCTGTCATGGATGAATTGGCAAGCTCGGCCGTCTATCGTCCTATTCGGCACGGTCACCGGTGCCAGTACAATCCGCAGCTTTTCACCGACAGAACGCTGTACCGGCCGGGGCAGACTGTTCATTTCAAGTATATATTGTCGAAAAAAGGCAAGGCCGTCAAGAACAAGCGGGTGCTGGCGATTCTGGAGCGGACGAATGCCGCGTCCGACACTCTGGAGCTTGTCACCTCCGAATACGGCAGTGTGTCTGGCGAGTTTTCCCTGCCGCAAACCGTTGGGAAATACACCTTGCGGGTCTTCTGTTTGGACCAATCCCCAAAAGGCGGGAAGCGTTATATGCGGACCTGTTCCGGGAAGAGCGCCACCATTGAGGTGGCCGAATACAAGCTGCCCACCTTCAAGGTGAAGTTGGAACCCGACTCGCAGCAGGTGGCCGCCGGCGACACGCTCCCCATCCGGGGCACGGTGACCGCCCTTAACGGCTTGCCCATCGCCAACGCCGCCGTCGCCCTGCATATTCAGGCGAAAGGCGAGGCTAAAACCCGGCTCATAGAGGTCTATACGGAGCGCGACGGGCGTTTCGAGTACCGTTATCCGGTCGGGCCGTTTTCCTATATGTTGGAAATCGAGGCCATCGTCACCGACCTGAACGGCGAAACGCACCGTGACGAGAGCTCGGTCTGGATTCCGGACAAGATGTTGACGGTCAGCATTTCCAAGGATGACGACGTCGATTTGTCGCTGGCTGACACGGCCCGCTGGTTAGTGAAGGCGGTCAACCATAACGGCATACTGCAACCCGTCCCGATGAACATCCGCGTGGTGCGCCTGCAGGCACCCGACGAATACCGGATTCCGGCATTCGAACGCAAGCCTCTCTACTGGCATCCCATGCACAGCGAAGCGGAATACGCCCGCGAGTTCCCGCACCTCACCTTCGATCCTCACGCCAACAATCCCGACAGTTGGCCAGGTTTGGACACCGTGTATAAAACGGTGGAAACGATGGTGCCGGATTCCATCTTAAAGATAAATGTGAGAAATTGGGAAGCGGGTAATTACCTGCTGTTGGTCGAATGCGTTGACAAATCCGGGAAAACGGCATCGGCGAAACGGCACTTCACAGTAAACCGTTCCAACGATTCGGATTTCCGTCCTTACCAACCGATTCGGGCGACCTTCGTCTCAGTGCCGGAGAGGCTTGGCGAACCTCTGACTCTCTCGGTCGGCAGCTGTCTGCGTAACGCGGTAGCGATTTGCGACGTCTATCAGGGAGAGCGGAAGCTCAAGACCCTGCGCATTCCGCTCGACAAGGAGCAACGTACCGTGACGGTGAAGACGCACCGTGGCGGCAAACGCAATCTCAGCTTCTGCGCCCGCATCGTGAAAGACGACCAGCTCCACAAAGTCATCCGCGACACGTTGTTGCCGCTGGATGCCCGCTATATCGAGCGAGTGAACAAACGCTACCGCAAGCTGATTATGAACGCCAAGCTGACACACTATCGCGACGTGTCGGAGCCCGGCAGCAACGAACATTGGGAGATCACCCTCACCGACGGCGATTCGAAATCCGTGCGGCAGGCGGAACTGTTAGCCTGGATGATCGACGGGAGTCTGTATGAGTTGGGCATGCGCAAGGCCGACTACGGGCAGCATTATTATCCGCAAAGATTCAGCGTCCCGCGTAAAATCCGCCAAAGCCTAACGCCGTATATGCCTAACCGGTGCTATGATTTGTCGGATGCTTATAGTGACTACACCTGCTACAACAAAGGAACCGCTTCGAAAACCGCGTTGCGTTACGAGAAGGTGCAGTCGCCCATGCCGAGATACATTTACTATCAGGACAACACGACCTCAAATGAACTTAATGAAGTGGTTGTCGCGTGGGAGCCGCCGGTGTTCAGCATGGATATGACACCCGCCATGGCTCGACTGTCCGGAGAAAACATCCGCACGACAGCCGGTCGTTCCGTGGCGGAGGCTTTGACTAGTTTGGACGGTGTCGCTTCCGAGGATGGGACGATGACCTCTGTGCGTGGCAACCGCAGCGACGGACCGGTGACCATCGTCGATGGCGTACGCACGGACAGCGCTCCGGAGATAGAGATAGTCGAGACGGTCACGGAACCGACCCTTTCGCCCGACGTGACCCCGCGCAGCAACTTCGTGGAGACGGCCTTCTTCTACCCGAACCTCCATCCCGACGACAGCGGCCGCGTGCAAATCGACTTCACCTTGCCTGACCAATACACAGGTTGGGAGTTCTACGCCTTCGGGCATACCAAGGACATGCGCATAAAGAGTGTCACCGCGCTGTTGCAAAGCCGCCGCACATTGATGCTGCAGAGCAACGCCCCGCGCTTCTTCCGCGAGGGCGACACCCTCACGCTCCGCGCCAAGGTCACCAACCGCAGCGAATCCGATTTGGCGGGCACGGTGACGGTGGAATTTTTCAATGCGGAGGATGGACAACCCGTGGAAATGGTAATTAACGATGACGGTAGAGACGTGCCATGGCGCGTCTCTACAGACGGGAAATCCCAATTCTCCGTTCCCGCCGGCGCCTCCAAATCTGTCCAGTTCCGCATTATCGTTCCCGAGGGCATCCCTGCCATCGGCTACCGGATGGTGGCCCGCGCCGGCAACTACGGCGACGGCGAGGAGAACCTCCTGCCCGTGTTGCCCAACCGGATGCTGGTGACGGAATCCTGTCCGTTCGTGGTGCCTGCGGGCAGCGACACGGCCGTCACGTTCCGCCGCTACCGCACGCACAGCACCCCCACGATGCAGCCGCTGAGCTACACCGTGGAGGCGACCACCAACCCCGCGTGGCTCGCCATCCGCGCGCTGCCGTACCTGATGCGCTACCCTTACGACTGCAACGAGCAGACCTTCAGCAAGCTGTTCGCGGCGGCCACGGTACAGCACGCCCTTGCGCAGAATCCCGGTCTCCGTGAGGTGCTCGACCGCTGGCTGAGCGACACAGTGAACAACGCATTGACCTCCCCGCTGCTCAAGAACGAATCGCTGCAGAGTATGCTGATGGAGGAGACCCCGTGGTTGCGGGATGCGCAAATCGAATCGCAACAGCGGATAGAGACCGCCAAGCTCTTCGCCGACGAGAACCTGCAGAGGGCTTTGGACAAGAGCTTCAACAAGCTGCAGAACAACCAGTTGTTGGGCGGTGGCTGGGACTGGTACGGACACTGGAGCTACTCCCCGTACATCACCGACCACCTCGTGGCGGGCTTCTACAAGCTGCAGCGCATGGGCATCACGGTGAAGAACGCCGACAAGATGCTCGAAAGAGCCATCCGCGCCACCGACCGGTATCAAGAGGAGCGTTATCAAGCGTACCTGAAACGGTTGGAGAAAGATCCCAAAGCCACCTTCTATTTCTCTGAAGAAGACTTTCACTACCTCTACGCCCGCACGTTCGCGCCATTCGATTCCGTTTGGCTTTCAAAGCCTTACGTGCAGAATCTCAACACACGGATGATGGAGGATTTGGATAAAGCCAAGTTCACCCGTCAGGCGGAGGTGGCGTTGGTTTTGTATCGCATCGGCAAAGTGAAAGAAGCGAAGGACATTATGGAAACGATTCGTCAGCAGGCCGTCATTGACAGTGAGAAGGGGATGTACTGGCGCAAGGAGTACAGCGGGTATTACTACCGCTGGTACGAGGCGCCCATCGAGCGACAGGCGTTGCTCATCGAAGCGTTCACCGAGATTTCGCCGCGTGAGGACGAGCTGACGATGATGAAACAGTGGCTGCTGATGCAGAAGGAGGGCAACAGCTGGAACAGCACGAAAGCCACGGCGGAGGCCGTCTATGCTTTGTTGCTCGGTGCCCCGGCCGACCTGCTGCAACCCGCCGCGACGGTCGTCACCGTAGGCGGCGAGGAGATTACGACTACGGAGGCTGCCCGTGCCGAAGCCGGCATCGGATACCTGCAGCGGGTTTGGAAATCGGAGACGATGACCCCGGCGTTGGCCGACATCAACGTGCGCACCGACGGCACGCACCCGACCTTCGGGGCCGCGTACTGGCAGTACTTGGAGGTCCCCGACAAGGTGGAGGCCACCGGCAGTGGACTGTCGGTGCGGCGCACGCTCTACCACCAGCCGGCGGTCGGCGACGGGAAGACCGCCGCGCCGGTGACCACCGACAACCCCGTCCGTTTAGGCGAGCGCATCACCGTGAAGATCGTCATCACCAGCGACCGCGACCTGGAGTACGTGCAGGTCAAGGACCCGCGGGCGGCGGCCTTCGAGCCCGTCAACATCCACGAGCGCGAGGGCAATCAGGGCGGCGTATGGTGGGTGGAAAGTCCCCGAGATGCCGCCAACTGCTTCTTCTTCAGTCGCTTCCCGCAAGGCACCATCGTGCTGGAATACGATGTTTTTGCCACTCAGACCGGCGACTTCTCCGCCGGTGCCACCACCGTGGAGTGTATGTACGCACCGGAGTACCGCGCACAGGGCAGCGGAGTGAGGGTGACGGTGCGGTAGGTGTACCTTAAACCATTAAAAATCGTATTTTTGCACTCTAATCTTAAAACCAACCATTATGATTTTAACCACCACACCTACAATTGAAGGAAAACAGATTGTAAACTATCATGGCGTCGTGTTTGGCGAGGTCATCACCGGCGTCAATTTCGTGAAGGACTTCTTCGCGGGAGTCCGCAACCTTGTGGGCGGCCGCTCCGGTTCCTACGAGGACGAGCTGATGAAGGCTCGCGAAAATGCATTGCGAGAAATGGAGCAGCGCGCTATGGAGAAAGGCGCCAACGCCGTGGTCGGCATTGACCTCGACTACGAGGTGCTGGGCGAGAACAACGGCATGTTGATGGTCACCGCGTCAGGAACAGCCGTGACCGTGGGGTAATGTCGGCGAATTAAGCGAATTTTGCGAAGGATTTTATACCTTGTTCGTGACTTTGAAAAAAAGTTCACGTTCATATTTATTTGTACCCACATTTTTTGTATTTTCGCGGCCGTTTTTAGAGAAATTTTTTTATTCAAAACTGTTTGAAAATGACGAATAACAATGTGAAGTATGTCTATACTTTTGGCGGAAAAAAGGCCGAAGGTAAAGCGGACATGAAGAATCTTTTGGGCGGTAAAGGCGCCAACTTGGCTGAAATGTGTTTGCTGGGCTTGCCCGTTCCGGCTGGTCTGACCATCACTACGGAATGCTGCACGGCTTATTATGCCAACAACTGCCAACTCCCTGCAGGCCTCATGGATGAGGTTTGGGCTGGTATGAAGAACGTGGAGAACATTATGGGCCTCAAATACGACGACGCCGAGAACCCGCTTCTCGTTTCCTGTCGTTCCGGCGCCCGCAGCTCCATGCCCGGCATGATGGACACCGTCCTCAACATCGGTCTGAGCTCCAAAACCATCCCCGGACTCATCAAGAAGACCAACAACCCCCGTTTCGTGTATGACTCCTATCGTCGTCTCATTATGATGTACGCTGACGTCGTGATGGAGAAATCCGAAGGCATTGAGCCCGCCGACGGCAAGGGTATCCGCAAACAACTGGATGACATGCTTGACGCTTTCAAGGCCGCCAAGGGTTACAAGAGCGACACCGAAATTACTGCCGATGAGCTCAAGGTTTTGGCCGAGAATTTCAAGGCAAAGGTGAAAGAGGTGCTCGGTACTGAATTCCCTGATGACGCGAGAGCTCAGATGGAAGGCGGCATCAAGGCCGTGTTCAAGAGCTGGAACGGCAAGAAAGCTATTGCTTACCGTCGTATCGAGGGTATTCCCGATGATTGGGGTACTGCCGTCAACGTGCAAGCCATGGTGTTCGGAAACATGGGCGACAATTCCGCTACTGGTGTGGCTTTCACCCGTAACCCTGCCACTGGCGACAACCAGTTCTACGGTGAATGGTTGATCAACGCCCAAGGTGAAGACGTGGTGGCCGGTATCCGCACCCCGAACCCGCTGAACGACGACACCAAGAACGAACAGAACAAGCATCTCGCCTCTATGCAGGAACTGATGCCTGAAACCTATAAGGAACTCTGCGACATCCGCAACATCCTGGAAAAGAACTACAAGGATATGCTGGATATCGAGTTCACCATTCAAGAGGGCAAACTTTTCATGCTGCAGTGCCGTGTCGGTAAACGTACCGGTGTGGCTGCCATGACTATGGCCCTCGACATGTTGCACGAAGGTCTCATCGACGAGAAGGAAGTGGTGCTCCGCGTGGCTCCCGCCCAACTCGACGAGCTGCTGCACCCGATTCTGGATGCCGCTGACGAGAAGAGGCACACCGTCATCGCGAAGGGTCTGCCCGCAGGTCCTGGCGGCGCCGTCGGTAAAATCGCCTTCGACAGCGAAACTTCTATGGCTTACACGGCCAAGAAGATCAAGAACATCCTCGTTCGTGAGGAAACCAACCCTGAAGATGTGGAGGGTATGCGTGCCGCTACCGGCATCCTGACCGCCCGCGGCGGTATGACCTCTCACGCTGCCCTCGTGGCTCGTGGTTGGGGCAAGTGCTGCATCGTCGGTTGCGACGCTATCAAGATCGACATGAACGCTCGCACCGTCTCCATCGATGGCAAGACCTTCAAGGAAGGCGATATCCTCAGCTTGAACGGCTCCAAGGGTTGGGTCTATGGAGAGGAAGTCAAGATGATTGACGCCACCGAGAATCCTCTGTTCCAAGAGTTTATGGCTCTCGTTGACAAATACCGCACCATGGGTGTCCGCACCAACGCCGACACGCCGGAAGATGCTCAGAACGCCGTCAACTTCGGCGCCGAGGGTATTGGTCTGTTCCGTATCGAGCACATGTTCTACGGCAAGAACAGCGAGAAACCTCTCGAGAAACTGCGCAACATGATCCTTTCTGACACGAAGGAAGAGCGCGTGGCTGCTCTCGACGAGCTGGAACCCTACATCAAGGAAGCCGCTAAGGGCACGTTGAAGGTTTTGGACGGCAAACCGCTGACCTTCCGCTTGATGGATCCCCCGTTGCATGAGTTCGTCCCGCAAACCGAGGACAAACAACGTGAAGTCGCCAAAGAGCGCGGTCTCACTTACGAAGAAATCAAGAAGCGCATCGATGCTTTGCACGAAGTGAACCCGATGATGGGTCTCCGTGGTGTGCGTCTTGGCATCGTGTATCCGGAAATCACCGAAACGCAGTTCCGTGCCCTGTTCCAGGCCACCGCTGAACTGATGAACGAAGGTCACGATCCGCACCTCGAAATCATGGTGCCCCTGACCATCAACGTCAACGAGCTGAAACACCAGAAAGCCATCGCCGACCGCGTGAAAGCTGAGGTCGAGGCTAAGTTCAACGTGAAGATTGAATACCTCTTCGGCACGATGATCGAGATCCCGCGCGCAACGCTCGTGGCTGACAAGATCGCTGAAGTGGCACAGTTCTTCAGTTTCGGCACCAACGACCTGACGCAAATGACGTTCGGCTTCTCCCGCGACGACGTGAATGCTATCGTCCACGAGTACGTTGATCAGAAGATCATCCCCGCTGACCCGTTCAACACCCTCGACCAGGAAGGTGTCGGTCAACTGGTGAAGCTCGGTGTGGAGCGTGGTCGCAGCACCCGCAACAACCTCAAGTGCGGTGTCTGCGGTGAGCACGGTGGCGATCCCGCATCTGTGGAGTTCTTCTTCAAGAGCGGTCTGAACTACGTTTCCTGCTCTCCGTTCCGCGTGCCCGTGGCCCGTTTGGCTGCCGCGCAGGCTGCGATCAAAGCCGGAAAATAATCGTTGGATTTGATAATCCCGTAATATGTTGTAGAGACGTGCCGTTGGCGCGTCTCTACGGTTGTTTTAAAGGGTGGGTGTAGCCTGAATCGGATGCCTCTTTGATTGGAAAATTCTGTGCGCACGGTATCGCAATCTTTCTTATCTTTGCGGCGAGAAATCGTGTCCTGGAAAGGAATACATAAAAGATTGAATTATGCTGTTTCAGAAAAATATCGTCCGAAAATATCTTGCCGCACTGCCGAAGGAGCAGACAAACGAGGCTTGGAGCCAATACCAGCAATACTTTCTCAACCCCGCCATCCAGCAGAACATCCTCCAGTCGAAGGAGGAGCAGTTTCAGGAGGGCTTTTTGAGAGAACTGTTCGTGAAAGTTTTGGGCTATACGCTCAATCCTTCTCCCGACTATAATTTGATAACCGAACAGAAAAATGAGGCCAACTCTAAGAAAGCCGATGGTGCTATACTTTTGGAAGGAAAGGTCATCGGCATCATCGAACTGAAAGACCACAAAACCACCGACCTTGCGAAGATTGAGGCGCAGGCCTTCGGCTATAAGAGCCAGCACGTAGGCACTCGGATGGTTATCATCTCCAATTTTGAGAAGTTGCGCCTCTATATCGACAACGCAGTGGAACACCGCGAATGGAATCTCTTCTCGCTGACCGAGGACGAGTTTCGCGAGCTGTATCTCTGTCTCGCATGGCCGCAGGTGAAAACGGGTGTCGCCATGCAGATGAAGGGCGAATCGGTGTCAAACGAGGACCAAATCACCAAATCGCTCTACAAAGACTACTCCGAGTTCAAGCGCGTGCTCTTCGCAGATATTGTGGAGCGCAATCCCGATTACGACAAGCTGCTGCTCTTCAAAAAGACACAGAAACTGCTTGATCGCCTGCTGTTCATCTTCTTTGCGGAGGATTGCGGACTGCTGCCGCCCAATTCGATGATGCAGATTATCGACCAGTGGGAGAAGCTGAAGGAGATGGACGAATACCGTCCGTTTTACGACCGCGTGAAGAAGTATTTCGGCTATATGAATACCGGATTCAAGGGCAAGAAATACGAGATTTTCGCCTACAACGGCGGTCTCTTCAAGCCCGACGAGGTGCTCGACAATATCATCATCTCCGACGAGCCCTTGGTGGAACACACCAAACGGCTCTCTACCTACGATTTCGAGAGCGAGGTAGATGTGAACATTCTCGGACATATTTTTGAGAACTCCCTCTCCGAGATTGAGGAGGTGACGCAGCAGATCAAGGAGGAGGCGCTTCCAAGCATGGAGAGCAAAACCACCTCCAAACGCAAGCAGGACGGTGTATTCTACACCCCGCAATACATCACGAAATACATTGTGGAGAACACCGTGGGTCGTCTCTGTGCCGAGAAGAAATCGGAATTGGGGATTGTGGACGAAGAGTATTTCTCCGACCAGAAACGCCAGAAACAGACCCGCAAACGCCTGATGGAGCAGCTGCAACAATATCGCGAGTGGCTGTTGCAGATCACCATCTGCGACCCCGCTTGCGGCAGTGGAGCCTTCCTGAACGCCGCCCTAAAGTTCCTGATGAACGAGCACAGGCTCATTGACGAGATGGAGGCTAAGGTGACGGGCGCAAACATTGTTTTTCAAAACGTGGAGAACAGCATTTTGGAGAACAACCTTTTTGGGGTTGATATCAACGAGGAGAGCGTAGAGATTGCCCAGTTAGCTCTCTGGCTGCGCACAGCCAAGCCCCACCGCAAGCTCAACACGCTGAACCAGAACATCAAATGCGGCAACTCTCTCATCAGCGACCCCGCCATTGCCGGCGACAAAGCCTTCAACTGGCAGGAGCAGTTCCCGAAGGTGTTCGAAAAAGGTGGGTTTGATGTGGTAATCGGGAACCCGCCGTATTTGCGTGTGCAGGGCTTGCGTGAAAACTTTGAAAAGGAATCAAAATATTACGAGCAACACTATGCCTCTGCAACAGAACGGTTCGATTTTTATGTGTTGTTTGTGGAACGTGCTTTTTCGCTGCTGAATAATAATGGTTTAATGTCATTCATTCTTCCGCATAAGTTTATAAATGCTAGTTTTGGTATTGGAATACGGAAATTCATCTATGACAACAAGGCCTTGAAATTCTTGATACACTTTGGATCAGAACAGGTCTTTGAAGACGCTAGTGTATATACTTGTTTAATTGGACTTTCGAAATGTGAAAATCGAGAATTTGAATTTGCAAAGATTGCTCCTAAGGAATTGAACAATTCTATTGAGATCGAAAGCATTCCAGAAGACCACTTGTCGGACTCCAAAAAATGGAATATCTCTTCTGAAAACGATGCCGTTGTATTAGATAAAATAAATAAAATGCCGTTTATGGTTAAAGATGTTTTTAAAGGAATATTTCAAGGCATTGTTAGTGGTGACAATAAAGCATTCTATTTGTATGATTGCATTGAAGAAGAAAACTACATAGAAGGTTTTTCACAGGTTTCAAATTCAAGAATTATAATTGAACGCGATATTTGCAAGCCTATATTTACAGGGAAAACAATATCAAGATACAACTTGATAGATAAGAAGGAGTTTTTGATTTATCCATACCATCTGCAAAACGAAAAAACTGTATTTTACAACGAAACTGAATTAGAAAAGAACTTTCCAAAGTGCTTTGATTATTTTCAATCCATTAAAGAACGTCTTGAAAATCGCGGAACGGCATCAATGTCATATCCAATATGGTATGCATTATGGAATGCGAGAAATATTCAGAATTTAAGTGCAAAAAAAATTTTTACGCCTGACATTTGTTTCGGTTCATCTATGTGTTTTGATGAAGTGGGCAGATTGCATAATGATACTTCATACGGATTAATTCTAAAAGAGCCTAGTGATGAAATCTATAAGGCTTACTTGGCTATTTTCAATTCTAAAATCACTTGGTATTTTTTGACGAAAACAGGAACGGAATTAAGGGGCGGATATTTTAGATTTAAAACAAAATACCTAGAGCCGTTTCCATTACCCGACTTGTATTTAATGGAGAACAAAATCTACGCGGATGGTTTGTTTGTTTTGTCAGAACAAATGCTCTCCCTCAATTCCCAGCTTCAGCAGAAGCGCAGCCGTTTCCTACGCCGTTTGCAGGAGAACTTCGAGGGTGTGAAAATCACGGGTATCTTGGAGACATTCGACACATTGTCATTTGCGGTCTTCGTGAAAGAACTAAAGAAGCAAAAGATCAAACTTACCCTCCCACAGCAGGACGAATGGGAGGACTACTTCAGCCAGTACAAGGCCGAGTGCAACAGCCTTTCGGAGCAGATTGCTGAAACGGACAAAAAGATTGACGGGCTGGTGTATGAGTTGTATGGGTTGACGGAAGAGGAGATAAAGGTGGTGGAAGGTAAGTAAACAACAACGCAAATTGTTATGAGTGAACTTGTTAATTGGAACAGTTTTAAGGCCAAATATGACAGAAGAGAGCAATGGGCATTTGAGAACATGGCTTATTTCTTATTTTGTTCTGAAAACGACTGCTCGATGGGTGTTTTTAGATATAAAAACCAGCCAGGGATTGAGACAGAGCCTATAGAAAGAGATGGTTTGCTCGTTGGCTTTCAAGCGAAGTATTACGATTGTTCTATAGCACAAAAAAAGAATGATATCAAGAATTCCATTGACGAAGCAAAAAGGTTTCATCCGACCATTTCAAAACTACTCTTTTACATCAATAACGAATTTTCGAAAAATACACAAGCTAAAGCTGCTCCGAAATACAAAACAGAAATTGAGCAATACGCCAATTCAAAAAACATTGTTATAGACTGGCGTGTGCCAAGTCAAATGGAGTTTCAGTTAGTCCAGCCAAAGAACATGTGGATAAGAGATATTTTCTTTGGTAAAAACGGCATAGACCCTGTTTTTTTCGATTTAAATCTTGACAAATCAATTGCTAATCTTGGAGAAAGATATAACCCGACGTTGAATTTCGAGCTCCCCATAGCTCAATTGTTTGAATCTCTTTCCCATAGTAAATCCTACTATGACAAAATGATTAACATAATTGACGATTGGCTTACCGACAAAAGTTATGGTAGATTGTCAGAATTTAATTGTTATAATGAAATTGAGACTGAATTACGAACATTAAAAACAGAATTAAACGGATGGGCTGTTAGTTTTCATTATTCTTTTGATGAGCCCGTGGTACTTGATTGTTTTCTTGAAAGAATCCGTGCCATTAATGATAAAGTCCGAAAAAAAATATCCGAAATACTTCGTGGTGACTCCAAAGAAAAAAAAGATAAATGGCAGCGTGATAACGAATTGTATCGTTTACGAGATATAGTGGATTCTAACAGCGAGTTTTTGAACAACATTGACAAATTAAATATTTATCTGTCGAACAATCCAACTTTAATCATTCAAGGTGAGGCTGGTTGTGGTAAATCCCACTTGTTGGGCGATATTGCAGCGAGACGTAAAGATTTATCGTTGCCCACACTGCTTCTTTTGGGCACGAATTTTAAGAATGATACCATTGAAACAAATATTCTTAATGTTTTAGAATTATCCTGTCCGTTTGAAGAATTTGCAAATAATTTGAACGAACTCGGTTTGAGAATGAATACAAGGGTATTGCTTATGATAGATGCCATCAATGAAGGTCCAGGGCCTGATTTGTGGAAAAACTCTCTTGCAGGATTTATCAAACGACTCGAAAAATATCCAGCAATAGGATTGGTGCTTACTATAAGAAGTACATATTTTCATGAAATAGTTCCCAGAAGTTTCCAATCTGATCCAACAATTACCATTGTTGAGCATGAGGGGTTCAAAGGTAACGAGTATGAAGTTCTAAAAATGTTTTGTGAAAATTATGGTTTAAAATTGCCCAATTTTCCTATTCTAAATCCAGAATATGCCAATCCCTTATTTTTGCATTTGATATGTAGAACCGTCAAAGAAAGTGACGATAAAACATTCCCTACAGGTTTCAATGGGATCAGAAACACACTTGAATTATATTTGGATTGTCTTAATAAGAGATTTGATTCCAAAAGACAAGAGTACAGATATAGGAATATTGTCACACTTGCTGTTGGAGCTCTGGCAAAGGCGATTTTCAATTCAGATTATGAAAGATTGAAAATAGAAGATGCTTTCACATTGTTTGATACGACCTTTTCTGGTTTCAATAATTTATTAGCTGATTTAATAGAAGAAGGTGTCATCATCAAACATCATTATCAATATCTAAATGAACATTTCGAGTATGTAGTGTTCTCATACCAGAGAATTGGAGACTTCTTTGTCGTGGAGGAACTATTGAAACCATACGACACGTATGAAAAATTACAGGATGGATTTGTTAAGGATGTTAATTTATGTAAGGTAAAATCAAGCAAATGGCAATATTACGGATTGCTTGAAGCAATGTCCGTTTATTTACCTGAGAAATACAATCATGAACTATTTGAATTAGCAGAGTTCTTTATTGACACGTCGAAGACAGAGCATTCAAGGATAAATATAGAAAAAGAAGATTTATATGGATGTTTGGCAGATTTGTTAGTGAATAGTTTCAAATGGAGGTCAATTAACAGTATCAATAGTGAAATAATAATTGATTGGATTGATTTACACAAATGCATAGATCAAGACACATGGTTCTGTTCTCTTACGGAACTTGCTTCTATTACGAAACATCCCTTTAATAGCGATTATTTGCACCAGCTTTTATTAGATCTTTCAATGCCCATTAGAGATAGTATATTGCAACGATATTTATTGTTTTACTCAGGTTATAATGATAATAATATCGCATTCCCTTTTAGAAGACTGATTGATTGGGCTTGGGTTCCAGGCATATCAATAAAAACAGATGTTGAAACTGTACGATTGACAGCTCAGGCTTTAGCATGGGGATTATCAAGTACAAAAAACACACTCCGTGATCAAATCACAAAGGCTATGGTTAATCTTTTGGAACAACAGCCAGAAGCTTTGATTGCCACGTTAAAAGCATTTGAAAAGGTTGATGATTTATACATATTAGAACGTCTTTATGCAGTTGCATATGGATGTGTATTGCGGACTGAGAAAGATGAATCAATCTCTATGATCGCTAAATTTGTGTATGAGACGATTTTTAAGAATGGACAACCGCCAATCCATATTCTTCTGCGCGACTATGCGAGAAACACTGTTGAATATGCATTATACCGTAACCTCATATCAAATGTAGATGTTCAGTTAATTCGACCACCGTATAAATCGGACAAACCGATCTTTCCTGATAGTATGGAAATTCAACAATACCATCTTGATTTTAATGATCCGCTTTTTAAAACCACATACGGGTATGAGAATAATACCATATATAATTCAGTAGTTGGAGGTTTGGCAGATTTTGGTCGTTATATTGTTGATAATGCTGTAAGTAATTTTTCATCAATCACCTTGAATGAAAAAGCAGAATATACTTCGTTTTGTTATTCATTAGGAAAAAAAGACAAAGAGAATCTTAGTCGTTTGTTTGAATGTCGATCAGGTATTACGCATGAAAAACTAAATAGATATTGCACTAATGATAACGCTTTACTTATAGAATACGCATTGAACAAACTATATGACCAGTGTATTTCAAAATTGCAAAAACGACTGAGCAAAGACCAATTTGATTATTTGCAAGATGTGGTCATACCGTATTTTGACAAAATGAAGGGGAAAACGGAATTGGACACATGGGGAGCAAGATGCTGGATTGTTAAACGTGTGTTCGAATTAGGTTACGACCGAATGATTCACGGGAAGTATGATTCCTATTCATCGCAATACAGTATGCATGTTGGAGAAAAAGTTGAAAGGATTGGTAAAAAATACCAATGGATTGCCTTTTATGAACTTATGGCTCGCATTACAGATAATTATTGTATGAGAGACAAATGGAATAAGGACATTCCTATTTGTTATAAAGGGCCTTGGCAAATGTATTTGAGAAATATTGATCCAGTATATATCAAGAAACTTGAGGATAAAAAGAGGGGGATTTCTACAAAAGAAGAATGGTGGGAGGATGATAGCTATTATTCATGGAATGTTCCTGATGACGAATGGGTTAATTCTTTAGAAGATTTGGTCCCAATAACAAATATCCTTGAGAAACGAGATGAACATGGTCAGGAATGGATAAGGCTAGGTCACGATGTGTCGTGGAGTGAACCTAAAAGAATAGGAGAGGATAAGTATGTGGGAAAACAAATCAATTATCTAATACAAGCTTTTATAGTCAAGAAATCAGTCAAGCAGAAAATTGTAAAGTATTTGTCAGGGTTGAATTTTTGGGGTAGATGGTTGCCTGAAAATGGTAACAATGACTTGCTGTTTAGTCGTGAGAAGTATTGGTCCCCTGCTTATGTAGATGTGTCAGCTGAAAATGAAATGTGGCCTACTATCAGAAACACTGATTTTCACGTGATGATTGCTGATGAAGTTTCCAAGGGAAGCATAGAAAATGACAAATCTGGTTCAAACCAGAGATATAGAATTCCATGCAAATTATTGTTTGATGGATTAGGGTTACACTATGCTTCAACAGATGGTGAATTGAAAAATGAAAAAGGAGAGACCATTGTGATTAACATGGATGAAGATGGATGTTTGATTAGAAAGAAAGAACTATTAGATTTTCTGCGAAAGAAGCACTTAGATATAATTTGGACAGTGCTTGGAGAGAAGATTTCAGTATATGGTATTACATTTAGCACACCATTTTTTAAAGTCCCATGTGGAGTGTTTTACCTTGAAAAGGGAAGACTCAAGGGCGATTTGAAAATATACGATAGAGATTAAACAATCTGAGCCGAAACAACCATATCTTTCAAAGATAAATTGTAATAATCTGTAACAAATCGCGAAAAAAACATACATAAAGAAAGAAACAATCGTTTAAAGAACAGAGAAAAAGAACTATGGAACACGCAGTGATCTAATAGCTACGGTATTGAAATAAAACACTCGATTATGAAACGAATCTACGAATACGAAGACCTGCAGCCGGTATTAGACAAGTTGCTTGAAGACAAGGAGTCCAACGACATGGAGTTCAAGTCAGCGAAGGGCGGTTTCCCTCATTCGATGTGGGAAACCTATTCCTCATTCGCCAATACAGATGGAGGAGCCATTGTCTTTGGCATCAGGGAAAAGGATGACCGGTTTTATTTGGATGGTCTCACAAAAGAACAAGTTAAGAAATATGAGAAGGAGTTCTTCAATGGAATGCACAACAAACAGATTGTGAACATTCCGTTGTTGAACGAGAACGATGTGCAGGCCGTGGAGTTTGGCGGAACCTATTTCCTGTTTTTCTATATTTCGAGAGTGGATAGGAGTTTGAGACCTGTGTACTGCGGACTTGACCCATACACGGGAACCTACCGCCGCGATTTGGATGGTGACTACCATTGCTCGCGCGAGGAGGTCAACAGCATGTTCTCGGATGCCAATATCGCCGACCCTGTGGATGGCCGCATTATGGAGAATTTCGGCAAAGAGGATTTGGATCCGGCCTCCATTATGCAGTATCGGCGTAAATTTGAGCAGTGGAATCCTGATCACGTTTGGAACACATTGCCGGAGAATCAGTTTCTCGAAAAGATCAACGTCTTCAGAAAAGACAGGAAAACGGGTAAGTATGGTCTGACCTACGCTGGTTTGCTGATGTTTGGCACCTATAGCGCCATCATGGATGCTAACCCGAATTTCTTCCCGGACTACCAAGAGATTGAGGATCCAAAGGACAGGTGGATTAATCGTATCTGCCCTGATGGGAACTGGGAATCGAATCTGTTCCAGTTTTACAGCAGGGTATTGCCCATCCTTCAAAGTTTCCTGCCCCGACCGTTTATACTGGAGGGCAACCAACGTAAAACGGAAACGCCTGCACATGTTGCTGTCAGAGAAGCGCTTACAAATGCCTTGGTCCATGCCGATTTCACGGTTAATGCCTCCCTGAATGTCTATAAATACCCGAACAAGATGGTCTTTTCCAATCCGGGAACGATGCTCATTCCAATTTGGCAGTTCTACAAAGGTGGTGAAAGTGTATGTAGGAACAAGTATTTGCAGACCATGTTCTCATTTTTGGGATCTGCGGAAAAAGCGGGTAGCGGAGCCGATAAAATCCTTCACGGATGGGAGAAGCAAAACTGGAAACGTCCTTATTTGATGGAAAGAAGTCGTCCCAACAAGGTTGTTTTGACGATGTCTATGGAGTCGTTGATTGATGATAAGGTTATGGATGCCTTGGAAATATTGTTTAACGGAAGATTGAGCACGCTTGACCATAACCAATTATTAGCGTTAGCCTTGGCTTATACTGAGGAGGAAATCTCCAACGAGAGACTTCAATATGCATTAGAGATGCATAAAGCGGATATTTCGCAGATGCTGGGTAATATGTGCAAACAGCAATTCTTGGAATCTTCGGGACGTGGAAGGGGAACCACGTATCATGTTTATGGAATAGAAGTGCCTCCAGTGAGAAATATGGATACTTCGAAAAGTAATATCTCTAAAGATAAGAGTAATATTGACACCTCAAAGAGCAATATTCTTGAAAACAAGGGTAATATGGATACTTTGAAGGGTGATAGTATGGATACCTCAAAGAGTAATATGGATACCTCGAAGAGTAATATGGATACTTCGAAGAGCAATTTTACTCACCCCAAGAGGTATTCCAAAGAGCAATTAAAAAAGCTGTTGATGGGCATCTGTCAAGAATGGATGACTGCGGAGGAAATAGCTATTTCTCTCGGACGTGATACAAAATATGTCAAGAATTTTGTTCTTCCCAAGATGACTGATATTATTGAAAAAATGTACGAGAACATCCCCAATCATCCTAGGCAGAAGTATAGAGCAAAGCAAAAAGACTAAGCATGAAATTCAAATTCAAAATACAACAATACCAGACCGATGCCGTGAAAAGCACGGTAATGTCAGATACGGCTGTGTGGATTCATACAGCCGTTTGCTGGAAATGATGAGCTCTACTTATTGATCTTCAACGGCAAATATATCGTGAACGTGCTGCCTTTGCCCTCCTCGCTCTGCACCTCGATACGGCCATGGTGCAGGTGGACGATTTTCTTCACATAGCCCAAGCCCAATCCGTAACCTTTGACATTGTGGATGTTGCCATGCGGCACCCGGTAGAAGTTATCGAAAATCTTGGTGATGGCTTTCTGCGGGATTCCGACACCTTTGTCGGTGACCGAGAAGATGAAATTCTTGTTGTCCGACAGGGTGTTGATCAGAATCTCCGGACTGTTGGTGGAGTATTTGATGGCGTTTTCGATCAGGTTGGTGATGGAGTTGGTCAGGTGGGTGCGGTCGCCGAACAATTGGTGGTTGTCCGCATTCAGCGCGACGGTCAGCACTCCGTTTGATGAGTTTATCATCAGGGCAAAGCTATCTGTGATTTTCTGGATGAGCTCGTGCATGTCAAGAAGCTCGATGTTCATCTTGATTTGTCCTTTGCGCAGCTGTGCTGTTTCTAACACAGTGGTAACCATGTCTTTAAGCCGGTTGTTCTCGTCGTTGATGATTTCCACGTAGGAGGCCCGGATGTCCTGATCCCCGAGCATGGAAGGGTCGGCGAGTACCTCGCAAGCCAACGAAATGGTCGCGATGGGAGTTTTGAATTCGTGGGTGACGTTGTTGATGAAATCGTTGGTCACTTCTTGAGTTTTCTTCTGGCGGTAAAGCGAATAAAGGGCGACAAATGCGACGGTGAAAGTGATGACGAAGAAGATTACAATCAGGATGATAATGCTGCTCATACGTTTGAACACAATGCCGCGTACGGTAGGGAAGTAGATGATCAAGTAGTGAGGCGAGCTTACTTTCTCGTTGTATTTCAGCAGGAAGACAAATTCGCTGTTGAGCACTTTGTCGGGTTGGGTGTATTGCGGTTCGACAACGAATTGCGATGTGAAGGCGTTGAAGAGTGCGAAGTCGAATCGCGAATCGACATTTTCATTTTTTAACGCTTCTGTGATCATCAACCGCAGAGTGCCGGCATTCAGAAGTTCGGTGGTTGCGCTGTCTAGTTGGATCAGATTTTTGTCCTTGATGTTGAATGCGTTGGAGATGCCGTTTTGCGGGTTTTTAGGGGCCCATGGCTCGTTGTAGAGCGGGAACAACCGCCGGAATGCCGCAGTGAAATATTCCGTGTCGTTGGCGATGATTTGACTGTTGTTTTCCTGAAAGTAAATGGTGGACTTGATAACTCCGATGGGCTGATTGTTGACGCTGTCAATCAAGAATCTGCGGATTTGCTGAATGGAAATCACGTTCGTGGTGTCAATCTCATTCTGGTCAAGGCTGGCCGCCTCAATGCCGATAAGGGCTGTGGTGTCGTTCTTGATGGTGGCGTCAATGCGGTTCACCACCTCGTTGCCCGCCGTCAGCACTTCGTTCACAAAGATGCTGCGCTGCACTTTCTCAGCTTCCGTATAGAGGTAGAAGATGCCGATAATCAGCGGAATAGCTGACAATCCGACCAAGATGAACAAAGTGACGATGATGCGTTTTTTCATTTTTCTTGTGATTAGTGAAGAGTGATTAGTGAAGAGTGATTAGTGAAGAGTGATTAGTGAAGAGTGATTAGTGAAGAGTGATTAGTGAAGAGTGATTAGTGAAGAGGAGTGATTAGTGAAGAGTGATTAGTGAAAAGTGATTAGTGAAAAGTGATTAGTGAAAAGTGATTGGTTAGTAGTTAGCAGTTATAGTTATAGTTATTGTTATTAGGTATCAGTCTCTCGCCAGTAGAACAGCCAACAGCCAACAGCCAACAGCTAACGGCCAATAGCCAACATCCAGCGTAGCGTATCAATGCCGTCGGGATAGTCGGAGAGGGTGGGGGACTGGGCACTGCCGAAGGGCTCCGCGCGGGTGATGCGTGGGTCACGGCTAACGATGCATTGCAAAAGTTCGGAGTCGGCTTCCAAGCGGTCGTTGACAACTTCAATATCATCGTAGAACTCGTAGTTTATCATCCCAATGGGGGACGCATAATTCTGATTCTCAACGAGCAGGAAAGTTCCTGCATCCATGTAGGGAATCTGGTTCATCAGATGGACGGCCTTTTGGTATTCCAGATTGTTGTTGAACTGGTGATGCAGTGCGATGGGTTGGCTTTCTTGTGTTAAAATTTGCAAAAACGGCACGAAATCGTAGTGTCTCGGCACGAATAGTTTGGAAACGGAGCGGCAGCCGAGGCCGAAGTAGAGGTAGATGTCGTCTGCAAGCGCGCGGAGCTCTTGATCGCTCTCCGTTTCGTTGAGGACGGCCACGCTGTTGCGGTTCTTGCGCAAGATGTGCGGGTATTTGCTGAAATAGTAATCGAAGTAGCGTGCACTGTTGTTGCTCCCCGTGGCTATGATTGCGTCGAAATCGGCAACCTTTTCCACGAACGAGATGCGCTCTTCAAAGGCAGGCTCGATGCGGACGAGCTCTTGCGCGAGCACGGGCAGCAGGTGCTTGTCCTGCGACGAGAGCTTTCCCTGATAGTCGTTGCCGCTCACGAGGATGCAGAAGAAATCGTGGAAAGCCGCCAGGGGAATATTGCCGGCGGAAATCACCGCGACGCGCTTGCGTGGAGCGGTGTCGGGGACAATGTCTTGGTATCGAGCGAGATATGTGTCTAAGGCCTCAGGCGCGAGCATCCACGAAATGGCAGACAGCGCATATCGGCAGAACTCCGGCGTGAACCAGCTGTTCTCACGGTACTGCCGCTCAATGGCCTCCCCGAAGGTGGCGTCAACCCATTGCGGGACAGCGAGGTTTTGACCTAACTGTTTGAATGCTTGGATGTTGTTGGTGAACATTAATGGTTATTGGTTATGGGTTATTGGTTATTGAGTTGGTGATTGGTGATGGGTGTCTGTAAAGTCCCTTTCATCGTCTCATCGTCTCATCGTCTCATCGCCTCATCGTCTCATCGTTTCATCGTCTCATCCTCGTGTCATCGTCGCTACCACCTCGTTGAAAATCCTTTTCACTTCCGTCTCGGGGAATTGTTCGATAATGCCTTGTCCGACAAGAAGATCCATCACATGGTGGGTCTCGTCGATGTCGTGTTTGGCCAGTTTGTGGATTTCCTCGCGGGTGAGCGGGTTGCGGGCGAGGCCGGCTTTCACGGCGCATTCGCCAACAGCGGCGGCAACCTCGGGGAAGAGGTCGCTGTCCATCATGGTGGGCATGATGCGGTCGGGACTGATGCCCTGCCGCTCGGCGAAGTCGGCGATGGCATGAGCGGCGCAGACGGCCATCTCGTCGGTGATCTTGCGGGCGGCGACGAGCAGCGTGCCTTTCAGGATGGAGGGGAAGCAGACGGAGTTGTTGACCTGGTTGGGGAAGTCGCCGCGACCGGTGGCCACGATGTAGGCGCCGGCGGCCTTGGCGGCATGCGGATAGATTTCCGGCACAGGGTTGGCGCAGGCGAACACGATGGCTTTCTCCGCCATCAGTGAAACCCACTCCGGCTTGATGGTGTCAGGGCCCGGTTTGGAGAGTGCCACTAAGACATCCGCACCCGTGAAAGCCTCCTCTTCAGTGTCAATACATTGCGGGTTGGTTGTTTGGCAGAGTTTCCATTGCGGGTAGTAGCGAGGGTCATTAGCATAACGTTCGCGGTTTTTATGCAAAGCTCCTTTACTGTCAAATAAGATGATGTTCTCGGGTTTCGCGCCGTCCTCCATCATCAGTCGGGCGATGCTGCAGTTTGCCGCACCTGATCCGTAGAGCACAATCTTCACATCCTCAAGGCGTTTGCCCACAATCTTGAGAGCGTTCAGCACACCTGCAAGCGTGACGCAGGCCGTGCCTTGCGCGTCATCGTGCCAGACAGGAATGTCGCATTCCTCGCGCAGCACGTCCAAGACGCGGAAGCAGTTGGGCTGCGAGATGTCTTCGAGGTTGATGGCCCCGAAGCTGGGCTGCACCATCTTCACGAAGTCGATGATCTTGTCGGGCTGGTGTTCGCCGTTTTCATCGCGGCTGTCAATACAGAGCGCACTGGCATCAATGCCACCTAAGTATTTCATGATGAGTGCCTTGCCCTCCATCACGCCCAGTCCGCCGGGAGGCGTGCAGTCGCCGTCGCCGAGCACACGGGTGCTGTCGCTGACCACCGCCACCATGTTCGAACGGTTGCTGAGCTGGAACGAACGGTCGTTATTGTCGCGGATGGTGGTGGAAATGGCTGAAACGCCCGGCGTGTACCAGGCATTGAACCAGTTCAGACTCTCGATGGGAACCTTGGGAAGCGTACCCATCTTGCCCCGGTAATATTCGTGTGCAAATAAAGATAACTGTTTGTAAAATAAAGTTTTAGCTTTCGCTTTCTGCGCCTCGTCAAAAGACTTTGGGAAGAGGTCGTCAAGGTGTTCGATACTGTTACTCATACAATTCTTGTTTTAAGCGGCAAAGATAGCATTTTTTAATGTAGAATGAAGAATGAAGAATGCTGAATGAAGAATGCTGAATGAGAAGATGGCACCTTAGTATGAAGTTTCAGGTATCTTAAGTCTCAAGTCTCAGTTATACTAAAAAAGTGTATCTTTGCGGCCATTTAAAAAAATTATGAAAAGATATTGTTTTGTGCTTATGTTATGGGCTTTGCTGGTGAATGCACTGTTCGCCCAGTCACCCACAAAATTGCAGGTATCCCTGTTGAACAATCATTTCGACCATGTGAATCTGTCCAGTGCGTACGGCAGTTCTCAGACGAACTATGCCTCTGCGGACATCAAGAACGACAAATTCAATATGACTGTGAATCTCCCCAACGACATATACCGGCTGGATTTCGGCAATGGCTCGTCAATGTTGATGGTTATCACCCCAGGTGAAACCGTGAACATGACTTTGGATGCTGAAAACCTTCAACAGGTTGTTGCTGTGACAGGTTCGGAAACAATGAACCAGGTGAAGCAGATGTCCTATCTCGCCTTGCATCGGAAAGAGGCAGTGGACAGCATTAATGAGGCACTTCAAAATGACAAAGACAAGCAGTATTGGTCAGATTTCGCCCAGAAAATCAACATGTATCGTCAGACGAACGATGACGTGGACAACTACCTTCTGTCTGCATTCGATAATTTGGATACCCTTTATCGTACTTATTCAAGAGAGTTGACTAACGGGAAACTGAAGGGCAATGCGGTATTCGAGTGCGCGGATGCTGCCAACAGGATGATGAAGAAAACAGAGATAGACTACACGCCGTTCGCCAATTATCAGGAGAATGTCTCCCGCTATTACTCGTTTTCAGGGCAGAGAGTGGCAGATGCACAGGATTATTACCGTGTTTTTGACCAGTATCAGTCGGATTTGCACAACAGGCATCAGATTGCGCAAGAAGCCATAGGCAAGTTGATGCCGAAAATCCATCAGTTGTTGGCGGAGAAGGATTCGTTGGCATATAATAATCTTTGGGACAAAAAGGGAAATCAGTCCAAGTGGGTGAACCGTGTTCTGGAGGAGTTGTATCCTTCTTTGCAGCAGGCTGTTGGCCAGAAGGCGGCATACGAGGCGTTGATGAAAAACGACAAGCAGAATGCGGACATGCTCGTCAGAGAGTCGCAAGGCAAGGTGAGCAAGGTGGTGCAGAAATACCAAGAATCGTATAACGAGCTTGATGCCTATCTGACCTCCCGGCTGAAGGATGCCATCAGGGCGAACAAGCAGGATATCTGCGTGCTTATGTTTTTGGACATCTTCCCGAGGGAGCAGAATGCCGCGTTGCACAATGAAGTTATAACGGCACTGCATGAAAAGTATCCAGAGCATTTGATTGTGAAGGATCGTTGGAGCTATATGAATTCGCCTGCCTCCAAAGTGGCGGTCGGAGCCATCGCTCCCGATTTGGAGTTCCCGGATCCTGACGGCAAGATGCGCAAGTTGTCTGATTTGCGCGGCAAGGTGGTGCTGTTGGATTTCTGGGCTTCCTGGTGTGGGCCGTGCCGTCGCGAGAACCCGAATGTTACCCGCATCTATAGCCAGTATCATGACAAGGGCTTTGAGGTGTTCAGTGTCTCGTTGGACAGTGACGCCGCGTCGTGGAAACGCGCTATCGATGCAGATAAGTTAGTGTGGCCCAATCACGTGAGTGATCTCAAGAAGTGGCAGTCGAAGGCTGCCTCCATCTATGGGGTGCGCTCCATCCCGTCCACATTCCTGCTGGACAAGGAGGGTCGCATTGTGCAACGTGACTTGCGCGGTGCCGATCTTGAACGGGCTGTCAAGCAGTTGGTCGAGCAGTAGGTAAACCATTTTGAAATTATTGACGGGCGTAAAGGTGAGCTTTACGCCCGTTTTTGCATATTGATGCAAAAAAAAAGCAACAAAATCAAATTTTGTTGCTTTACCAATGTCATCATCTAAATGTTATGAAAAAACAATTTGGAGCGGAAAACGGGACTCGAACCCGCCACCTACAGCTTGGAAGGCTGTCGCTCTACCGGATGAGCTACTTCCGCAAAAAAAAACAAGTGGGAGAGGAAGGATTCGAACCTCCGAAGGCTTAGCCAGCAGATTTACAGTCTGTCCCATTTGACCGCTCTGGAACTCTCCCATCGTTGTTTCATTTTATGCCTGAGCCGATAGTCGGACTTGAACCAACGACCGGCTGATTACAAATCAGCTGCTCTACCAACTGAGCTATATCGGCATAATTTTCAAGGAACGTCTCATCGTTTTTGCGGTGGCAAAGATAGTATTTTTTTGATACGAAAACACCGATGATGATATTTTTTTTTGACAATAAATTAAGCGATTGAAAATCAGTTTGATATAAGCTGATTTTTTGAAGTGTTCTGTCTTGGAAAAAGAAAAAAGCGGACGTTTTTGGGAATGAGTTGGTGCCCTTTTTGGCATGATTTTGGTTTTTCGGTGCAAAAATGTGATTTGGGATGCCGGTTTTTTGCGCTTCGGAAAAAGTGTGGATAACCCTGTTGATTCTTTAAAAATGATCATGGTTATTATATCAAAAAAAAATGTATTTTTGCCGCCTATTTCAAAATCAAATGCTATGTCAGAAATTTTACAAAAAGTACAATCAATTATTGCCGACAAATTAAGTGTTGATGTGGCTGAAGTGACGCCCGAAAAGAGTTTCACTAACGATTTGGGTGCTGATTCGCTGGACACGGTCGAGCTGATTATGGAATTTGAGAATGCATTTGGCATTAAATTTCCTGAAGAAGATGCTGAGAAAATCGCCACAGTGGGTGATGCAGTAGCTTACATTGAAAATCTTCTTGCAAGCAAGTAGAATATTGCAGTTTACAAAAATACGTTTGTGATGAACCTCAAACGCGTTGTTGTAACAGGCATTGGCGCCTTAACGCCAATAGGAAATAATGTGGCTGAGTACTGGGAGAACCTCTTGAAAGGTAAGTCCGGTGCCAGCCACATTACTTATTTTGACACAGCGAAGTTTAAAACGAAATTCGCCTGTCAGTTAAAGAATTACAACCCTTCAGACCATTTCACCCCGAAAGAGCTTTCGAAGCTCGACCGTTGTGCGCAATATGCTATGATTACCACAGACGAGGCCGTCCGCGATGCCGGCATAGATTGGTCACGCGTGGACAAAGAGAGGGTAGGAGTGGTCTTTGGAACTGGGATCGGCGGACTGACCTCCTCCGAGGAGGCGGTGCAACAGTTTATGCTTCAGGACCGGGAGCCTCGCTTCAGTCCGTTCCACCTTCTGAGGGTGCTTGCCAACACCGTTTCCGGAAACATCGCCCTGAAATATGGCTTGGAGGGGCCTTGTTATATCACGACATCCGCATGTGCCTCTTCGGCCAACGCCATTGGCGACGCCTGTTACGCGATTGCGTTGGGCAAGTCGGACATGATTGTCACTGGCGGTACTGAGTCGGCCATCATCGAGTTGGCAGTAGGCGGTTTCAACGCCATGCGGGCACTCTCCACGCGGAATGAAGACCCCGAACATGCCAGCCGTCCCTTCGACAAAGACCGCGACGGATTTGTCATGGGTGAGGGTGCGGCCACGCTGATTCTGGAAAGCGAGGAACACGCCAAAGCGCGCGGCGCACGCATTTACGCCGAAGTGGTCGGAGTGGGCATGACCGCCGACAATTACCACATCACAGCCCCGAACCCATCGGGAAGGGCCGCCATGCTTTCTATGCGTAACGCCTTGAAAAGCGCAGATTTGAAACCAGAAGATGTCGATTATATTAACACGCACGGGACATCCACGCCCTTGGGGGATTTGTCGGAATGCCGCGCCATTGAACAGCTTTTCGGCGACTATGCCCCTAAAATCGCCATCAATTCCACCAAATCCATGATTGGTCACCTGTTGGGGGCCGGTCCTGCTGTCGAAAGTGTGGCAATTCTTTGCTCCATGCGCGACAACCTCATTCACCCGACCATCAATCTGCAGCATCTGGACCCGCTTTTGCCTGCGAACTGGAATTTTGTGCCTAACGAGGCTATTTCCAAGGAGGTGAATGTGGCAATGGCAAACTCTTTTGGGTTCGGAGGTCATAATGTCTCTTTGTTGTATGTGAAATACAAGGAGTGAGTTATGAACCTGACGGACAAGCAGATTCGGTCATATTTTAAAAATATTTTCGGATTCAGGGTCCGTCACGTTAATTTATTCCGTAAAGCATTGCTTCATAAATCCGCCACCGAGGTTTCTCCCATCGGCGGGCGGGAGAACAACGAACGCCTTGAATTTCTCGGCGATGCGGTGCTGGGCTTGATAATCGCAGATTTCCTTTGTCATAAGTACCCTTCCGAACCAGAAGGTGTGCTTACCCAGATGCGTTCCAAGTTGGTGAACCGACAGCGGCTGAGCGAGTTGGCCCTCAAGTTGGGCTTGCATGACATCACCACTATGGCGGGCCATATTTCCTCCAAAACACTCCCTGGCAACACTTTTGAAGCTGTTGTTGGAGCCATTTATCGTGACCAGGGTTATAAAAAAACCGCTCATATCGTATTGGACAATATTTTTTTGGTTCACGTGGATATCGATGCTGTGTATGCGGAGAACACCGATTATAAAAGCAGCCTCCTGATCTGGGCGCAGCGTCACAAACACAAGCTGACGTTCACCCATGTCTCAGAACCGGACAAGGAGCGGGATCTGTTCCGCGCTTATATCGACCTTGACGATCAACGGATTTCCGAGGCGGTCGGCAGTTCCGTGAAATCAGCGGAGCAACGAGCTGCGGAACTCGCGTTCGCCGCCCTCGAGCAGTAGAGACGTTTCAAGAAATGTCTCTACTGCGGTAAATTCATCCTTCTGTTTGTATTCGTATTTTATGTACCTTTGCCCGTTTTTTGAATTCGTGTTATGAGAAAGGTAATTCTGACCATATTATTATATATAGTGTGTCTGCTGGCTCCGGCGCAACAGATTGCATTGCTGAAATATAACGGTGGCGGCGACTGGTATGCAAACCCTACTTCGTTGCCGAACCTCATTAGGTTCTGCAACCAGCAGCTGGGAATGTCGCTCGAAGCGAAGCCTGCGACTGTGGAGGTGGGCAGTGCGGATATTTACCGTTACCCGTTCATCCACATGACCGGTCACGGCAACGTGGCGTTCTCGGATGCGGAAGCCGATAATCTTCGCAATTACTTGATAGCCGGCGGTTTCCTCCATGCGGATGACAACTACGGAATGTCGCCCTACATCCGTGCGCAGATGAAGAAGGTGTTTCCAGAACTGGAGCTGGTGGAACTGCCCTACAACCATCCGATTTTCCACCAGAAGTACAACTTCCCGAACGGTCTGCCCAAAATCCACGAGCACGACAACAAACCGCCGCAAGCTTTCGCCCTCTTCTGGGAGGGGCGCATGGTATTCCTCTTCACCTACGAGTGCGACCTCGGCGACGGCTGGGAGGATTTCGTCGTTCACAAGGACTCCGAAGCCACCCGCACCAAAGCGTTGCAGATGGGCGCGAACATTTTGCAGTATGTCTTTTCCAATTAAGAATGAAGAATGCAAAATGAAGAATATTCCCTGAGCAGTTCCGTCAGGGACAAGAGCTTGGTAGCGCATGGATAACCGATGAAAGAATGATGAATATGAGAAGAATATTTGTTATAATATTTTGTTTTTTAGGATGTTGTGGCATGATAAATGCCCAAAAAGACACCACAACGGTCATTTCCTACAATATCCGTTACAATAACCCTGGCGATGGCGACAATATTTGGGACAACCGAAAGGATTGCTCTGTCACAATGGTGAAAATGGAGCGGCCCGATTTCCTCTGCGTGCAGGAGGCCTATTTCGTGCAGTTGGACTATTTACTGAAGAATCTTCCTGATTATGAGTATATTGGCGTTGGCCGTGACGATGGCAAGAAGGGTGGGGAGCACATGGCCGTCCTCTACCGCAAGGATCGCTTTGAGGTTGTGGAACATGGCGATTTCTGGCTGAGCGAGACGCCGGATGTCTGTTCACGGGGCTGGGATGCCGCCTGTCACCGTATCGTGACGTGGGGTTACTTCCGCAACAAGCAGACAGGGAAGTACTTATACTGTTTCAATACACATCTGGATCACGTGGGCGAGGTGGCTCGTCGCGAGTCGGTGAAGCTCATCACCCAGCGTATCAAAGAGATCGTGAAGGACAAGAAAGCTCCTGTTTTTCTCACTGGTGACTTCAACTCCGACATCAGCAGCGACATTTTTGTCCCGTTGAAGAAGGTGCTGAAGCAGGCCCGAAAGGATGCTCCCGTCACCGACAACAAAGGCACCTACAACGGCTGGGGCTCCGCCGCTAACATCTTCGTCATCGACCATATCTTCTACAAAAACGCCAAACCAATGATTTTCAAGACTTTGGACAGCGACAAGTACGGACGTCCGCTGATTTCGGACCACTATCCGATTAAGGGAGTCTTTTCTAATTAAGAATTCTGAATGCTGAATGCTGAATGCTGAATGTTGAATGCTGAATGCTGAATGCTGAATTAATATAGTGTAGTATTTTCAAAATTATAGCGTCTAACGATAAAAACAAACCCTTTGAACCTTAAACCTTATACCGATATGGAACGAAACATCAACAATCAGTCGGCCGGAAAGACGGCTCTCAAATGGACCTTGCGGGGCATTGCCATCTTCTTTGCTCTTCTGGTCGTTTTTTCTTCTTTTTATACGGTGAAATCGACCGAGCGGGGCGTACTCTCTACCTTCGGGCGGATTCAGGACCGCGTGATCGGCGACGGTCTGCATTTCAAAATTCCGTTTGTGCAAACGGTGAAGCACGTGAACATCCAGCAGAAGAAGTTCGACGGCAAGGAGAACAGCTATACTCGTGATGTGCAGACTTCAGAGGTGGACTACACCATCAACTACGACTTGGTGAAGGATAATGTTGCCAAGTTGATGAAGAACGTGGGTGAGGATTACCACAACCGCATCGTGGTGCCTTACGTCCGCAGTGCGCTGAAGGAGAGCTTCGGCAACTTTGCGGCCACGCACATTGTGGAAAACCGCGACAAGGTGCGCCGCCAGATCGAGGACAAACTCCGTACAACGTTAAGCAAGGAGTATTTCACGAACATCCACTTCCAGTTGGTGAACATTGACTTTGACGATCAATTTGAGACGGCCATCAAGGAGAAGCAAGTGGCTGAGCAGAACGCTTTGAAAGCCAAGAATGTAACCGTCCAGATTGAGGAGCAGGCCAAGCAGACCCGCATCAAGGCGGAAGCCGAGGCCGAGGCCATGCGCATCAAGGCCACTGCTTTGGAACGCAACCAGAAGCTCGTGGAGTACGAGGCCGTGCAGAAATGGAATGGCGAGCTGCCGCAATATGTAGGTAGCGGCTCGATTCCGTTCATCAATATCAAATAAAAAGAATTTTACGAAGCTTCGGCGAGGACAACCGTTCCTTTGCCTGCGTCCATCCTGATGCGGTCGCCGTTTTTCAGCAGTTTAGTGGCCCCTTTCATGTTGACAATCGCGGGCAGCCCATACTCGCGCGCCACGACCGCTCCGTGAGACAACGACGATCCGATTTCGGTAATCATCCCGTTTACGATGGAATAGTACGGTGTCCAGCCGATATCCGTGAACCGCGCCACCATGATTTCCCCTTTTTGCAGTTTGTTGGCGTCGTCTATGGAATAAACGACGCGCACAATTCCCTCGCATTCCCCGTTGGAGACGGGAACACCCTTCATCACACCGTCATTCTGCCCCACATCGAAGACATCCGCTGTGGGCTTTCCAATATAAATATCGTCAAACGAGAGATTTTCCTGTATGGCGTATGCTTTTCGTCTTCTCTCGGCAACAGCGAGTAGGGTAGTGTCGCCGTCAATGAGCTTGCCGATTTCGGAGTGCGTCAGAAAGTAGATCAAATCCGTGTCAGTCAAGACATTGGCAGTCATCATCAGTTCGGCCAAGCGTGCGTACTGCTGTTTGAAAAGGTCGATGATTTGGATCAACTGCGATTTTGTGTATTCACGATCCACCACCGCCTGTCTGGCCCTCTTGGCAAAAATGATGGAAGCCCGTTTTAGCAGAGGGTTCCTGATAAAGGCAAATTCTTTACGAAGGTCTATCTTTTCTTCGCTTTGAACGAGTTTCATCGGGGAATTGATGATGCTCTGCAGGTAATTCATCAGCGGAAGCTCGTCTTCTCGCCATGGTTTGTTCCTCATCTCCGCCTCCTTGATGCAGCGGTGGCCGTGACGCGCCAGAAAATCTTGGTACTTTGCGTTGACATCCGCGTCGTTTTTAATGAATTCCAGCAATTCGCCTGCACTGAAGTCCACGGCTTTGGGTTCGCGCTTTTTGATTAACGCCGCCATCTCCTGCAGACACGAGAGAATATCGGCACTCTCGATGTTGGGGATGTTGGTCAGCAGATGCGACAGAAAAGACTGATACTTCTTTTTGTCAGGGAAATACTTGTCAAGCATCATGTACAGGGTGCTGGTGGCGCTGCCGGAAGACGAGGAGGAAGCATAATGGTAGATAAGGCTTTCGTCCAAGTAGGCGAGATTGTGGTCTATGCTCCGATAAAGATCTTGATATGAAGTGGTTTCGGCAAAGTGGACTTTGGTCAGCATTGTGTCGAAACGCTTCATCGCGCGCCTGCCGGACATCACGTAGCGCAGGAATTTCACGGAATTGATGCAGCGGACTATCGGATTGGAGAACTTGGCGGTGATGGGAGGGTAGTCGTGGTATTCGCCCATGATGGACAGGTTCATCGACTGCGGATTGGCGATCCCGACCTTCGTGTACATGTTGTAAAGCAAATTCATGTCGAAGAACAGATGTCCCGATATGGAGGAAATCAGCCGCAGCGGTTTTTCTTCGTATGGAGAGCTATATACACCGGCCTTGTAGAGCATATAACGCATGCCGTAGTCGATGGCTTTCGCGGAGGTGGACAGCGTTAGCGGCGTGACGGCTCCCGGCATCATCTCGCCCACATTTCGTTTGGTAAAGAGATGTCCTCTCAAGTCATCGTCGCGGTCAAATTCTTCAATGTCAATGATTTCTGTCGTGATGGGACGCATTTGCAGCAGGTAGAGCTGTCCGTTGTGGATGGCCCATTCCAGATCTTTTTCTTCCGAAAAAACCGTCCGGATTTTCTTCCCGGTCTCGTAGAGCCGTTTGATCTCGTCTTCGTTGAGCAAGTCGTCGCTGCAAGGACGGTAGTATTTGCGGGATATCTCGTAGCGGTGGGCGGTGACCTGACCGGAAACCAGATTTTCGCCCTGCCCGCTGACCGCTTCAATGAGGATGGCTGACCCGTTGTTCGGACCGGCGGTGAAAAGCACCCCTGCCTTGTCGCTGTCAATCATCTCCTGGACGACGATGTTCATCGTGCCCTGTTTCAACTCGAAGTGGCGGGCGTAGTCCTCCACGCGGCGGGAATTCAGGGACTCCAAGCATTTCTTGACGCTTTCCATCAGATGGGAATGGTCCACGAACAGACAAGTCTCATATTGTCCGGCATTGGATGCCAATGATTGGTCCTCGTTGGAGGCGGACGAGCGCACTGACACTTTCTCCGCATTCATGGCATCAAAAGCTTGATAAACAGCCTCTTCGTCAATCTGTTCTGTGTCGGTGATGACGAACCCTTTCGGAACGATGAATCCGTGCCGAACCAACATGTCCAGACCTTTCGCTTTTCCTCCAACGGACGGATAAATCTCTTCCGGTAATTGTCCTAACTGGTAAATTTTCATCTTCTTATCTTCTTTAGTTCTCTTTGATTGAAATAACGGTTTTTGTCAGCGTTGAAGCCGATTTCCAAAATGCCGCGGCAGGTTTTGCCGTCAATCCTGAATTCCGCGATGTTCTCGTGCAGAATATATAGGCCTTCCTGAAAATGGTATGTGACTCCCGTCAAGAACTTCACCTCAACGGGAATTGTTCTGGAATCGTCCAGTTTCATGCGAAAAGCCAGTTCGTGAGGAATAGTCCCTTGGTTGATTCGCTGAAAATCCAGATCTGCCTGCAACATGAAATGCAGCCCTGTTTTGTCTCGGTAATGACCTACCTCCAGGACGCTCATCACGGGATAAGATACTAAGGAGTAGTTGAGCTGCTGATTTTGGGAAACGGCCATCAGCCAGAGGTGGTTGTTCATATAGTTCCAGTCTCGCTTTCCGAAGGAATGGTCGCGTACGCACGGCAGACGGAAATCTGTGGTATTGCCGTTCAGCGTCAGTTGGCCTTCGAGTACGCCTTCCTGCTCATAGTGGCATTGTCCGCTGACGTTTTGCAGCTGACCGAAAAACGATTTGCTCCATTTCTCGTTGGCAATCCCAGTAGCCATTCTCTCCGCCGGCATATCACTCGTGAAATCAATGGGTTTCTGCTTGCCGACAAAGGTTGCGTGAAGGCATGCCTCGTCGGTTTCATTCAGTTTGCCTTGATAAGAAACAGTCCAGTTGTCCCCGTTTTTTCCCACTTGGATAGGGGATGCACCGACAGGGAAATATTCCTGTTGCAAGGAGTAAACCTTTCCGCCTATATAGATAACAAACCATGTCTCCTCCGAATGAACTCTCTTTCCCAGGCGTGCAAAGACGGACATTTTCTCGTCGTGGGCTGAAAAATAGTAGGAATTGTTCAGCATCGCATCCGTTTCGCCTTCGAGGGAGAAATTTTCGGCATACTGGTAGTCAAACGGGTTTTGTCTGTTCCGTTTGGCCAGTGTCTGGCACATCATTCGCTTTTTGAAGCCGTAAAACATAATCTAATATTAAGACGCTGCAAATCTAATAAAAATCCGATTTGATTTTTAAGTTTTTTTAAGAATTGTATTTTATTAAAAATCAAATTGTTATTTGTCTTAATTTGATTTTAGACGAAAAATATTTGCTCGTTTTGATATCATTTTTCGCACACGACGAAGCTGATGTGCGGAGAATGACATATGAATTAAAAAACAAAAGAATTCATGCGACACAACGAAAATATTTCACGATTACAATCCATAATAAATTGTATATTTGCCACGTTATATCTTCAGATTCAGTTTGACGAATTTCGCAGGGACTGGAGGTTTGGCGTGAAAAAATATAAGAATAGTATCATCCAATAATTCAAATAATTATGAAAAAGAGTATTTTAATCATCATGACCCTTGTGGCCCTGGTAATGTGCGGTTGCGAACGAGAACCAAACAACCCTGGCGGCAACAACAACCCCGGCGGCAACAACACCGATGACCCTGTCATCGACATCACTCCCTATTTGGGCAAATACCTGATGTCCCGCCACACCGAGCTCTCCATCAATGTGCTCAACATGTTCTCCTTCCCTCTTGACAAAGACCTTGATGTTGAAATGATTACCGTCAAAAGCGACCCCACAGTCGAGAACGGCATCATCATCAGCAATAACGACGCTCTTTATCTGCGCGGTATTGTTGACATTGATGGGCTTCATCTTCAAAACGACACGGTCAATCTCGTAATTGACACCACGATTGCCAACACTCCTATCAACTTCGGTGTCAGTGTCAGCATGACCCATCCCACCATCCAACCACCCGTAAACGGTGTTATGGAATGGACCAGCATTGCAAGCGGCAGTGCCTCCACCACCATCTTGGGTGTTCCCATCTCCGCAGTCATTACTGGCGACATGCGCTATAGAACCATCTTGAGCAACTGAGCGTCTGGCTCATGGCCAAGAAAGTTCACAGGCACAAAACCTGCATATTTTACCGCATATAAAAATAAAATAAAAACCGCCGTAAGTTTCAGTGTAACTTACGGCGGTTTTTTTTCGCGGAAAGTACAGGATTCGAACCTGTGAGAGCTTTTACACCCTGGCGGTTTTCGAAACCGCTGCCTTCAGCCGCTCGGCCAACTTTCCTTTCTCAAAAGAGCGCGCAAAAATACAATTTTTTTCGGTATCTCTGAGGATACATGGTTCTTTTTTTCTTTTTCGTTTTTAAGGCAAAAGGCAATAGGCAAAAAGGCGACAGGCAACAGGCAATAGTGAACAGTGAATGGAGAATAGTCTAAGTCTAAGTCATTTGTCTATGTTTAAAAGCCAAAAGCCAAAAGCCAACAGCAAAAAACGCAGTCCCGGAAAAGTCCGGAACTGCGTTTTTAGTTAATGATTCCGAAAAACGGACTACTTCACGTTCTTCAGCACCTCCACGAGGAAGTCGTAGAATTTGCCGACGCTCTCGATGTTGACGCGCTCGACGGGGGAGTGCGGGTGCTCGATGGTCGGGCCGAAGGAGACCATGTCCCAGTCGGGATAGCAGACGCCGAAGAGGCCGCATTCCAGACCGGCGTGGATGGCCATCACTTTGGGTTCGTTGCCGTATTTCTCCTTATAGACCTTCATGCAGGTGTTCATGATCGGGCTTTGCATGTTGGGGTTCCAGCCGGGATAGGCGCCGGTGAGCTCGATGCCGCATTCGGCCAGCTCGGCGATGGCGACCATCTTCTCGCCCAGAGCCTCTTTCGCGCTGTTCACGCTGCTGCGCAACAGGCACTTGGCGCTCATCTCACCATTCTCGGCGACAAAGTTGGCCAGGTTGTTGGAGGTCTCCACCAAGCCGGGCATGGAATCACTCATGCGCTGCACGCCGTTCGGGATGGCGAAAATCATGTTCAGGAACTGGCAGAGTGCTTTGGGCTCGATGACTTGTGCGGGAGCATCGACAGCCGTCACGGTAAGACTGAGACCTTCCTCGGTGAGGGCGAACTCTTTTTTCACGACCGCTTCGAACTCTTTGGCAAAGGCCTCGAACTCAGCAGCTTTCGCGGCAGGGACGGTCAGGATGGCTGTGGCCTCGCGCGGGATGGCGTTGCGCAGACCGCCGCCGTTGATGCAGGCAACGCAGCCGCCGAAGTCGCGGACAACCTTCTGCAGGAAGCGCGTGGCGATCTTGTTGGCGTTGGCGCGGCCGAGGTTGATGTCCATGCCGGAGTGACCGCCGTGCAGACCCGTGATGAAGAGTTTGTAGCCCTTCATGCCGGCGGGCGTGGCCACGGTGGTGTAGGTGCGGTGGAAGTTGGCGTCCAGACCGCCGGCGCAGCCCACGTAGAGCTCGCCTTCCGTCTCGGAGTCAAGGTTGATGAGGATCTTGCCCTTCACGAAGCCGGGCTTCAGACCGAAAGCGCCGGTCATGCCGGTCTCCTCGTCGATGGTGACGAGCACCTCGATGGGTCCGTGTTGGCAGTTGGGGTCGGTGATGGCGGCCAAAGCGGCGGCGACACCGATGCCGTCGTCAGCACCCAGAGTGGTCTTGTTGGCGCGCACCCAGCCGTTGTCGATGATCGGCTCGATGGGGTCGGTCAGGAAGTCGTGCGCCTTGTCGCTGTCGGCTTGCGGCACCATGTCGCAGTGGGCCTGCAGCACGACGGGCGTGCGGTTTTCGAAGCCAGGGGTGGCGGGGACGGTGAACAGCAAGTTGCCGGTCTCGTCTTGCACCACGGGGATGTTGTTCTCTTTAGCCCATTCCTTGTACCATTTCACCACGGCAGTCTCGTGCTTGGAAGGGTGGGGGGCGTCACAAATGTGTCCGAAGATGTCCCATAATCCTTTGGGATACAGATTCAAAAGTTCTTGATTCATTGTAATATTGTTTAAGTTTACAAATATTGATTGTCCATTCTCAAAAGAACCCGCAAAGGTAATAATTTTTTTGATAAACTTGGTTGCAAATACCTAATGCTTGAACTTGAGCGTAAAGGAAAGTGATTTATACAGTCGCCACTTCAGCTTTCTTTTTGGGAGAAAACCAAGTGGTCATATTTCTTATGGAATTGAACCGGGAGATGACCGTCTCTTTTCTTCTCGCTGTCTGCAGGTTGTATCGTGCCTGCATGTTCAGCCAATGTTCCGCAGGGGTGCCTAACGCGGCCTCTATCAAAATGGCGAAATCTGCAGTTATGGATCTCTTTCCGTTCAAAATCTCGTTCAACATAGTATATGATACCTCAATGGCTTTTGCGAATTCCTTTTGCGTGATTCCTCTTGACTCCAGTTCCTCCTTTAACATCTCTCCAGGATGAATGGCTATGTATGAAAAACCTAAATTACTCATAAATCCCTTCCACTTTTGGTTGAAAACGATGCTTTTTGTCCGAGCACTTTCCGTTGTAATAGAGTTCTGATAGATAATCTTTGTCAAAATGAATTTCCATGACTTCTTCGCGGCAAAAATACAATTTTATTTTGAAATTCACTAAAATAGTGAATTTTTTTGGTTTTACGGGTTAACTGACTGATTGATTAAAATAAAGATTCTCTTCTTCGGGGAACAATAAAGATTCTCTTCTTCGGGGAACAATTTTGTTTTTCAACTTCTAATATGCATATCATAATTTTAATGTTTTAATGATTTAAAATATGGCAAATATACAACACAAGAAGGCGTTTGTCAAGGGTTTCGCGAAATAATTTTTGATGTTCAAAACCAGAATAATACGGAATATTTTAACAATTGAAATTTTAATTGTTAAGTTTTTGGCGTGGTTTTTCGCAGGATTACGCAAGTTGCTACCGCAAATCGAGCATGCGCACCACTGTGTTTTTCTTCCCCAACCCGTGTTTCACGAATATTATGTATCTTTGCAGTTTCAAATTTTACCCAATGACTCCAGAAGAACGAAACCGCATAATTGCCTTGGTGAAACGGGAGGTGGTGCCCGCCATTGGCTGTACCGAGCCGATGGCCGTGGCGCTGGCCGTCGCCAAAGCCAAGGAAACCCTGGGCGGGATGCCCAAGCAGATTGTCGTGTCACTCAGCGCGAATATGCTGAAAAACGCCATGGGCGTGGGAATCCCCGGCACCGGCATGGTCGGACTGCCCATCGCCATCGCCCTCGGCGCATTAGCTGGCAAATCAGAGTATCAGCTTGAGGTACTGAAAGATATCACTCCCGAAATGGTGGAGAAGGGCAAGGAGTTCATCGCCCAAAACCGCATCAAAATCCTCCAGAAGAAGGAGGTCGAGGAAAAACTCTACATCGAGGTGGAATGCCATAACGGCGACGACAACGTGACCGTGGTCATCAGCGGTATGCACACCCATTTCAGCTACATCGCCAAAAACGGTCAGGTGCTGCTTGATGACCGCGTGAAGACCGAGGCGAAAGACGAACCCGAGGACCCGAAGCTGACCATGCGCATGGTGTATGATTTCGCGACTACAGCCCCGATTTCGGAAATCCATTTCATCCTTGAAACCGCCGAGCTGAACAAGCGCGCAGCGGAGATGTCGCTGAGCAAACATTACGGGCACGGGCTGGGGCGCACCATCTTCATGGAGCCGCGGACCCAGTTCTTCGGCAATGGCATCTACTCCAAAATCCTCTCTTACACGTCCGCGGCGTGCGACGCGCGTATGGCGGGCGTAAAGGTGCCCGTGATGAGCAACTCAGGCAGCGGAAACCAGGGCATCGCGGCCACACTACCCGTCTGGGTGTTCGCCAAAGAACGCCTCAAAAGCGAGGAAGAACTCACCAGGGCGTTGATGCTCAGTCATTTGACGGTGATTTACATCAAGCAGAGCTTCGGACGATTGTCGCCGTTGTGCGGCTGCGTTGTAGCGGCCACGGGCTCCGCGTGCGGCCTCACCTACCTGCTTAACGGCAGCTATGAGCAGATTGTCTATGCCGTGAAGAACATGATCGCCAACATCACAGGCATGATCTGTGACGGCGCGAAGCCGAGCTGCTCGCTGAAGGTCGCCACGGGTGTCTCCACAGCGGTTCTCTCCTCCATGTTGGCCATTGAAAACGAGGTGGTTACACCGGAAGAGGGCATCATCGACGCGGATGTCGATAAGTGCGTGCAGAACATGGCCAACATCGGCAACCACGGCATGGCGGCCACCGACAGTCTGGTGTTGGACATCATGACGCAGAAATAAAGGAAAGAAGGTTCTTTATTCGGTTTTTCCTCAACGGAACAAAAGAACATGATGATAAAGCACAACCATTAGGCTAAATTCTTTATGTATTCCTCAGCTGTAAGCAAGGGGATCTGACTGAATCCGATGAAATCCTTCTTGTTGTTCGTCAAAATAATATCGCAACCACCTGCAAGTGCGCATTGATATTGTAACATGTCTTCAAAGTCCTTGCTTTGAGCATCAATAGACGCACGAAGTTGTTTCTGGTTCATCGGGAGGGCATAAATCAGCCTTTCGATCTCATCAAGTACCGCATATACTTCTTCCTGCGTATGCAGACGTTTTAGGACGTATGCAAAATTGGCGAAAGTCAATGTAGAAGCATACAATGTTATTATGCCACAATTAGCTTTCTTAAAAACCTTTTCGGCCATATCTGCTCCAGACCGATTGAGATAGTAATCCAAAAGGATGTTGGTGTCGAGAAATACTTTGTTCATTTGCTTAAGATATATGCTAAACGTTCATCGTTATCAATGTCTTCTTGCGTGATTTCACCCATGCCCCGAATCCTCTTAAATGATTCAGGAAGTTCAGGTTCATTTTCAACCACTTCCAAATCCTTAGGCATGGCTTTTTTGTGCGCCGAAGTGATACGGCGAAGCGCCCTAAGAGCCTTCGCCATCATATCTTCGTCCTCGGCGATGACACTCAATTCACGAAACAGTTCCGCATTCATTTGCATAGTGGTCATATCTTTTGCTTTATTTCAACGCCGCAAAAGTACGAAATATTTAAATGAATAGAAGGCCCATAGAGCTTTTTCGAAAGCCCCGAAGGTGTAGTCTCTTTCCAGTCTGATTAGTTGCATGTGAAAGAATTGGGTTAGAAGACGAATGTTAAGAGTGATTCAATAAAAGACGCGCCTTTTTCGACACGTTGCTTTTCTTCGGCGGAATCATTGCTGTCGTTTTCTATTTGCGCTACGAAATTGTAGGCATCATTGCCTTCTAGAATGGGGGTTGTTTCAGTTGGTTTTGCCATAATCTATTCTGTTTTATTAATTCGCCGCAAAAATACAAAAAAACTAATTGCAAATATTGTTAAATGAAATTTTAACTTTTTTTTAGTTTTGTATGGGTGTTTCAGTGTGAAAAATTCATCAAAGAACTTACGGCGGACTTCCGCATTTGCCTACGTCTCCTAATGAAATGAAAAAAAATATTTCGGACTTCATTATGCCTGAAAATATTTTATCTTTGCCGATTGTAAATGAACAATATTAGATCATCAAACTTTTCCAATATGAATGTAAAATTTTCATCACAAGATGCTTTATTTTTTGTAGAAAAATTAATAACGGACCCCCGCAAGGCCGACGCTGAGGCCGCGCTCCAGACCGCGCTCAACCGCACCGGCCGCGGCAACGATTTCCTCGGGTGGATCACCCTTCCGAACGATGTGACGGAGGCCGACATCACCCGCATTGAGGAGTGCGCCGCCCGCATGGCCGCCAAATCGCAGGTGGTCGTGGTGGTCGGCATCGGCGGTTCCTACCTCGGGGCACGCGCCGTCATCGAGGCTCTGCAACACTCCTTCGCTCCCTACGTCGATGGCAAGTTCCCGCACATCCTCTACGCCGGCAACAACATCAACGAGGACTACCTCCACGATCTATTGGACGTTCTCGACACCCGCGACTACTCCGTGGTGGTGATCTCCAAGTCGGGCACGACCACCGAACCAGCCCTGGCCTTCCGCATCCTGAAACAGCACTGCGAGAAGAAATACGGCGTGGAAGCTGCCAAGGAGCGCATCGTGGCCATCACCGACAAGGCCCGCGGCGCCCTGAAGACCCTCGCCGACAAGGAGGGCTATCCCACTTTCGTGATTCCCGATGATGTGGGCGGTCGCTATTCCGTGCTTACCCCCGTGGGTTTGCTGCCCATCGCCATGGCTGGCTTCAACATCCGTCAGCTGTTGCAAGGCGCCCGCGATATGCAGAAGTTCGTGGCCGAGAATCCGAAATACGAGCAGAACCCGATTCTGCAATATGCCCTCATCCGGAACCTGCTTTATGAGAGTGGGTTGAAGGTGGAGTTGCTTGCCTCCTTCGAGCCGCAGCTGTTCTACTTCATCGAATGGTTCAAGCAGCTGTTCGGCGAGAGTGAAGGCAAGGAGCATAAGGGCATTTTCCCTGCCGGCGCCATCTTCTCCACCGATCTGCACTCCCTCGGGCAGTACATCCAGGAAGGCACGCGCCAGATGTTTGAGACCGTCCTCGCCATCGATGCGGTCCACCACCGCGTCAACATCCCCGAGGATGCCGAGAACCTCGACAATCTGAACTATCTGCAGCACCGCACCATCCACGAAATCAACCAGATCGCCCGCAAGGGCACGTGTCTCGCTCACGTCGATGGTCAGGTGCCGAACCTCTGCATCACCGTGCCGGAAATCAACGAGTACCACCTCGGAGAACTCATCTACTTCTTCGAAATGAGCTGTGCGGTAAGCGGTTACATGCTCGGCGTGAACCCGTTCGACCAGCCTGGCGTGGAAGCGTACAAGAAGAATATGTTCCGTCTGCTCGGAAAACCCGGCGTGTAATTGGCTTTTGGCTTTTAGCTATTAGCTTTTGACCAACAGCCAATGGCCAACAGCCAACGGCCTCAACTGCAAGTCCTAACAACAAAAATCAAAATCAACGAAATAGTGCAGACCTTTATCTTCACTTTCTTCGCCCTTTATGTGGTGATGCTGTTCGTGATTACGGGGTTGACTTCCCGCAAAACGGACAAAATGAGTTATTTCACAGGAAACCGTAAGTCACCCTGGTTTGTGGTGGCTTACGGCATGATTGGCAGTTCGTTGTCGGGCGTGACGTTCATGTCGGTGCCCGGCGACGTTTATACCACGCAGTTCACCTATCTGGGAGTGGTCTTCGGCTACATCCTCGGCTACATCGTCATCGGGTTGCTGCTGCTGCCGCTCTATTACCGGCTCAACGTGACCTCCATCTACGAGTACCTCGGCAAGCGCATCGGCAACGAGGCGCACAAGACGGGCGCACTGTTCTTCTTCCTGTCGCGATTGCTGGGTTCGGCTTTGCGTATGTATCTGGTAATCTTTGTGTTGCAAATCTTTGTCTTCGATGGCTGGAACATCCCGATCTGGGCCACGGCCATCGTGATGATTGCCATCATCCTGCTATACACGTTCCGCGGCGGCATCAAGACTGTGGTGTGGACGGACATGTTGCAGACCACCTTTCTGATTGGCGCACTGATTATTACGATTGTGGTGATCATGCGCAACATGGGCGGCTCGTTCAGCGACATCTGGGCGCAGATGGCCACCGTGGGCAAGGACGGCACCGACTGCCGCACCGTCTTCAACACCGACTGGCGCAACAACAGCTACTTCCTGAAGCAGGTCATCGGCGGTATGTTCATCACCATCTCCATGACGGGCTTGGATCAGGACATGATGCAGAAGAACCTCTCTTGCAAGTCGTTGCGGGAGTCGCAACGCAACATGTTCTCGTTCACCTGCATCTTGGTGGTCGTCAACATCCTGTTCCTGCTGTTGGGCGGCATGTTACTGGTCTTTGCGCAGCACAACGGTGTGGATGTCAGCCAGTTCCCCACCGACCGCATCTATCCGGAGATTGCGTTCAACTACTTGGGCAAGGTGGGGGCGTTGGTCTTCGTCTTCGGACTCATCTCCGCCGGTTTCTCCAGCGCGGACGGCACCTTCACGGCCCTCACGACCACGGTTTGCTACGACCTGCTCGACATTGAGAAGCGTTTCCCCACAGAGAAGCAGCAGATTAACGTCCGCAGAATTGTTCACATGGTCATCTCCATGCTCTTTCTGACGGTGATTCTCATCGTCTCGCAGCACCACAATGACGCGCTCATCCGCATCATCTTCATGGTGGCTTCCTACACCTACGGCCCGATTTTGGGCTTGTTCACGTTCGGCATGTTCACCAAGCGTGAGATTCCGCAGTCGCGCCGCTGGCTCGTTCCGGTCATCGCCATCGGCATCCCGGTCTTCTGTTACATCCTCGCCACGCACTCCCAGCAGTGGCTCTTCGGCTACAAGTTCGGCTACGAGCTGCTGATTGTCAACGGGTTGCTGGTGTTCGGGGCGTTGGTCGCGGCGAGCCGGAAACAATGTAGAATGATGAATGCAGAATGATGAATGATGAATGATGAATGGGCTGGGGTGGGATTCGAAGCCTTGAGCCTCGAGAGAATTTCTCATTTGCGGAGGTGCTCCGTGACTGCCCTTAATCGCGTTATCAGCCACTTTTAACCGCGTCAGCGGTTTCATATCTGTAGCCGAATGCGGGTGCGGATTCCCCCACTGACGGAAAATTTTGGGCAGTAAAGAATAATCCAATACCTAAAACCACAGTTATGAAAAGAATAGCATTTGTCGTCATTGTCCTGCTGTTGCTGCGAGGTGTGAGTGCGCAGCAGACACCTACTTGTTCCAAAGTGTCGAGGCATTTGGCGACGATGGTGGCCAACTGTTCCGACGGGACGGCGACGGAGGCCAAATCTCCTCGTTCCGTCAATGCGCTTGTGGCGCTGGCGGTCCCTTGCGACGCTCCCGCCTTCTTCGACCGGCACGGTTGCCGACTCATCGACAGGGTAGGGCGCATCTATATCGTGGATGTGCCGTTGGCCAGGGTTAGGGAGTTGTCGCAAAACGACACGATAGAGCGTGTCGAGGCCGAGCGGATGCCGCGCCCCGCGATGGAGGTGACCCCGCAACAGGTCAATGCCACGGGCATCTATGCGGGCGACAACTTGCCGCAGGCATATACGGGCGATGGCGTGGTGGCGGGTGTTTTCGACTGTTACTACGACTTCACGCACCCGGCGTTTCAGGACGCTGACGGTGACCTGCGGGTGCAATACTACTACGATTTCCACTGGTCGAATGCCGATGGCACATTGGGTCACGCCTTGGAAACCGCTGCCGAGATAGCGGCGCTGGAACACTCGCAGAACACCCGCAATGGCATCCACGGCACCCATGTGATGGGCATCATGGCGGGCTCGGCGGTGAACGGCCAGCTTCAGGGTATGGCTCCCGAGGCGGATATATATGCGGTCGATTTCAACTCCGACCGCGAGGAGTTTGAGGGCGAATCCTGTCCCACTTCCGCGACCGCCGTGTTGGGATTCAAATACATCTTCGACAAGGCGGCGGAAGCCAACAAACCTTGCGTCATCAACTTCAGCAGCTGCGAAACTGTCACGCTCACCTCGCAGCGCATTCTGGAGGGCGAGGCCTTACAAGCGTTGGTCGGACCGGGTCGCATCATTGTGTCGGCATGCGGAAACGATGGCACCCGTGCGTGCTACTTGGAGAAGGGACCGTCTGACTACCAAGCCGGTACGGGCATCAAAAACGGCATCGCCGGCGGGCATCTCATCGATATGGATCTCGTGACTCCTGTCAACCAATTGGTGCGTTTCGACTTCCTCGGGATGCAGCTGGTAGGCGGCGGCATTGAGGGCACCATCATGTTCAACACCGACAGCATCAGCCAGGTGAACAGTGCCACGTTCACGACCACTGTGAGCATGGGGCAAGTGCAGCTTACGGTGGAAGTCAGTCCCTATCAGGACCCGCGTGGCACGGTTTATCACATCCACGGCACGCTGCCGCATATCACCTATTTGGTACTTTGTGGCGCAACGGTGCTGCTCACGGGCAATGGCCCCGCCTGGATGTACAGTGACATCGGTTTCAACTCCCTCACGAACGTCACAGGCGTTCCGCAGTACTGTTTCGCGCAGCCGGGGCACTCCGTTTCCTGGCCGGCGAACCTTCCCGACATCATCGCCGTCGGGGCTAACGGTTACAAAAACACCTTCACGAATATCGCGGGGCAGACCAACACCGACATGCTGGATTTCGCGCCCGATCAACCGGGTTATATCGCCAAATTTTCCTCTTGCGGTCCCACGTTTGACGAACGCATAAAGCCCGATGTGGTGGCTCCGGGCCTCAATATCAATGCCGCATATAACAGTTTTTACGCTGATTATGACTATGTTGCGAAAAATTTGACCAGTTCTGTGCAGTACAACGGCAAAACCTACCACTATTTAGCGGAATCCGGAACTTCCATGGCATCCCCGGTGGTGGCGGGCGTCATCGCGTTGTGGCTGCAGGCCAAGCCAGACCTGACTCCCACCGAGGCATTGGAGGCCATCCGCGAAACTGCCACCCATCCGGACAATACGTTGGCGTATCCGAACAACACCTACGGCTACGGGCAGATTGATGCTTATCGGGGACTGCTGTATGTGCTGGATTTGCCGTCACGCATTCCGGATTTGAGTCAGGAACAGCCGCAGGGCGTGCAGTTCCGGGTGGAGAACCGCATGTTGTATGTCGATTTCGGCGATGAACATCCCAAGCGGATAACCCTTAACGTTTATGCGTTGGATGGTCGTTTGTTGTTGACTCGTAACGGTCGGAATCACATCAACCTTTCCTCGCTGAAGGATGGCGTTTATGCCGTGCAGGTCGTTACCGATCAGCGGAAAACCACGGGTTCCACTTTGATTAGATTGTGATATTTGCGACGCTTGGAAGCGTCGCCTCTTGCAGAACACAGAAAACTCCACAAAAAAATATCCTGATTGTTACTCCAAAACAAAAAAAATTCTACTTTTGCCAATTCAAACTCTAATTATCAAACTCTTTACGAACTATCAGCTTCTATAACCAATAACCAATAACCGATAACCTTTAATATTTCACCAAAATAAAAGCATTATGACAAAAAAATTATTCGCTGAACTGATTGGAACGTTTGTTCTCACCCTGCTGGGCTGCGGAACGGCTATGTTCTTGGGTTGTGCCACTCCCGCTGGCGTGGTGGGCACGGCCATCGCTTTCGGTCTTACCGTGGTCGCCATGGCTTACACCATCGGTGGTATCACCGGTTGTCACATCAACCCGGCAATCACCTTCGCGGTGGCGCTTTCCGGTCGTATGACCTGGAAAGAAGCCTGCATCTACTGGATTGGCCAGTTCATTGGCGGTATCCTCGCTGGTGCTGTCTTGTTGGCTCTTGTCAACATTGTGACCCCCAGTGCTGAAGGCATCGCTGAAGGCATGATGGGTCTCGGCTGCAACGGTGTGGCCAACGCTGGCGGTGCAATGGGCGCTTGCCTCGTGGAGATCATCGCCACCTTCATCTTCGTGCTCGTGGTTCTTGGCACCACCGACAGCAAGCTCGGCGCAGGCAACCTCGCCGGTTTGGCCATCGGTCTGACCCTGATCCTCGTCCACCTCGTCTGCATCAACCTCACCGGTACCTCCGTCAACCCGGCCCGTTCCTTCGGACCTGCAATCTTCGCTGGCGGTCAGGCTCTTGCTGATGTGTGGGTGTTCATCGTGGCCCCGATGATCGGTGCTGCCCTCTCCGCACTCGTGTGGAAAGGCCTCGCCTGCAATAAGGAGTAGTTTCCAATTAGTAATTAGAAATTAGTAATTAGTAATTGCTTGAAAGAAAGACGGACGATCTCGTTGGAGGTCGTCCGTCGGTGTTTTTGTCAGAACCGGTGTTCGTAGCCGAGTTTGAGGACAGCGCCGAAACGCGGTGGATCCGTTGAAAAACCAGGGTGGGCAACGCCATCATGATAGACCTTATCGAAACCAACCGAGATGTTTGTGTTGACCCCGATTGAGAGGATGTCACTGGTGGTCAACGGAATACGGCCTCCGAGTTCAAGCACCGTCACACCTATGTTGAAGCACTCTTTAGCATTTGCTGCCGTCCAAGCATTTAACCCGATGCCGAAGGAAAGGCCGCCGCGGGCGTAAAAGTGCCGTGTGTGGAATTCCATCTCAATCGGGATCCGCAGGTAATGGTAATCCTCGTGGTTGGCCGGTTTGAAAACACTTTCGTAATCCAAACTGGTGTAGATACCCCAAAATCGACTGAAATCGTATCGGAAGCCCACTCCGCCGCCAGCTTGTATGAAAGTGTCGGACCAAAACAGGTAACTGCATATCCCGCCAGAGGCGTTGGCGGTGATACTAAAGCCTTTGTAAGTGCTTTCAGATGTTGTTGTTTGGGCATTCGACTGTATGGAAACTACGAGTACTGCGACGAGTAAGATGTAATTTAGTCTCCTTATCATAACCATAATAATTTGATGAATAACGGTGATGCAAAGATAGAAAATCCATCTTTATAAAGATGATGCAAAATTTTCAAAAGGTTACAAATTTCAATAAGATAATTCTTTGTTTTGTTTTTTGCAGAAACACTTTTTTTCACCAGTTGAATCCCCGAAATTTACGTACCTTTGCCGCGAAAAAGAGACACCGATTTTGTAGAAGGAAATTCAGTGGATTTAGTAACCAATCAAATATAATGCAATGATCAAATACAGCCAAGACATCCGCGTTGAAACCGTGGAAAACAGCGGCAACATTGAAGGCCGTATCAACAAAAACATCGTCCTCACGCCGGCGGAGATGCTGGAGCGGGCGTCGATGTTCAACATCATCACCCTGCCGTCCGGAAGCCGGATCAAGGAGCATCCACACATCGAGGATGCCGAAATATACTACATCTTGGAGGGTGAAGCCGAGGTCACCGACAACGACAAGACCGCCGTCATGCGTGCCGGAGACGTGATGTTCACCGGCAACGGCGGCCGCCACAGCATCGCTAACCACAGCGGGAAGGACGTGCGGTTCTTAGCGTGCATCTTGAGAATGTAGAATGAATAATGTAGAATGAAGAATGTAGAATGATGGTGCGGAAGACCCCAATTCCCCTTCTATTTTAGAAGGGGTGGCCGAAGGCCGGGGTAGTAATATAAAACAACTTCCTTAAGCAGCCCCGAAGGGGCAAGACGCGCGATAGCGCTAATAACCCCACACAAGGCGAAGCTGCAGTGTGGGGACATCAAAAAACATACTGATATGAAGAAAAACCTCCTCACAACCCTCCTCCTCCTTGCCGCAGCCCTCTTTCCAGCCGCGGCCTGCACCAATCTGATTGTCGGCAAGAAAGCTTCTGCTGACGGCAGCGTGATGTGCACCTACAACTGCGACGGCTTCGGATTCTCCGGATCGCTGTTCCACAGTCCGGCCGGACGCCATGCCCCGGGCGAGCAAATCGCCATCCACGGGTGGGGACCCGCGCACGAGGGCCAATTCGTGAAACAGGTGGAATATACTTACAACGTGGTCGGGCTGATGAACGAGAAGCAGCTGACCATCGTGGAGACCACCTTCGACGGACGGCTGGAACTCCAGAACCGCGAGGGGCTGCTCGACTACTTCTCGCTGATGCGGCTCACCCTGCAGCGCGCCGCCAACGCCCGCGAGGCCATCAAGTGCATGGCGGAATTGGTTGAGGAATACGGTTACAACAGCAGTGGCGAAAGCATTACCATCTGCGACCCCGACGAGGCGTGGATTATGGAGATCATCGGCAAAGGGCAGGGGAGGAAAGGCGCCGTCTGGGTCGCCCTGCGCATCCCCGATGACTGCATCTGCGCCCATGCCAATTTGAGCCGTATCAGGCAATTCCCGCAAGAACCCGTAGGGGCGAAAAATTTTTCGCCCAAAATATCCCACAAATCTCTTAGCAGCAAACACCTCCAATACATCACCCGTCCCGAAGTTGAGTGCGTCTATGCCGCCGATGTCATCGAGCTCGCCCGAGAGAAGGGGTACTTCAGCGGCAAGGATGCGGACTTCTCCTTCCGCGACGCTTACTGTCCCATCGATTTCGAGAACGTGCGCTACGCCGACGCCCGCGTATGGAGCTTCTTCCGCCACCACTACGCCGAGGCCGAGATGGACAAGTACCTGCCGTATCTCAACGGCGAGTTCGACAAGTACGACCATCTGCCGCTGTGGATCAAGCCCGACAAACCGCTATCCCTCAGAGATTTGCAGGAGGACATGCGCGACCATTTCGAGAACACCCCGTTGGACATGACCGCTGACATGACTGCCGGTCCGTGGGGGATGCCGATCCGTCCGCTGCCGATGCATTTCCGCGACACGGCAGGCGTCAGCTATTTCCGTGAGCGGCCCATCGCCACGCAGCAGAGCGGTTTCACGATGACCTGCCAGATGCGCTCATGGCTGCCCGATGATGTGGGTGGTGTCACCTGGTTCAACTGCGACGACGCCGACATGGTGGCCTACGTGCCACTTTACTGCTGCATCACGCAGGTGCCCGACTGCTTCCGTCCCGAGAACAACCCGCGCACGGAATTCAGCTTCGAGTCGGCCTTCTGGATGAACAATTGGGTGGCGAATATGGTTTATCCACGCTACTCGATGATGATTGATGATCTTCGCGAGGCCCAGCGCGAGTTGGAGGACTACTACTTCGCCGACCAGGACAGTGTGCTGAAGGCGGTGGAGAAGATGACCCCCGCAGACCGCCGCGACTATCTCAACAAGAAGAGCATCGCCTATGCCGACAAGATGATGAAGCGCTGGGACGAGCTGGCCAAATACCTGATTGTCAGATATAACGACCAAGTGGTGAAGAAAGTTGACAAAGGCGGAAACTTCCAGCGCTGGGGTTACGATACCCCGGGTTACGACCTCCAGTTTATCAATTCCATCGGCGCCGCCACGGGCGACCGTTATCGGCTTAAAGAGGTGATTGAGCGTAGGGAGCGATGATTTCGTGCCCGAGGAGCCGTTTCAGAGGATGGACTCTATAACATTCCCTCTTCCACAAAGCTGAAATATCGTTCCCGATGGATGATGATGTGATCCACCAGCACGACATCAAGCAAATTTGCAGCTTTACGGGTCTTTTCTGTGAGCTGTATGTCGGCTTTGCTCGGACGAATCGATCCGGAAGGATGGTTATGGCATAGAATGATTTGAGTGGATTTTTTTACCACTGCTTGTTGTAATACGATGCGGACATCTACCTCTGTGCTGGCAATTCCGCCCTTGTTTATCTGTGCAACTCCCAAGATTCGGCTGGATTGGTTCAAGTAGATCACCCAAAGTTCTTCGTGGTCCAGATAGGCGATTTTGTTTTGCATAAGGTTTACGACATCCAAGCTGCTTTTAATTACCGGCTTCTCTTCCACTTTTTCAGCGCGGATCCGTCTCCCGATTTCAAATGCGGTGAGCAGAGCCATTGCTTTTGCTTGTCCGATGCCCTTGGTTTCGGATAACTCAAGCAATGTCTTTTCAGATAATTCATTGAGGCTGTTGTTTGACGATGAGAGCAGGCGCTTGGCCAATTCCACGGCAGATTCTGAAGCATTTCCTGTCCGGAACAGAATGGCGATTAGTTCCGCGTCAGAAAGCGAAGCGGCGCCGTTTCGGGCATATTTTTCCCGAGGCCGGTCTTGCACACTCCATTCTTTGATTGTTAATCTCTTGTTTTCGTAGTTTGATGTTTTGTTCATTTGGTTTAAGGTTAGTACATTTGCGATCGTTTAAGCAGGTAGGGGAGTAGTATTTGTTCAAATCCTTGGGTTATATCTGCAGGAATCACGTCAATCTGGTATTGTCCGCATTTGACTTTGATTTCCTGGAAATAATCGCGGACGGTCTGTTGGTAGAATTCGCGGATGTTGTTGGCGTGTACTTTCACTTCGTTGCCTGTTTCCATATCGACGAACTTGTAGAGTCGGTTTTCGAATGCGAAATCGTATTCCAATTGCTTGTCGAAGGTATGGAAAAGGACCACCTCATGTTTGTTGTGCCGGAGGTGTCCCAATGCCAGCAATAATTCGTCGAGGTTGCTGCTCGTTTCCAACATGTCGCTGAAGATGATGACCAAGGAGCGGCGGTGAATCTGCTCGGCGATTTGGTGCAAGGTGTCGGTGACCATGGATTGCCGTTGTACGTCATCGCCGATGGGTTGCAGCACCTTCTCGAGCTCGCGGTAAATCATCTTGTGGTGTGCGTCCCCACCGCGTGCTCGGGTTTGCAATTCCAGTTTGTCGGAGAAGAGGCTTAGCCCTACTGCATCGCGCTGGCTTTTGAAAACCTGCATCAGGACGGCGGCGGCATATACAGCGAAAAAGATTTTGTTCGGTTGTGCAAGGGTGTATTTCTGCCGTTTGGGAAAATACATGGATGACGAGTTGTCGATGACCAACTGGCACCGCAGGTTTGTCTCTTCCTCGTATTGTTTGACGAACAGTTTGTCGGTTCGGGCGTAGAGCTTCCAGTCAATGTGGCGGATCGGCTCGCCGGTGTTATAGGGGCGATGTTCGGCAAATTCCACGGAGAAACCGTGCATAGGACTTTTGTGGATGCCGGTGATAAACCCTTCCACCACCTGTTTGGCCACAAATTCCACATGGTCGAACTGGGTGATTTTCGTCAAATCGATTGTATATGCCATAGTCTGTTTTTTTAGGGTGCAAAAGTACAATTTTTTCGGTCAGCGGAAGAACTTTACTGGCTAGAAATGAAGGATTGCCACTGGTCGAGGAATTCTGTCTTGAACGATGTCATATTTAGGTTCGTGGAAAATAATTCAGAGGCTGTGTACAGTTTCACGAGTCCATTCTTGTCATAAAGAATTAGGCACGGAAACTCGTTAACGGGGATATGATGGTGCGAAGTGAGGGTGGAAAAGTCGGGGGAGGAACAAGAGTATAATGTAAACGGTTTGGATAGGTGTGGTCTTATTCTACTGCTGATTTCGTATGCGGACATTCCGTTTAGAGGATGAGCATAAACATTTCCGATCCGGATTTTTTCTGATTCTGTTTGGTTCAGAAGTTGGTAAAGGGCATTTATGCAACCGGAACATTCCAAATCTTGGTGAAGGATCAAAATGTTTTTTTCGCCAGGCAAGTCCTGAAGATTTAGACATTCCCCCGTAGTCTTGATGATATTGCATTCCGGCAACGGGGGGACTGGGGCGTAACGCATGACCTTATAAGCCAATGCGGGATCATGGGATAGGTAATACTGATTCTCACCCTGTAGATACTCCTTTTCAGTTTTCCCTTGCCAGTTCACGTCCGTTTTAAGGGTCAATTGGACAATCACATCTTTTTCCGATGCGTTTGTTTTGTCAAAACCGTCTTTGAACAAGGTAAATGGGAACTGTGCCGCAACATAGACGCTGTCTTCATGGTTTGATGTTGAATAGCGGACAATGCTTCCGTCAGCTTTCCGTATGGCATATTGCAGCACAGAGTTCCCGGCGGTGGTGTCGTAATAGGTGAAGAGTAGCAGGAGATCCCCGTTTATAGGCATTATCACTTTTGGATAAGAGTATTTGAACAGGTCGTCCTTGGTTGCGAAAATACGTTCTATCCCGTATGGAACGGATAATGTCTTTTGGATGTAATCGTCTTCAAAGGCTTTCCAAGAGGGGATGTCAAAGAGAATCGTGTCTTGGGGCTGTCCGTCCAATGAATACACCTCCAAACGGGGAAATCTCGTGCTTAGGAAGAATACAGATTGTTGGTTGTGGGAAATGTAGCGATTAGGCTGGATTTGGACGATATGGGGTGCCTCGTAAGGCAGCTCACGGACCAGTGTTGCCGTATCGCTGTCAAGATTCTGTTGAAACCACTTGAAACCCTTGTCATGGTCTTCTTCAAAAAAATAGAGTCTGTTCTGATGAATAAAACCCATGAACAAGTTGTGATGACGGGTGATGGAAACCACTTGGTAGTTTTGATTATTGATTTGTTTATAAAGGATAAGTGCTTCTTGAGTGGTGACCAGCAGATATTCTCCGTCGAAACAAAAATCATAGATCCAAAGGTTGCGGATGTTGTGCTCCGGCTTCCTCAGGCTTTCCGGGAGGGGAAGCATGATTTCGGTTTGCTCATAATTGTCCATCGACAGTTTGTGGATAACCGCTTGATAGCCGTTCTCCTTGTATTGGAAACCCTGTTGTTCGACAAAGTAGAATGCGTTGTCCTGCATCCTGCTTTTAAGCAGATTGAGGTTTCTGGGTTGGTGGTTGCATTGCATGTTGACCAATGTGTCCAACATGAACTGCTTGCCGATCCATTCCTGACCAGTCGCGACCAGCGTTGCCAAAATCAAGCTGGCGATGGCAATGATGCGTGTTTTCATAGAATCTTTCTGATTTTAGGAGTGAGTATTAGAGGTTAGTTGCGGCAGAGAGCAAGTTAGTTTTTTCAATGTAGATCATCATCGTGGACGTGTTGTTCGCACTAGTCTTCACAACACCGCGGACAACGTATGTCTCCGCCTTCTGCTTTCCTAATTTTCCACCCCCTTTGGAGGCAAAAGCGACGGTTTTGGTGTAAGTTGTCGGGACAGCTTTGGCAGAGTGGCCTGAAGTAACGGCAGAGGCGTTGTTTTCAAGCGCGGTCTCATATTGCTGAATGACATCGTTGATGGCAAGCTTGAAAGCGTTTAACTTGCCCGCCTCGGTGATGACGGCGACAACATTGCCGTTCATGACGTTCAGCGAAGTGCAATTGGGGACCCTGCAGGCGGAGAATCCGGTTCCTGAACAATCCAAGTGGCCTACACCGTTCGCACTGACTTCGGCTGGCGTATAGCTCACGTAGTTGTAAAGGTTGAAGATTGCTGTGAAGCCTCCCTGGGATTTGTTGACAATCACGGTGGGGACTTTTTCGGCGAATGCGCCAAAAGTGAAAATACTCAATCCGATTAATAATAAAATCTTTTTCATAGTTTTAGTTTTTTTGTTTTTTTTGATTTGTTTTGTTTTTGATTTTGATTTTTTTGTTTGCCTCCCTTTCGCGGAGGCGATAGTTTCCTATCTTCGTTAGTCTTCCTTGTCGGTCGATTAATGGTTTTGTTTCGTTCTCGGCTTTCTTTTGTTTTTGGTGATTGATGTGATTGTTTTCACGGTCAAATTCAATCGGGGGTGCCAACCCTTTTTGAACATGACAAAGATAATACATTGACAAGCGTTTGTCAAGGTTTTTTTAAAATTTTTTTATTGTTGAATGTCAGGAGGTTGTGAAAATTGCGTTAACTATTCGATGATGAATAGTTAATTTTCCGGTCGGGATTTCGCAGATTTTTGGCCGTCGGCTGCAAAAACCGAATCATGGGCTACTCCAGGACCACGTGGTTTTTCGCCATGATTTTCCTGAGGTTGATGAGGGCATAGCGCATGCGTCCCAGAGCCGTGTTGATGCTGACTTGGGTCATCTTGGCGATTTCCTTGAAGCTGTAATCCATATAAATCCTCATCTTCAGAACTTCTTTCTGTTCCTCGGGAAGATATTCGACATAATGGTTGATGTCCTCGTAAGTCTGTTCGCGGATCATCTTTTCTTCGATGGACTCGTCCTTTGAACCTATTATGGTGAAAATGTCAAATTCCTCGCCGCCGTCAATGGTGGGCATGCGTTGCATTTTCCGGAAATAGTCAATCTTCAAATTGTTGGCGATCCGCATGATCCATTGGAAAAATTTCCCTTCCTCCTGGTAGCTCCCGGAGCGGATGGTGTTTATAACCTTAATGAAGGTGTCCTGGAAAATGTCTTCCGCAAGCTCTTTGTTCTTGACAGAAACCATTATGTACGAGAACAACCTCCGTTCATAACGGAGTATAATGGTCTTCAATGCAATTTCATCACCTGATTGATAACGCGCTATCAGTTCGTTATCGGACAAGGCATTCCAATTCATGATATGCTCCTTTCTTTATAGGGTTAATAAAATCAGAAAGTAGATGTTTTTTCGATAGCGGGTCTCCTTTGATGTTTAAAATTGATAATGCCTTTTTATTTGTTATAATAACAAACTGCAAAAATACATTTTTTTTTAATATATCGCTTGTTTGATAATTTTTTTTTCTCAAGTGATTAGAGTGTTGAAAAAGATTATCTTTGCCACGTGTTCTAAATTACCAAAGTCATGAGAAGGTATGGTTTCTTCTTCCTGTTCGTTTTCTGTTTTAATCTGGCTTATTGCCAAATGGAACTGTTTGATATACAATTGGAAAACAAGGTTTACGCCGATGGTATCGCAAGTGTCCAGCTTAAGCTGTCTGCCGAGCAGCTGTCCACGTCTGTAGGTGTATTGGGCGTTGACACGTTCCATATTTCGTTTGATGATTTGGAATTGGAGAACCGTCACCTGAAATATACGTTCATACACTGCACGCATGACTGGAAGTGGTCGCAGATGAACCCCATCGAGTATATTGAAGGTTTCATGGAGGATGATATTACAACATACGACCACTCGTTCAATACAATCGAACCCTATATCCATTATCAGGCTTATTTCCCAAATGAGAACATATCGTTCACGAAATCAGGAAACTATGTGCTGTTTGTGTATGATGACACCCCAGATAACCCCATCCTGACCCACAGGTTTATGGTGCTGGAGCCTGTACCGGCAAGAATCGCCTGCGATGTGCATTCTGCCATTGATGTCAATAAAAAATACACCCACCAGGATGTTGACTTTCTCGTTTTTCCCGGAGCTTATCGTGTCCGGAATCCCCAGCGGACGATTCATGCCACCATTCAGCAGAACGACAGATGGGATAATGCGAAATACGGGCTGACATATTACTCCGGGGATGTGGAGGAGTTGCATTTTGACTACACTGACGGCCGTAACACCTTTCCTGGAGGTGCCGAATTCCGTACTTTTGACCTCACAACGCTGCGCTCCAATGCCGATCATATTGTGGGAATCTCCTACGTGAACCGCCATACCCATGCTTACGTGTTGCAGGATGAGGCGCGCCCGTTTGCGGCGTATGAAAGCCGGGGAAATATGAACGGCAGGTGCTTATACTACAACCGAGACTTGCGAAATGATTTTTCGGAGGATTATGTGTTCACGCACTTTACCCTCAAAAGCAGCTTCCCGTTTACAGAAGGCGATGTCTATGTCTTTGGAGAGCTGACAGACTGGCAACTTCAAGAGGATGCCAAACTGCGCTATAACAAGGAGTTTGATTTTTGGGAGACTGAGCTTTTCTTGAAACAGGGCGTATATAACTATCAGTATGTGTATGTTCCACATGGTAGCGACGTGATTGACGCCACCTATATAGAAGGCTCACACTTCCAAACTAATAATATATACAATATTTACGTTTATTTTCAGGAAGAGGGGACCTCGTATGACAGGCTCATTGGATTCCAGTCTTGTTCAATTGCGGACAGAAGGTGATTCTACCTGTTTTTGATGCATCTTATTGAATAGAATGCCTCCTTCGGGGTGCAGTTTATCTCCACTGTTGCATTGGTGTAATAGAATCGATGAATGGGAGAGGTGTCGGGACTGCCGTCAGAACATGTCCAAAATCCGGTGTCTGTTCCAAAACCTTCTGCCAGACCATTCCAGACACTGCCTGCGGGCAATACCGAAAAGCCTGTGCTGTTGTTAGTCGTAACATTCTCTATGATGCAGCAAGCGGCCCCTTTGGTCAGAAAGTCGAACTGCCAACCTTCGGTAGATGCCATGGCTTTCGCCACATTGTTGACATCGGAGCCGCAGCGGTAATAGTCCTTGTAGCCTACAAAATCTTCCACTCCCATCCACTCGAAATTGGCGGGTACGTGCCATCCGTCGGGACACGGGCCTTGCACACGACCATCGGTTTCTTCTGTCGGTTCAGCACCGTTAAGCGTTGAGAACCAAGTATATAAACGGCCATAGCGAAAAACTTGCTGCTGGTCGTTGTTCGGTGCGGCAGGGGTGGGTGAGATTTCATGACCATCGGCGTAGTGCAGCGTACGAAGGTTTTCGCGCATCCAACAGTCGTCACCCATCATAACGGTCTGATAAACATTGCCGTCAATGTCAGTCACGGTGCCGCAGTCACGAATGTCCTGGGCATGAATGGAAACTGTTGCCATCAGTGTGGCGAATATTATGGCAAAAGTTCTATAAATGTTCATTCTCAGATTCCATAAACATGTAGAGACGCAATGCATTGCGTCTCTACGGGTGAATATTATTCAATTCTGTCGGAAATCAGGTATTTGTTGCGGTCGGATCCGTTGCGGGCAATGAGTTCGGCGAGGAATCCGGCGAGGAAAAGCATCAGACCGAACACCATGGCAAGAAGCGCAAGGTAGAACAACGGTTGGTCTGTGACCTGACGGAATCCAGCCACATGATGCGATATCCGGTAGAGTTTCTGCGCAATCAGAATGATGGTGATGACAATACCGATGAGGAACGACAGCGTTCCCAGGCTTCCGAAGAGGTGCATCGGTTTCTTGCCGAATTTCGACATGAAATTGACGGTGAGCAGGTCTAAGTAACCGTTGATGAAGCGATTCCAACCGAATTTGGAAACACCGTGCTTGCGTTTTTGGTGGATGACCACCTTTTCGCCTATGTTACTGAATCCCGCCCACTTGGCAATGACGGGGATGTAGCGGTGCATCTCGCTATAGACCTCAATGGATTTCACCACATCTTTTTTGTATGCTTTGAGACCGCAGTTGAAGTCGTGCAGCATAATGCCCGACATCCGTCGTGTGGTCCAATTGAAGAACTTTGACGGGATGTTTTTGGCTAGTTTTGAGTCGTAACGTACTTTTTTCCAGCCAGATACCAAATCGAAGCCGTCCTCCTTGACCATTCGGTAGAGTTCGGGGATTTCGTCGGGGCTGTCCTGCAGGTCGGCATCCATGGTGATGACCACGTCGCCTTGGCAAGCTTCGAAAGCGGTGTTTAAGGCCGCCGATTTGCCGTAGTTGCGGCGGAACCGGATGCCTTTGATGGCGCTGTTTTTGGCGTGTAATCCCTGAATTATCGACCATGACTCGTCAGTGGAGCCGTCATCCACCATGATGACTTCGTAGGAAAATTGGTTCTCTGCCATCACGCGCTCGATCCACGCGATCAGTTCCGGCAGCGATTCTGCCTCGTTCAGCAGGGGTACTATTACGGATATGTCCATTTTACAATTAATAGTTTATAGTTAATAGATAATAGTTTTCCTTGAGCGGCCCCGTTGGGGGCATGGGCTCAGTAGAGCATGATGTTACGGGTTAGTCGTTTCGGCCTCGTCATTTTCAGACGGGACAAATTCTTCAATCGGTTTCTTCGAGGTGTAGTGGAACATGGCGACGAAGAGACCGAAAAACATGCCGTAGAGCAGGTACATCATCGCGCTCACGCCGGCATACTGGCCGTTGCGGTCGTAGCGGGGCACGCGGGATTTCGTCTCCTCGAAACGTTTCTCCAAGGGGTCGATGCTTGCGAGCGTGTCGTTGGTCTTTTGGACGATGCCTTGCACAAACGGTGTGGAAGCTTTCCCGTCGTTCTGTTCTATGTAGCTGACCAGCGTCTCCATCATCACACGTTTTGCGTAAGGAGTGAATTTGCCGAGTTGGTACTGCTCTTTGTCCGTCGCGGGCTTGGAACGCAGTTTGTCAGAATAAAACTTTTGGAAGAGCAGAAGTCCATTGTTGATTTCGTCGCGGATCTGACTCTGTTCAGCCTCGTTTGTCAGACAATGATTCACGTTGAGGGCAACAGTGTCGTTGCAGAGGTTGTCCTTCTTGTCGTTCATTATCGCGGTCGCCGCATCGCAGAACGCGGTCAGTTCGTCAACCGTCAGCGTGTCTTTTGCCAGATTCTGCTTGTATTTTTCCAATGCAACGGTGTATTTCTGCTGCAGTCCGTCCTTTTCGATGAAGGAGTAGTGCACCAAGTCGTACCCGAATAGGATCGCGGAGCCGATGACGGACAGTACGATGCAGCTCCAGAAGGCCTTGGCGAAGGAAAGCCGTTCGGGATAGTAATCCTTGAACTCCTTCACCCCTTGGTGCAGCATCAGTATGAATCCGACAATCATTGCCAGATCAAGCATTTGCGCGGCTTGATAATCAACCTTGCGGGCAAACATTTTCAGCAATTCAATGCCGATAAGCAAGATGCCCAGGATGCCCCCCCATTTGAGGTGGATTTTCCAGAAAGTTTTGTCTTTCAACATGTCTTTAGCTATTGGCTATTAGCTTTTGGCCAGTGGCTAATAGCCAACAGCCAAAAACCAATAGCTAGATATTATTTCGGGCAGCAGAACTCGGTGAGGACGCTGCAGGTGGACTTCGGATGGGCGAAGCCGATCATGAGGCCTTCAGCGCCGGGACGGGCGCACTTGTCGATAAGGCGCACCTCCTTGGAGGCAAGTTCGTTAAGTGCTTCGTTGGTGTCGGGCACTGCGAATGCGATGTGGTGGATGCCTTCGCCGCGGTTCTCGATGAACTTCGCGATGGTGCTCTCCGGGCTTGTCGGCTCCAAGAGTTCTATTTTAGTTTGTCCGACTTTGAAGAAGGCTGTCTTCACCTTTTGGTCTGCGACCTCTTCAATGTTGTAGCATTTCATCCCCAGAATGTTCTCATAATAGGGGATTGCGGTTTCCAAGCTTTTCACGGCAATGCCGAGATGTTCGATGTGGGTAATGTTCATATTTGCGGTTTTATTTGTTTGTTACTTCGTGTTGATTACTTCGTGTTGATTACTTCGTGTTGATTACTTCGTGTTGATTACTTCGTGTTTTTTACTTCGTGTTTTTTAGCCTTCGGCTGTTGGCCTCACACTGCGCTTCGCTTGTGTGGGGGTCAGTCGCGGTCGGGGGTGGCGTCGAGCCAGGTGGTCTTGTGTTTGATGAGTTTGATGAGCAGGGCGAGGATGGTGTAGTCGAGGGTGATCCAGAGCATGGGGCGGGTCCAGCCGAGGCAGACGTTGTCGGGGCAGTTGCGGACGCAGATCAGGTGGAAGAGGAGGTAGTCCACGACGGTGTAGGAGACGAGTACGGACATGATGGTGGCGTATTCGCGGCGGATGAAGGTTTTCCACGAGAATTGGAGCATGCCGCCTTCGTAGAGGGACCATTTCGGTAGGAACGCGGGCACCCGGGCGGCCCATTCTTCGAACTCGTTGCCGTATTTGGAGCGCAGGAACGCCTCTTCGGCCATCATGATGCGCTCGTAGTAGATCCAATAGACGAGGGAGACGACGAGGAAGACGCAGATGTTCATCGTGAAGACGAGCAGACCGGCCCAGATGAGGTAGTTGGCGAGGTAGAGCGGGTGGCGCACCACAGAGTAGATGCCTTTGGTGTTGAGGTGGTCGGCGACCTGTCGGGCGGTGTTGCGGCCGGAGGTGCCCTTGGGCGTGGTGCAGACGGTGTAGGCGCGCAGGGCGAGGCCGGCGAAGGTGAGCACGGCAGCGCAGACGGTGCAAACGACCATCAGGGGCGAACCCCAAGTGTCCCAGACGTAGATGTTGCTGTTGGTGAGCCATAATAGCGGCAGGGCGAGCACGAAAATGAGCACGGGGATCTGTCCCCGGTACTTGAAGAGCTTTGCTCCGCTCTGCTCCATGGATTGGATTAACGCCATAATGTCAGCTGTTTTTTTTCAGGGTGCAAAGATACACAAATTACGAACACGCACAAAAAAAGGATGACCAAAGCCATCCTTTTTTCATTAACCATTAAAATCTTTACATTATGATTACCCTCTGCGCTCTTTAATACGGGCTTTCTTACCCGTCAAATTACGGAGATAGTAAATTCTTGCTCTACGGACGACACCGCGTTTCACCACCTTGAGGTCGGCAATCATCGGGGAGGTGAAGGGGAACACTCTCTCAACACCGATACCGCCGGAGATCTTTCTCACGGTGAAGGTCTTGTTCACGCTGCTGCCTTTGATTTGCAGGACAACGCCTTGGAAGTTCTGGATACGTTCTTTTGAACCTTCCACAATTCTATAGGAAACGTTCACGGTGTCACCGGCTTTGAATTTCGGGAACTCGCGGGTCGTTATGAAATTATCTTCTACGTATTGAATCAACTCGTTTTTCATTGCTCTATCTTTTTTCTTCTTTTTACTCCTTAAATTTGAGGTTGCAAAAATACACTTTTTTTTGATATCCGCAACTATGTACGAAATATTTTTCAATTGTTTGTAAAGTGCAGTGTTTCAGTGTGTTATATGTTTTTGGTTTTTGAAACATAGGTTTCGGATCAGATGGATGACTTTCGTCTCGTTTTGTTTTGGCGGGAAAGGCGGGGATTTTTGTCATGAATGGTGTGTGTCTAAAGCAATAATGTCAAATTGTTTTGATGAATGGTAAACTTTTTAATGATTATATACACCACGCCAAGAAAATCAAGGAACTGCGCCAGTACCATTATGAAAAAATGTATTTTTGCGAGGTCATTGCTATTAGTGAGAGAGTATGACAAGGAAGTATCATTATTGTTACGTATGCAAATTGAAGATTCACACCGCGACTATTATGATTATGCCTGTCCGCATTTGATCGACAAGGCCATTGTCTATCATCGGAACAGTCAGGTTGTTTTGGGACAGGAACTTTTTTTCAACCCGAACCCCTTCCTTATTGATATGGAAAAATGGTTCAACAGGTTTCAACATCAGTGGGAATGTCAAACGTGGGAGTTTGGACTCTATGTCGGATATGAATACTACAAGTTTTTAGTCGGCAGATATCTCGAAAAAGGACAACTCATTCTGGAATATTTGCCAGTCACGGAGACGGAGCGTGAGAAAAATGAGCGGGAATCTTTGAAACGGCCATCCGACGCTGCTATCGTGCTGGTCTCCTCATACGGGATGTATGACGACCGCTTTGCCGGACGGGAATTGCGTTTTACCCGCGAGTATTGGCAGGTCAATCACGCCTTGATCGAAAACCCGATTCTAAAAGAGACTTGGCTCACAAAAGTTCTTTCGCCCGAGAGTGTTTGGACCAATGTTTATAACTATTTGGTGGCGACCAAGGATGAGCCCGTTCAGGACCGTCGCACAAACACGGAGAAGATCCTGTCAGCCGGCTTTGACGCCAAGACCAGTTTCAGGAATGTGAAATAAGCTTCAATTGGGTAATCAATATGTGATGTTTGGTTGCAGTTCATTAGTTAAAGTAATCATAAAGTGATGAGTTCGGCATTTCAAACTCAGCGTATCTGCACGGAGAAGTTTCGTAAAGCTAAACGGTTTTGTAGAGCGTTCTCAAATGTTGGCCACGGAGTTTGTTTACCAAAGCGCCACACGTCCAAGCTTGCCAAGATCGAGTGTTGCGGTTTCCGCTCCGAGTGCTTTGAACGCACGCATAATGGTGCTGTATGCAATGCCTTTGCCACTCTCGATCTTTGAAACAAAGGATTTTTTGACCCCCATGCGCTCTCCCAGCTCATCTTGGGTCATACCCTGTTTCTTCCGAGCCTGTTTAATGGCCTCACCGATATAATAGTCGTCAACCTCTTTTTTGACTTTTGCCTCGAACTCGTCGCGTTTTGGAGTCCCCACTTTGCCTATGAGTTCATCCAGCATTTCTTCTTCTGTGTAAAACTTCTTGTTGGTTTCCATAATCTATTCCGTTATTTGTTGTCAAAATATTCTTTCCGTAAGGCCTCCGCCTTGGCAATCTCCTTTTTTGGTGTTTTCTGCGATTTTTTTACGATCCCATGCGTGGCAACTATCAGCGTTTCGTTGCGGGTATCCCAAAATGACAAAAGTCTGTAACAATTGCCGTCGTGTAAAGCACGGAACTCCCAAATTTCAGTACCTGTAAGTTTTTTGAATATGTTCTTGTCTTTTATTCCCATTCGAACCTTTCTGACATTATATGCGAGTTTTTCGGAGGCAGCACTGTTTATGTTGAGCATAAACTCGTAAGCTTCAGGTAGATAGATTACTTTCAAGTCCATATTTCAATTAGTTTTTGAGGTTGCAAAGATACAAAAGTTTTCTATATGGGAAACTTTATTTTGAAATATCGGTTGCCAATGATTTCCCGTTCCGAAATTTTATATCTTTGCGCTCAAAAGGATATGAAGTGAATTAGAATACCTTAAAGTTATGAAAGAAATATCCCCTGAAGAGTTGTATTCCTTGTATAAGGACACATTATACAAATGCCAAAGCAAAATGTTCAATTATGCTGATGATATTGTTGAGACGATGGTTTTTGAGGATTTTGTTATCGGTGCAACCAGTTTTTTGCATGATGATTCTCTAAACACGCTCATTAACAATCATCTTATAGACAAAAAGCAATATGATTTAAGTAGAGAGATTCGAGCATTGTTTTTCGAAATAGAAGATTGCGGAGAATTGACAATGGACTGTTTAAGGGGGCAATCAGAAAAATGGAAACATTTGACTTCCCTCGTGGACGAAGCTGTTGCAGGGGTGAAAAACGAAGTCGTGTTGTTAGATTGTGAATTAGAGTATATTCACGACAGAATAGAGGAATTGTCAAGTGTGGATTTGCAAAAAAAAATGTGGTTAAATCAAAACAATGACACAGGGTGTATCTCTTCGTATGCAGAATTAATGTGTTCTTTATATGACGATTGTTTATTAGAACTAGTCTTAAAAAAAGCGATGGAGAAATATGGACACTCCAATAATGCCTTAAACGAATTATACAAATTGGACTCTTTGCTCAATGACTATGAAGAGCCCTATAGAAATGGATATATCGATGACGAACTGATAATCAAAGATTCAAATTGGCAAGTGATCGTCAGGCAGGCGCAAAGGGTTCTTGCTAATTGGAATCAGATTCAACCTATGTTGTCGCAACTTTGAAAAGTGCCGTCCTCCTACATTTGGCCAATCTCCTGTTGTGCCTTTTCGGCATAAATGGCCGTGTCTTCAGTTACGTCGTACAGATTGGAGATTGCAAATAGCGGCAGTATTTTCACGTGCCGTAGCGCACCGTTGTCCCTTTTGTCGTTATGCTTATCCCAGTCGTCCTATATACATTTCTATTTTTATCGTTGATGTTGACATCACGTTTTCCTCGGCCAGCCCAACTAGTTCCGCCAAATCACTGACTACCTGGCAGCGCTGGCAGTCCGTTAGGTCTGCCGGGCTCGGTAGGAATGGACGGTCGCGAAGGGATACGCACGCCGTCAGGTGTGCGGGGGATGGTTTCACGTTTGACAATCCCAATGGAATCCATATTCTTTACAACACGCAGGCTCTAATGGTTTAATGTTTTTTTGCCCGCAGGCCTGACGGCCTGCGAAACTCGCGCATGGAAATCCCATTTGCTACCGAGCCCTTCAGCCCTTCGGGCTGCTTCGCGAACGGATTGATCTCTCATATCCGCACACGGCAGGAATAATCCACGATTCTACTTAAAAAAGTACTTATTGCAAAAAAAATATGCGAAACTTGAATAACAAATTATGATAAAACCGAGACGAATAATGATGCATTTTTTGACAAAACCGAGATGAATCTTAATCAACAAACATTTTGTCCCGTTTCTGTCCCGATTTAAACGAACGTAGAGACGTGCCATGGCGCGTCTCTACAGATGAGCGGTAAACGGGGTTCGAACCCGCGACCTGCGGCTTGGGAAGCCGCCGCTCTGCCAACTGAGCTACTACCGCGTTTCTGGCTATTAGCTTTTGGCTGTTAGCTGTTAGCAGCTAATGGCCAATGGCTAATGGCTAATAGCCGATTATACATTAAACCGAATGTGCAGGATGTCGCCGTCTTGCACTTCGTAGTTCTTGCCTTCGACCGCCAGTTTGCCGGCCTCTTTGCATTTCAGCTCCGACCCGTATTTCACCAGGTCGTCGTATTTGATGACCTCCGCACGGATGAAGCCGCGCTCCAGGTCGCTGTGGATGACGCCCGCCGCCTGCGGTGCCAACATGCCCCGCGTGATGGTCCAGGCACGGTTCTCCTTGCCACCGACGGTGAAGAAGGAGATGAGATCCAGCATCTTGTAGGCTGCACGGATCACCTTGTTGACGCCCGGCTCGGTCAAGCCCACGTCGGCCAAGAAGGCCTTGCGGTCCTCTTCGCTCTCCAACTCGGCGATTTCGGATTCGATCTTGGCCGCGATGACCAACATCTCTCCGCCGTGCTCTTCCACATATTTCTTCACAGCCTCGGAATAGGCGTTCCCGGTGGCCGCATCGTCGTCATTCACATTACAGACGAACATCACGGGCTTCTCGGTGAGCAGCATCATGTCGGCCACCACCGCTTTCTCGTCGGGCGTGACTTCCAAGGTGCGCACGTTCTGGAAACCTTCCAGATGTTCCTTGTATTTCAACAGAACAGCAAGGTCGTGCTTGGCGGTCTTCTCGCCGACTTTCGCGGCTTTCTCCACCTTGGTGATCTTGCGTTCAATCTGTTCCAGATCCTTGCATTGCAGCTCGAAATCGACAATCTCGATGTCTCTCACCGGATCCACGGAACCTTCCTCGTGGGGGAGGGCAGGGTTGTCGAAGCAGCGCAGCACGTGGATGAGCGCGTCGCACAAACGCACGTCCGCGAGGAAGCTGTTGCCGATGCCGGCACCGGTGCTCGCACCCTTCGCCAAACCGGGGATATCGACGATGTCTAAGTTGGCATAGACCAGCTTGTCGGCATGGATGAACGAGTCGATGTGGGTCAGACGTTCGTCGGGCACCTGACACACACCGATGTTGGACTTGTTCGTACTATACGCGAAATCCGTCACCTCCGCCTTCGTGTTGGAGATGCAGTTGAACATCGTGGTCTTACCCGAGTTCGTCAGTCCTACTATGCCGCATTTTAATCCCATTTGTAATGGTTATTGGTTATAGGTTATTGGTTATTGAGGTTTAGAGTTTAGAGTTTATTGTTTATTGTTTGGAGTTAGAGAAAAGGGTTATAGTCTCTTTTCCCGGAAGTTAATAGCTAACAGCCAAAAGCCAAAAGCTAAAATCCGAGAACGATGTCTTCGACGTGGTCGATTTCGGAGAGGTAGTGTTTGATCGTCTGTTCCACGCCGTTTTTGAGGGTCATCTTGGCGTGGGGGCAGGTGCCGCACGCGCCTTGGAGACGCACCTTGACGACATTCTCGGGGGTGAGTTCCACAAATTCGATGTCGCCGCCATCCTGCACTAAGTAGGGGCGGATTTGGTCGATGATCGAGATGACCTTCTGTTCTAACGTGGCGTTTTCCATATCTTCAAAATTAGGCGGCAAAAATAATAAAAATGTGAATGCGACAATTATCCTTTGAAAATATTTCCAAATTTCTTTTTGCTTGTTTTCTCTGCTTCACGGGGTTGAATTTCTGTTGTCTGTACATATTCATAATTTGTGTACTTTTGCCGATTGTTTTTCGACTAAGCAAAATTAATGTATAGTATTGTAGCAGACCAGCTTACCAAGCAGTTCGGAACGTTCACTGCCGTGGATCACATCAGCTTCCAGGTGAAGCGCGGTGAGATTTTCGGCTTTTTGGGCGCCAACGGTGCGGGGAAGACCACGGCCATCAAGATGATGAGCGGTCTGCTGCTGCCTACGTCGGGTACGGCCACCATCGCGGGTTATGACATCCTCACCCAGTCGAAACTCATCAAGAAACATATCGGCTACATGAGCCAGCGCTTCTCCCTTTACAACGACCTGACGGTCTTCGAGAATATGCAGCTGTTCGGCACTATCTACAAAATCCCGCGCAAAGAGCTTAAGGACAGGATCTACGAAAGTCTCCGCAGTCTTGACATGGAAAAGCAGTCCGGCACGTTGGTCTCTTCCATTCCGCTCGGCTGGAAACAGAAGCTGGCGTTTGCCACGGCCATCCTCCATCATCCGGATATCGTGTTTTTGGACGAGCCGACCAGCGGGGTGGACCCCATCGTGCGCCGCGAGTTCTGGAAGCTGATTTATCAGACTGCTTCCCAGGGAGTTACCATCTTGGTTACCACCCACTACATGGATGAGGCGGAGTACTGCAACCGCATCTCTATCATGTCGGACGGACAGATGAAGCTGATCGGCACACCCAGCGAGTTGAAGGAACAGATGGGTGTCAACAGCGTTGACGAAGTGTTTGTTAAATTTGTGAACCGTTGAGTATGAAAGAGCTGCGCATGATATTGAAAAAGGAGTTTATCCACATTTTCAGGGATAAAATCACGCTCTTTCTGGTGTTGGCCATGCCGATAGCCTTGGTGTTGCTTTTCGGCTTCACCATCAGCTCTGAAATCCGCAACGCGAAAATTTCCGTGCTGGACCAGGCGAACGACACGCAGTCCAAACAACTTTGCAAGAAGTTGTCGGCATCGGGCTATTTCCAGATTGTCTCCTATCCGGGCAGCGAACAAGAGGCAGACAGCGACTTCAAACTGAAGAACATCAAGCTCGCCTTGGTGATTCCGCCGCACTTTGAGGAGTCTTTGTCACGCGAGCATATCGCCACGTTGCAGGTCATCAACGATGTCTCTGACCTGAATGTCGCCTCCATCCTTAACAACTATGTGCGCGCCGTGGTGCACGATTTTGAGAACGACTACAATTCCACGGCAGATATGGCGCAGAATTTCACCATCAACATAAAGATGCTCTATAACCCTACCTCGAACAGCGTCTATATGTTTGTGCCGGGCATCATCACCCTGATCATGATTCTCGTGACGGCGCTGATGACCTCCATCACACTGGCGCGCGAGAAGGAGACCGGCACGATGCGGATGCTCCTGATCACGCCGGTCAGCAAAATCCATATCATCATCGGGAAGGTCATCCCCTATATGATTATCTCGTTTCTGAGTACAATCATCATTTTGGTTATCAGTGTGTTGGTGTTCAAGATGCCCATTAATGGAAGTATTCCGTTCTTGTTGTTCCTCTGCATCATTTTCATGTTGACATCCGCCTCTTTCGGAATGTTGATCTCCTCGGTCAGCACTTCGCAGTTGGATGCCATGATGATCACGATGATGGGGCTTTTTCTCCCCACCGTGCTGCTGTCGGGATTCCTTTTCCCGCTGAACAGTATGCCGTTGTTTTTCCAATTGTTGGCGAACATCTTCCCTGCCAAATGGTTCATTCTCGCTATCAAGGATGTGATGATCAAAGGCTCCGGTTTTATGGACATCTGGCGCTATATGCTGGTGCTTTTCTTGATGGCAGTTGTTTTCATTGCATTCAGTATCAGACAGTTGGATAAAAGAAATTGATTATGAGGACGATATTGATACTAATAAAGAAAGAATTTCTGCAGGTGTTCCGCAATCCGCTGCTGATCAGCATTTTGGTTGTGGCGCCTTTAGTGCAGTTCGTGATTTTCCCCTTCTGTGCCGACTATGAAATCAAGATGCTGGATATCGCCTTCATTGACAATGACCGTTCTTCCATATCCAAGGATATCATCAACACCTTCAACTCCTCCGGTTATTTCATCCCTCATGGTGTGCTGCAAAGCCAGTCTGAAGCGGAAGAGATGATGCGGCACGACAAAATCGACATCCTGATTGAGATTCCGGCGCGGTTCGAACATGATTTATATACCGGGCAGCCGACGCAGATCAGTTCCACGGCCAATGCCATCAACACGGTGAAGGCCGGCATCGGGACAGGCTATGTGCAGGAGGTGATCGGCGACTATATGCGCCAATTCTCCGAAAGGAACAAACTTCCTGATCAGTTCGGCGCAAGGAATGCGGAAATCAAGCTGTCAAATGTCTATTGGTACAATGAGCAGATGAATTACAAGAACCTTATCGTGCCCGGCATCCTGGTGATTTTGGTAACATTGATCGGATGTTACGTGACAGCCCTTAACTTGGTGAGGGAAAAGGAGATAGGTACTATTGAGCAGGTGAACGTCACCCCGATTCGTCGTTGGCAGTTCCTGATCGGCAAGATGATTCCTTTCTGGATTTTGGGCATGACCGAATTTATTGCCGGTCTGTTTATCATGAAGATTGTTTTCGGAATTACGGTGCAGGGCAGCATCCCTATGTTGTTGGGTGTCACTGCCATCTATCTGTTAGTGATGTTGGGTTTGGGCTTCTTCATTTCCAGTGTGGCGGAAAACCAGCTGCAGGCAATGTTCATTGTGCTGTTCCTTTTCATCGTGTTTGTGCTGCTAAGCGGTCTGTTCACCCCCACGGAGGGAATGCCCGATTGGGCACATAAAATCAACTATTTCAACCCCATGTCGTTCTTCATGGAGGTGATTAAGAAGGTGGTGCTGAAAGGCGGCGATTTCCTCAGTGTGCAGAAAGAGACCATCGTCCTGTCTGTGATGGCTGTGGTCATCAACACCGGTGCCATTCTGAGCTACCGTGAGAGCAGCAAGTAGTTATTCCTTTTTTGATTCCATCAGACTCAGACTGTCAGCAATATGCTGCAGCGAGTCGGCGACGCGTGCGAGGCTGTCCTGAAGATTCCATTCGCGGAACCGTGCTTCGTTGCGGTAGAAGGCGACCATGGGCTTCTGCTCGAACGTCATGAGGTGTATGGCGGAGTCGGGCGGCCAGGTGCCGTTGCGCAGCTGGGTGGCCGGTATTTGGTTGCAGTAGGCCACGTAATAGTCCCATGTGGTGTCCAAACGGTCGAACCCTTTGAAAACGAGGCTGAAATGCGGGTCTTTTTGGTAAAAGAGAGCGCAGGCGGCATTCCCGTTGGTGGCAACCACAACAGGCCGCGAGACGTAATGGCTGTAAATGTCGTGCTGGTAAATATATTTCTGGATCCACGTGTTCGCCTCTTTGTTGGCCTCGAAGTTGCTGTCCAAGGCGTATTTGGAGTAAGCATTGTGGATTCCACCGGATATCTCATTGAAATAGAGAGATGTATATGGGCTGTTTTGGACGATATGCCGGATAGGCATGAACGAGAGGAACACCAGCAACCCTAAAATGACGACGTTGGTATATCGGTCCTGTATCTGTCGCAGCGTGCATTCCACGCCGCTGGCCGCCACCAGCATGAACAAAGGGTAGATGCAGTAGTGGATGGCCCACAACGTGTCGGGGTTCATGTAGTGCGTCTTCACCTGGTTGATGCAGAACAGGAGCGTATATATAAATATGAATATGGAGAAGGGCTTCAGACTTTTGACGGCATTCTTGAAGAAGATGAAGAATAGCAGGAAACTGATGAGCACCACGGTCGGGGTGGTGACGTACAAATACTTGACAAGGTAGCGGTTTGGGAAGTTGTCGGGACCGATGAGATGCCCTTCAAAGATTTGGTTCTGGTCGTAAGGGATGTTCGTCACCAACGAGGCAAATGCCTTGTTGGGGAGGATGAAGGAGGTCTCCAGGAAGAAGGTGCATGCCGAATGGACAATATACACGCCCACATACATGCAGACCACCACGAGCGACACCCAGCCTAATGAGACAAGGTATTCTTTGGTGAATATTTTCTTGATGGGGTTGTATAGCAGGAAGTTCAGCAGGGTGAAAACAAAAAACATGTGCAGCAGCGAGGAGCCTGCGTTGTGTATCGACAAACTCAGCAGGATGCCGGCGGCGATGCGTACCAGTCGTGAAATGCGGATTACAGGCAACTCCCTTGAGAAATAGTACATCTGCATGATGCTGTAGATGAAAAAGCAGGCGAAGGTCACATCCACGATGTTGCTGAGCGAATATCCGAAGAATCGTGGGGAGATGAGCAGGAAGAAGGCCGTGAAGAACGCCGCCCTCCAGTTGAAGGCACGTAGCAAGATGAGGGAGAGATAAGCCACTAACAACCAGCCGAATATGGTGCTTAGGACGTGCCGGTAGGCGTATGGGTCACGGATATGGAAGGTCTTGCAGAAGGAGTAGGTGAGCAGATCCACGATTTGTGCCTGCGTGTGCGCGTACGGATGCTGCTTGTAGGCATCGGCGTCCCCGATATGGTGGAAGTGGTTGTATAACAGCTCGGAATATTCGGTTTGTGCAACCTCCCTGTCGGAAATGCCGATGTGACGGCTCAGCACCAACATCCACACGAGCGAAACCACCAACAGCGCCATCCATAAGTACTTGAAGATGTCATCGCTGGTCTTCAAAGAAAAGGAAAACTGGCTTTTTTCAATCTGGTACTTGATGTTTTGCTTTTTGGCTTTCGAAAAGCGGATTCTCCACACGTTGTCGTCGAAAAGATTGTCATAATAGAGAAACTTGTCCACCCCGTTTTTGATGCGGATGAACAGCCGTTCCCATATATTGGCGGATTCTTTTGACATATCTTTAACGTGTTTCAAAAGTGTTGGCAAGGTGATGGAGATAGCTTGCTGCTTGCGGGCCTTCGTTGAACAGCAGGTCGATGATGGATAGATTGGGCTGGAAACCGAACTTGTCCTCGAAAACTTGGTAGTAAGGTGAGGTCAAGCGATAGCGGTAGTCTGGCTTGCGTGCTTTTTTAGGATGAATTTCCAGGCGAAGGTCATCTTCCCCGTAAGGGGTGAATGTCTCAGTGAACCCGACATTAGTGCCGGTTTGCATGACCTTCAGGAGGGTGAGTGTGAGTTGCGTGTTGAAGTCGAACAAGAATTCGAATTTTTGCTCGAAAAAGGGTTTCAGGGCATCCTTGTAATAGAGGTAGAACGGGGTGTTGTTGTAGGCGGACTCGATGGAGCGCCAGTGTGCGCGTTGCCACGGGGTGACATACTCGATGCGCACCTCCTTGACGACTCCCATCCTGTTGTCATGAATCGTGGGGATGATGAGGTTCAGCACTCCGTTGCCGTTCATGATGACGGCCCTGTTGCGATACGACTGTTTCTGGTACCGCTCCTCCCGGTCAATAAGTGTTCCATCCACGAGAAGAAAGGCGAAATACTCCACTGGAGGGAGATAAGCGGTAGGAAGCAGACGATTTTCCACCGTTAGCGTGCGATGATCAGTTTGGATCTGTAGGTGCGTTCGGAGCCGAAGATGTCAACGAAATAGACACCGTTGTCGAGCGAGCTGACATTCAAGGTGAATGTCGCGTTAGTCATCACATCCATGCTCTCAACCAGCTGGCCGAGGACGTTGTAGATTTGGCAGCGAGCCTGCTCGGGCAGGAACTCGCCTTGGACAGTGATACGGCCGTCCTGGGTCGGGTTGGGGTAAATCTCAAAGGTGTATGATTCGTGATGGGGAACACCGACGATGGTGCCGTCATATTTCATGCCGAGCAGTGTCGTAGCCCCGGTGTTGTCGGGGTCGAGCCACGGTTGGAGTTTGTTGGCGGCGTTGGAGGCATTGTTGTTGGTCCAGTGGTAGTACATCCTTCCATAGTTGTCGGAACCATAAACATAGTCGCAGGAGCTCGTTCCGCTTGTCAAAGTGCCTATAATCAGCTGGTTGGCGTTGAATAGGGGAGAGCCGGAAGAACCTTGTTCAGTGACGCCCTTGTTGGGGTTGATGAGCCAGTCAACCTTAAAGTACTTGTTGGCCATGTTGCCGGAAGTGATGGTGTTGACCGCTCTCGGGAAACTGATCTTCTTCCAGTCGCCGCCGGGATGGTGGATGCCTGCTCCTATGGATGCCGCGCCGCTTCTGTCCCATCCGGCGAAGAAAATGCTGTCACGGTACGACAATCCCAGATTGCCGGTGATCTTCAGCAAGAGGAAGTCGGACTTTGAAGTGACGTTGGTGGCACCAGAGCGCGCAACGATGACACCACCGTTGGCTACACGGTTAGAGATGCCGTAGCTGCCGTTGCAAGTGTTGAGCTGATAGAGGAAATAGAATTTGTGCGTCTGGTCGTCGGCGGCCACACAGTGCTCGGCGGAAAGCACATACGGGGTCTTGTCCATTCTGACATTGTTGACCGTGGCACCGCTGCAAAGGTATCCACCCCAGCCACCGTCTTCAGGAACGTATGCGGTAATGCTGATGCAGACTACGGAGTTGGCAGGGGTATGCCAGGGCTGGGCTTCAGGACAAGCCACGTCAATGTGGCAGGTGCCTTCCGCTTCTCCATGGGGGCCCTTCGTGTCGGACTGGATGTGCAGGAAATCCCTGTACACATGCATCACGGCTGCAATTTGGAATTCCCCTTTGAAGGAGGCGTTGGCCGGCTCGTAGTATTCCACAATCACTTCGTCGCCGATGATGTCATCGGTCACTAATTTCCCCACCTCCTGCACGTCAGCGTTCGTATAAGGGCCGAAGACTTGGCTGTGGTCTGGACTGTAGATGAAGAGCTCAGCCTCTTCAGGGATGTTGAACTCGTCGAATATCAGATAGGTCATGATGGCGTTCTCCGACACGAATTCGGAGCGCCACAGAATGCTGCCGTCTTCCAGAATGTCCTTGCGGCCCGAATTGTCAAGCGTTTGGGCTACGGCGTGCCCGATTCCGAATCGTAGCGGAAGGTCTTTGTTCTGACGTGTGGCATCTTCTTTAAGCAGAGCCTCGTTGTCCGTAAAAGGCATAACATTCACATCAATGGCTTGGGAAATCCCTTTTTTCCCAAAAGAGAAAGGTTGCGGTTTTGACTGGCTCTGTGCGACTAATACACTGGAAACCAACAAAAATAAAGCCAAAAGGGTAAAATATTTCTTCATAAAACTATGGATTAATTTCAAAGCTGCAAAAATATAAAAAAAATTGTACTTTTGCAACCGTTTTTAAAATGACAGTATGGCAGTAAAAAGAAAAGTGAAATATGAGGGTGTCCCCTTTGAGGGAAACCTTGAAGAGTTGATTATCCAGGCATTGCTTGAGAAACAGGGCGTAGATATCCACTGCGTCAACCTCAAGAAAATCAATCATGTTTATTTTGACTATTTTATCGTCTGCACCGGCACATCCAAACCGCACGTGGACACGTTGTGCGACTATGTGCAGGAACAGACCAAGAAGGTGGCCAACATCACCCCTGTCCATGTGGAAGGACTTGAGAACAAGGAATGGGTGCTGTTGGATTATTTCAATATTTTGGTGCATATTTTCCAACCTGAGGCGCGCGAGTATTATCAGCTGGAATCTCTATGGGGTGACGCTGACATTCAGAAGTTCTAGTTGATAATTGATAATGGATAATTGATAATTGAGAATTGATGGGAAATAATAACAATAATAGTAACAACAATAGGGGGAAAAACATTCCGGATTTTCTCGGAGGAAATAATGGGCAGAACGGCAACAAGAAGAAGTTCAGTTGGTCGCTGTTTTACATCTTGGTCACCGTTGCGTTGATTGGGATCTATTTTTTCACGTCCGGGGATGCGGTTCGGGAAGTGAACGACATGGAGTTCTACCAGATGGTGAAGAACTGCGAGGTGGAGCATGTGGAGTTCGTGAAGAAGAATTCCCATATCAATGTTTTCCTCAAGAAGGAGGCACTGGAACGGAATTCCGCATACGAGGAGGTGAAGAACAACACGGCAGGCCCTCAGTATTACCTGGTTGTGACTGACCTTCAGGTGTATAATGAGAACTTGCGGGAGATGAAGAACCAGTATGTGCAGGAGCGCTTGGCGCAGGATAGCACTCTGGTGGCCAATGAGATAGCCAAGGAGTATGATTTCCCGATGAAGCAGGACAATTCCCAAAGCTGGGGATTTGAGATTATCTTCTGGATGCTGCCCGTGGTGCTGATATTCCTGCTGTATTATTTCTCGATGCGTTCCATGCGCGGTGGTGCCGGTGGCGGCTTCGGCGGAAGCAACATCTTCAACATCGGGAAGTCGCGGGCGCAGGAGTTCGATGAGAAGTCCGGGCAGTTGGTGACGTTCAAGGACGTGGCCGGTCTGGAGGGCGCGAAGTTCGAGATAGAAGAGGTGGTCGATTTCCTGAAGAACCCGCAGAAATACACCGTTTTGGGCGGCAAGATCCCCAAAGGCGTCTTGCTTGTGGGGCCTCCGGGAACGGGTAAGACCCTTTTGGCCAAGGCCGTGGCCGGCGAGGCGAAGGTTCCCTTCTTCTCCCTGTCAGGTTCCGACTTTGTGGAGATGTTCGTGGGCGTGGGTGCCTCCCGTGTGCGCGACCTCTTCCGCACCGCAAAGGAGAAGGCCCCCTGCATCATCTTCATCGATGAGATTGACGCCATTGGCCGCGCCCGTGGCAAAGGCGCTTTTTCCAATGCCAATGACGAACGTGAAAGCACTCTTAACCAGCTGCTTACGGAAATGGACGGTTTCGGTACCAATGCCGGTGTCATCATCATGGCGGCCACCAACCGCGCCGACATCCTTGACCGCGCCCTATTGCGTGCGGGACGTTTTGACCGCCAGATCCAAGTGGAACTGCCGAATCTGAACGAGCGCCGCGGCATCTTCGGCGTTCACGTGCGCAACCTCAAGCTCGGCTCCGACGTGGACTTGGATTTCTTCGCGAAGCAGACCCCCGGTTTCTCCGGTGCCGACATCGCCAACGTCTGCAATGAGGCCGCACTCATCGCCGCCCGTCAAAACAAGCAAAGTATCGAGAAAGAGGACTTCTTGGCCGCAGTTGACCGCATTATCGGCGGTCTGGAGCGGCGCGGCAGTGTCATTTCTCCCGAGGAGAAAAAGACGATTGCCTATCACGAGTCCGGCCATGCGTGTGTGAGCTGGATGCTGCGTTACGCCTCCCCGTTGGTGAAGGTGACCATTGTTCCCCGCGGCAAGGCTCTCGGTGCTGCATGGTATCTCCCTGAGGAGCGTCAGCTGACCACCTACGACCAGCTCTTCGACGAGATGACGGCCACCCTGGGCGGTCGTGCCGCGGAAGAGGTCTTCTTCGGCAAAATCTCCACAGGCGCCCTCAACGATCTTGAAAGAGTCAGCAAACAGGCATACGCTATGATTGTCTATTACGGCCTCGATGAGAAAATCGGCAATGTGAGCTACTATGATTCAACAGGCCAGCAAGAATATAGCATGACCAAGCCCTACAGCGAGAAGACAGCGCAAGAGATTGATGAACGGGTGCATCTGCTTGTTGAAGAGGCCTACAAACGCGCCAAGAAAATTTTGGCGGACAATTACGACAAAGTGGAGCAGCTGGCCAAGTTACTGTTGGAGCGCGAGGTGATTTTCACCGAAGATGTGCAGAATATTCTGGGTGAACGTCCGTTCCAGATCCCTGAGACGACCCCTGCCGCTCCTGTCGCAGAACAAGAGCAGGAAGCTGAAACACCTACGGACACAGAAGAACAATCACAAGCATAAAGAACTATGAGTGAGATAGATAATCTGATTACTGACAAAGAATACATCCGCGGTGTGATTCGGAAAAGCACCGTCTCCCATGACCATATCCCAGATGGTCAGCCCTCGTCTGATTTTTTGACGCCGATGGATAATGTCCAGGTGGAGTTCTGGCAGAATTTCCAGGCCAACGGCGGCAAGATTCTGCGTTGCCACACCCGTCAGGACCGTCTGAAATTCTTGAAGATGCTGGCGCAGGACCAGCAGTATAATGTGGTGTTGAACACGCACAACAATCTCTGTTCCGATCTGGAGCAGGCGCAGATGAACTATGTGAACTCCATATCCACCAGCATGCCGATAGATGCGGTGGTGGTGCTCTCCACGGCACTGGTGGCCCGTAACGGAAGCATCGGTTTCACGCAACCCATCTCTCGATTTGTTTCCATGCGGAATCTTGCTTTGGATGTCATTGTGATTTCCCGAATGGTCGATATTGTCCCCGATTTCGAGACGGCGCTGCAGCGCAACCCCAAGGTTGCCAAGGACGCTGGCATGGAGTTCATCGCTCCGACCCCGCTGCCGAAGGAGAACGACAAAGAGGTGCGCACCACGAAGAATCCCCGCTACATTCTGTTGCTGTTGGATGATAATCCCCCGAAAGATGAATCCCAAAACGCGTAATCTCTTCGTCAGAACCGCATCGGGCATCGTTTATGTCGCCTTGATGGTGGCAGCGGTGTTTACCCCGTGGGTGGCCGTGCCGCTGGCCTTCTTTTTTGGACTGGTGGGAATTTGGGAATTGTACAAGATGTACGAGACCCCGGAACTCAAGGAATGTTATCCTTTTGTCAATATTTCCGCCATGACCATGATGTTGGCGTTCCTATTCGCATCAGAAATGTATGCTTTTTTGACTAGTGCGCCAGGTATAATGGGGGATATTCACTTTTTCAGGCCAGGGGAATGCGTGATGTTGGTGTTGGCCATACTTGGCATTTTCTTGCCCGAGCTGATTTGTCGCCATGAGAATCCGGTTTTGAATATCGGCATGGGGCTTCTTTCATTATTTTGGATCCTTTTACCATTGAGCTTGTTGTTTTTTGTATGGATTCCTAAACAGCCTATGTTGGTGCTGGCCTTCTTTATCCTGATTTGGATGGCAGACACAGCCGCATACGTTTTCGGGTCGTTGTTCGGCAAGCACAAACTGGCACCGAATATCTCGCCGGGCAAAACGTGGGAAGGTTTCCTGTGCAGTTGCATTTTCACGGCAGGTTTGGCTGTCGGGCTTTTCTATATCCCGTATTTCCAGCAAGCTGGATTGTGTTTGTGGCAATGGATAGTGATGGCTATATTAGTGGAAATCTTCGGACTGATGGGCGACCTGACAGAATCGTTGTTCAAACGCAAGGCCGGCGTGAAAGATAGTGGAAAAATCATTCCCGGTCATGGCGGTGTCCTCGACCGAGTTGATTCCATCCTTTTTGCCACCATCCCGGTGTTCCTCTTTTGCCTTATGTGCTGCTAAAACAGCCAACAGCCAATAGCCAACAGCCAATAGCCAATAGCCAACAGCTAGTTTGTCGCCAGCAGTGTCGTATAGTTAAAACGATACTTTCACCCCAAAATGAATCTTCCCCGTCTTGAGGGAGATGTGGTTTCCGCGTTGTCTTGGTAAGGCGTATTCGAAGTAGAAAACGCCGCTTCGCACCCCGACATTGACGCCCAATCCGAATCCGAACGGCGTGTCAAACAGGTAGTTGTAGTAACCCCGCTGTTCATAGACCCCGCCATCGAAAAAGGCGTGTACATCGGAGTTGCGGCCGAACAGGTAGCGCAGTTCCGCCGAATAGAGCAGGTAGGTGCTGGCGTACAGCTCGTTTTCCGTGAACCCTCTGATTTGATCCACTCCGCCAATCTTGAACATTTCGTTGCGGTAGTGCGGACCCGCCAACATGCTGCCTCCTTGCGTCCGCAGCACCACGACAAGTTGCTTGTAGATAGGAATGTAGCCGGTAACCCCACCCATCAGCCGGTAAGATGTTTTCACTAAGTTGAGGTCCGAGGGGGTCGGCTCGTTGTTATGGCGGTTGGGCTGCAGCGTTCTTCGTCCCGCTGCCGCATCCGCGTAAAGTTCGAAACCGAGTCTCGGCTGGTAGGGATTGTCCAGCTGCCTCACTTGCAACGACAGTCCATACAGGATGTTACGGTGCCCCATGCACGAAGTGTCCGTTGTCGATGAAGTGTTGGATGTGCTCAGCAGCTGCGACTGCGTAAAGTCGATGTAGGGGCGCAGGTAACTGTCGTGGCGGAAATGATACGGGATGCCAAGATGGTAGTTCAGGGTCAGGTAGGTGGTGTCCTGCTTGTCGAGGCGGAAGTGCCCGTCAATGCCGAAGCGTGTGCGGAAGAGGAAAGGGAACGCCGCGTCCACGTTCAGATACTGTGAACGTTTCTCGCTGCTGCGCCATTCCAAGGAGAGCCGTTCCCCGAGGTGGAAGATGTTCTGCAGTGTCAGTGACAGCTCGCCGGTAATAGCGAGCTTGCCGGTCTGTTCGTTCACGGGCTGGAACCCGATGTAGCCGTCGAAACGGTTCACCGGCCGTTTGTCCAGATAGACGTACAGCATGGTTTTGTCTTCTTCAAAGGAGATTCCTGCCGGTTGGATGACCGTCGCGAAGGGAATGGCCTCCAGCTTCCCGGCCACCTCCTGTACGGTTTTTTCGGAATAGGGCGCTTTCCGCCGGAATCCCAAATACGGCCAAAGGTAGCTTGGGCTCAGTTTGAGGTTGCCTTTCAGGATGATGGAATCCACCTTGGTGTAACGTCCGCGGTCGATGTGCATCCGGTAGAGTGGGGTGGTGTCGTTCTCCCATTCGGTGGCAAGGTTCACGGAAGCGAACGGATAGCCGTGGTTCTCCAAAAACCGCACGACTTTCTCGGCGGTCTGCGGGTAGTCGTCTAAAGTCAATGTTTGGTTTTTCCCACCGATGACCTTGGCACTTCGTAGCAAATCAGCATCGCTTTCGCTATAAACAATCGAAGAAGATTGCCCGAACACGAAAACCGTATTCAGCAGGAAAAAAACTGTAATGTATATATGCTTTATCGTCCCCATTCAGCATTCATCATTCAGCATTCATCATTCAGCATTCATCATTCAGCATTCATCATTCATCATTCATCATTCAGCATTCAGCATTCATCATTCATCATTCATAATTCCGAAAGAGCCTCCCCCACCACGAAACAGCTCCCCGTAATAAATACAACATCCTCGTCGCCCGCCGCCGCCTTTGCCGCCGCAATCGCTTCTTTCACCGAAGGATAGGTCTCGCACCTGAGCCCGTTCTCTCGCATTTTCGCCGCAAGTTTCTCCTGGTCCATCGCCCGCTCGATATGGGCGCGGCAGACGTAATAGACAAATTCCTTGCGCAGCAGCGGCAGGATGCGGTCGATGTCCTTGTCGCTCACCATGCCGAACACCACGTGGATTTTGCTGTCGGCGGACGTTTTTTCTTCATATATGTTGGTCATGGAATGCTTCAGGCAGGCGTAGTTGTGACCCACATCGCAGAGGATGCGCGGGTTTTCGGAAAGAACCTGCCAGCGGCCGGTCAGTCCGGTGTTCTCCTGCATGTTCTCCACAGCGGTACCGATTTTGTCCTCCTGGATGTTGAGGACGAACTCTAATACTTTCGCGGCTTGGAAGAAGGTGAGGATGTTCTTGTCCTGATAATGGGCTTTAAACGGGGTGTGGAGCGAATAGACCTTCTCGTGGGTCTCCTTGTCGTAGATGTCCAATCGACCTTCGTAATTGCTGTATTCGTAGTTGATGTTGGCGGGGAAAATCGGCGCATCGTGTTTAAGTGCCACGTCTTCGAACACAGGGAAACTTTCGGGGTCGTATTCCCCGATGACCACGGGCACCTTGTCCTTGATGATGCCGGCCTTCTCGTAGGCGATTTTCGCGACGGTGTCGCCCAGCAACTGCGTGTGTTCCAGGGAGATGTTGGTGATGACGGAGAGCAGGGGAGTGATGACGTTGGTGGAGTCCAGCCGGCCGCCGAGTCCGACTTCGATGACGGCGAAATCGACCTTCTGCCGGGCGAAATAGTGGAACGCCAGCGCGGTGGTGATTTCGAAGAACGAAGGTTCCAAGTGTTGGAATTTTTCCTGGTATTGGGCGAAGAAGTCAAGCACCTCTTTCTCGGGGATCATTTGTCCGTTGATGCGGATGCGTTCGCGGAAATCGACGAGATGTGGCGAGGTGAAGAGTCCGGTCTTGTAGCCGAGTTCCTGGAAATAGGACGACAGGAACGAGGACACCGAGCCTTTGCCGTTGGTGCCGGCCACATGCACGCAGCGCAGTTCCCGTTGCGGGTTGCCGACGATGTCGAGGAGGGCTTCGATGTTCTCGAGGCCTTCCTTGTACGCCGCACTCCCGATCTTGTGGTACATCGGGTAGGCGGTGAAGATGCGGTCAAGTATTTCTTGATAGGTTTCCATATTTTCAGTTTCAAAGTTCAAAGTTCAAAGTTCACGCGTCAATTGAGCGTGCAAAGATAGAATTTTTCGGGATTACTATTTGACTTCGAATAGTTATTTCCAGAAGCTGTTTTCAGAACCGTCGCAGGACGCTTTTGTCGGGCACGGGGTCGAGGGTGAAGACCGTGTTGTCCTTGACGTGGATGATGAGGATGCCTTGCTGTTTCGCGTACTCGTAGGCGTCCTGGTCGAAGTTGACGGCCGCAATAGCCGCAATGACCTCCTTCTTGCTGTGTTCGGTGAAAATCTCCTTGAAATTCTTCATCTTGTTGAGGAAGGTGTCAATATCTTTCTTCGTGCAGTTGGTTTTGACCTCTGTGGCGATGGCAAGGTCCTCGCCGTATGACAAAACGTCCACCTCCATAGCGAGATTCAGGGCTTTGATCTTGCGATACATGTCCTTGCAGTACCGGTCCACTGGGAAGCCTGCGTCCATGAACATTTTGTGGCCAGAAGGCCCGAGGAGACCTTCCACGATGTGCCCGACTGCAGAACGGAACTCCGTGGACAGCTTGTTGATGTTTTCCTGCGTTTCCTTGATTTTTTTATCGATGATGACCTGGTCTTCCTCGAATTTCCGTTGCCAAGCCTCTCTTTCCTCCTTTGACTTTTTCAGGCTCTCGTCGAATTCTTCCCGGTGCTTTTTCAGGCTTGCATCAACTTCTTCCCGATGCATTTTCAGACTCTCGTCGAAATTTTCCCGGTGCTTTTTCAGGCTTTCGTCAACTTCTTCCCGGTGCTTTTTCAGGCTTTCGTCAACTTCTTCCCGGTGCTTTTTTAGACTCTCGTCGAAATCTTCCCGGTGTTTTTTCAGACTTGCATCAACTTCCTCCCGAGCTTTCTTGCGTTCTTCCTCGTTCTTTTTCAGCGTGGCGTCAAACCAGACGGCTTGGTTGCGCATGATTTCGCGGATTTCGCGCATGTCCTGTTGGTGCTCGCGGTGGGCGCGCTCGTGCTCTTCACGGGCGACATCCCAATAGCATTCGCGTTCGCGCCGCTTTTGCTCTTCCTTGCGCTGTTTCTTTTCTTCTTCAAGTCGTTTCATACGCATTTCGTTGATCATCAGTTCGTTCCTTTCAATCCTGCGGCTGTTCTCCAGCACCATCTGCCTGATCTGCGGCAGCTCCAGTTCAATTGCTTGATTTTCGTTTTTCATACTGGTTACATTAATATTACATTTACATTGATTGATTTCATCGTTTCATCGCTTCATCGCCTCATCGTCTCATCGTTTCATCGTCTCATCGTTTCATCGTCTCATCGTTTCATCGTCTCATCGTTTCATCGCCTCATCGTTTCATCGCCTCATCGTTTCATCGTCTCATCGCTTCATCGCCTCATCGCTTCATCGCCTCATCGTTTCCTCGCCCTTCCCGCCCGCAAAGATACAAAATATTTAATCTAATAGTCAAATATAATAAAATTTTTATTTACTTTGAATATCAGTTGGTTAGGGTATTTGTTTTCTTTTTAATTTAATAATTATTAACTTTAAGTTGATTGTTTTTCGGAGAAAAAGGGTGTTCTGCCCTTTTGACGAAGGATGTCTTTGGTTTGAAAAAAAATGCAAAAAAACAACCAGAAATTAACTGAAGATTGTGAAAAAAATATATATATTTGCAGGTTATATTGTAGATTGCGTAATTTCTTGTAATACAAGAAGTTCGCAATGGAAAAATATTTGAGTAAAGTAAAAATATAAAAATATTATGAAGAAATTCTACTCTGTAAGACTTCAAAAAGCCTGTTGTTTGTTGAGCATGATGTTGCTGATCCTTGGCGCGCATTTCAGTGCCGTGGGTCAAAAGCAGATCACGTTGCCGAGAGGAACCAACATTCACAATGCGGCCGCATACTCTAATGCGGGGCAAATCACGGCGAGCCGGAACGTTAAGGCCGCCGATGGACGTGACCTTACCGTTTCCGTTACCGGCAAGATGCCCGCAGGCGCCACCGTGAGCGCCACGCCCGTGTCCCGCTCCGCCAAAAAAGGCAAGCAGGTGTATTGCGCATACGATATTTCCATCTCCAAGGATGGTCAGCATTGGCAGCCGCAAGCAGGTCATCCGGCGTTGGTTTCCATTGAAGACCCCACCTTTGTGGACGGCCAGCTGATGGACGTGTGGCACGAGGGTGCCAATGGCCTCGAGTTTGTGGCCACCGTGGCTCCCGTGAACGGCAAAATCACATTCCCGGCACAATCCTTTTCCGTCTATATTGTGACGCAAACGGGTGATTATGCCCGTCTGAAGGTGAATTTCCACCAGGCGGACGGCACTATCGTGTCGATTTACGTGAAGAAAGCGGATATCGCGAACTATTTCAACTCCATCGTCTATGATCCGGGTATTGGCACGTTAGCTACCGGTGTGCAGTTCCGGGGTTGGACCGCCAATGCCTCATACGATGTGGAAAATATCGATGAAGGCATGACATTTGCGATGGTGCGCGACAGTATCCGGAACAGACTGAACGAAGGTGTGACGGATGGTACGGTGCTCAATTTCTACACGATGCTCTTTAAATCCTACTCCGTGATGTACTTGAACGACCACAACGCCGTGGCCGGTGCCGATGAAGTGCTGTTCCGCTACGATGACCCCAACCCCCAAAAGAGCTATACGGTGAATACAGCATTCACCCCCGGTGACAACACCCATAACTTTGAAGGCTGGAAGGTCTATTCCGGAGGAAGCAATATCTTGGAACATGACTCGGCCAACCAAAACTACCCCAACGGTACCACCATAACCATTTCGGATGATGTGGTCTTTTCGGTGAACCTCTCCGAAGGTCACTGGCTGATTTACCACGAGAACGGCCGCGGTGCCACCTATAAATCCGCTGATTTTGTGAGATCCGGACAGCGTACGCAGGAACCTACCCTGACAATGACGCGCAACGGTTATCGGTTTGTCGGTTGGTTTTTAGGCGCTCCTGCTACCGAAGGTGGTGATCCCACAGGTGTGGGATTTACTTTCGGCCGACAATTGAACGACAATACGGATGTTTATGCTAAGTGGGAATCCAATGCAGATGCCGACTATACGGTTATTATCTGGAAGCAGAATGTGAGCGGCAGCGGATGGGACTATGACACGGCCATTACGCTACACGGCAGTGTGAATACCACCATTAACACGGTTTCTTCCCAAGGCTCAGGGGACGGAGCATACGCCAGCATTAACGGGGTTAACTTCACAGGAACGGTTAATGGACATGACTACACAGGCTTCCACCTTGACCGTTTTGACGAGAATGTGACCATTAATACGGAAGGCAATGCGGTGCTGAATGTCTATTACGACAGAAACAAGCATACGTTGCAATTCCAAGTGCGGGGTGGATATGTTTATACGGAATCTTCAAATGGACAGTACGGATTTGTCGATGGACAATATGTACAATTAAATATTACGACTAACACCGTTTATACTTACAATAATGGAACAAAAACATATACGGGAAATTATTTTTATCGTACAACAACAGGTGATAGGGAGCCTCAATATGGTATTGTAAATGGTAATGTTGTTGAACTTACTAGACAGTGGCAGGGGGGGGTTATTTTTGGTGAATATCACTGGTATTATAATGGACAAGAATATCTCGACACAAGATATCAAAGATCTGAATCCTATTCAAATGGAAATAATGGTTACAGATATGGATTTGTCAATGGGGGAATGGTACTGTTGACTCCTACGCAAGTTACTACAGTTTCATATAATGATCAACCATACACTGGTACAAGATATAATCGGACTTATAATAACGGTTGGGTCACCATCAAGGAAATCACTGCGTTGTATGGGCAAAACATAGGGGATAATTTCCCAATAGTTGGGACGAATGGCACAACCTACTCCAATTACCTTTGGCGCCCTTCGTGGAGCAGCTCGTCTGCAGATTTCTTTGTTTACATTGACGTAATGCCTAATTTGGATGAGACTTATTATGGTTATAATGCCGGAGCTTCACACATGGACATGAATTATTATGTAGAGGCTTTGCCTGATGAATCTGTGGATTTGACTTATCATGGTGTGGACTATCATTTGTATCGGTATGTATATGCTGCAGGGTACCAAATAGCTACTGAGGCGGAGGATTTTATAGACTTGTTGGGTTATGTTAAAAATGAGTCGAATCCTGTTTTTGTGAATGGTGTTATCAGTAATAGTTCTTATGCCAATTTCTTTTACTTGTTGAAGAAATACACCATCAACTTTATGGATGGTGCCTATTATGACGGAGGAAACAATCGTCTTTCAGAAATAGGGTCACAGGGTCAGCTTCAAACGGTGTCAAATATCGCCTATCATGCGGATGTCAGTTCCTACAACAGTTTCACACCCTCCGCTGCTCAAGCCGGTTTTGTGTTTGAAGGATGGTATATGGATGCTACTTGTACGCAGCCTTACACTTTCGGCACGATGCCAGAGGGCGGTATCACGGTGTATGCCAAATGGCGGCAGATCCAGTATCGTGTGTTTTTGCATCCCAACGCCGATCATATTGGCGACCTTACCTGGGGCTCAACCAGTCAGCAGATGAACTTCCGTGTCAACTACGGAGGTCAAGTCAGTGCCCCTACGGGCTACAGCAACAACTATGAGTTTGTGGGCTGGTACACGAACGCGGCGTGTACGCAAGCGTTCAACGAAGAGGCATTTGTGTTGAATGAACAAACGGTCACGACCCCATACAACAAGAATGTCGATTTCACTGAAGGGATGGACAGATGGGGCAATAATGCCACCTCCAATGGCGATCTTGACCGTTTCTGGATTACCAAGAAGTTTGAATTGTATGGCAAGTGGCGTGCCAAATTGGGCGGTGCCGATGGCATCGCGGTGGTATATGACGCCAATGGGGGAGATCCCTATTCCGTGCCTGAAGAAACGTATTTGTATCAGGACAACGTGGATGCAGTGGCGGGTGACGCGTGTGAGTATATAAATAATACTAAAGAATTTTCGCATTGGGTGTTGCAGCGTTACAACACCACAACTGGAGCATACGAGGATATTCCCGGATCCACTGTTTTCCCGGGAGCTGCGTTCACGGTGCTCAAGTCCAATGCCGAAATGCGGGTTACAGCTTGGTATAATCCCGCCAATACTTCGGATGTTTACGAAGGTACATTTGATAATACGAGTCTGACCGCCCCCGATGATATCCATACGGAATACAGTGCGACCTACACGGTGAAGTTGCGTGCGGAATATGTGGATGTGGAATTGCAGACACCGACATTCATCGTATGGCTCTTGAACGACGGCAGCGGCGACACGGTGCGCGCCGACGGTTTGGGCACGGGTACTTATCCTACCTTAGCCATCAACGAGGCGGTGGTTATTCCTACCGAACCCACCCGGTCGGGTTATATATTCAAAGGTTGGTACAATTTGAATGTCCCGCAGGGAAGCACACCGCAGGACACCATCCTCCGTTGTACTCCGAATTTCCTTTATTACAAAAATAGTATATATTATAGAAATGAATCTTGCAGCGTAGCAGACACGGCCTCCCGTGTGGCAGCAGATGAGGTTGATCCGTACGATTACCTCTACGCGGTTTGGGAGCCGGAGGTGGTTCTTGACGACTTCCCGCGCACTTTCTGTCTGAATGAGACGGAAGGCATCACGTTGCCCACGGCTGCGTCAACCAACAACGATGTGACCCTCACCTGGACCTATAACAGCAGTCCGGTCACGGAGGTGAACACCACGGCAGAAGTGACCAATGCGGTCTATACCTACACCACCTCCGACGGATGTGTCACGGATACGATTCAAGTGACGGTTCGGGATGGCGCTACTTTAGAGATTGTGGATCCGGGTGTCCTTTGTTCCACGTTGGAAGGCGGCACGAAGACCATTACTGCTAATATTACGGGTGCCCCGGCAGACTATGACATTGTGTGGATTTACCGTGGCAGCAACTCGGCTGTTCAACACTATACAGCATCCACGACCAGCGTCACCTTTGACGCCAACGTGGTTCCGGACGAAGGCTGTGTGGGCACCTATCCGCTGGTCTTAGCTTATAACGATGGTGTCTGCGTGAAATACGACACCATTGACATCGTGATTAGTGTCAGCGACAGCTGGATGAGCGAATTCGCGGACAGCGCCAAGACGGTGGAGTGTGTCAGCGAGGTGGTAGCCCCGACGCTTCCGGAGATAACCGACAACTGCGGCAACGCGATCACCTTCACGGCGACGACCACCCCGTCAGCTGCCGACATAGCAGCGGCGGCCTGTGGCGGCGAGGTCAGCTACGTCTATGAGGCGAAAGACTGCACGGACAGTGCGAGCCATAAGAAGGAGTGGAGGTTTACGTACACGGTGAGCGACACGACACGCCCGACCTACACGAGACCCGTGGACTACATCGTTTACAAGGATGCCAACTGCCACGCCGACACGAGCGCTACGGCAGCCGGCGAGCCCACGGATGTCGCCGACAACTGCTCCGACGCGGCCAACATCACAGTGAGCTACACGGACAGCGAGAAGACATCCACGTGCGCGGGCAGCTACAGCTTCACCCGTA
>OMYJ01000013.1 GCA_900315245.1 uncultured Bacteroidales bacterium
AGCAAACAAACACATAATATAATTCACTTAAAAAGGTCTTGGCAGAGACCAGTGCCTCGTCACGAAACACTCCACAAAAATATGAAGAAAGTAATGTTTTTATTGGCGGTAGGTGTGATGTGCCTGACAGCCTGCGCTCAGAAAAAGGGTGGCGAACGTGGTACTCGCCAAGGTGGCCACATGGAGATCAACAAAGATTCCGACAGCACGTTTGTGGCCCTGAAGAATGAGACCTTGAAGAAGTTCAAGCAATTGACCTTCAACGATAACGAGACGGGCAAGACGATGGAGTACAGCCTGCTGGTACCTGAAGGCTATGACGGAACGGCAAGCTATCCGTTAGTGCTGTTCATGGCCGATGCCAGTACCGTCGGCAAGGAAGTGACGGCTCCGCTCACGCAAGGCTACGGTGCTCTGGAGTTCGCCTCCGACCGTGACCAAAAAGCGCATCCTTCGTTTGTGCTGGTGCCGCAATACACCGACTGGGCCGTGCAGGACGATTGGAGCACCACCGACGAGGTGGAGATGACCATCCGCCTGCTTGAAAAAATCTGCAAGGAATACAATGTCGATACCAAGCGCCTCTACACCACCGGTCAGTCGATGGGCGGCATGATGTCGTTCTACTTCAACATCGCCCATCCCGACCTCTTTGCCGCCTCGCTCTTCGTCAGCAGCCAGTGGGACACATCAAAGATGCAGGACTTCGGCAAGAAGAAGTTCTTCTACATCGTGGCCGGTGGCGACCAGAAGGCATCTGGAGGCATGAGAGACCTGGCAGAAGTGCTGAAGGAGAACAACGCCCGCATCGACTCCGCATCGTGGAGTGCAAAGCTGCCCTCCGAGGAGCAGGAGCGATTAGCAGTAAAACTGATCGCCCGCGGCGGAAACATCAACTTCATCAAGTGGGAGACTGGCAGCGTGCTTCCGGAGACGGGCCGTGCCATGGAGCATAACGCCTCATTCGACTACGGCTACAAGATTGCCGCCGTCAGGGATTGGCTGTTCAGGCAGAGCAAATGACAGAGCCTTAGACAACGAACTGTCAAACGACCTACAATGTCATGTTGCGCTGATGGCTCCGACGATTTCATGTGCCTTGTAAGGTGCCTCGATGAAGGCGGCGTCTTCATCGCTGAGGGTGAGGTCAACTGCCTTGACTGCGTCGTCGAAATGTTTGGCATTGGTTGCACCGACGATGGGAGCCGTCACGCCGCGCTTGAACTGCCACGCCAATGCGACCTGTGACATCGACACGCCTAATCGCTCTGCCAACTCTGCCACACGGTTGATGATTTCCAAATCGTTCTCTTTCGCGTGGTCGTACTTGCTGCGGATGGTCTTGTCGGTGTCGCTGCGCTTGGTGCCGCTCTCCCAGCCACGGTGCGACAGATGCCCGCCAGCCAATGGCGAAGAGGGGATGCGCGACACGCCGTATTGCTCTGCAACGGGTATCAACTCGCGCTCGTCCTCGCGATAGATCAGGTTGTAGTGGTTCTGAAGGGTGGAAAAAAGCGTCAGACCGTTCCTTTCCGCGCATATCTGCATGTTATGGAACTGATAACCGTACATGGCTGAAGCTCCAATAGCCCTGACCTTGCCCAACTTCACCAATGCGTCGAGCGCTTCCATGGTCTCTTCAATGGGCGTTGAATAGTCGAAACGATGAATCTGGTAGAGGTCGAGGTGATCCGTCTGAAGGCGCTGTAAAGTCCCGTCAATCTCGCGGATGATGGCCTCGCGCGAAAGGAAACCTTCGTTGAAATAGACCTTCGAGGCCAACACCACATCCTCGCGTTTTACCCCAAGCTGTTTGATAGCCGACCCAAGATACTCTTCACTTGTGCCGTGTGAATAACAGTTGGCTGTATCGAAGAAGTTTACGCCTAAGTCAAGGGCGTGTTTGACCATCTGTTTGGTATCATCCTCGCCAAGTGTCCAAAGATGGAAGTCCTCTGTCGGCTTCCCGTAAGACATGCAGCCCACGCAGATGCGCGACACCCGAATGTCAGTTTTTCCTAAATTGGTGTATTTCATATTCTTATAGGATTTATATCTTATGTAACATTTTTTTTTACAAATTCAATTGAAGATTGGGTGCTCCATGTCGAGAACTGACCATCACATGATCGACATTAATTAGTTCGGTCAGAATGTCGCAGCCTTCGAAAGCTTTAGCGCAAATCTCCTGCAACTTGCTGTTGCACACAACCTTCCGAAGTTTTTTGCAGTCTTTGAAAACGAATGGCGCAATGTATGTGAGTTTCTCCGGCAGGACAATTTCTTCTATACTGCTTCGCACAAAGGCATACTGCCACATATTTTCCACGCTGGAAGGCAGAGCCACGTTTCGCAGGGCGCTGCAACCATCAAACACAAACCCACCGATCTCGGTAACCGTGCCGGGGATGTGCACTGCGGTGATTTCCGGATGCCCCTTGAAGAGGTCGTCGAACAATATGGTGACAGGCTGGCCGCAATACATTGCCGGTATCGTCACCTCTGGCTCGTCTCCCCGGTACCCAGCGGCACACCAGGTGCCATTCTCACCTATCATCTTATATATGAATTCCTGCATATTTGTACATTTAATTGCAAAGGTATGAAAAAATCGTCTCGTTCTTACATCGAAAAAGTTATCGGTTTGGCAAAGTCCTCGCGTTCCCCGAGACCGCTCACATGGCCGAGGTTTTGAAACGCCCCCTTGATGTTTTTCAGATAGAAGACCACAAAGATAGGGTTGTCCGGATTGTCATGATACAACTCATGAACAATAGGGCTCTTTTCCATGATGTCTTTTTTCACTTGGCTCACCAATTCGCTTTGAGGCGGAAAGACGGCCTCTGCGCTGAACCGCACCCAACGGCTGTTGATTTGGTCCGTTTCAAGGCTGCTTGCACAAATTTCCACATACGGGGATGTCTGAAGCTCGGCATACATGGACTTTTTGTTGTTCGTACAAAACCACATCTTCCGGTCTCTGAGTGTCATAAACTGAATTGGTCGCACTTTAGGTTTGCCGTCCAAGCCTATTGTCGCCAGATACTGCAGGCCGTACCTTTCCAAGATCTCGGCCAAAAATTCGATAGTTGTTTCAGGCATGTTCTATATACTAAATTTTACAATTATTTGAAATTAATATTTTACTTTGTCAAAACAGTGATAATTTAACGCGTCCCCTGTTTACGCTGCGAGAACATTCTTTTGAGACGTTTCTTTGAGACATCCCTGTCGCAGGCCTCGAGGTGCTGAGAAGGCTGGCCATAGCCAAGTTACGATTATTGATGGTTCTCTCATCTGTCTGGTTTTTTTGATTGCAAAAATAAACCAAATTCCCGAAACCTGTATTTCACAAATTTCGGGAATTCTTTCATATTTTCCGGTTTTTACCCCTTCGTTTTGGAAGGACTGAACGCCGCACGGCTTAGAAGTTGAACTTGCCGTTCTGGTGTTTCCACTCGCTTTCGGGGGCGATGGTCTCCATCACATCCCAGTGCTCGGCAATCTTGCCGTTCTCCACGCGGAAGAGGTCGTAGTAGGAAGTGGGCTTGCCGGCAAAAGCGCCTTCGCTGACAGCCAGCACGAAGTTGCCGCAGCCGAGAATCTTGTGGATGGTGAAGTACTCCATCTTGATGCCCTGCTCCGCCATGGCTGCAAGGGCGGCACCGTGGACCAGATTGCGGACCGGTCGATTGTAATCAACGGCGACATCGGTGACATTTTGGAAAAAATATTGTGATTAGACGCGATTTGCCATAAATTTCTCACAAATTATCAAAAATGATATTGATGGGACATTCATGATGAATTTATGGTAATTCGTGAAAAAAAACAAAAAAATGAATCGTTTAGATTTTTTAATTGATTATTTGATAAACGAAGACCCGCAATATGCCGAGATGCGGATTCCCGAGGATTTGCAAGGCAAGCGCGACCTGTTCCGCGCTCTGCGCAACGTACGCGAACCGAAACCCGTCAGCGAGGAGTTCCTGCGTTTGCAGGACGAGGAATTGCAGGCGCAATTGCAGGAGAAGGGTGTGGTGGAATTGGATGCCGTCCAACAATTATCAATTATCAATTCTCAATTATCAATTCTCTTATGGCAGGGTGACATCACCCGTCTCCGCGTGGACGCCATCGTCAACGCCGCCAATGCGCAGATGTTGGGCTGTTTCCACCCGTTGCACAGATGCATCGACAACGCCATCCATTCCGCTGCGGGCGTGCAGCTGCGCGAGGAGTGTCACCGGCTGATGCTGCAACAAGGACATCTAGAGCCGACGGGGCAGGCCAAAATCACCAAGGCCTACAACCTGCCGTGCAAGTACGTCATCCACACCGTCGGCCCCATCATCCCTGACGGCATCCCGACGGCATTCCAGAAGGAACAATTGGCTTCCTGTTACCGCAACATTATGGTTTGTGCCGATGAAAACGGTCTCGGAAGCGTCGCCTTCTGCTGCATCTCCACGGGCGAGTTCCGCTTCCCGAACCGGCTGGCCGCCGAAATTGCCGTGCAAACCGTCAAAGACTACTTGAACTCACATCCCGATTGCAGCGTCAGACAGGTGGTTTTCAATGTGTTCAAGGATATGGACAGGGATATTTATCAGCGGCTTCTATTATCGTAATCACCATCAGCATTTTTTTTGTGTCCACTTTTGGAACTATTATACATCGGCTTTTTTGTATTTTTGCCACAAAATTATATTATGAACCAAGAAGAATGCCTGATTTGCGGTGCGCCGCTGGAATATCTTGAACAGGACACGCTGATGGAGTGTGCGATATGTCACTATTCGGCCCGTAACAACCAATGCATCGGTAAGCGGTGTCCGTTTTCGCCCTTGAAGGAGACAACCCATTAATGCGGCATCAAACCATATAATTTTCTAAATTATTACAAGCACTATGAAACACGAAATCAACCCCAAAGACTCGCCGCGCGGATTTGCTTTCGAGCTGTGGAAGACGGCTGGGATGCCGAAGGTGACCATTTTCAAGACCTTCGATATCACCCGATTGATCAAGGTCGCCAAACGGAGCGGGATGAAGACCAACATGCTGATGTGCTGGTGCATCGGAAAGGCGGCAAGCCCTATCGAGGAGTTCTATACGCTGCCTGCCGGTGGACATCTGTGGCAATATGATCGTCTGGCGATCAACACCGTTGTGAAGACCGTGAACGGCACTGTCCGCCTCTGCGATATTCCCTTTTCGGAGGATATTCATCAGTTCAACGAGGAGTATCTGCGGCTGACCCGTCAGGTGCACGACACGAACGAAGACCATCTTCTCGGCGACGAATACATGGCCGTTGACACTTCGACGCTGGCGGAATGTGAGATTGACGGTGTGGCGAGTGTCTATTCCGAACTGTTCACCAATCCTTTCTTAGCTTGGGGCAAATACCGCCGAGGGTTCTTCAAAACGACCTTGCCCATCTCGTTCCAGTTCCACCACGCCCAAATGGATGGTTTCGAGGCTGCGCGCTTCCTCAACGGGCTGCAGGAGACCATCAAAGGACTCACTATACGATAAATATCGCACTTTTGCACTGTATTATGAGGATGTTTGTCAAATATGGGCTCAATTTGCGCGATTTGGGCGGAATCGCAACTGCCGACGGGAGTTGCATCCCGCACGGGCTGTTCCTGCGCAGCGGAAAACTGTCGGTACTTACCCGTAAGCAGTGCGCCCGGCTGTGCCGGACTTACAATATCCGCTGCGTGATCGACCTGCGCACTGAGGTGGAGGCCGCCGAATTCCCAGACCCGTTGCCCGATGGGGTGGAGTACATCAGTCTGCCGCTGTTCAAAGGGGCCGCTATAGGCATCACCCACGAAACGGGCTCCGATCCGATGACTATCATCCGCAGCTTGCGTCGTCATCCTGAACGGCTGAAGGCGATGGTTCCCAATTTCGAGGAGCTCTACCGCCGCATGGTCACTGATCCATGGAGTCGCCAACAGCTCGACACGATTGTCGCGCTGCTGTTGGAAAACATGCGCAACGGTCGCTGCACTCTCTTCCATTGCACCGCCGGTAAAGACCGCACAGGTGTCGTCAGTATGGCACTGTTACGAAAGTTCGGTGTCGGCGACCGCAACATCATCAAAGACTACCTGCGCACCAACCGCAACGCCTTTCTCCCCGCTCTTGGCAAAAGCATCGGGATATTCCTGATGACCGGAAGCTTAGAAATAGCCGGCGCCGTTTACAAGGCCTACATGGCACATCGTCATCTCATCGAAGTCGCCATCAACGAGTACTGAACATTTTCTTTCGCCGTGGGAAGCCAAACAAAGTGTGTGCAAAAGTCAAAACTTGACTCCGTGGGCCATTTCGAAAATGAGCCATGAAGAACCCGCTAGGCTTGAAGTGAACAGAAACGTTACCGGAAACTCATCCTAAACACCAGTGGGGAGATGCTTTCGTTGCGTCTTATTCTCCCCTAGTCCTGAATGCCTTCGGACTTACGCCGACCGAGCGGCGGAAGAAGGTGCCGAAGTGGCTCTGGTTCTGGAAACCGAGGCTGTCGGAAATCTCCTGGACAGAAAGCGTGGAGGTCCGCAACAGCGACTTGGCTTTCCGAATTAGGATTTCGCTGATGCAGTCGCCGGCGGTACTGCCCGTCACCTGTTTCACCACATTGGCCACATACGTGGGTGTGAGGTGCAGCTCGTCGGCATACCATTTGATGTCATGATGCTCGTGGCAACATTGATCCACCAAAGAAAGAAATCGTCCCGTCAATTCCTCAGCACGGGAAAGCGGTTTCTGCGACGCAAGATTGTCGGTGAAAAATCCGTAAAGAAAAGACACGAGTGATCGGATAAGGTGCAGGATAGTCGTTTGCCGATTCGGGGTTTCCTTCCGCATCAGTTCCTCTACGAGGTCGAGATAGAGCATTAACGTCTGCATATTGGGTGCGTCAATCTGTGTGGCGGGGCGTATGTATGCGTAATGCAATTTGTCGTATGGCAATGAAAGCATCAGTTTCTCCGCAATGACAGGCGAGAAGGACAGTAGCCTAACCTTCAGGTCCGGGGTGCTGTTGTTATATCGCAAAACGTGGTCATTAAAAATATACACAGCAACCGGTGCTTTTAATTCAATGTCAAGCAGGTTGATCTTTGCACAGAGTGTTCCCTGTGTGATGAAAAGGATGGCATAATGGCTGGTGCGAAAGTACTCTGGCAGGTTTTCATCACCATAACCATCTATTTCCGCCACCAGAATCTCGCTGTTACGCCACGAGGTACGCTTTACGATTTTTTCCGAATCGTACAAAACCGGCAGACCGTCATGCCTCTTCTGTTCAATATTCATAACATCTATGTTTTAGAACAATTAATATTAAAATTAGAACAGTTGAATTGTTGATAAATCCACTAAAAATTGGCAAAGATACATTTTTTTCAAATTGGAATATATAAAATAGAACATATTTTGTTGTCCTGAGGACATTGTCATATCGCATAACGGTTTTATTTTTGCAAAATTGTTTTCACTAATTCCATCCGTTATGAGAATTCTCTTTGTCATAGACACTTACGACACTAACAACAACGGTACCAGCATCTCGGCGCAGCGTTTTGCCGCCGAATTGCGCCGACGCGGGCACGAAGTGAAAATCCTCACTTCCGGAGAGCCGGGCGAAGACCGTTTTGCCTTGCCCACCTACAAGATGCCCATATTCCAGCCATTGATGGACAAACACAACTTCAACTTTGCCTATAGTGAAAAAAAGACCATTCGGGAAGCCGTTGAATGGGCTGATATCATACATTGCTTCCTCCCGTTCGCTATCGAGGTGGAAGCCAAACGCTATGCCGACAAGATAGGGAAGCCCTCAACCGCCGCTTTCCACATCCAGCCGCAAAACCTTTGGTCGTCGGTGGGTTTGGGCAAGGTGGATTGGATTCAGAACGGTACTTATCGGAGTTTCCGTACCTTTCTGTACAACAAGTTCCGCCACGTCCATGCCCCGTCGCAATTCATGGCCGATGAGATCAAGAAACGAGGTTACACCGCCAAAATCCACGTCATTTCCAACGGCATCCAAGACGCTTTCCTGGAGACCGGACATCTCGTCCATCAGCAGGGCAGACCGTCCAAATCGCCTGAATTTGAGGGTAAAATACCGATCATCATGATCGGCCGTCTTTCGCAGGAGAAAAGGCAGGATGTAATCATCAACTCGGTGCAATATTCGAAATATGCCGACAAAATACAGCTGATTTTTGCTGGAAAAGGTCCCGAGTACGATCGTTATGTGGAACTTGGAAAGCAGTTGAAAAATCCGCCCCAATTTGTCTATCTCGAGCAACAGAAACTGATTGACTTACTGCTGCAATGCGACTTGTACGTGCACGCCAGCGATATGGAGAGCGAGGCCATCTCCTGCATCGAGGCCTTTGCCACCGGGCTGGTGCCCGTCATCGCCAATTCGGAGGTCAGCGCCACGCCGCAGTTCGCCCTCGACGGCCGAAGCCTGTTCAAGCCCGGCAGCCCCAAGGACCTCGCCCGCGCCATCGATTACTGGCTTGATCATCCGAATGAGCGGGAATATATGGGAGAACTTTACCGTGTGGCGGCAAAGAAGTACAGTCTGGCCAACTCGGTGCGAATGTTCGAGGAGATGTTGAACGAGGAAATCGAGGACAATGCAAAACAATCCGTTCAAGCTTAAAACGGCTTTGTTCACCCTGCCCTTGCTCCTGTTTTCCGTTTTGGTTCAGTCACAAACGGAAGGAACTACTTCCCCTGTAATCCACTCAGATGGATCTGTCACTTTTTCCTATAAAAACCCTTCCGCAAAGCGAGTCAAATTATTCTGCGACTGTGATTTGCGTAACAATAACTATAAAATTGAGAGGGAAAATTTGCAGTCCGTTCGTATGAAACCAGACAGCAGCGGCGTGTTCACCTTTACCACAAAACCACTCACCCCGGAAGTCTATACCTACCAGTTCAAGTCTCACGGACGACGATTTGTGGATCCGGACAATGCGGACTCCGTTCGTGTCTTGAACACCAGACGAAGTGTGTTTGTGTTATCCGGTTCTACCTTGTCTGATTTATGCATTAAGGATTCTTTGCATGGCAGAATTGAATTTTTTGAGTTATGGGACACGGCCTGTGGAAAGACAAGACGCATACTGTTGTACCTTCCTCCCGATTATGACCGAACCGAGCAACTTTATCCTGTTCTTTACTTGTTGCACGGAATCAACGGGTACGAAAAGGCCTGGCAAGACAAAGGGTGCGCCGTGCAGCAAGTGGACAAACTGATACGACAAGATAAGATTGTGCCTATGGTTGTGGTGATGCCGGACGTGAATCCGCGAAAACTTATCGGGCAAAAAGAGAAGATAGGCATGATGCGGAACCTGCTTCATTATCCGTCCTGGCTGCATCGCGATTTCGAACGGGTGTTCCCACAAATGGACAGTCTGTTGTTTATCCACTATCGTATATCCTCCGACAGGAAATCACGGGCTGTCGCCGGATTATCGGCAGGAGCTATGCAAGCTTGTAATCTTGCCAATGTCAATGAAAACCGCTTCCAATATGTGGGCTTATTTTCTCCCGTAGTGCATCGTAAACAACTGCCGACAGATCAGAGTACCACGTACTGGATTGGCTCTGGGAAAGTGGACATCTTCCATTCACAAAGCACACGATTTGTCAAAAAATCAAAAGACAAGCAGATTTCTTTCGTCTATTATAACTCAAGCGGAGGGCATACATGGCGAAATTGGAGACTCTATCTCTCTGAATTTCTTCAATTTATTTTTAAAAGCGCGGACAAATGAGAAAATGTTTCTTTCTGTTTTTGACATCCATCCTGAGTATGTCCCTTTATTCCCAAGAGAGAATCGAATATCTTCCTTACGGCAAGATGGACTCTTGGACGGTGCGTTACATCAAGGAGTCGATTTTGTTGGGCGGCAAGACCCGTGCGCTGTATGTCATCGCCAAGACTGACACCCTACGACAGAACAAGCCCTATCCCTACGGCAGGAATGGCTCTCCGTGGGGCACGAGCAATGCCTACGCCAAAGTGTGCGGGGTGGAGAAAGCCGCTGTGTCGGTCACTCCGGAGCGACGGGGCAAGGGCTACTGCTGTCGGTTAGAGACCACATTGCAGACTGTCAAAGCCGTTGGCATCGACCTCAAGGCATTAGCCACCGGCAGCATCTATACGGGCCGACTGCTTGACCCCGTGACCTTGGAAGGGGTCAAAGTGCCGATGAAAGCCATTGACATGGGCATTCCGTTCACGAAACGACCGATAGCGCTTATGCTTGACTACAAAGCGGTTATACAGCAGGGCAGGTCAATGGTGCGGGCCACAGGATCCACCAAAGTGACCACTGTTCAAGGGCAGGATGCGGGCGAAATCATACTGTTTCTGCAGCACCGTTGGGAAGACGCCAACGGTAACATCTTCGCTTATCGCGTAGGAACGGCATCGGAACGCATCACAAAAAGTGCCCCCGACTGGAAAAACAACCATCGCGTGCCCATACGCTATGGGGACATAACCAAGACCCCAAACTACAAGTCTTGGGAAAAATTGTCAAAAGACCGTTTTATGGCCCGCAATTCAAAAGGGAAGATGGTTCCTGTGCAAGAAATTGGCTATAAAGCGGATGCGACGCCCACCCATCTGATTCTGCAGATCTCCGCCGGTTGTCAGGAAGCGTTCACCGGCTGTCCGGGCAATGTGTTGTGGGTTGACAACATACGGTTGGTGTACTGATCCAATAGCCCGCACCGTTTACAAGGCATACATAGCGCATCGTCAATCCCCAGCGGCACCAATATGGTCTTCCATAAACAAAACATTACCCCATTTGGCATGGAGGCGAGATGGTTGTGATTTACAACCACATCGGCGTTTTTTGTATCTTTGCCGTTCAAAAATAGAACAGCCCCTATGAAAGTTAAAACCCTCATCATTGCAACTTTCGCCCTGCTTGCGGCGGTGAGTTGCTTCGGACAAAACAAAAAGTACAAAAGCCTCTACGACATCACGGTCAAGGATATCAAAGGCAATGACGTGTCGCTGGCCGACTACAAAGGCAAGGTGCTGTTGATCGTCAATGTGGCGAGCAAGTGTGGGCTCACCCCGCAATATGAAGGCCTCGAAGCCCTCTATCTGAAATACAAGGACCAAGGACTGGAGATCCTGGCGTTCCCCTGCAACCAGTTCCTCGAACAGGAGCCCGGCACCAACGAGGAGATTCAGAATTTCTGTTCGTTGACCTACAACGTCACGTTCCCGCTGTTCGACAAAGTCGATGTCAACGGGAAGAAGGAGAGCCCGCTCTACACCTTCCTCAAGTCCAAAGCTCCGTTCACCGGCTATCCGGAGGGCTACGAGGCCTTCGCCGCCCAGCTCGACATGATTCACCAAAAAACGGGTTCCGGTTTTGACAAAGGCGATGCCATCAAGTGGAACTTCGGCAAGTTTTTGGTTTCCAAAGACGGCAAGACCATCCTGCGCTTCGAACCGATGGTGTCACCGGAAGGTTTGGAGGAGGATATTCAACGGATGCTGGGAGAGTGATTGCAGACTGCGGTCGCCTTCTAGTTCACGACAACTTTCCGTGCCGGGCGGTCACCGACTTTGACGATATAAACGCCGGGAGCGAGTCCGCGGTCACCTACCCGGCGGCCTTCCATGTTGAATATGCTCACTGTGCAGTTGTCACAGCCTTCCACAATGATATTGCCGTTCAGACTCTTGATGGTGATATCCTCCATGTCAAATTCGCTGATGCCGGTGTCGTCGCCGCCGTCGTCACCACTAACATAGCAGTTCGCCTCGAAATGCGGGGTGCCACCGCTGATGGTGTTCCCATTGGCAAGCGATGGAGTGCTGGGAGCGGAGATGAACGTAGAAGAGTTGCCGCCGCCAGGACCACCGCCACCGCCAGGGCCGCCGCCGCCGGTGTTAATAGTGGGAGTATAGAAAGCCACCGCATTGTCGCCGTAGGTCACCGTGTACCAGCTGTTTCCGCTAACAGATGAAGACTGGATATAGGGTTGATTAATGCTACTGCCGTTTTCGATGCCTCTCACCGCGATGACGACTCCGCCGTTGATATAGACCTTCTTCCCCTCTTCTGAATTGGCATCAATGGCCAACTCGGGCGAACGCGAGCCGATGGCGTAAACCAAGCCGCCATTGATGTAAAAGTTGCCATTGGCATCCATGCCGTCGTTGTTGTTGGAGTGGGAATAGACATAACCGTCGGTGACGGTCAGATTCTGGGCCGAATTGACGCCGTCGTCGTATGCGTTGACATAGACTTCACCTCCCATTATGTTCAATGTGTTCTTACTCTCGATGCCTTCGCCATTACGGCCAGTGGTGGTCACTTTTATGTTGCCACCGCTGATGACCAGGCCACCGCTGTAAGTGTAGCTGTTGCCCACCTGCGTCTTCAAACCGGCTTTGATACCCTTGGGCGACGAGTAGTAGTCGCTGTTTATGTGGTCGGTGTTGCCAGTATAGTTGGTGTTTTCCGTCGTGCCGTTGTTATAGTAGAGGCCGCCGCTGGTGGATATGGTGATGTCACTACCGTTGATGGTCAGCACGTTGTCGCACTTCAGCCCTTTGCCGCCCGAACCGGTGGAGGTGAGATTGAACGTGCCGCCGCTGATGTTGATATCCCCGTCGGCGCTCATTCCGCAGGCGGCTTTGGTCTCCAAGTCATCCTCGTCCCAAGTGCCTTTACCGCTGGTGGTTACCGTGATAACCGGTTCCCCGGTGATGTATATGTCGCCCGCGCATTTGATGCCCTTGGCGGCAATCGCCGTGCAATTGATGGTGATAGTGCCGCCGCTGATGTACATGTTGCCCGAGTCTTCGTCCTCGTGGTCGGCAGTGATGGCGGTAGCCGTGTCGCCTTCAAGGTCGCACTGTATGCCGTCGTCAGCGGTGCCGCTGATGTTGAGGGTGCCGCTCTCCATCAGGAAATACTGGTTGCACGAGATGCCGTCGCCCACGGCGGAGGTCACATTGATCGTGGCGTTCTTTATGCTAATGTACTCACCGGCCTTGATGCCGTGTTTCACGTTGCCCACCACATTGAGCGTGCCCTGCTGCTTGAATTCGGCGTGGCCTTTCACGTAGAGGCATCCCTTCTGCGAACCACCGGCTGCATCTACGAGTGTGTTGATGGTGCCGGACATGACCTTCACGTTGATGCGCTTGCCGTTCTGGACATGCACCGCCGCTCCGCTATATACGGGAGTGACGTTGGTCAACGTGAGACCGTTGAGCTCGAGAGTGGCTTTGTAAGAGCCCGACATATAGAACTCACCGTCGGCCGATGTGCCGCTCAATTTGTAGGTGATTTCGCTGGCAAGGGAATCACTCTGCACGATGGAGACGTGCGCCCCTTGTTGGGTGACGGTCAGGTATTGCGTCACATTGTCAGCGACGGTCACCGTTGCCGTCGTGCCGCTATAGACCACTTCGACGGTGTTGTCGCCCGGTGTCTGAGAAAATCCGCAAATTGCCAGAAACAACATGCCGATAAGGAAAACAGTGCGTTTCATAAAATTTATCCTTTTAATCAAAAAAATATTTTTGTCTGCAAAATTAACATCGCTACCATCATGCAAGTTGACATATCTGCGCAAAAATTTGGCAAAAAGGCTGATTGTGGCGTGTTGTTAAAATAAATCCGTATTTTTGCATCATGAAAAATAAATCGTCATATACCCATCCGATGAACCTTTATCCTCAGAGAATCAATGAGGAAAGCATTGTGGTTTTCAATGATGTGAGGGGGTTGCCATCCGGGGACGAGCCATTTGTCTCGCCAGACTACGTCATCTGTATCGGTCACAAAGGACGCATCAACCTTATGTACGATGACATCACCGACTTTTCGGAGCAGCGCACCGTTGGCGTCATCTTCCCCAATCACAGACTGTTGAAAGTGGACAAAACCGATGACTATCGTGCCACATTGATTGTGGTCAGGGCAGCGCTTCTGAATGACCCAATGTTGCAAATCATCAACCAGCTGCGCTATCGCTACGAACCACATCCCAATGTGAAGCTTGACAAGCATGAATACAAGATGATAACGAACGTGGTGGAGGGGATGTGCGAAATCACACGCCTAAAACTTTCCGACCATCGGATGCTGATGATGCGCCTTTTGGAATTCCTCTTGCGCCTGCTCAATCACTACCGCAGGAGCAAGCTGAACGAGACACCAGCAGACAAGCGGGTCAGTGCACGTTTCCACAACGACCTCGCACAGCATTTCCGCGAACACCGCGACGTGGGCTTCTATGCCGAGAAAGCCTGCTTGTCAACTAAGCATTTCAGTGCTGTCGTCAAACAGGAAACGGGGCACACTGCCGCTTATTGGATTCATCGCCAAGTTGTGGCGGAAGCGAAGATGCTGCTGCACGTTCGGCGTGACCTCTCGTTGCAGGTCATCGCTGACATCTTAGGTTTCGAGGAACAATCCACGTTCAGCCGTTATTTCCGCCGCGAGACAGGGATGTCCCCCACCGAATTTCGCAACAGCCAATAAGGGATTCCTTTGGATTTCGTCTGATCTCGACCAATTATTTCTTTGGATTTTATAGAATTCCGATGATTTATTTCCTTGGAGGGGAATTTTTGTGCTTTTTTATTGGCAGATTTTCTACTTTTGCATTTCAATACCAATAAGCATTTCAAGTAATTACAAATTTAAACATAATCCCTTATGAAACAACCGATTAAAACAACCGAAGCCATTTTCCCGATGCCCGTTTTGCTCGTCGCCACCTACAACGAGGACGGCACCGTTGACGTGATGAACGCCGCCTGGGGCACGATGCTCGACCGCGACCGCGTGGCCCTCAACCTCACCGAAACCCACAAGACGGTGGAGAACATCAAGAAACGCAAGGGCTTTGTGGTCCACATTGCCGACGCCGCCCACGTGGTGGAGGCCGACTATTTCGGCGTGGTGTCAGGCCACAAGGAGAAAGACAAGTTCGCCAAGAGCGGCCTCACCGCCACCAAATCCTCATTGGTGGATGCCCCCATTATCAACGAGCTACCCATCGCGATGGAGTGCGAATTTATTGAATACCAAGGTGATGACACAGGATTGGGGGTCATCGGCAAGGTGCTGCAAACTTCCGTGGAGGCCGACAAGATGAAGGACGGCAAAGTGGATATCGACGCCCTGAAGGCCATCGCCTTCGACCCCTACACACACGGATACTATCTTGTTTCCCAGCGAGTTGGCGAGGCCTTCAAGGACGGGATGAAGCTGAAATAGCCTGTTGCGAAAAGATATTTCCTTGGATTTTATCATAATCCGACAGTTTATTTCTTTGGATTTTATCGAATTTTGGCGATTTATTTCCTTGGATAATATTAATTTTGTGTTTTTGTAGTCAATAATATAAGGTTGCGATTTTATGTATTATCCAAGATTCATAGACAGAAGAATTCACACTGGACTGCTTAAGGCAATTAGAAAAATGGAAACATCTGATCTCCCTTGCGGACGAAGCTGCTCAAATGTCTTAACCAATCCTTGAAATTCGTTCATCATAATGAACAAAAATCAAAAATTTTCCATTTTGTTCATTATAGTGAACAAAAAAATAGTATTTTTGCGCGAGAAAAATATTGAGACATGGAACTGGTTTATAGACCCTATTACTACTCAAAAGTAGAGAAATTTCTCGGCACAGGCGTACTTCTTGTTTTGACCGGTCAACGCCGTGTCGGCAAAAGTTACGTCATGAGGGAGGTTGTCCAACGGAAACGACAGGATTCAGACTCGTGCGTCATCTATATTGACAAGGAAAAGACCGATTTTGACTTCATCCAGAACTACAAAGATCTGGTGGCATATATTGACGAACGAAGAGAGCCGAATAAGCATACATTTATCCTTATTGACGAGGTTCAGGAAATCGAGGGATTTGAACGCGGACTAAGGAATTACTATGACAATCCGGATATTGACATAATTGTGACAGGCAGCAATTCCGACACGCTTTCAAGCGACTTGGCGACTCTGCTTTCTGGCAGATATGTGGAAATCTTCGTGCAGGGCCTCAGCTATGAAGAGTTCCTGATCTTCCATAATTTGGAAGATAGTGATGATACGCTCCGTAGATATATCAATTTTGGAGGACTGCCCGGCCTTCGTCCTATCGGACTGGATGACCCCGAAGTCGTTCGGCAATATCTTCAGGGCGTTTACAACACAATCCTTGTGAAAGACATCGTCCGTCGCAAAAAAGTGCGCAATGTGTCCTTTTTGGAAAACCTGATCAAATATGTTGGTGACAACATAGGTAAGCCACTGTCGGCCACCAATATTCAGAACTATATGACATCCAACAAGAATGAAGTATCCAAGAACCTCATTCTGAATTATTTGAAAGCAATGTCCGAGGCTTTTCTTGTGCATGATGTAACACGTTTCAACTTACACGGGAAGAAACTGCTGGAAAACAACGACAAATATTATTTTGGTGATGTTGGGCTCCGTAATTTCATAGTTGGCGGCAGACGTGCCAATGACATTGAGAAAATTGTGGAAAACCTTGTATATCAGCATCTCATCCGTTTAGGATATAAGGTAACCGTCGGACAAATTTATGCCACGGAAATCGATTTCGTAGGGACAAAGGGTGATGATACCATTTACGTTCAGGCAGCTTATCTCATCAGTGAAGAGTCAACTTTCGAACGCGAATTCGGGAACCTTCAGAAGATTAACGACAACTACCCGAAATATGTAATATCGATGACCCCTTTCATGGATTCCAGCAAATATGAGGGCATCATTCACGTCCCACTTGCTGATTTCTTGAAAAATGGTTTCTGACACTAAAAAAAATCAATCCCCCCCAAAATATGACAACCAACAACATCAATACCGACCGTGTTTTCAGCATCTTCCGCGAGCTGAACCGGATTCCGCGCCCTTCGCACCACGAGGAGCGCATCGCCGACTACCTTTGCCAGTTCGCCGAGCGGCTGCATTTGGAGTACGAGCGCGACAAAGAGAACTGCGTGGTGATCCGCAAGCCCGCCACCCCAGGACACGAGGCGGTCGAGCCCATCGTGCTGCTCAACCACATGGACATGGTCTGCGTGGGCATGAACGACCCGCTCAACGACCCCATTGATGCTTACGAGGAAGGCGGCTGGATGAAGGCCCGCGGCACCTCACTGGGCGCCGACAACGGCATCGGGCTGTCGATGGCGCTGGCCGTGCTCGAAGACGACCGCATCGTGCACCCCGCCCTGGAGGTCATCACCACGACCAACGAGGAGGACGGCATGTCGGGCGCCTCGCAGCTCAGCAAGGACTTCCTCAAAGGCCGCAAGGTCATCAACCTCGACTCGGAGGACTACGACACCATCACCACCGGGGCTGCCGGTGCCTGCCTGCAGTTCCATCGCATCCCCGTGAAAAGGCTGCCGGCGCCCAAGGACGGCCAGTGGCACCGTATCCGCATCGCCGGCGGATTAGGCGGCCACTCCGGCGTCGATATCAACAAAGGACGCTGCAGCGCGGTAGAGCAGACCAAAATCATCCTGAAGGTAATCAACAAGGAAGAAGATATCGAAGTTGCAGACATCCAGATTGGTGAAGCCAACGCCTCGATTGCGTCGTCGGGCGAGGTGGTAATTTGGACCGAAAACAACGGAGCTTCCGAGTTCGTGAAAGAGCTGTTGGACAACATCAACCAGACGTTCCAGAGACAATATGCGGGCATCGACCCGCACATCACCTGCAGTGTGGAGGCGTGCGAGAAACGGGAGACAGTCCTCCCCAAAGAGACAGTCGCGGCGTTGGTCCACAGTTTGGAGAAGGTGCCGCAGGGCGTGGTGAAGATGAGTGAGGCGATGCCCAGCACGGTGGAGACCTCCAACAATGTGGGGCGCATCGTGGCGGAAGATGACCACCTTTTCGTCTCCACCCACACCCGCAGCTTCGTTGACGACGACATGGCCGCGTTGAGCAAGACGATTGCCGCGACCTTTGCCGAAGCAGGCGCCGTTTCCGAGGTCGTGATGTCGGCCCCGGCGTGGCAAGAGGACCAGCACTCGCCGTTCCTGCAGCGGGTCAGCGACACGTTCCAGGACGTGCTGGGCTGGCGTCCCCGCATGGTGGCGATGCACTTCGTGTTGGAGGCGGGCTTCTTCGTGCAGCACTATCCCGGCATCCAGATCGCCAGCATCGGTCCGCGCATCGTGGAGCCGCACTCCACCAGCGAGCGCGTGGAACTCTCGACCATCCACGACATCTGGCGGGTGCTGATCGAGTTGCTGGGACGGTTGGCGTGAGGAGTGGCAATCGTAAAAAGTATAACAAAATGATAGTATATGAGCCATAGTTTCAATATCCGTCCGGCGAGACCCGAAGAGGCGGGTCTCGTCTTAGAATTCATCAAGAAGTTGGCTGTCTATGAGAAATGCGCCGACGAGGTGGTGGCCGATGAAGCCACCGTCTATCATTCCCTGTTTGTGGAGCGTTCCGCCGAGGTTGTTTTCGCGGAGGAAGACGGCGTGGTGGTCGGCTTCGCCCTCTTCTTCCACAACTTCTCCACCTTCGTGGGGCGCAAGGGGCTCTATCTCGAAGACCTGTTCATCCTTCCCGAGAAGCGGGGTAGGGGCTACGGCAAAGCCCTGCTGAAGCACCTGGCCAAGATCGCCGTGGAGCGCCATTGCGGCCGTATGGAGTGGATCTGCCTCGACTGGAACGAACCCGCCCTGAAGGTCTATCGCAGCATCGGGGCCGTCCCGATGGACGAATGGACGGTGCAGCGGTTGGACGAGGGGGCGTTGAAGCGCTTCGCGGGAGCGGTTTCACCTTGAACGACATTGTCATGGGATTCAGCAACAACACGGAAGGGATGTAAAAGTCTCCTCTTACCAGGTTATCTTCTCGAGCCGAAACTCATTATTATGTCTCAAAATATAATAGACGGCATTGTCGTCGGTGGCCAGCACTTTGTTAAAATATTCGTAGTCGCCAGTAAGTGCCGGCTGTCTCGGCATCGGGTATGGCTTCGCGACGTACAGAACATGGTTGTTCAATGCATCGTTTTCCACTTTGGAGAGGACAACCGCCGTCTCTCCGGCGCGGTTGTTGTTCAGAACCGTCCATAACCGCTGCGGTCCGTTTGTGAAATTGTTTTTGTGCTCGTTATACAGGAAATAGAGTTCGCCGTTGTGGGTGAAAACGCCGGGGGAATTCACCACACAATACCACTTATAAATCTCTTTTGTCACCGTTGCGCGTGGATAGGTGCTGACATCCACCACATCCCCGCCGGAAGTGAGCAATATCTTGTAAAGATTACGCGACAAATAACCATAAATCCAGTAGGAAGGGCCTCCCAATGAAATCACCTGACCGATGATGTCGCGATAGTTCAATTCGCCGACCAAAAGCAGTTTTCCGTCTGGAAGTTCTTGGATTTCATGCATATATGGCAGAAAGCTGTTGATGCTGTCATGATAGACGTCGCCATTGTATATGCAATCATCCGGACTGACGGGCAGCTCAATGGAAGATTCCACCTGTTCGACACCGCCGTCTCCGGAAACGAAATAGGTGGACAGCATCTCAGAACTCCGGTGGTTGCGGCACACCACACCACTGACGACGAGTCTTCCGTCTTTCAGCAGCGACTTGGCACAACGGAAGGAGGACTGAGGACCAAAATACTCCGTAATATTCTCTATGCCGTGCTCGTTATAGACCGAAATGTGCAGGGAGTCCTCCGCTTTGAATCCCACATTTTCGTAACATCCGTATTCAGCGATGTAGGCGACACCGTCATTGGACACCATGATAGGCGCATTGTAGTTCATCCGATAATGCACATTTTGTCTGTGGTGCCAAAGCAAATCCCCGTCACTGCTGAATACAGCCACATCCTCAATGTGGCTTATATCGCTTTTCGATTTCGGGTTGAGGACCGTCAATATCGCAAACTTTGAAAGGTCGGGAGAGAAGGCGAACTGGTGGAAGTAGAGCTCATGTTTTTCGAAAGGCACGGAATATTTCGTGGTAAAGGACATCTTTTTTACAGTTCCTTGGCCTGTGGGGATCGTTCCTTCCACATAATCCAACGATTTCGTCTTTTTGTTGGTGCTTTCGCCGATCAGATGCACCATGCCATCCGTTATATACGCAAAACGACCTTCAAGATTGTCGTCAAACTTCTGGGCATCCAGTTTCTGTGTGACTTTGTTGTAATAGTAAATCCAGAGATCGTCAAATCCGAAAGCGAAATCGCGGGAGACGGCGCAGACCACTAGTCTGTCGTCATTGTTCTCCAGCACCCATGTTTTGGCATCACGTCCCAAAACAACAGGCGAACCGTCGAGGGTTGTGTTCTGGGCGTTCACGTTCATGGCATACAATGCAATGAACAACAAAAAGGCGAATATCCATCTTCTCATATCGTTATGATTTTTGGGGTTGTAATACTGCAAATACACTTGTTGCCGAGATTCGAAGCCGACAAAAAGCAGATGAGCATCATTGCGGCAAAAATACAAATCTTTTCCCATTCGTCAGATAAAAAAAACACTTAACCCCAAACCATTATTTTGTGTACCTTTGCGGCGCTGTTTTATCACCAAATATCGCAAATTGCAAATGAAAAAGACACTGCTTTTCCTGACGGCCGTCTTCTGCTTCTCCACCCTCATGGGGCAGCAGATGAACAAGATCCTCTATTACAGCCATCTCTACCTGGAATCAAAGGTCAACGGGAAAACGGCCCGGCTTGTCTTCGACACCGGATCCCCCTACACCTGCATCGACAGCATTTTCGTTGCCGACAGCAATCTCCAATACAGTAGGATAGTCGAGGGCAGGATGGGCGGCGCCGGAAACAGTCAGGAAACGGTACGGGTCATCGTCAACGAGCTGACTTACACCGTTTCGGGTCAAGAGTATGTGAGCGACATCTCTCCCATCATTCAGCTTAAACCCATCGTGGGCGATTATGCCGACGGCATACTGGGAATCGACAACTTGGACGGCAAAGTCATCACAATAGACTATTTGAATGAGCTGATGGCTTTTGAAGACCAATTGGGCCACACCGAAGGTTTTACCTCCATTCCCATACGCTATGAAAACAGACGCATCTATGTGCCGCTGACGGTTACCATCAGTGAGGGGATAATCATCGAAGGTGAGGGTTTGATGGATCTTGGCAGCAGCGGCTCGGTGGAGTTGACGAGCTTGGTGGCTCAGAAATATGCTTTGACGAACATTACGCCACAGATACGATTCTTTACGGCTGTCGGCGGTATCGGCGGGGCGGCTACTGGCAGCGATTTCAGGGCGAAAAGTGCCTCGGTGGGCGGCTTCACCTTGAACGACATTGTCATGGGATTCAGCAACAACACGGGCGGGGCGCTCGCCAGCAGGGAATACATCGGCATTGTCGGCAATGACTTCTGGGAACGTTTCGATATGATCATCGACCTTCTGGGAAGTCGCCTTTTTCTTAGGCCGAACACCAAGTTCAATGCCCCATTTGAAAGTCCTGTGCGGGGATTTTCCTACACCGACCGAAGCCGTACCCTCGGATATTGGATAGTAAACGGTCTGGCGGAGAATTCCAATGCCGAGAAAGCCGGTTTGAGAAATGGCGACCGCATCGCGGCTGTCAACGGACGGGATGTGAAGGGGATTTCTCTTGAGGAACGTAAGACCTTCTTCGACGGCATGACGGAGATCACCCTCACGATCCAGCGCGACCATGAGACGGTGGAGATATCCTTCCCCTTCGACGAGCCGAAATTGTAAGGGAAAAATCCAGAAAATAGTTTCAAACTCAACTCCCTCCTGAAAAGAGCCCCCAGTCACCGTCCTATCTCGGCACCTGGTGGATTATCTCTAAAATATTGTTGACGAACATGTTGATGGCCATCGCTAAGAGGATGACGCCGAAGAACTTGCGGATGATGAAGATCACGTTGGCGCCCAACAGCTTCTGGATTTTGTCGAGGTAGCGGATGACGATGTAGTCGAGGATGATGTTCAGCGACAGTCCCAGCAGGATGTTGATGACGGCGTAGTCGGCGCGGAGGGAGAGCAGGGCGGTGATGGCGCCGGGACCGGCAATGAGCGGGAAGGCCACGGGCACGATGCTCGCGCCGCCGCTGCTCGGCTCGTTCTTGATGATGTCGCGACCCAAGACCATCTCCACCGCAAGGATGAAGAGCACCAACGAACCCGCCACCGCAAAGGAGGCCGAGTTGATGCCGAAGAGCCGGAACAAGGCATCGCCGGCGAAGAAAAAGAGCAAGAACAGACCCAAAGCCGTCAGACAGGCCTGTGCCGCCTTGATATCCTGGTTTTTCTCACGAATGCCCATGAAAATGGGGATGGAGCCCAAAATATCGATGATGGCGAACATCACGATGAACGAACTGAATATCTCTACGAAGTTGATGGTTCCGAACATAGCCTTTCCTTTTTTTTAACGGCGGCAAAAGTACAAAAATGTCAGATGCGGAACTGCTTTCCAATGCGTTGCATCTAAATAAAAAATGTACTTTTGCGGCCTTAAAAAAGACAGAAATGAAAAACATTACCTTTATCGTCGCTGCGTGCTGCCTGATGATGACCGCGTGCGCTCAGTCGCCCAAAAGTGCTGAAAACCAAAAGAATTCACAAACCAATCAGAAAGAGATGAAAAAGACTTTGATCGTTTATTTCTCAGCCACCGGCACCACCAAGGCCGCCGCGCAGAAACTCGCCCAAGAGTTCAACGCCGACCTTTATGAGATTACCCCTGAACAACCTTACACCGCCGCCGACCTCGACTGGCGCGACAAGAAGTCCCGCTCCACGCTGGAGATGCAGGACAAGAGCTCGCGTCCCGCCATCAAGGGCAAATGCGAGAACATCGCCGACTACGACACGGTGTGGATCGGCTTCCCCGTGTGGTGGTACACTGCTCCCACCATCGTCAACACTTTCATCGAAGCCCACGACCTTAGCGGCAAGGTGCTCAACGTGTTCGCCACCAGCGGTGGCAGCGGCGTGGAGGGTTCCGCCAACGACCTCAAGAAGGCGTACCCGCAGTACAAATGGGGTGAAAGCCGTCTGATGAATCGCTAAATCATCTCCGTCGCTGAGCCTGTCGATGCCATTGCCGGCGCTCTCGCCGGGACGGAAGTGCTGGATCATTTCAGGCTTTGAGTTGTCTATTTCAGTCTTTCACACAGCGCACCGAATAAGCGTCGCCGTCGGCGTCATAAAAGTTATTGTGGATTACGGAGGCATAGTTCGAATGAAGTCCCCAGTAATAGGTGTTGTTGAAGCCATAAGAGTCGGTTCCCATGGTAGTGGTCCAGAAGAATGTGTTATAGCCAAGCCCACCGTAATTGACAAACTCAGGAATGAGGTAATCGCCTCCTTGATAATACCCTGCCGGCAATGCACTGAAACCGGTAGCATTGTTGGTGGCCGGATTGGCATTGCCCACCTCGCAGGAGGTACCCCCAAGATCCCAACCCATCGTGGCGGCCAGCGACTTACCAATCTGGTCCTCAATGCCGCCGCATACATTTTGACCATGGCTTTTCACATAGGTGTGGAGCTGTTCCCATTCGGCATTGCTCGGAACATGCCAGCCGTCAGGACAGATACCTTGCACTCCACTTGGATTGGAATTGGAGGCGGTGGCGTCGTGCATCAGCGCCGCCCAGTTGTACAGCAGTCCGTAATTCGCTTTGTTGGCGGATTCGTTCATCGGGTAATACCAAAAAGCCGATGTGAGGGAATAGCTCTCCCCCTGTGGAATGTCGGTGCCATCGGCATACCTTCTTGTACGCAAATTCTCGCGCATCCAGCATTGCTGGCCAATTTGCACCGTGTTATACGTATTCCCGTCTATATCCACAACAAACGGTGCGTCTGGACAAGACCTCGCATCACCGTCGGGATTGACAGGTATGAAAAAACTTTGTTTCTCGCCATAGGCAATGCCCACAGAATTGATGGCGTATGCACGAACATAATAAACAAGATTGGACATCAGTCCTGTCAATTGGCTGGTGAAGACTCCCAAGCCGCTCCCGTCGGACGTATGCAGCCCGGCAAGCGTCGGATTGGGCGAAATGCTTACGCAAACGCCTCGGGCCGTTACACTGTCACCGCCATCATCGGTCACAATGCCGCCACATACAGCGGAAGTGCCGGTAATATTCGTGACATTCGCGGTAACGACGGTTGGAAGACGTAGCTGTACACTCGAAAACGGCAGCACCACCGTCTGTGAATCCGCAAGGGGCTGTTCGATGTGCGGGCTTTCCTCACCTTGGCCGTTGATGGTGGCATACGCCGAATATTCCATCTGGTCGCCGAGATCGTAAGGACGGACGACCGAGCCACGGGTATGGGACTTGGCCGGCGGCGCTTCTCGACTATCCTTCCTTGTATAGCCCACATATTCAACAACATTGGTACCCCCGCCTTCGTTGCACACCATTTTGACGGAAGACAATTCCCCCTTAAGGCGGGCGCTCATCACGTATGTGCCCGCATGGGAAAGGGTGATGCGGAACAGGTGGCGCCCAGGATTCAAAAGGATGTCATCTGCCCAAACAAGCCGTCCGCCAACATCCGCGATATCCAACGTCACCACGCCTGCATCCGCCAAGGTCAAGTGGATGTCCGTGGTGCCATGAAACGGATTCGGACTGTTTGGCGACAGTTCCAAAGACGGCAGCTGTGACATTTCAGGATCTTGAATGCCAGATCCCTTTTGTAGGGTCAGCACCGTGTCGGGCCAGTAAAGATACTCCTGCCAGTTCTTTGAAAGGTTGGCCACTCGAAAGAGTTCGGCTTGCACATGGTGGTTGGCGGCGTCCCGTCCCGTGAAGGTGAGTGTGACGGTCTGCGCGAAACCACAAACCGCAAACAGGGTGACTATGCAGAAAAGAGAAGCCTTTTTGTTCATAATGACAGATTTTTGGACAAAGGTTTTTTGGACTGCGAAATTACTATTTTTTTAATTTTGACACATAAAATAACTCTTGTGCATTTGGTTAGCTAAAAAGTTATAACTTTGCCCCCTAAATTTAAACAGCGAATGGACAGACGCGAATTTTTGAAGAAAGCCGCCCTCGGGGTGGCGGCAGTGGCGGCAACCAGCCTGCTGGAGCATCCCGCCGTGGCTACAGCAAATGAATTGATTAACAATAAAACACCGAATATGATGAAGAAAATAATGGTTATCGACGGCGGTCCGCGCCGTAACATGAACACCGCCGCCATGCTGGAATCCTTCGCCAACGGAGCCAAAGAGGGTGGGGCGGAAGTGAAACTTATCCGTCTTTACGACATGGACTACAAAGGCTGCATGTCGTGCATGGCCTGCAAACTCAAAGGCAAGGCCTCCAACATCTGCAAATTCAAGGACGCCTTGACCCCAGTTTTGGAGGAAATTGCCGAAGCCGACGGTCTGGTGCTCGGCTCCCCGATCTACTTCGGCGACGTGACCGGCCAGATGCGCACCTTCCTGGAGCGGCTGGCTTTCCCGTGGCTCTCCTACAACGACTACAGTATGACAGCGCCCAAGAAGATGCCCGTGGTGCTGTTGGAGACCATGAACGGCACGCCCGCTCGCAACAACAGCAAGGGCTACGGCTCGATGGAGCACTGCATCTCCGCCGCACTCGGCGACCCCGAACGGCTGGTTGCTTACAACACCTATCAGGTGAAGAACTACGACCGCTACGAACTGGCCGGCTTCTCCGAAGAGGCCAAGCGGAAATACCGCGAGGAACATTGGGAAGAGGACCTGCAGAAGGCCTTCGACGCGGGCAAGCGGATGGCGAAGGCGAAAGAGTGAGTTTTGCTGGCTGTTAGCTGCCAAAAGCCAACAGCTAAAAGCCAAAAGCCAAACCCAAAACCCAAAGATAATTCGAATTAACAAAAAATATCACTTAAAACAATAAAGAAATGGCTACTATTTATGATTTCAAGGCCCTGAACAACAAGGGCGAAGAGGTGGACATGGCGCAATACCGCGGCAAGGTCCTCATGATTGTCAACACCGCTTCCAAATGCGGTTTCACCCCGCAATACGATGGTTTGGAGGCACTGTACAAGAAGTACAAAGACCAAGGTCTCGTGATTCTCGGATTCCCGTGCGACCAGTTCAAGCACCAGGAGCCCGGTTCCGACGCGGAGATCGCGGAGTTCTGCCGCCTCAACCATGGCGTTACCTTCCCGCTGATGAAAAAGATCGACGTTTTCGGCGAGAATGCCCACCCGATTTTCAAATATCTGACGCAAACCGTGCCCACTGAAGAGGTGAAAGGGCTGAAAAACAAGGCCACGATGGCTCTTGTGGACGGTCTGAGCAAATCCGAAGGTCGCGAGGAAGGCGGCGTGCGCTGGAATTTCACCAAGTTCCTCATCTCCAAAGACGGCAGCGTCGTCAAGCGCTTCCCGCCTGTGGCCACGCCCGAGGACATGGAGGCAGATGTTGAATCTATGTTGAAATAAAACGATTATGATCCTCTATTTCTCGGGCACGGGCAACAGCTTGGCCATCAGCCGCCACATCGCGGAGAAACTCAACGAAACGGTGATGCCGCTCAGTCAGGCGGTGCATCAGGATTTGTCGCGTGAGCGGCGCATCGGGCTGGTTTATCCCAGCTACTGGTTCAACGCGCCGCGGGCGGTGACCGAGTTGCTGCCGCGTCTGCAGCTGCCCAAGGAGGCGTACGTCTTCATCGTCATCCCTTGCGGCGCGCAGGCCGGAAACGCCATCCACACGGTTCAGAAACTGCTGGCCGACAAGGGGTTGCCGATAGCGTACAGCCAGAAAATCCGCGTGCCCGACAACAGCGCCGTCGGCTTCGGGCGCGATCCCAACAAGCAAGTCTGGAAGTTCGGGAAATACGCCGGACGACTGGAACGTATCACCGAGGAGATAGCCGCCGGCATGCACAGTCTGCACTATGCGTGGTGGGGACCCATAGGTGCCTTGTGCGCCCTTCCGGGTGTGCAACGCCGAACGTTGCCGATGCTCACGCCTGCTGTCAACCCCGACCTTTGTGTGGGCTGCGGCATCTGCGCTGACGTGTGCCCGCAAAGCAATATCGCCCTCAAGGACGGCAAAGCCCGTTGCGGCGACAACTGCACGCAGTGCCTCGCCTGCGTCCACTTCTGCCCGAAGCAGGCCGTCGAGCTCAATGGCAAGTCCACGCCCAAGGAACACCAGTACCACCACCCGAAGGTGACGCTGGGCGACATGAAGCGATAGTTCTCGTGTCAGAGTATAAAAAATCCCCCTGCGGTCGCACCGAGGGGGATTTTTGTATAAAAGAAAGCCTGTTTAGTTCTTCATACGGGCGTTGATTTTGTCGTTCAGCTCTTGCGGGATAGGCATGTTGAGCAAAGCCTTCATTTCGCGCAGGATTCTGTTGTTCTCCAAATTGTCGGAGTTCACCTGATAGGCCTTCTCGCACCATTCGTGGGCTTTCTCCATCGCGTTTTTGCGTTCAGGGCTTTGGAACAGACTGTTGGCCTCATCCCAGTGCTTGGTGTTCATGGCCGTTTGGCGACGATCCATGATGTCATAATACTCCATAGCATAACGGTATCCCATTTGTTTCATAAGGTCAAAATCGTTGGGCGTTTTGGCCAGGGCCTCGGTCAAGATTTGTTCTGCCTTGGCGTAGGATTTTGCGTTGGTCAGGTAGGTGGCGCAGATGGGAACCATGGCTTCGTTACCTGTTGCGATGACTTTGTCGCATGTCTCCAGCAGCTTCTCCTCGTTGCCCGTCATAGCGTAGTAATCCATTTCAGGCTCGTACAGCTTTTCCGGACTTTCAGCGAAAATTTTCTTCGCCTTGGTGAGGACATCACCGCATTTCACCGTGTCATTCTTGTCTTTGTAGAGGTAGTAGAGTTCTACATAGGCGTCTTCTGACACATCGGGAGCGGTCTCAAGGCATTTGGCCAGCATTTTCTCATAGTTGTTCTTGTCGTTCATCTTCTGGTTGTACAAGATGGCTGTTTGCAGATAGACAACAGCAGCATTCTTTTTCATCTTGGCCAGCTCGAAGCATTTAGCAGAAAGACCGTAATATTTCAGAGCGTCTTCAACTTTACCTTTGGAGGCGGCAGCTGCGGCTTTCTCATAGAAAGGTTCGGCTAACAGCTTCTGGCCCTCTATGGCACCGAGCATACCGGTTTTCGGCTCCACTTTGGGGTCAAGTTCCAAGGCTTTCACAAAGGAATTGTAAGCGTCTTCAAGCGCATTGGGATAACGTGCGGCGACAGACGGGTCTTTTTGTTGTTTCTCTAAGTCGTATCTGTACAAGTGAACATTGACATTCGCCTGCATCAACCATACAGCAGCGTTATCAGGATTGGAAGCCATGCAGGATTCCATGAACTTTTTTGCCTTAGGAGTTTGGCCGCTTCTCAGGCATTGCCATACATCGTCCAGGCAAGATTGCGAGAAAGCACTAACGCTAACAAAGAGCGCGACTAAAACAAGCATCCATTTTTTCATTTTTTCGATTTTTAAGTGATTAATTATTTGATTGATTATCTTTCCAATTGTTTAATGAGGGCATCAATTTCATCCGCTTTTGGTGATTGCTGACGCACATAGATGGCACGCAACGTGTTCAAAAGGTTTATGTCATCGGGCTGTAATTTTCGGGCCTGTTCAAAATGTTCCCCCGCTTCTTTCAGATACTTCTCCGACAGGCTTTTGGCAGCTTGTATGTCATCCTTGTTGGCCTGCTGCAGGGCGAGCTGGTTCTGACGGTTGAAATAGTATTCTGAAAAACTGTATTTGCAGACCCCCAAATTATAAAGTATGACGAAATTGTCAGGACTCATTCTGTTTGCGCGACTCAAAAGCTGGTCGGCGGCTTCATAACGCTTTTCTTTGATGTAGAAGTTTGCCACGTTCACCATCTCGTCAGAGGTTTTCAGATCTTGTGGGTTGATCTTGTCCAATAAGGCAGCCGCTTTTATGCTGTCCCCCGTCCAATAGGCGTAGTCAATCTCCAACAGCTTGACACTCATGTCTTGCGGATTCTTTTCCTTGGCCAGAGCCAGTGTCTTCTCAATGTTCGGACGGTCGTTCTGCATTTTGTAATAGTCGATGAGTTTGGCAAACACGTAGGCGTTTTTCGAACCGTCGTCAAGGGCTTTTCTGTAATACTTCAGCATATCTTCTGTCTCGCCGAGGCTTTCAAGTGCGTAAGCGTAGTAATAATAGAGGTCGCCGTTCATCGGATACTGCGGGGTGTCCATCTCATAGCTTTTGATACCTTTGGCGAGCGTTTTCTTCGAGCCAGTGAAGTCGTTGGCTATTAGCTGGTCAACTCCGCGCACTAACAAATAGGGGTAAAGTTGTTTGAGAGCATCCTGGGCATTCATCATGTCCAACGCTTCCACTTTAGGGTTGATGGCGAGGGCTTTCTCAAATGCGTCGAAAGCCTCTTCCGGAGCGTTTGGATAGCGTATTTGGTAGCTTTCGTTCTTCTGTTTTTCACTATATTCACGATTGGCCAGCAGAAATTCTATGTTGCCTTTGTATAGCCAGGTCTGCGCTTTGGCGGAGAGTTTCTCGTCACTCGTGCAGAGGTCGATTTGTTCTTTGGCCTTGTCGTAGTCTTTGTCGTAGAAAAAATTGTAAGCTTTGGTCAACGACGGTTTTTGGGCAACCAACGTTGTCAAAATCAGCATGTAAGCTGCCAGAAGAATGGATTTTCTCATTGCTCTTTTTTTTAGTCAGTTATTTGTTCAGACTCGGATTCAGGGTTGCTGTTTAACGTGCCCGATTCGTTGTTCTCCGTCTGTTCTGTCGTCTCAACATTGTCCATCTCCTCTTCGTCTTCATCTTCTTGGCGAGGGACTTCGCAGACAGCGGCAATCATATCCTTTCCGCGAAGGTCTATTAGTCTGACACCTTGCGTGTTACGGCCTAAGATGCGCAGTTGATCGACGTGCAGGCGGATGGCGATACCGGAACGGTTGATGATCATCAGGTCGTCGTCATCGGTGACGGCTTTGATGGCGATCAACTTGCCGGTGCGATCGGTGATCTTGATGGTGCTGACGCCTTTGCCGCCACGGTGGGTGATTCGGTAATCCTCTAACAGGGAACGTTTCCCGTATCCGTTTTCGGAAACAATCAGGACGTTGCTGCGGTTGTTGTCAATGGCAAGCATGCCTACCACGCGGTCGTTCTCATCCTCAAGGGTGATTCCGCGCACACCCGCGGCTGTACGGCCAATGGCGCGGAGCTCCTCGTTTTCGTGGAAGCGGATAGCGCGGCCGGAGTGCAGCGCCATCATGATGTCGCTGTTGCCGTCGGTGAAACGGGCGGCTAACAAGCGGTCGCCTTCGCGCACATTGATGGCGATGATGCCCTTCTTGCGTGGACGAGAGTAAGCTTCAATGGAGGTTTTCTTGATGATACCCTTCTCGGTGCACAATATGATGTAGTGATTGTTGATGAAATCGGGATCGTCAATGCTCTTGAGGTTGATAATCGAGGTGATCTTGTCACCTTCTTCGATTTGCAGCAGGTTTTGGATGGCACGTCCTTTGGAAGTCTTCAGCCCTTCAGGAATCTCGAACACTCTCATCCAGAAGCATTTACCCTTTTCTGTAAAGAACAGCAGGTAGTTGTGGTTGGTGGCCATATAGAGATGTTCGATGAAGTCCTCGTCGCGGGAACTGCTGCCGCGGGAACCCTTGCCGCCGCGGTTTTGCACCTTGTACTCGGCCAGCGGCGTGCGCTTGATGTAGCCCAAGTGCGAAATGGTGATCACCACCTCTTCGTCGGCGATGGTGTCCTCCACGCGGAATTCGGAGGAGCTGTATTCAATGGGCGAGCGGCGCTCGTCACCGAAGCGCTTTTTGATGTCCTGCAACTCGTCTTTGATGATACCCATACGCAGGTTCACGTCGTTGAGCACATCCTGCAGGTGTGCGATAAGCTTCATCAGTTCGTCGTATTCGTCCTGCAGTTTCTGACGCTCCATGCCGGTGAGTTGACGTAAGCGCATCTCGACGATGGCCTTTGCCTGGATTTCGGTGAAGTCCCAGTTGGTCATCAATCCTTGCTGCGCTTCTTGCACGGTTTGCGATGCGCGGATGAGGGCGATGATTTCGTCGATGATGTCGAGGGCTTTGAGGAAACCTTCGAGGATGTGGGCGCGCTCCTGGGCCTTCTTGAGGTCGAATTGGGTGCGGCGAATCACCACATCGTGACGGTGTTTCACGTATTCCACGATGATGTCCTTGAGATTCAGCGTCATGGGTCTTCCGTTGACGAGGGCCACGTTGTTGATGCTGAAGGAGGACTGCAGGGCGGTCATCTGGTAGAGTTTGTTGAGAACCACTTCAGGTACAACATCTTTCTTGAGTTCGTAGATGATGCGTGTGCCGTTGCGTTTGTTGGTGAGGTTCTGCACGTCGGTGATACCTGCGATCTTGCCCTCTTTGACGAGTTCCACGGTGTGGCTGATCATGTCGGAGGGGTTGGTCATGTAGGGCAGGGTAGTCACCACGATGCAGTTGTGGTTCTTTTCACTCTCGATTTCGGCGTGACCGCGCATGACAATGCGGCCGCGACCGGTAAGGAAGGCATCCTGTACACCCTTGTAGCCGTAGATGATACAGCCGGAGGGGAAATCGGGGGCCTTGATAGTGTGCATCAGTTCCTCGATGGTGATGTCGTTGTTGTCGATGTAGGCGCAGATGCCGTCGCACACCTCGCTGAGGTTGTGAGGCGCCATGTTGGTGGCCATACCGACGGCGATGCCGGAGGAACCGTTGACAAGCAGATTGGGGATTTTGGCAGGCAGCACGGTGGGTTCCGGGATGGAGTCATCGAAGTTGAGAACCATATCGACGGTTTCTTTCTCAATGTCAGCCACCATCTCCTCGGAGGAGCGACGGAGGCGGGCTTCGGTGTAACGCATGGCGGCGGGGCTGTCGCCATCCACGGATCCGAAGTTACCTTGACCATCGACGAAGGGGTAGCGGAGAGTCCAGGGCTGTGCCATACGCACGAGAGCGTCATATACGGCCGTGTCACCGTGCGGGTGGTACTTACCGAGCACCTCACCGACGATACGGGCACACTTTCTGTACGGACCGCTCTCTGTGATGTTCATGTCCCACATGGCGTAGATGATGCGGCGCTGCACGGGCTTCAGACCGTCGCGCACATCAGGCAGGGCGCGGGACACGATGACGGACATCGAATAGTCGATGTAGGCCGTCTTCATCAAGTTTTCAATATTATACTGAACAATCTTCTCGTCTAAAATCTCATTTTCTTCCATTTCTTGTCTTCTATTAATATCTAACTGTCTTAAAATGAAAAACTTATGCTTGTTAACAATAAAAAGCTAAAATACACTTTTTTTCGATTTCTTGGGAGGAAATCTGTCACATTTTATTAACAATCAAAAACACGGAAAACGCGAAAAAAAGGCGTTAAAACGCGTTGTGGGGGATTTTTTATTTGGGCGTTATAGTGTAGAGGAGGTCGGATTGTGCCCTTTCCGCAGGGGCGAATAATTATTCGCCCCTACACGTTATGGTAATCGTTTCTTAATCTCTTCCAATTCCTTGAAAAGATCCGGCAGCTTGCGCATCATCGCCATTTCGCGCCATTTTGCTGTGGCGTCGCCGGCAGGCATCCCGAAGAGGGTTCTGCCCTCTTCCTTGACGTCTTTGTCGATAGCAGACAAAGCCAGCAACACCGTTCCTTTAGCGACGTAGAGGTCTTTGTTGACGGCGGCTTTGGCCCAGATCTTGCAGTCGTCGTCGATGTAGGTGCAGCCCGCCACACCGCACTGCGCGCCCAAGAGCGTGCGCTTGCCGATGTGCGTGTCGTGACCCACTTGCACGAGATTGTCGAAGATGCAGCCGTCGTCAATGTATGTGGTGCCGGATACACCGCGGTCGATGCAGCAGTTGCAGCCAATCTCCACGTTGTTGCCGATGTAGGTGTCGCCACAGGAGGTCAGCTTCACCCAGCCGTCGGGACGTTTCTGGAAGTAGCAGGCGTCGGCGCCGATAGTGCTGTTCGAATGGATGATCACGTTGTCGCCAATGACGGTGTCGGCGTAGATGCTGACGTTGGAATGGATGATGCAGTTCTTGCCGATGCGCACGTTCTCGCCGATGAAAACCAACGGTTGGATGATTGTGCCTTCACCGATGACGGCACTTGGATGGATGGTGGTGTTTTGTGGTGTGAAATGTACAAAATGCTCTACGACAGCAAGATAGTCGCGGAGCGGATCCTCAGAAACAAGCAAAACCTTGCCGGCGGGGCATTCCACTTCCGCGCTGTTGATGAGGATTGCGGATGCCTCGCTTTGCAGGATTCGAAGGTAATATTTCTCATTGTCCACAAAAGTGAGATCTCCTTTGCAGATAGAGTGCAACTCATTGATTCCCGTCACCTTAAGAGTGGAATCGCCCTTAACGGCAACGGGATGACCAATCAGTTGAATTAATTCGTCGATGCTAAGCGACTGACGCAGAATCATGCGGATAACGCTTATTCCTTGACGCGTTCAGAATACTTGTTGGTGCGGGTATCGACTTTGATTTTCTCACCCACATTGATGAAAAGGGGCACATATACTTCGGCGCCAGTTTCCACCACAGCGCGTTTGAGGGAGTTGGTGGCGGTGTCGCCTTTCACGCCGGGATCAGCCTCAATGACTTCCAAGTCAACAAACGGAGGAAGTTCGCAGGTGAGCGGAGTGTCGGAATCCGTGTCGTAGTTGATTTCCACCTCTTGGCCTTCCTTGAGCAAATCGGGATTGTTGATAAGATCTTTCTCGATAGGAAGTTGCTCGTAAGTTTCGGTGTGCATGAAGATATAGGTGGTGTCGCCTTCCTTATAGAGGAATTGGTATGGGCGGCGCTCCACGCGGGCAAGGTCAATCTTGATGCCGGCGTCGAATCTGAACTCCTGAACTCTACCGTTTTTGAGGTTTTTGAGTTTCGTGCGGACAAAAGTGTTGCCCTTGCCGGGTTTCACGTGCAGGAATTCCACGATTGACCAAATCTCGTTGTTGTGAACAATACAGAGGCCGTTCTTAAAATCAGCAGTTGTTGCCATACAATTGGTTTTTAGTTAGAAAAAAATCGGCTGCAAAGATACAATTTTTTTGGTTTTGGGGACCTGACCTCTTTTGACTTTGTTGTTGATAAAAAAGGACGGCTTTATACCGTCCTTATATAATATTGTAGAGACGTGCCATGGCGCGTCTCTACAGGGGTTGATCGTTAAATCGTGTGGTACGGAGTCAACAGACCCTTGCCGATTTCCACAGCCTCTTCGTTCTTGGGGATGAGGTGGTGGTGGCGCTCAGGCAGGGATTTTTCCAGACCTTTGTGCAACATTTCAGGGGTGACGAGGGGTTTCACTTTCAGGAAACCGCCTAACACGATCATGTTAAACAGCTTGGAGATACCGAGTTCGCTGGCTTTGTCGGCGGCGGCGACTTGGTAGATGTTGATGTCCTTGCGGGTAGGATGATGCGTGATGCCGTTCGGGTCGTAAATCAGAAGACCTCCGGGTTTCACGGCAGATTCGAACTTGTCCATCGACTGTTGGTTCAGGATGATGGCCGTGTCGAACTGGTTCAGATAGGGGGAGCAGATGCGCTCGTCGCTGAGGATGACGGTGACGTTGGAGGTACCACCGCGCATTTCAGGACCGTAGGAAGGCAACCAGCTCACTTCTTTGTCTTGCATGATGCCGGCGTATGCGAGGATCTTACCCATGGAGAGCACACCTTGTCCGCCGAAGCCTGCTATAATGATTTCTTCAGTCATGTCTTTTGGATTTTAATGATTATTTTTTTCTCAGTGAAAAGATGGTTTCGTTGGGCTGGTCGAAGGTGCCGACGCGTTCGATGAACTTGGGATCAAACTTGCCGTCAACTTTCATGTCGCCGAGCGGGAAGTATTTGAGGGTGTTCTCTTCCATCCATTTGTTGGCTTGGACGGGAGTCATCTTCCAACCGGAGTTACAGTTGGAGGTCACTTCCACGAAAGAGACGCCCTTGTTCAGTTTCTGATTCTCGAAGGCCTGACGGATGGCTTTCTTGCACTTGCGGGCAGCTGCCGGGGTGTAAACGGCCTGACGGGTAACATAGTACGTGCCAGGAAGTTGAGCCAGCATTTCGGTCAGACGCATGGTGTGACCCATGATCTTGGGATCACGGCCGTAAGGACAGGTCACGGTTTCCATACCCTCGAGGGTGGTGGGAGCCATCTGACCGCCGGTCATACCGTAGATACCGTTGTTGATGAAGATCATGGTGATGTTCTCACCGCGGTTGCAGGCGTGGACAACCTCGCCGCAGCCGATGGAGGCCAGGTCGCCGTCTCCCTGATAGGAGAACACGAAGGTCTCGGGGCGGAGACGTTTGATGGCGGAAGCGCAGGCCGGGGCACGACCGTGGGCGGCTTCCACGAAGTCAACGTCGAAATAGTTGTATGCCAGCACGGAACAACCCACGGGGGAGATACCGATGACATTGTCTTGAATGCCCATTTCCTCGATCACCTCGGCGATGATTCTGTGTACGACGCCGTGACCGCAACCAGGACAATAGTGCATTGTAGCATCCGTGAGAACCGGAGTGCGTTTGTACACCAAATTTTCGGGTTTGATTATATCTTCTCTTGTCATAATTTTCAAGTGCTTAAATTATTTAATCATTTTTTTCAACGCATCGAGAATCTCAACAGGGGTGGGGATGACACCGCCGTAACGGCCGTAATGCTCCACGGGGATGTTGCAATCGACAGCGAGTTTCACGTCTTCGATCATCTGACCGGCGTTCATTTCCACGCTGAGGATCTTCTTCATGCGGCTGCCGATTTCCTTGACGGCTTTCGTCGGGAAGGGCCACAGGGTGATCGGGCGGATCAAACCGACCTTGATGCCTTCGGCGCGGGCGAGTTCGACGGATTTCATGCAGATACGGGCTGCAGAGCCGTAAGCCACGAAGATGTATTCCGCATCGTCGCATTGGATAGCCTCGTAACGGGCGTCTTCCTCTTCGCATTTGCGGTATTTGGCCTGGATGCGGTCGTTGATAGCCTCTTGTTTGAGGGCTTCCAGTTCGAGGGAAGTCACGATTCTGTGCTTGCCGGTGGAACGGTGTCCGGTGGCAGCCCAAGGACAGTTTTCCTCGATGTATTCGTTGGTCCAGCGCGGTTTGTAGTCGTCAACCATGACTTTCTCCATCACCTGGCCGATGACACCATCGGAGAGGATGGCGACGGGGTTGCGGTATTTGAAGGCGAGGTCGAAACCGAGTTCCACGAAGTCATACATTTCCTGCACAGACGCGGGGGCGAGGGTGATCAGACGGTAGTCGCCGTGACCGCCGCCCTTGGTGGTCTGGAAGTAGTCGGACTGTGAGGGTTGGATGGTGCCGAGGCCGGGGCCGCCGCGAACGACGTTCACGCACAATGCGGGCAGCTCAGCGCCAGCGATATAGGAAAGGCCTTCCTGCATCAGGGAGAATCCCGGGGAGGAAGAAGAGGTCATGACGCGCTTGCCGGCGGCGGCGCCTGCATACACCATGTTGATGGAAGCCAATTCGCTCTCGGCTTGCAGAACAACCATGCCGGTGGTCAGATATGGTCTCTCCGCCATCAGGTGCTCCAACACTTCTGACTGCGGGGTAATGGGATAGCCAAAGTAGCCGTCACAGCCACAACGGATGGCGGCTTCTGCAATGGCTTGGTTTCCCTTCATCAATACTAATTGTTTTGCCATTTTGTAGATGTTTTAATTAATTGTTGTTAAATTTCTTGACTCTCCGTGCGGTTAGCATTTCGCACGATACACTTCAATGACCCCGTCGGGACAGATCACCGCGCAGCTGGCGCAGCCGATGCAGGCGTCCTCGTTGACCATTTCCAGATAGTTGTAACCCTTGGCGTTCACCTTCTTGGACAAGGCGATGCATTTCGGGTCTTGCGGGCAACCGGTTATGCACACTGCACAACCTTTACACTTTTCAGTGTCGATGACTAAAGCTCCTTTAAATGCCATAATTCTAATATTTTAGTTTGTTATTGTTTTGAATTATTGTTGATTTCTCACACAATTTATCAAGGGGCAAAGGTACACTTTTTTTCGTTACGACGGGAAAATTATTTTCCCACATCCTTTCTTAGCGCGATTGTCTTAGAGAAGCGATATTATTGCTCCTTGCTGCGTTCACGGAGGTTGATGAAAAGACTGTAACGGGCGCAGAACTGCGGGGGATTCATTTGGACATCTTTATATGTCTTTATAGGCCTCCGTCATCAATGAACATATTCAATCGGCGACCGTGCAAAAACACACAAAGCTGTCCTTACTTCAGCAATTTCGTAATCTGACTTTCCGATGCTTCGGGTAGAAAACTCCGAAAATGGGAGAGCATACGCTCCAACGACTCTTCGGGAGTGCGCGGACATGTACAGATCTCTTTTCCGTAGAGTCGCTCGGGAGTCGTAAGCAGCGACCACCCCCAGCCATATTCGCGGCCGTGCTTGTCTCTCGGATAGACGAAATCCTCGGTGACGATGCGACAGGACATTTGCAGGCGGGTGACATAGCTGTCGAAGCGACTGCGCATCTTTGGGCCTGTGAAGCCGCAGGCGGCGCGCAACTCGCGGGTAATCAGACTGCCCTGTTCACGCAGCGTCAGCAGAATGGTCTCCTCAATACTTCCCTCCTCGGGCGCAGGGTATTGGTTGCGGCGATAGTTGCAGAAATCGGGCCACCACTCACGACTGATGAAGCCCGCCTTGTTGGCAAAGAATTTGCCATACATGCAGCCGCCCTCAGACACAATCGGACCTTTCCACTTCCACAACGGCCAGTCCCAGCCCCCTTCGGAAAAGGTCACATAACGACAGTCCTCGCTCACGACTTCCTCCGCTGAATAGCCGAAAATGCCACTGTCCAGCAAAGGCAGGAAACCGATTTGCTGAATCAGCTCCATCAGCAATACAGGGTTGTATATTTCAGGGTGTTTCATATTTTCTCTAATACTCCTGTCTCCGAGTTTGTGTTATTTCAATTTTTTCGCAAAAATAGAAAAAATGCGACAGAACAAGGTTGTATTAGCTTCTCCTGCTGATATTCTGCAACTGCTGTTACATAACGATCATCTGAGGCGATTGAAAGTAGTTGTCCAAATAAACGTGTATTCCGGCCCTGTTGACGTGTATCGCGTAATCAACTGATCTTCGTCAAGGGTCAGGACTTCTTCGTCGTAGTCTTTATAATCATAATCATCGTTTAGGTTACTTCTCCCATTAGTGAAATGAATTATCTTTTTGTCATCTGATAATTTCCAATCCCACGTCTCTACATAGTCACCCACATCAATGTAGTTGACCTCAGTGTATTGGGTCATTGTTCCGTTTTTTTTGAACTCTCTGATTTCCATTGTCAGGTTGGTAGGAGGTTCCTCAACGGTCCACACATCGTTGGGATCAGCATTGCTGATTCTTTCTCTAATGGCCGATTGATATTCCCATTTGCCGACAAGTCCATCTTTATCTTTGTCGTTACATGCGGGGAATAAGACTATCGTGCATATCGCCACAGCGAATAAAAATACTTTTTTCATCTTTCTGAAATTTTATGAACTGTCTTTAATTTTGACGTCACAGGATATCCCTAAGCCAATAGCTAACAGCCAACATCCTACATACTCTCCTTCAGAATCTCCGTAACATCCTCCGGCTTCAAATCCATATAGCCTGCAGGATAGCAGATGGTCCCTTTGGTGATGCCGGGGATCATCTCTTCGGTGGCACCGAGCTCACTAATGGTCAGCGGCAGACCGATTTCCAACATCCAGCTCTTCAAGGCTTCAAGACCGGCTTCGGCAATCTGTTTGTCGGTTTTGCCCTCAGGGCAGACGTTCCAGACATTCTTGGCGAAACGCACAAACTTGGCCAGACCAGGCTTCATCGCCCGTTTGTAGTAGGCCATGGAGACGGCAGCTAAGCAGAATCCGTGCGGGGCGTGCGTCCAAGCACCTACGCTATGACCGATCATGTGTACCATCCAGTCCTGTGTCTTGCCGCATTTGAGCAACGTGTTGAGTGCCCACGTGGCCGTCCACATGATGTTGGATCGGGCTTCGTAATCCTGCGGGTTCTTCACTGCCGTGCGCGAGGAAACGATAAGGCTGCGCATCAGCCCTTCGGAGAGGTAGTCGCTGGTGTTGTCGTCGAAATCGGAGAAATACTGCTCGAAAATATGGTTCATGATGTCGTAGATGCCCGCTTTCATCTGTTCGTCGGGTACCGTCATCGTGTATTTCGGGTTGAGGATGGAGAATTTCGGCATCAGACGGGCGTCGAACACGTGCCCCACCTTGAATTTATGCTCCGCGTCGGTGATGACCGAGCCGCCGTTCATTTCGGATCCAGTGCCCGCCATCGTGAGGATGCAGCCGATGGGCAGGATGCGCTGGTTGGCGTCGGGGTGTTTCTCTTGCAGCCAGAATCTGTCCCAATAGTCGCCGTCATAGTACACCGAAGCGGCCACGCCCTTGGAGTAGTCGCAGACACTGCCGCCGCCGAGGGAGAGAATCATATCGACGTTGTGCTCGCGGGCAATCCTAACCCCCTCGTGCAGTTTCTCCAATGTGGGGTTGCTCATCACGCCCGGATTTTCCACGATGGTCTTGCCGGCCTCCTTCAGGATGGCCACCACCTCGTCGTAGATGCCGTTTTTCTTCACGCTGCCGCTGCCGTAGTTCAACAGCACAACAGGTCCGTAGTTTTTCAATTCGTCCTTGAGATAGTTCAAAGACTCATCACCAAAATAAAGTTTGGTGGGATTATGGTACGAGAAATTTCCTAACATATTCTTATGTATTTAAGTTTGCAAAAATAAGAAAAAAACAAGAATGAACGTCAGTCGTGGGCAATATACCATGGTAAGCCCTGGCTTTTTAGACCATCATAGATCTGTAGGTTCCTGACGGACATTATATCCGGAAAAACATCCTTTTATGTTTTATCTCAATCGCGAAGACAACGGACGGAGAAACCGAGCCGCTTGTACCAACTCGTTCTTCTCACACCTATATCACTGAAATACAGTTGGCGGTATATTGCGAAGTTTCCGTCCCTCTGTGTTGAAGACCAAAAATGCGTGTTTTCTCCTGAAGAGAAAAAACCTGCGCCACCCCAGTTGCCAACTGAAACTGCGGAAAATCCCGATGCATTATGCCAAGGATAACCTGCATTGCCAGGGGAGTTTTCGTAGGACGAAGCATTCCAATAGTCTCCTGCCAATCTGCCTGCATGGTCACCGCGCAAACCCAAATTTGTTATGTCCATCTCCGTTTGCGTGGCCTCCATCACGGTCCATTCCGCATCACTCGGCACATGCCAACCCGTAGGGCAGACACCCTGCACGCCACTTGGAACGCTTGAGCTACTATTAGCCCCATTCATCACCGCATGCCAGGTGTAGTAGTAACCTCGAATCTCTAATGGAACGTTTGAGGTGCTGTTGTCATAGTAAAAGGATGCGTAATCGTTGAAGTTTTCTCCACTGCCAGCAGGCACTGCCGTTCCGTCCGCATAATGTGTGGTGCGGAGATTTTCCCGCATCCAACATTGATCACCAATTTGTACCGTGTTATAGGTATTGCCATCATAATCGGTCACGAAAGGGGTTTCCGGACACGGGCCCGCAGGCAGCACAGGCTTCACCATTACATCTTCATCAATGTCAAAGACCAGTTCCCATTCGGTCACCCAACCATTGTCCGATTGTACGCCGTCAACGATTTCAATGCTCCAAATCCCATTTTTCGGACATCCAACCAAATTGGAGAAAGAGCCTTCCGGATGGAACACGTTGGTCATCGCCGCCACATTCGAGGAATCCATGCGATTATCACTGTTCACATTGCTTCCAGAATAGACATAACCGTCAGAATTGTACTGATATCCATTATTTGTATTGTTCGACCAAACATAGTTCCACGGAGTCCCCATCGGATTTGAATCCTGATTACACGGATTGCTCCATAAATCCTGGGAAGCGCGCACTCCGAAATCGGAACTATTGGATCCCGTTGAAAGCCACCCCCATTCCGATTCCGGAATGGCACTTACGCATCCAGACGTGGATGTACTATTATATTTTCGTAAAATGGACGAATATTGTCCATTCGGACAATGAAGTGCAATCCACAAATCCCCTACGTACGAATGCTCGATTTTCAACCGTACAAATCCGATGTCGTTAGCGCTCTGTATAATGTCAGAAGCAGAGAAATCTGTAACGTTCACCAATGACACATAAGCGCATCCGTTTCCGCAATCCATGCCATCGGCTAAGAATACGGTGTCTATTTGCGTATAAGATTGGGATAAGCGAAACTGAAATTCATTGCCATAGGTTGTACCACATTCACCAGTGGCGTAAGATCTTACATAATACCATTTTTTGGGGTTTAACTCTTCCAAGATACTAGAAAAACTCCCCGAACCGATTCCTTCCACCGTGTGGTTGTTTGCTACGGTAGGGTGCGGAAGGGCATCCCAACAGAACCCGCATGCAACCACATCTTCACTTGACGTCAGCGTCCCATAGCAAAGTGCTCTCGAGGAATTGTCTGAAGTCACAGAGTCTGTTGTGACTGTCATAAGAATTGACGGATCAATGATAAATTGCAGCTGAATATCTTCACTGATGTACTGCTCCTTGGTCATCGCTTCGCTCTGCAACATCATACTGTTTTTGGAGGCAAATCCGGTGTACCGCATCTTATCACCCAAATCAAAATCATGTGAGGAAATGCTTTTCAAATTCACCCACGCCGCCTTCTCGGAATTGCCGGCGGCCCGGATTCGGTTGGCACCCGCATGGCCCTTGTTGACCATCTTCAAACTGCGAGTGCCCGATGGGATGGTCACCGACAACACATACACCTGCGGGGTGGTCGCGGTAATCTCAAAAAAATTGTTTCCACAGACGATTTTTCCAGTGTACTCCGCACTCTTTTTGCCATTAACATCAACCAAAACAATTGTTATTGGTCCGTCTTGGGCAGAAAAGATGTTGACGCGTGTCTGTCCATCGAAGGGGGTTGGCATCACTTGAATATCCCCATCCTGGTCAAAACCTCTGATTCCCGTACCTATCTCCAACGTATAAACGGTGTCTGGGAAAAAGAGGGTTTCCGACCAACCGCGGGTAATGTTCTCGACAGTGACACTGTCTATCCGTATATAATGGTCACATTGGTCAACGCCCGTGAAAAACAGGTCTATTGTCTCCTGAGCGTGAATAGACAACGAAAACAGCATCATTAAAACAAGTCCTACCTTTTTCATCTTGATGAATGGTTTCAAAGTGGCAAATGTACAAAATATTCAAACACACTTGAAAAATATCGCTTGCCAAGCAGGGCTTACGCATCAACTATTTTGTTTGGACGAGCCGGCGCGCCTGCCTTTTCCCTGCTGTCGCATCCACTACAATTTCAAAGAAAAGAGGCTATTATTCGGAGGAAATCATCACCTCTTCGTATTCCCTCTTGAACCACGTCAGCTGCCGTTTCGCATATCTCCGTGTGTGTGTCTTGATGTCCGTCACCGCTTGCTCTAACGTGCATTTGCCGTCAAAATAGTCGAACAGTTCCTTGTAACCGACCGTGTTCAGCGGGTTCAGGTGGCGGTAGGGCAGCAATGACCGCGCCTCCTCCAACAACCCGTCCGCCATCATCTTATCGACCCGCCGGTTGATGCGATTGAAAAGCTCCTCCCGCGGCCGGTTAAGGTAATACTTTTCGATATTGAAGTCTCTGGTTACCTGTTTTTTATGCAGATGTTCAGAATAGGGCTTTCCCGTCTGCAATGACACTTCCAAGGCCCGCATCATCCGTTTTGAGTCGTTGGGGTTGACGACGGCGGCGTATTCGGGGTCCAGAAGTCGCAGCTGCGCGTGCAGTGCCTCAACTCCGTTGTTTTGAAACAGGTTGATGACGAACTGCCTCGTGTTCGGGTCGGGGTCGGGCATCTCATCTACCCCGTGGCACACCGCATCCATGAACTGTGGACTCCCGCCGGTCATGATGATCACGGGATATTTCTTGAATAGTTCCTTGAGCAGTTTGAGCACGTCCTGCTCGTACATATAAACATTGTAATAGTCATGGATGGAGAGCATCCCGACAAAAAAATGTTGCGCAGCGGACAGCTCCTCCTCGGTGGGGTAGGCTGTTCCGATGCGCATCTCTCTGTAAAATTGGCGCGAGTCGGCGGAAATGATAGGCACCTGCCAACGTTGCGCCAACTCAATGGTGTAAGCGGTCTTGCCGACCCCGGTGGGACCGGTGAGGATGTAGAGTGTGGGACCGCTAAAATTCGCTGAACTCATTCAGGTCGGTGTAGTCCTCTTCGTTGTAACCGTCGTCGAAGCCGTCGTTGTATTCGTCATCCTCCAGCTCGTCTAACAGCAGCGATGCCTCATCAACATCGGGTTGCGGGAGATCCTTTGCGGTGAGTCGCACGGGAAGGGTGCCCTTCTGGTACGTGCAGCGTGGAAACTCTTCGGGCTTTTCTGTCTGGGCCACTTTCTGGAACTCGATGTAGAACGTCTTCGGGTCGATGAAGTCGTACTCGTAGAGGATGTGCTGGTGCGGATCGGTGATGAAATCCTTCAGGATGGCATCCTTCATGACGAATCTCGGCAGCCGCGACTTCGTGCTGAACGAATCTTCATCGTCATACTCAGGTTCCTCCGCCATGTCCTCTTCCTCTGATGTGTCCATCAGCGTGATCTCCTTCTGCTTGTTCCATTTCTGGTCGCAGATGGAAAAGGCGGCGAACTCGTTGCCCTGTAATCCAAGACATTGGTACAGGAACATGTGGAAGTCCTCGAAATTGCTGTTCGCGAGCACATCCACATCGCGCACGAAGTCCTCCACCTCGTCGTAAAACACCTTGAATTTGTAATAGTACATGATTTTAATGGTTATTTTAATGGTTATAGGTTATTGGTTATAGGTTATTGAAGCTGGTTATAGTTAATGGCTAACAGCTAATAGCTATTCCGCTTCTTCCGGCTCCTCCATATTATGATAGACGTTGGTGACGTCTTCGTCCTCGTTGATTTTGTCGAGCAGAAGGTTCACTTCGGCGCGTTGTTCGTCGGTGAGGGCTTTGAGTTCCTTCGGAATACGGTCGAATTTGAAGCTCTTGATCTCGAATTTGTTGTCTTCCAGATATTTCTGGATAGGCCCGAAGGCTTTGTATTCGGCCATAATGATCACTTCCTCATCATCGGCATCGATTTCAGCGTCGAAGTCCATCATCGCGAGCTCGAATTCCTCGATGTCAAGTTCCGGGGTGCGGGCGACGGTGAAGATGCTCTTGTGGTCGAACAGGAAATCCAGCATTCCAGAGGTGCCGAGGGAGCCGCCGAACTTGTTGAAGTAGCTGCGGACGTTGGCGACGGTGCGCTGGTTGTTGTCGGTGGCGGCTTCAATGAGGATGGCGATGCCGTGAGGTCCGCGGCCTTCATAAACCATCTCCTTGTAATCGGACATGTCCTTCTCGAAGGCGCGTTTGATGGCGCGATCGATGTTGTCCTTCGGCATGTTCTCGTTTCTGGCCGTCTGGATGAGCAGACGCAGTTTGGAGTTTTGTTCGGGGTCGGGGCCGCCGGCTTTGGCTGCCATCGTGATTTCCTTGCCCAGACGGGTGAAAGTCTTGGCTAAATATGCGTTTCTCTTGAAAATTCTTGCCTTACGGTACTCAAAAGCTCTTCCCATTTTGTCTTGTTAATTTAAAGATGAATTTGTAAAAATGATTAGTCATAAAATAACGCCGCAAATATACAATTTTTTGAGATAGGCGTGAGATTTTTTTTGGCTTTTAGCTTTTGGCTTTTGGCTTTTGGCCTTTAGTAATGCTAACAGCCAACAGCCAATAGCTAATAGCTAATTCAGGTTCCAGCAGAGCGAGACGATGTCGCGCCATGGGAGGTGCAGCTGTTCGGCGGTGGGTTGGTGGCAGAGAGTGCCGGCGTGACAGAGGATGGCCGACATGAGCTCGGGGGTACGTTGCAGCGCGTAGGCGATGGAGGGCGCGTGTACGAGCGTGTCAACGAGCGGGAACAGGAAGTTGGAGAGGGCGATCTGGAAGCCCGCCTCAGACAAGGTCTCCTTGCGGATTTTGTCAACGACAGGAGTCCCTTCGTCGTTTTGCAGCAAATCCAGACAAATCATGGTGATTTTCTTCTCGTTGACGGTCTCGATGTATTCCTGTGAAAGTTCAACGGGAGGGAGTGCGGAGAATAGAATTTGGTTCTCTTTCGAAAGTGCCATTTGGTCAAAGGTAAAGGCGTCGAATTTGAGGACGAGGTTGCTCAGCATGGCCAAATCGGCGTAGTGGTGGGTGAACTCCGCGCCGGCATCAGCGTAGTCGGCATCGGAGAAGGGGTTGTGGTTGGCGAAACCGAATTGCGCGAACACCTTGACACTCTGGTCCGTGAAGGTGCGCACGGCGTTCGGGGTGAGAAAGCCGCTGTCGGGATGCGCGGTCTCGGGCTTGGCCAACGCGAGCGTGAGTTTGCGCGTGGGCGTTTCCACAGTGGCCTCCCATGCCTGGGTCTCCACGTGCGGGGTGTCTTGGAGGATGATGTATTCGGAGCTCATTTGTTAATGGTTATTGGTTATGGGTTATTGGTTATTGAGGTTTAATGGTTAATGGTTATTGTTTATTGAGGTTTGGGGTTAAGGTTCAAAGGTTCAAAGAGGTAGGGGCGTATCGCATACGCCCCGTCAAGTATAGAGTTAAAAAGAGAATTTGCGGGTGTGGTCGTCAACACGTTCAATGGTTACGGGGGTGTATTCGCCGTGGAGGAGGGATTCCACCTTGTCGGTCCATTCGATGAAGCAGTAATTGCCGCTGTAGAGGTAGTCCTGGAAGCCGATGCGGGTGGCGTCGTCGGGCTCGTCGATGCGGTAGAAGTCGAAGTGGTAGAGCGGCTCGCCGTCGTGTGTCCAGTATTCATTGACGATGGCGAAGGTGGGGGAGGTCATGTCGCTTTCCACGCCGAGTTGCCGGCAAATTTCCTTGATGAGGGTGGTCTTGCCGGTGCCCATCTCGCCGAAAAAGCCGAACACGCGCTCCTGCGGGTGCGCCTCCAGCAGTTGCTTGGCCACCTCGGGAAGTTGGGATTCATTTGCTACAATATTGTTATTCATATAGTTAAGGATAAATCATTTTTTGTTCCTTTAAGATTGGCAAACATACACAAAATTTGAATACACAACATTTCCTATCAGTCCCGCAGGCAGCGGACGGAGAATCCACGGCCCTGTTCTTCATAAGGGCTAAGGGTTGGATTTGATCCATTGCAGCTCACTCCGCAAGCATCACCATATACGTTGTCAGTCGATGTTGAGGTCCAGAAGTATGCCCATGTGCCAAAGCCCAGATGGCCATTGTTTCCGGCAAAATATTCACCTGGAAGAATGGTCCCTAAAAAGGATGAACTTCCGCTTTGTTGTATGAGAGTGTTGAACTCGTTTTGGCTTGGGAGGTGCCACCCTTCGGGACAGATACCTTGAACTCCGCTCGGTGTGCTGTTGCTGGAACTTGCGCCGCCCATTGCGGCAAGCCAATTGTAGAGCAGACCGTATGTGGAGACATTTGCCGTATCATTGTTTGGATAGTAATAGTAGGCGTTCATGAAACATGCGGTATAGTTGAAAGAGGTAGGGTGACTGAGCGAGGGCGCGTTGGTGAGGTTCGGGGCGTATGCGGTGGTACGAAGGTTCTCAGCTATCCAACACTGTTGCCCTATCTGCATCGTGTTATAGACGTTACCTTGGATGTCAGTTACAGGATTTCCGCAGGTGTATGCGGTGGAGAACTCCACTTCGTTACCATAAGCTGTTCCGGAACTGTTGGTGGCGTATGCCCGCACGTAGTAGTGGAAGCCCGTCGCCAAGCCGGTGAGCTGAACGGAGAAAGTGCCGAATCCCGTGCCGGTCAAGGTGCTGTCAATGCAGTGATTGTCGGCAATGGTCGGGTTATGCGTAGTGCTCCAGCAGAAACCGCGTTCGGAGATGGCTGGCACGCCATTGTTGAGAACCTCACCGCTACATGTGGCCGAATAGAAATCAATGTTCGTAACGGTGTCCGTGATAAGTGTAGGGAGGGTGAGAGTGGTGAACGTCACGTCGTCACTGTAGCCCGTGCCGACACCGTTGGTGCCGTAAGCCCGCACGTGATAGGTGGTGCCGGGGGTGAGGCCAGTGAGTGGCAAAGTGTAGTAGCCGACACCCGTGGTGCTGGCAGCGATATGGTTGTCCGCAATGGTGGGATTGGGCTGGGTGCTCCAGCAGATACCTCGTTCGATTTGTGCTGAACCGTTGTCTTGAGTGACCCAACCCGTGCACGAGGCGGATATGCTCGTGATGTCTGTGACGGGATACACGATTACCGTGGGTACCCCCTTGGTTAAGAAAGATCGCACGGTTCCGTAAGCCGTGCCGTAGCTGTTGGTGGCGTAAGCCCGCACGCGGTAGGCGGTGCCGTGTTCCAGTCCGGTGATGTCGCTGCTGAACTCTCCCGTGCCCGCGCCGTCCACGGTGTGGCTGTCGGCGAGGGTCGGGGTGTTCGGGTAGGTGCACCAGCAGACGCCCCGTGAGGTGACTGGATCGCCGCCGTCTGAGGTGACGTTGCCGCCGCAAGTGGTGAACGTGTCAACCATGTCCAAGATTTGTCCGGTAATGACAGTCGGGATATCTTTGGTGGTGAATGTCACCTGCGGGCCGTAGGCAGTGCCGATGGCGTTGGTGGCGTATGCCCGGGCGAAGTAGATGGTTCCGGGCGTGAGATTGGTGAGCGCAGACACAAATGAGCCCGCTCCGCTGCCGTCGGAGGTATGTTCGTCGGCCACGGTGGGCGTGGCGGCGGAACTCCAGCATACGCCTCTTTCAGTCACAGGGAAGTCACCTTCGTCAACCACGGTGCCTCCACAAAGGACCGAGGTGTTGGTGATGTTGTTGGCGTCTGCCGTAGTCACGCTCGGGCGTACCGCATCAGGATTATACACGCAACGTACTGACATTCCGGAGGCCTTGTTGCCGTAGCTGTTGCGTTCTATATGACTTTGATCGTTCTGCAATGCTCTGTAATAGACGAAGTTGTCATTGTATGGGGTTGCTGTCCAGAAAAGGGCGGCAGTGCCCGCTTCCACCGAAATTCCGTATGCGGTACCGGCGGGCAGTGCGGAAAAGTTTGTCAGGTTGTTTTGTGCGGGTTCGGCTCCGACGGCACAAGGCGTATCGGAAAAGTTCCACCCTTCCGTGGCCGCTACAGCTTTTGCGACATTAGTGGGGTTGCCGCCGCAGACGCAGGTGTCGATCCCGCCGAGAAAGTCGGTGAGACGGGACCAGTCCTCATCCGTGGGCAGCCGCCAGCCGGGAGGGCAGACGGCTTTCGCTGCTTTCCAGTTGTAGAGGTAGCCGTAGTTTTCGCCTTCTTCAACATCAGGGAGATAATAGTGCATCGCGTCCGCGTCAATGGTGGTGCTCTGCGCGATGGCGGTGCCGTCGGCAGTGTGGGTGGTGCGCAGGTTCTCCCGCATCCAGCACTGTTCCCCAATGGCCACCGTGGCATACACGTTGCCGTCGTGGTCAGTGGCGGAAGCGGCCTGCGGACAGGGAGATGTGGATATTACAGGGGCGGTAGGCAATGCCAAGCCAGCCCCGTCAAAGGCGAGCTCCCATTCGTCTAACCAGCCGTTGTCAAGTGCCCATCCATCCACAATCATTAGACTCCATGTCCCGTTTAGGGGGCATCCGACGAGACTCGAAAAGGAACCGTCCGGATGGAAAACGTTAGTCATGTCGGCCACGTTGGTGGAGTCCATGACCGTTTGACCATAAACACTGACGATATTGTCGTTGTAATAGACGTAGTAGCCTGGATTGTAAACGTAGCCGTGTCGGGTGTTATAGGACCACACATAGTTCCAAGGGGTACCTATGGGATTGGTGGCGCTGTCGCATTTGTTGCTGGTGTTGTCGGAATACCCCTTGATGCCAAAGTCATGACCACTGCTGGAAACCCATCCCGACCAACCCCATTCAGCAACGGGGATGTGAATTGAGCATTCAGAGGATGCACCGTTATTGTATTTTCTCAAAATGGAGGCATAACTGCCGTTGGGGCATTGCAGGGCAATCCAAAGGTCGCCCGCCCATGAGTGCTCCAGTTTGATGCGGACATATCGGATGTCCTCCTCGCTCTGAATCACACTTCCGGCCGGTTGATCTGTGATGTTGATATACGAGGCGAGCAGGCAGCCTTCGCCGCAATCCTGCCCGTCGGGGATGAACTTCGTCTGTGAATTGGTGTAATTAGAGTAAAGGTTGATCAAGTATTCGGTGCCATAAAAGGTGGCACTGTCAGTAGTGGCGTAAGCCCTTGCGTAATAAGTCTGGGAGAGGTCAAGCCCTGCTATCGTGCTGAAAAAGACGCCAGTTCCTGTGCCGTCGAGGGTGCGGTTGTCGGCAATGGTGGGGTAATGTTCCGTGCCCCAACAGAACCCCCGTGCGGTTACGGGAATGTCGGACTGTACCGTCCCGTAAGCGTAAAAGACATCGTTACCGTTGAATATTATGGAGTCGGTGGTTACTACGGTTTCGGCAGATGATGCTGGATTGAACACCAGAATGATCTCTTCGCTGTGGAACTGTTGTTGCATGACCGTGACGCTCGTCATGGGTGTCCCGAGTATGGAAGTGTGGCCGGTGAATTCCATCAGGTCGCCTGGCTGGAAGGCATGGGCGGAGGTGTTGCGGAGGCGCACCTCGACAGGACGGGGTGACGTCTCTGCGGCCTCGATGCGACTGACGCCCCCGTGGCCAGTGTTCACCATCTTCAGGCTGCGAACCCCGGAGACTGTCCGCACGGTCAGAATGTAGGTCTGCGGCATGGTCAGCGAAATCTCGAAGTAATTGTCGCCGGAAAGCAGTGTCCCGGAGTATTCCGCGTGCTGCCGCCCGTTGATGTCCGTCAAGGTCATCCGGACGTTTTCGGTTTCCGCGGAAGAGATGTTCACCCGCGTGTGGCCGTCGAAGGGGTTGGGCATGACCTGCGTTTCGCGCTCCTGCGGGTTTTGTGGCACGCTGGTGCCCACCGGGAGCGTATAGACCGTGTCAGGGAAGACGATTGTCTCCGACCAGTTGCGCGACAGGTTTCGAATCTCCACGCTGGAGAGCTGCACGTAATCACCCTGCGAGTTAGCACCGGTGAACGTCAAGGTCACCTGCTCTTGCGCGAACGCCATGCTACCAAATGAAAGACAGCATATCAAAAGGAAAAATGTGCGGATTTTTGATGCTGAGAGTTTGTGTATTATACTCCTTTGCGCAAAATGAGCTGTATATGTGATCATTGTTTCGGTTTTTGTGGATTTGATTTGGCAAAGATATAAAAATTCTGATTGTACGTTGGCAGATGAGATTGCCTTGTAAGACGTTGCGCTCAACGTCTCTACTTGTCAGAGCTTGTTTCCCGCGTATCCGTACCGCTTCCGGTATTTGAGGAGCATGTAGGTGGTGAGAATCAGGGCGGCGGATTCGGCAAAAATGATGGCGTACCAGATGCCGTCCACCCCGAACAGCAACGGGATGAGCAGCACGGCGAGGGTCTCGCAGACGAGGGTCCTGTTGACGGAGATGACCGCCGACACCACACCGTTGTTCAGCGCGGTAAAAAAGGCAGAAGCATAGCCGTTAAACCCCATCAATTGGAAAGAGACGCTGTAGATGCGCAGGGCACGGCAGGTGAGGTCGAGCAACTCTGGGTCGTAGCTCACAAAAACACGTGCTAACGGCCGAGCAAGCAACTCTGCGGTGAGGAACTGCACCAGACCGATACCGCCAATCAGAATCATGCTTTTTGTGAAGACATTCTTCAGCTCGGTGCGGTTGCCAGCCCCGAAATGGTAACTCACAATCGGTGCGGAGCCCATACTGTACCCAATCATGATGGCTGCGAAAACAAACGCCAGATACATGATGATGCCATAGGCCGCCACGCCGTTCTCGCCGATATACTTCATCAACTGATAGTTATAGAGCATAGAAACCACGGTGGCGGAAATGTTGGTGAAGAATTCACTCAGCCCGTTGAAGCAGGTTTGGCGCAAGGCCGCAAAATCGAATGTGGGTCGTACAAGGCGCAGCCGCGAGCTGTTCGGGAAAGAAAAATAGACGAACGGGATGAGACTGCCGGCCATTTGCGAGGCAGCCGTGGCCCATGCCGCACCCTTGAGCCCGAGCCCGAGGATGCCGACCAACAGCAGGTCGAGCAGCATGTTCAGACCGCCGGCGATGAGCGTTACCGCAAGACTGAGCCGCGGCCGCTCTGCCGTGATCATCAGTGCCTGGAACATAATTTGCAAGATGAAGAAAGGCAGGGCAATAAGGAGAATGTGCCCGTACATCACACAGTCGCCGACCATGGCTTCGTCCGCTCCCAAAAGACGGGAGATGTTGTCTAACAGCGGCCACCCGATGATGGCGAAAAACACGCCGGCGAATAAGCCAGCATAGACTAACATCGAGAAGATGCGGTTGGCTTTATCGGGATTTCCTTCTCCTAAGGTTTTGGCTATCAATGCGCTGCCGCCGGAAGAGAAGATGAATCCCACCACGCTGAGGAACATCAGGAACGGGAAGATGAGGTTGAGGGCGGCAAAGGGGGTCGTCCCTGCGAAATTCGACACGAAAAGCCCGTCCACCACGCTGTAAATGGAAGTGAACACCATCATCGCCATGGCGGGAAGCGTGAACCGCAGCAGTCTCCCGTATGAGAAATGGTCGGAAAGAAGTATCGGATCGGACATGAACGACAGTTCCTGTTATAATTTCTAATTACGAATTACTAATTTCTAATTGAACTATCCGTTCCATCGGATCCCCCGCAATTTCCCCGATTTTGCATCCTGCCGTTTCCGCCGCCTCACGTAAAATATCTTCGAAGTGCGCCGCAACGGAACCTGTGAAGTGCCACGGAAGATTATCGCAGTTGGGATAGTAGCTCTTTTGCTTGACAAAAAATGTCTCGAAGGCATTGATAATCAGCTGTCGGGTAGTGGGCTCTTCGCGAAATTCATTCAAGAACGGGGCGAACTGCGACAGGAAGAGGTTGGGCTTCGGCTCCTGATAGAGCTTGTGCAGGATGAGGTCGCGGTTGAGGTGGTAGCGTTCCTCGAAGGCCGTGCGGATGGGGTGGGGGAGTGTTTCCGAAAGGTAGGCGGTGACAAGGCACTTGCCGAGGTGCGTGCCGCTGCCCTCGTCGCCGAGCAGCCAGCCGAGGGAGGGAGCGCGCCCAACCATCTCCTGGCCGTCATAGTGACAGGAGGCCGCGCCGGTGCCGAGGATGCAGACGATGGCCTCGCGCCCGCCCGCCAAGGCGTGACAAGCTGCCATCAGGTCCGACCAGACTCGTATGTCGGCAGTCGGGAAATACATCCGCAGGTAGCCCTCCATGCGGAAGGCGTTCTGCGGGGTAGCGCAACCGGCTCCGTAATAGTCTATCTCTCTGATGCTTACCTCTTTTGGAAATTGTGGCGCCGCTTCTCCCAATATGCGCAGAATGTCCGCCTCAGACGTGTAGTTGGCGTTGATGCCGTCGCACTGGCAACGGAATACACCACCGTCATACAGCAGCGCGAAGGCCGTCTTGGTGCCGCCCGCATCAACGAGGAGATGGGAATGTGGAAACATGTTAATTAGCAGTTAGCAGTTAGCGGTTAGCGGGAAATCAATTCCTCACGCGATAGACAGGCCGGATTATGCCGTTTGTACTCGGAACTGTAGTACCGTTTGATGAGGGTGTGTTCGCGCAGAGACTCGTTGCCTTGGAAATAGGCGGCGAAGATGCGGTCGGCCTCGAAATAGTTCTCCACGCCAAGCTGCTCGCAGTCGCACGAGCTGATGCCGAGCCCGTCCACGGGGGTGGCGTCGATGCACGACTGCATAGCGGCCTGTTGTTCGGGAGTCTCCTCGCCAAGAAGATAATTGGACAGGTTGTAAATCTCTGTTTTCCAGAGATGTTGCACGGGCGCGTAGTCGCCCACATCGCCGTGCAAGGTCCAGAAACCGGTGAGGTATTCGGTGTAGTTGTCGGTGGAGATGACCATGCCGCGGTTGAGTTGGGCGAGGTCGAAGAGGACCATCATCCTCATGCGGGCCTTCATGTTGCCCTGGCGCAGTTTCGAAAGTTGCGAGTCGTCGAAGCGGACGAGCAGTTTCTTGTTGGCATAGAAGGTCTCGGTGAGGTCGAGATGCTCAAAATCGTGACAGAAAGCTTTTCCTGCCGCGATGGAGCGGGCAATCTCGTCGGCCTTGTTGGTCTCGATGGTGATGCTGCGGCCGATGAGCGGGATGTTGAGACGGTCGCACACAGGACGCAGCAGCGCGGCGCACAGCGTGCTGTCAATGCCGCCGGACATGCCCAGCACCAAAGACTGCAACTTGCTTGTTGATACGTAATTGTACATGCGCTCGCGGATACCTTCCGCTAATTTGCGCATGGTCTCCTCGCCAGCGAGGAACGGGAAATATTGTTCGTCGGGTCTGATCATAATGGTTGTTTTTTTCAAATGGCAAAGATAATCTTTTTATGGTCTCACGTCTAACCCTGCATGGCGCGTTCAATAATAGGCCGGAGGATTTTCACGCCGGCGAACCGGTGGCCCTGTTGGTCGAAGTAGTTGAAGTCGTGACAGTCCGGGAACCGGTCTTCGAGGTAGTGGTGATCTCCGAGCATCTCGTCGTCGGTGGAGAGGGCGAAGTGCAGCAGAGTGCCGTCACTCTTGAGTTTGTCGAACACCTTGCGTTGGAAATCCTCGAACTTTGCTAAGTCGCTGGCAGTGAATTGGTATTCCTCTTTGGTGACGTAGTTTTTCTGCTTGCCGATGTGCTTGGCGAGGGTTTCCGCCGGGTGCAGAGTCGGGTTGATGATGACGGCGGGAATCCGGTGTTTCATGGAGCAGTAGAGGGTGAAAAAGCCGCCGAGGGAGGTGCCCATCACGACGTTGACGTGCTGGGTGCGCACTAAAGAATCGAGCTTTTTCTGAACGTCAGCAGGATTCTTGTAGTCGAAAGTTGGTGAAAGCACCTGCCAGTCGGGGAACATTTTCTGCACTTCCAAGGCCTTGTGGCCGCCGCCCGCCGAGTTGAACCCGTGGATATAAAGGATTTTGTTTGTCATAAAAGCGATTGTTTTTGAGCGCAAAGATACGAATTTTATGGTGTGCTGCCTACATCCTTATTCATCGCTTTTTTATTGCTTTACGCTCATCGCAAACGTGGATTCTTCATCAAATACAAGATGTTCCCGTCTTTGTAATAGACATCGTCGCGGTACTGCACGGAGCCGTCGTCGCCCACGAAACAGGTGTAGTATTCGATGAAGAGCGGGATGGACTTCCGCAGGGCGACGCTTGTGGGACGCAGTTTGCGGTAGAACTGCTTGTCCCAGTCGCTGAGCTTTTCATAATAGATGGAGTCTTTCTCGTGCAGCTTTTCCAAATACTCCTCGCCCTTTTCGGTGGTGGGCTCCGCACCGGAGATGATGTGCAACTGTTCGGTATAGATGGTGTCAAAACCATTGACGGTGTAAATCCACTCAGCCACGCTGTCGGGATGCTGCACCCGCACGCAGCCGTGACTCAACGCCCGCTTGCGACGCTTGAACGCCCCCTTGTTGTTGGTGTCGTGCAGATAGACCGACTCGGAGTTGGCGAATACGAACTTGTAGAGTCCCAGTGCGTTATATCGCCCGGAGGTCTGGTGCAGGCGGTAGGGGATGTTGCCTTGACTCACTTTGCTCCAGTTGATGGAGTCGGGCACGACATACTTCCCGGTGCGGCTGTCGCGGATGTAGAGATGCTCGCGGTTGACCACCGCCGTGTTGCTGCGCACCAGCTTGTGGTAGTATTCGTTCTTGATGATGTCATACGGGATGTTCCATTCAGGATTGAGGACTAATGTGCGTATCTGACTGTACATCAGCGGGGTTTCGGCCTTGAAGGGGGTGATGATGCCGTTTTTGTGCCGCGCAGGCACCTTTTCGGGATTCTGAGTCTTGCCGCAGCAGATCCTGTTCCGCATCACCACTTTGTCATTCTGCACCACACATAAGGTGTAGTCGGGGATATTGACCGCGATATGGAGTGTGTCGTCACTTTTTTTATGCTGTTTCTGCCAACGCAACCGTTCCAGATTGGCGGCGACCGCGTCCTTGTAATATTGCAGCGGTCGATTCAGCTTTTCGATAGTTTCCGTGTCAAGCGAGTCGCTTTCCGGAATGCCGTTCATGCGCCGGAACATGTTGAGGGCTTGCAAGACCGTGTCATTCAAGATGTTGCTGCTGTTTACGGTGATGCCAAGTTGGTTCAGCCGTCCGCAAAGACTTGTGATATGTTTGCTGGTGCCGTCTTTCTTCACATGGATTTCAGGCACTTCGGTCTTCACAGAGTCGGAAAGTGTGTGCAGTCGTTTTAGCTCTTTCTGAAGGGATTGGTAGTCCGATGTTTTTGGTGCCGACTCCGAAATGATCTCTGAAAAACGATGTATGTTTTCAAGCGCATTTTGAATGAAGGCGGAGTCGGGCGAGAGGGTTGCATAGTACCATTTGTTGCCGTGGACAGTTTTTGGGGCTACCGCACCGTATTGCAACGCGCTGACGTAACGCAAGTATTGCTCAGTCAGCTGACGTTCAAGGCAATAGAGGTGCGAATATAGCGAATTGTTGTTGGGCACTTGATGTTCTACAAGCTGGGAGATGCTGTGGTGGATGCTGTCTAACCCGAAGTATTCGGCAGGGATGCCGTGTAGGCGGTAAGCATTGTCGAGACTGGCGAGCAACGTGTCGGAGAGGGCTTCTTGCAATCCTTTTTGTGTCCAAAACGGGTGGAAGTCGCGTGCGCGGTAAAAATCGCCGGTCAACGAGGCGTACAAACTGGAGTCGTGTTCGCTGTTGACTTGACTCTCGATAAATTGTCTGTAGTCTTTTTCGTTATATTGTGTGTAGTGCTTGAACCAGTGTGGTTTGGGTTGCACATGTTCCTTCCGCTGGCATCCACCGCATAAGACAAGAAAGGAGAGCGAAACAGCCATGACACAGCATAAAATGACCATGACACATGGTGTTTGGCTTCGTGGATTGGATAGCATGTTTTTCAACATATTGGATAAAAAAAGCAATTTATTTGAAAAAAATACGTTGCAAAAATAGTATTTTTTTATCAGTATTCTGAAAAATATATATATTTGCACTGTGATAATAAATCAGGTGTTATTAAACAGACAAAATGAACGGAATAAGGAATATATTATTTTTGGTTGCTCTTGTTTTGGTGGCGGGCGTGTTGGTGGCCCAGAATCCGCAGGTGAATGCACAATATGGTGTTCCATACGCTTATGCGCATTATCCTGGGCAAGACAAGGCGGTGAACCTCTGCTTTGATTTCTATGAACCTGCTGATTCGTCGGATGCTTTGAGACCGTTGGTGATCACAGTTTTCGGTGGCGGTTTCGTGTTCGGGTCTCGTGATTATGAAGATATGGTCGAGTGGTGCAGCCGCTTTGCGGAAATCGGGTGTGCTGCCGCCTCCATCGACTATCGCCTTTTGCCTGCCAAGAAGTTTTCATCCAAGGAGTTGGTACGTACAGGTTATATGGCGGCGCAGGATGTGAGTACGGCGGTACGATTCTTCAAAGCCAATAGCGAGAAATATCGCATCGACACGAACCGCATTTTCCTGCTCGGGCAATCGGCTGGTGCTGTGGCCATCATCCACGCCCTCTACATGGATGAGGACGAACGGCCTTCAGAAACTCGGGCGTATCCTGAATTGCCGCCACTCCATTCGCAAGGCAACGCTGAAGAAAAGGCACAATCGTTCGGCGTCGCCGGCGCCATTCTTCTTTGGGGGTGTGTCTTTGATCCGGAAATGATTGATGCTGATGAGATTACACCTGTGTGCCTCATACATGGCGAGAAGGACAGGATTCTCCCGGTGGATTCAGGATATGCATTTTCCATTATGGGAATGCCTTACGCGTATGGTTCTCGCGTGATGGCAAACAGGTTGAAGGAGCTTGGCACTGTTCCGTTTGAATTGCATCTGAAAGAGAATGAAGCTCATGCGTTCTATTTTAAACATCTGAGTATGTTTCAGTTAGATGCGATAAAGTTTGACGAGTGCTTCAAAATAGCCCGTGATTTTATGTTGAGAAACGAGAAAGAATGAATGTTCATCAGAAATTATAAACATCAAAAACTTTGCATTATGGGAAAATTTGAATTGATTACGCTGCCGTATGCGGCAAATGCCTTGGAGCCGGTCATTTCTGAAAAGACCATCGGTTTTCACCACGGCAAACATCTGCAAGGATACGTCAACAATCTGAATGCGGCCATCGAAGGCACGCCGTTTGCAGATAAAGATTTGGTGGAGATCGTGAAGACAGCAACTGGCGGGATGCTCAACAACGCTGGGCAGATTCTGAACCACAACCTCTATTTCCAGCAATTCCGCAGTCCGCTGGCCGACAACAAATCCACGGGTGAACTCGCGGATGCCATTGACGCGCAGTTCGGCTCTTTCGAAGAGTTCCAGAAGGCGTTCGTGCAGTCTGGCGCCACACTGTTCGGCTCAGGTTGGGTTTGGCTTTCTGCCGATGCTGACGGCAAGCTGGTTATCACACAAGAAACCAACGCGGCCAACCCGGTGCAGAAAGGACTTCGCCCGCTGCTGACCTTCGATGTGTGGGAGCACGCTTACTATTTGGATTACCAGAACCGCCGTCCCGACCATCTCAACGCGCTGTGGCAGATCGTGGACTGGGATGTGGTGGCAGGAAGGTACGTTGGCTGTTGACTTTCGGCTGGGCTTACAAAAAAAAACGCCGCACTCTTGCGAATGCGGCGTAAAATCATTGGCTTTGGTTAAAGATTACCCGATGGCGATGGTGCGGGCGAGTTTAGGTTCCTCTTTCTGCAATCTCGGCAGGGTGATGGTGAGGATTCCGTGCTCCACTTTGGCTTCGATGTGGTCCTTGTCCACGTCCTCGGGCAGCGTGTAGTTCTGCTCGTAGTTCGTGTAGGAGAACTCGCGGCGCAGATAGCGGTGCTTTTTCTCCTCTTCTTTGTGTTCCATCTTGTTCTCGATGGCGACGCAGAGGTTGCCTTCGTCGTTGATGCTCACACGGCAGTATTCCTTCTTGATGCCGGGGGCGGCCACTTCCATCGTGTAGGCCTTTTCGTCTTCTCTAACATTCACGGCCGGAGCTGTGGTGTTGGTGCGCGGCATGATGTCGCTGTTCAAGAAATCTTCAAACATGGTAGGAAACCAACTGTTTTTAAACATTACTGGTAGCATAATGAACTCCTTTCTTTTATTGTTAGACTTTTAATTTTTCATTTCCGTCCGCCTTTGCTTTCGCATCGGCGACGCTACCTATAATGCAAACCGCGTGCCAACAAATAATTTTCAAATATTTTTATTTTTACTGACAATTTGTCCGATTTTTGGTGACAAGATGGCGGGTTTTGTGTCAAATTTTCCGTTATTCCTCCATCCACCGCTCGTAAATCGTTCGAGCGGCCTCGAAGGTCGAACACGGAACACCCGAAACGTTCGGCAATTCGCGCTTCAGTTCCAGCGGTTCGGCGGGGTACTTCGTATGGCTCTCTGTCCACTTGTGCTCGAATTTGGAGAGTTCCTCGCCAAAGGCCTTCTCGTTGAACTCCTTGCCCTCTTTCACGGCCTTAATGACGGCGTCGAAGAAGAGGTTCCAGCGTTTGGCATAGTAGTCGCCGACGAGTCCGCCCCACATCCGGTTAGCGTAGTCGTTGAGCACGGGACCGCCCCAGACGGTGAGCAGCGTGCGCGCCTGTCGTTCGTAGTAGTCTTTCTCCTCGTCGGTAGTGCCCCAGTCGCGTGCCGTCTCAATCCATGGCCCCAACATGAAGGCGGGGTGCGTGTTAAGCAGCGTATCGACATCCGCGAATAGCTGGTTGGCGATCTCTACCTGCCGTTCCATCTCCCTGATGTTGCGGTTCTTGTATGCCATCGTGAAATCGTTGCGGATGTCCATGAAGTGGTTGCCCATCCACTGCGAGAAGAGGTTGACGAGGTCGTATTGGTAGGTGTCCTTCCATGTCCACGGCGGCCCGAAGTAATGGACATTGTCTTTGCTGGAAAAACTGGTGATAAAAGCCTTGCAGATTTTTTTCAACGTGTCGTTGCTATAGGAATAGTAAGGTTTGGTGTAGTAGGTGCCGTGCCCCTCCAGAGACGGACGCGCCACCAACTGTGTGCCCAGTCCGTAAAACGACCAGTCCTTATAGATACTGTCGTTCAGCAAGAGCCATTCGTCATCATAAAGGTGAGTGGCTGTCCGAGCATAGCCCCAATCCTTAATCCATTGCTGTACATCGGGTTGGCTCTCCCACGCGCGGTCGAAGAGATACTCGTAGATTTGCGGACTCACGTCAAAGGACTCCAATGTGGAGCCGATGCCGGTCATGTTCGGTCCGGCCTCCTTTAAAGCGGCATCCAGTTTCTTCTCCAGTTCGTTGATGTTGCCCACGAGCATGGTGTTGCCGCCGAAATTGCCGAGGTAGCACCAGATGAAGGGCTGCCCGTAGAAGCCCTCGGTGGTGCGCCACACCTCCGTCTTCTCGCAGAAGTAGTCGAGCAGCACGAGCTTGTCCTGCGGCACTGCGGTGAGGTAGGCGCGGAGCCGCTCGGGGGTCCACGACTTGCGTTTGTAGTAGAACACCCAGGTCATCTGCAGCCAGCGGGCGGCGGGATCGGTCTGTTGCAGCGAGGTGTAGATGTTTTGGGAAACTTTGGCGAGGTAGTCGGGTTCCCAGCTGGGCGGGTCCATCTCGTTGAAGGGATCCACGCCGTAGATATGGTCGGTGCCGAAGAGGGCGATCTCCTTCTCCATGAACGATTGCTGGATTTTGGCGAAGAGCGGGTCGGAAGAGTTGAGGAAGTGGGTGGGCTCGAAGCCGCACCACGCGCTCAACTGCTGGATGTCGGCATCGGGGTGCATCTCGGCGAACCGTTTGGGCACGTGTCCGGCGAAGGCGGGCAGCACCGGCGTCATGTTGAACTCGCGCTCGCTGGCGACGATCTGTTGCTGCAGCGCCTTCTGTCCCTCCAGCCACGACATCGGCAGCGGGCCGCCGAAACCATCGAGGTTGGCCATGCGGTGCCACGGCAGGTGCGCCGGACCGGAGAAGTAGCTGCGGATCTCCTCATCGGTCATCCCGAACTCCTTCCACACTTCGTACCAGACGGCCTCCTGTCCGGTGATGGCGAGCGGCATGTTGATGCCGTTCAGCGCCATCCAGTCGATGAACCGCTCCCACTGCGGCCATTTCCACCACGGCATCGTGTAGCCGTAGGTGCAGTAGTTCAGGAAGAAACGGTCTTTCACGAGGGCCTCTTTGCGGATGGTTTTGGAGGGAGTCGGGAACTCGACAGGCAGCTCGATAGGTTCGCAAAGCAGCCACGAGACGTGTACGCCTGCGATGTGCTTGAGGTAGTAGTTCAGGCCCATCGCTAAGGAGTTATCGTTGTTGCCGGTGATGCGGATTTTGCCAGAAAACGGGTTTCGGTTATCCGGATCAGGTTCGATCAAGAAATAGTCCACTGTATCGGGCTGATAGACAAACACAAAGCAGGTGTCCATATTCCCGAGGATGCGATGTGCCAATCCGTCGATGGGGCGCTGGGCCGTTGCGCTAAAAACGGACATTAAAGCGGATAATAATATGAGAAGTTTAATTTTCATTGGATAAAGGGATTGTTTGCATCATTAAACGTTCACTGCTAATTCAAATAATCCTATCAAGATAATAAACAGCAAATATGGTAATAAAAATGTCATAAGTCTAATTAACAACCATAAAAAACGTTTTTTATTCCAGGTGTTTCGTATTTTGTTGTCCATTAATCTGAAATCTTTCGTTCCGATTAATTTTTTATACGGGATTTCTATGGCCATAATAATACTGGTGAGTATCGGCAATATCCACAATAGCAACAGATAAGCTATGAAAAGAACCTTTCCGAGATAGAGATCATAAAAAACTTCTCTACTGGGCTTCAAAACAAAGCATACGCATAGCAAAATGATAATGAAAAAGGATATTAGAGTGTGTCCTATTGCTAAAAAGACATCCCAATGAGATAGTGTGTTCTGGCAAAAATAATCATACCAGCAATAGACTTTTAAAAGAAATTTCTTCATAATCTATGATGCAACAGGACTTTGTTATTATTTTTCCGCAAAAATATAAATTTTATATATGTGATGCATTGTTTGATGTTTCACCTGTTTACTGAAGCGATAAAGAAGACAGACTGAAAAAATGTTGTCCCAAGTTGTCCCAGTTGTCGTCAGCAAAGAAGACAACTGGGACAACAATGACAACTTTTTTTGTAATTTTGCGACCCAAAATGTTGAGGTTATGGATTTTTTTGAGCGACATTACAAGAAGATAGCTGTCGGCTGGTTGTTGCTGCTGTTTCTTTTGTGGTTGCTGCCCAGGGTTGTGGGCGTGAAAAACCATAATTTTTTGGATCCTGCTCAGGCTGGATTGCTGTATCTTATTCTTTTTGGCATAGCAGTATGTGCTTTCGTCCTTATCGCTTTTGTTGAGGTTGCATCCTCGAAAAATTACAAACGGCTGAAAAGGATGTTTCTTGTCATCGTTGTCCCTTTGATGTTGTTGGCGGCAGCGGGCGTTTATCGGAATATATTAGATACATTTGTGGTTCACATACCTTTTCAAAGTATTGACAAAGCTATGAAGAAAGGCGTTTTCTATGCGGAATATGATGTGATACCAGCGACAGTATCTGTGAATGATACGACCATGATTCGCTTTGAGGAGGCCATCGGACAATATAAGTTGTATATAGACAAATCTCGTCTCTTTGATTTCCCGAAATATATCAAGTCAGATCGAAAATACATTGTGATAAATTGTTCGTGCGATGATATGTCACGCAGCTTCTATCACCATTTGGTCTGGAGTAGTGATGACGCATACTATATTGAGGGTCCCATACGCTATGGGAAAAAGGGGAGACCAATGGTCGAGATTTCCTTGAAGGATTCGGCTTCGGATACCATTCTCATTACGGTCGGTAGTCTTCATTCGTTAGAAATAATAGACACTATTCCGTCAGAAAAACTGGATACCATCCGTTTGGTGAAACGATGTTAATGACCGACTTTAAAATGTTGTCTTAGTTGTCCCAGTTGTCGTCAGCAAAGAAGACAACAAGGACAACCATGACAACACAAATAGAAGTTCCCGCTCTGTTTTGCGCCTCGGATGTGAAAATTCTGCGAAATCTTGCCTTTGAAAATTAACTAATCGTCATTGAATAGTTAAGGGAAGTTTATATCTTGTTGGTTTCCAAGGATGAAATTATTTTCACAAAACCCTTGACAAACGCTTTTTGATGTAGTATATTTGCATAATAATTTTTTAATCATCAAAACAAAAAAGTATGATCAGTATTAGCAAGATGAGGTCCCACATGTATGATGTAGTGGGCGCGATACATGAAGTTCACGGCGAATTGGGCCCGGGATTGAATGAATCCTGTTATCAGGAAGGATTCGAAATGGAATTGACTGAGGAAGGAATCCCTTTTCTGCGGGAACTGTCCTTTTATCCCAAATATCACGGGCGACCGATGTCAACGAGCTTCCGTATAGATTTTTTGTGCAAGAACGAAATTATAGTCGAGTGCAAAGCGGTGTCAGAGTTGATACCAGTTCATCGGGCGCAATTGTTCAACTACATGCGACTGCTGAAGAAACCTTGCGGCATCTTAGTGAATTTCGCACCCAAGTTTGCTACTATTGAACGGTATCTCTTTGATAAAGAGGAAGGGAATATTATGGGTATGGATGGCAATGTCATCCAAAAGTGGTGACGACAAAAAAGTTGTAGGGTCGTTACGCTCCTATTTGCTGCTTCTTGCCCGGATGATGCCGCCGGTCTTGGCCTTGCCGACACGGATCATATCCAGAATCGGACGGTTGGAGGGGCAGATGAACGAGCAGGAACCGCATTCGATGCAGTTCATGATGCCGTATTTCTCGGTGTCGTCCCAGCGTTTCAGCTCGGTGAAAGTCTGCAACATGTAGGGTTCCAGTCCCATGGGACAGACGCTCACGCACTTGCCGCAGCGCAGACACGGATGTACTTCGCCGCGCACACTTTCAGCATCGTTCATGAAGAGCAGGCTCGACATGCCCTTGGCAGTGTAAGCTCCCAGGTTGGCGATGGCTTTGCCCATCATCGGGCCGCCGGAGATGATCTTGCCGGTGTCTTCAGGAATGCCCACGGACTGCAGCACACTCAGAATCGGGGTGCCGATGCGCAGACGATAGTTCTTGCATTGGTCGGGGCGCAGGGAACGGCCGGAAACCGTCGTGTAAGTCTGCACGATCGGTTTGTTTTTCTGTACGGCCAGATAAATCGTGTACATCGTGGTGATGTTGTTGACGATGCAGCCCACGGAAATCGGAAGGGCGCCATTGGGAACGCTTCTGCCCGTGATGGCCTTGATGAGCTGTTTTTCAGCCCCTTGCGGGTATTTGATATTCAGCGGTTGCACCTCAATATTCGGATAACGCTTGGCGGTTTCCATCAGTTTGGCGATGGCGCGCGGCTTGTTCTCCTCGATGCCGATGATGGCTTTGGGTGCGCCCGAAGCGATAAGCGCAATCTCGATGCCGATCATGCACTGTTCGCAACGCTCCAGAATCACACGGTTGTCGGTGGAGATGTAAGGTTCGCACTCGGCGGCGTTGACGATCAGGTATTCGCATTTCTGTTCCGGCTTCAACATATATTTAATATGTGTCGGGAAGCAGGCACCGCCCAAACCGACGATACCGCGGTCTTTCATCCGTTCGATGATTTCTTCCTTGGTTTTCAGCTTGATGTCGTGGATGATATCCAAAGAGGTGTCGATGCTCTCATCCCATTCGTCGCCTTCGCGCTTGATGACCACAGCGGGTTTCTTGTAGCCCGTGATGTCGGCCACTTGGTCGATTTTGACGACGGTGCCTGAGATGGGCGCGTGGATGTTGGCGCAGACGAAAGACTCGGCCTTGCCGATGAGCTGACCGACCTTCACCTTGTCGCCTTTTTGCACGACGGGGGTGGCGGGGGCGCCGAGGTGTTGCGTCATATAGACGACCGCCTCATCGGGCAGCGGGAAAGTCTCCACGGGTGCGGAGTGGGCGAACTTATTGGCGTCGGGGTGTACACCGCCCATGTGGAAGGTCTTGCGGCTCAGCTTCTTGATCTGCTTGGCGCTTTCTTTGATATTGTCTTCGATTCTTTGCTCTATGGATGCGACTGTATTTTCACTCATGTCGGTAATTTTTAAAGGTGAGAGTTATGCTTGTGCGGGTTCGGCGACGGGTTCTGCCACTGTTTCGGGTTTCGGGGCTTCTTTCTTGGGCGGGAAGCCGACGGTGAGGATGGCACCGGACGGGCACTCATCGACACATTTGCGGCAGGCCTTGCACTTGTGGTAATCGATGTAGGCGAGGTTGTTCTCCACGGTGATGGCCTCGAACGGGCATACTTTGGCGCACTTGCCGCAGCCGATACAGGCGGAAGAGCAGTTCTTCTTGGCCACAGCGCCTTTCTCCTTGTTGTTGCAGGCCACATATACACGGCGGTGGTTCTTGCCTTTGTCGCGGATTTCGAGCACGCCGCGCGGACAGGCGTTGGCACAAGCCTTACATCCGACGCAGAGTTCCTCTTTTACCTCTGGAAGATGAGTTTCAGGGTTGAGGTGTATGGCGTCGAACTGGCAGGCTGCCACACAGTCGCCGCAGCCGAGGCATCCGAACGGACAGGCTTTCTCGCCGGCGAAGAGCGTGTTGGCGAAGGCGCAGGTGAGCGCGGAGTCGTAGAACGATTTCATGGGCGCATGTTCGCAGGTGCCGTTGCAGCGCACCACCGAAACCTGCGGTTCGTGCAATACAGCGTTAAGGTGCATGATTTCGGCGATCTTGTCGGTGTCACTGCCAGGACAGTAGGCCACGTTGAGGTCGTTGTTCTTGACGATGGCCTCGGCCATGGCACGGCAGCCCGCGAAACCGCAGCCGCCGCAGTTGGCATTCGGCAGGCACGCCTGCACCAAATCAATGCGCGGGTCCTCCTCCACATGGAAGAATTTCGACACAAAATACAAAATCACAGCGGCGATAAGACCTGTAAGTCCCACTGTAATAGCCGCATACAAGATGGTTGTTGTTGCCATAAGCTCGTTGTTTTTTCAAACGGCAAAGATACATAAAAATCTAATACATGATAAATTAAAGTATTGAAAAAAAATCGTATTTTCGCGGCTTGATTTTTAAACCCGATCAGGGTTGTTCTGTCAATTTTAGTCGATTTTTCCATAAATAATATGACTTTTACGATGTTTTCAAGAAAAATAACGGTTTCCAGGATGTTTTTGCTGACAATGGTGATGCTGTTGTCGGCTTTTTGTGTAATGGCGCAACCCCCCGGCGGCGGATACCCCGGCGGAAGACCTCCCGGCGGTTATCCCGGCCGTCCCCCGATGGGCGGCGACCGTGGTGGCTGGAACCAACAGCAACAACAGCAGAATCCGACGGTAAAACCGAAGAAAGTGCGCTCTGGCTCTACTTTTAAGGTGGTGGGACTTCTGCGCGACTCCATCGCGGGAACACCGTTAGCATACGCCAACGTGGCCGTGCTCGATGCCGAAGACTCTACGCTCATCAAGGGTACTTCAGCCAATGCCAACGGCTATTTCGAAATTGAAGGAATCCCGCAGGGCGAATGCATTCTGCGTATCTGGACCTTCAACTACACACCGCGGCACATCCCCTTCACAGTGAAAAACAATACCAATCTGGATGTCATCCGGCTGATGCCGATCTCCACTACATTGGGCGAGGTGACCATCCAGGGGGAGAAGCCGATTTACGCCATGGACGGCGAGAAACTCGTCTATAACGTCAGCGAGGATGCCTCCATCCAGACCGGCACCACCGAGGACGCTTTGCAGAACGCACCCGGTGTGGAGGTCGATGTGGAGGGCAACATCACCTTGCGCGGCGTGTCGAGCGTGGAGATCTGGATCAACGACAAACCCTCCAAACTCACGGAGGAGAATCTGAAAACGTATTTGCAGACGTTGCCTGCCAATGCTTTGGACCGTATCGAGGCCATCACCAACCCGTCGGCGAAATACGCCACCGATGCCGAGGCGGTCATCAACATCGTCACTTCGGCGCACGTCAAGAGCAACCAGTTCGTCAGCTTCGGTATCAATGGTTCATCTCAGCCGTTCATCTCTCCGTGGATCAGTTATATGTGGACGAAGGAGAAGCTGAGCGTCAACCTGTTCCTTTCAGGACGATACAGCGCACGGCGCAACGCCACGGAATCCAGCTCCTACCAGCGCCGTGACGCAGCCATTGCAGGTGAGTACGACACCACTTGGTCGAGCATCGTTGCCCAGCGGGACACTAACCGCAACGGCAGCGCCAACTTCTTCCTCGGCATCAACTACGAAATTGACTCCACCAGCGAGATTGCTTTCGATGCGGGCGGATTTTACAACAACACAAGCAGCCGTTATGCAGCATCGCGTGATCAGTCCTATTTCTATTTGGATTCAATGCCGCCTTTCTCATTGGAATATATTGATACCTCTTTGAGCAAGACTCAGGGGTGGTCGGTGATGTCTCATGCTGGGGTTGATTACACCAAAAAGTTCGACAAGAACGGGCACAATCTGCGTATCGGCCTCAACGGGCGGTTCTCGCACAACGCCAGCGACCAGTGGTACAATCGGTTCTACGACACCTATTACGATTTGGACGAGCACCGTTACTTGCTCACCCGCAGCTATCGCTACGGTGCCGATTTGGACGCTCGTTACAACCGGCCCTATAGCGAAAACGGGGAGATGAGTTACGGTCTGCGAACCAGCCATTTCCAGATGAGCAACGATTACAAACGTTACAACGACCTGGAAGGCACGCTGATAGACACCCTGCGCACATACCATTTCAACGGGGGATCGACCAACGTGAACGCTGACGTGAACTGGACGCACCGCTGGGGCGGTTTCACCCTCAGTACAGGTTTGGGGGTCGGGCTGTTGCGTGATGCCTACGACTATATCAGCGACATGCCGTTCGCTGACAAGGCGGCCCCGCTGTTCTTCTCCGCCCGCCCGTCCATCCATCTCACTTATCGTACAAAAAGTATGCACAATATCAAGCTCAACTACTCCATGCGCATGTCCCATCCGGATGAGGAGGACTTGAGCCGCTACCGCCGTTATGGTGACAACAGCTATTCCACCGGAAATCCCAATGGGTTGAAGAGCAGCTTCACACACAGTCTGGAGGCCGGATGGCAGAAGTATTTCAACAAGTTCGGCAATGTGGGCGTGGAGATGTACGGCCGGTTGAGCACCAACGAAATCAGTTCGCTGACCGATTCCGAGTATGACCAGTATCTGGATCGCGTGGTCAGTTATTCGATGCCCTACAATATGGGGACTTCGTGGCGTTACGGTGCGTCTTTGAACGCGACCTACCGCCCGACGGGTTTCGTCAATTTGCGGCTCTATGCCAACGTCTATGACTATGGTTACAAGATGGAATACGACCGCGATGGCGTGCATCAGCTCGACCAGCGTGACAAGTGGTCGTGGAGCGTGCGTCTCAACTTCTGGGCGAAGGCCTTCGACTGGCTGCAGTTCACCGTGGCGGGCAACTACACTTCCCCGACCCTCAGCTTGATGAGCGAGCGTAAGGCGCGTTACTGGCTGAATTTCGGTCTTCGCAGCGATTTGTTCAAGCGCAAACTGTCGATTTTCGTCAACGTGCAAGACATCTTCAACTGGGGTGCCCGGTTCGGCTCCGGTTCGGTCAATACCAACCCTTATTTCTTGAACAACAGCACCAACAAGATGATGAACAGCCGATATGTGTCGGCGGGTATCACGCTACGTTTCGGTAAGATGGAGTTGGAGAAGAAGGTGCAGGAGGGCGATAGCGCGACGGGCGACACGCTATAGTGGTTGGGTGCTCTTCCGTTTCTTGACTTTCTTGTTTGAAGTTGGCGTTTTCGTCGCGACTTCTTTCACCCGATACCCGCCGGTCTTCTTGCTGCCGGTGTGTTCGATGATTCCTTTCTTTTTAAGTTCCAACAGGCAACGCTCGACGGTGCTCAAAGAAAACTTCGTCTCGGCGATGATATCCGCCGAGTTGCAATTTGAATGCTTTTCTATATAAGAGAGAACCTCATTAATCTTTTCTTTCGGAGGTGTTGTCGGTTTCCGTTTGGATTTTGGAGGGTCTTGTTTCTTTGAGATTTCTTTACCGCTTACTATGGTTCTGTATTTCAGAATGCCTTCTACAACTTTTTTGGCGACCTCTTCTTGGGTTTTGGGTCCCAATTTGAATGTGGTAGGTTCTTGTTCCCAAGGCATTTTTTTCATGATTACCGTATAGTCTTTACACGACTCAATGTGTCGGAATGGCACCAGCAAGGTAGTCGTTATGCGGATGAATTCCTCCTCTCCGACCAGCTGTTGAAGATGCTTCATGGAACCAAGCCGTGTGTATTTCTTGTCATTCACCATAAAGATATTGGTGAAGTTTCCTTGTTGTTGACAATAGAATATGTCTTCGATGGGAACCAATTGTATATTGTTGTCACCATCGGTAATGTCAAGCTTCCGAACATCTTGGTACACAATCCTAACCTCTTTTTCCCATGATTGTCGGAAATGTTGCCGCTCACAAATTAGAAAAGGAAAGAAATTGAAAGCAAGGTTACGTCCAACGATAAAAAGAAATCGTTTTGAAAAGAAGCTGAAGAATCCAAATTTTTGTATAAATTCAGCATTACACAATGATATGTTTTGATAGGCAATGGCCAACTCTATGAATCCTGTTGCCAAAGCAATGAAAAATACTAAAAGCCAATAGCTGTTGTGTGAATGTTTTTGATAAAGTATCGGATACAAAAGGAAATAATTGGCATACAGAGACCCTAAAAGCAAAAGACCGGTGACGGCCTCTTTAAGAGTACTGCCTGCATACGGGCGCAAGAAAGCGTTACGGGTAAAGAACCAAAGCAAGCCGAAGCAAAACAGTATGTTCAGCAAAATGATGACAATTGTGTTAAGGTGTTTCATAATATTGTGATTGAATCTGGTGGCAAAGATAATCATTTTTCCGACATGCCTATCCTAGAAAAACATATTTATCCCTTCACAAACATCCGCTTATCCCCTCACGCAATAAAATAACAACAACACTTTGCAGTGTGTAGATTATCAGCAAAATACACTCGTTAAAAAGGGATTGTGTTCAACTGTAGGTTCACATTTTGCAGATGTGGGTTCACATTTCAGATGTGAGGGTTTATAATAACACAAACAAATTGTATTTTTGTCGTCGGAAATCAACAAATTAACACATTTTAAAATCAAAACACAATGAAAAAAGTATTAACATTTACACTACTTGCCACCGTTTTATTTGGCGCGTGTGAAAAAGAGAGCAAACACACAACACAAGAATTGTCGTCTAACCGAGTGATAAACATCCCTGCTGACGGAAAAACAGAGGGTTCGACAATCCTTATGATGAGTATCGGGCATGACGGAAAAAACTGTAAGGGGTGCGTCTATGAGAATGGCACTCTATGCCACATGGACTGCATGGGAGAAGGCAACTATTGCGCGACAGCAACATCCGTCCATATTCAGCAAATAGGTCCCGCCGTCACCGCCACGACCACGGACACATTTGATCTGACCTCAGAAAATTTCTTCCTCATGCCTGACCGCTCCTTGGAATACGTGGACGAGAAAGGGAACCACATTTTCCTGAACATCCCTTCACAGCTGGTCATCCGTGACAGCACCACGCGGCAGTTCACGTTCACGGGGCTGTTCTACAGCAGCGCGGCGGCGTACAGTAACAATTAGGAACGCTGTAGAGACGCAAAATTTTGTGTCTCTACTATGAGCCTATAACTAATCGTAAGTCACAAATAACCAATCATAATTCACCCAAAACACGAACCAATGCAAAAATTCACCTTATCCTTTTTTGTTTTATTTGTCACCGTGGCGTGCATTGCTCAAGGAAATCTTCCCCGCACCTACGACTACGACAACGCCGGTAACCGAATCTTACGCACAACGTTGACTATGCGGCAGGCGGTTGCAACCGGGGCGGACACGAGTTTCGCTGATGTCTCAAACTCAAAACAAGAGCCCTATTATGAGGAGGCTATCGGAGAAAACAACGTTAAAATTTACCCGAACCCGACAAAAGGGATGGTTACCTTGCAATTCGATAAACCTGTGAAGACAGGACTTTACAGACTTTCGGATTTGTCTGGAAAGTTACTGTTGGACGGAACCATAACGACCTCAATTTTCACCCTTGATTTGTCGCGATACGAAAACGGGGTGTATCTGCTTACACTTACATTGGATGGGCAAACAGACACATGGAAAATCATCAAACAATAACCAACATTATGAAATCACAACATAAAACATCAGTAATCAGTTTGTTTGTGGCAATAAATCTGATAATTGCCACTTTGTATGCACAGAATACTTCTTTGCCCGTGGGCGCTATTCCGGGCAGTGCGGATGTCACCGCTATGGGCGCGGCCACGTATAACATACCCATTGAAGTTGTGCCTGGTACACAGGGCGTGCAACCGAACTTGAGTGTGGTCTATAACAGTATGGCCGGCATTGGTATTTTGGGAAGCCAATGGGATTTGGGCGGTCTTTCCGCCATTACCCGGGTGGGACAGAACAAGTTTTTGGATTCACGTTCTTCCTCCGTAATGATGGATAACACCGACCGATTCGCCTTGGACGGGAACCGGTTAGTGTGTGCCAATGACGCGATGTACGGTTATCCGGGGGTTGAACTTTTGCCGGAGTTTGAGGATTTCTCCAAGATAATCCCTTACGGAGCTGCCGGGAACGGTCCCTCTTTTTTCAAAGTTTATCGGGATGACGGCAGCGTGGCGGAGTATGGTAACAGTGCGGACTCGAAGCAAAAGTTGGGTAACAATGTCTATAGCTGGCATGTCAGCAAAATTACGGATATCAACGGCAACTATATGATTTTCTCTTACGGAGGCAGCGGAGGTGAAATCTGGATTGACCATATTGATTACACGGGCAATTCAGCTGCTGGTTTGTCCCCTTACGCGAGGGTGAAATTCTCATACGACGTTTTACCGAATATGGAATCCTCATTTGTGGCGGGTTATGAAATTCCTCAAAGGAGACTTTTGCGTACAATAACTGTGCAGTATAAGAACGGTTCGAGTTATGAGCTGCTCCGGCAATACCAGTTCAACTACACGGTAGAGTATCCAAAACGACTGGTAGAGGTTCGTTTAATAGCCTCGGACGGGTCAATGCTGAACCCGACGAGTGTGGAGTGGAATGGTGCATCACCCCAAGATTATGTTGACACAACCATGATTCCTCTCCAATATTCGGAAAATGAAAGTAAACATGTTGCTGTTGACTTTAACAAAGACGGGAAATGTGATTTGTTTGTATATGGCAGATATTCAATTTATTTATTTAATAACCAAAATGGTGATTTTATATACAGCAATTATCATTATAATGCAAATTCTCAGTGGTATATACGAAAATGCGTGCCTGCTGATATGGATGGAGATGGATACAGCGAACTAATTACGGCATTTACAGATTATAACAAGCACATGACCTACGTGACAAGAACCAACTTCCCATTCCAGACGGACACCCTTTTCCCTGTTTTCCAAACCAACGGCTACAAGGATATTGTCACAGGAGATTTCCTCGGTAACGGGCAGAACCAAGTGGTGGTGCTTTACCAAGGCCCTTCCTCCTGCTATATCCGATCTTCTTTCCAAAGTGTCCACCAATCCGTAACTGGGGGAAGCATTGATGCGGTTGACTTTGACGGTGATGGTCAAATGGAGCTGATGATATTGGACGAAACAACGCTGACCAATTTTACCATTTACAAGTATGACGAAACCCTTAATGCTTTCACAACCATCTATCAGGGTATTTTCAACAGTGCGTTTCGTGCTTCCGGTGATTTCAATGGGGACGGAATTGCAGATGTTTTGGTTGGCCAAAGTACGACTTTTAGTATTTTATTGGGTACGGGAACAGGGTTTATACCCAAACCGGCCAATAAGACTTTTGAATCCCACAACACATTGGGTACCTATAGAATCAATCCCATGGTTGTGGACATAAACAATGATGGCTATGATGATGTCCTGGCTTTTAACAAGACCGCCGATGGTTTGAAAGTGGTTTGCTATGTGGGGTGTGGATACTACAATGATACCGTTCGTTTTCAAAACAAAATAGCCACATCCACTTTACCCGTTTTTCTCGAAAGTTTTGAACTTAACCGTCATGATTTCACATTTGGTGATTTCAACGATGATCATCACTTGGATTTGATTTCTTTCAAAACAATTGATGCACTTCATGATGGGGTCCTTCTGTATGAATTCAAAATGGACAAACGTGTCCCTCAAGTTCAAAAGGTGACAGAAGGGGACGGATCTTTTGTGCGATGGATGTATCAGGACATTTACGGGTTGTATTACAGGTATGCCTCCCATATCAGCATCCTGCCTTATCAGTACAATGTGGTGGAAAGTATGACCAATTCGTTAGCTACACTCACCCAAACAAACACATACCAATACTCTTTCAGACATCCGACTTACAGTTTTAAACGCCGGCAACGGATGGGGTTTCTCACTACTTCTGTCACAGATGAGAATTGGCAGACTACGGATTCTGTTTTTTATCAGGTTATTATTGGAGAAAATTCCATTCCCCAAGAGATTGTCATGCCGAAATACAAAAAGACATACGTGTCCAACCAGTTATACAAATCGTTGGGAATCCAAACGATGTGCCTGACATTCAATAACAACAAACGCCGATATCCCTATATTGCAAAGACAATTGACACCAACCATCTGGATCAAACCATCAGTACTTTTATAGATACAAGATGGCCCAATAATGGGCGACCAATGGCGACGCGGAAAAACATTCAGCATAGTGGTGACTTTTATCCACAGGTTTCGGAACGCTTTAACTACAGCCAGACAAAGCACAACCTATCATCGGGAGGTCATGTCACCCTGTCTGATTCCATCATTAAGGAGACCTGGATGAACAATTCCAACATCAAGTCTGTCCAAAAGCAATATTTCACCTATAACAATCGTTATCTTCCGGAACAAATCACGGTTGTTATGGATGGAGTATCTACTTCAAAAACAATTCAAAACTATGATGATTATGGAAATGGAAGATTGGTCACAGATTCCGGTGACAGCTGTCTGGCCAAATCCACAACCTTGTCTTTTGACAATACAGGCAGGTTTTGTGTTTTTGAGAGTTCAGGTTCTTCATTTAATATCGGCAGGACATTTTCGCCGACCAAAGGTCACCTTATCTCAATTAATGATGAGAATGACCTGACAACCACCTATACATACGATGTTTTCGGCAAACTCACCGCCGTCCACCACCCTGACGGCAACACGGACACCATCCGATACGGTTGGTACACAGACAACGAAATACCAAATGCCAAATACTACTCCTTAACCCGTATTCCCGGAAAATCGTTCTACACTGAGCGTTACTTTGACCTTTTGGGGAGGAATATTTGCACCCGTGAGAACGGCTTCTTCACAGACACTTGCTATGACATAAAAGGGAATGTGTATCGTGTTTCCGCACCCTATATTAGAGGAACCTCTGACGCTAACAAGATATGGCGTTTTTTCCAATATGACCAGTTTGGCAGAACCACCAGTGAGGTCGGGCCCTATTCCAATGTCTCTTATCAGTATGCCGGATATACTACAACGGTTACGGACAACTTGAGACAAACCGCCTCAACCCGCACAACAGATGCGGTCGGGCGAGTCATCTCCGTAACAGATCCAGGAGGGACTATTACTTTCAATTATTCCCATGTTCTTCATAATGGCAGAACCGCCACGCAAACTAATGTCACAGCTTGTGGGCACACCTCCCAAATCATCGCAGACGCTTCGGGAAACCGCCTTCGCATTGTTGACCCCAATGCCGGAGAGGTGACCTGCCGCTACAACGCCCATAACCAACCCCTACAGCAAACCGATGCCAATGGCAACAATATTCGTTTTCAATATGATGAATGGGGACGGTTGACAAGAAAAACACATTTAACACCTTCTAATGGTATCTCTGAGGTTTTCCAATACAGCTATGACCATTACACATCTATGAACCGCGGGCGAGGGAAGCTGTACTGCGTATTGAGAAATGATACATTGTGCGAACAATACTCCTATGACACCCTCTCCCGCCTCACCCAGCACATCCGCTATGTTGACGGTGCATCTTATTCAGAAACCTACGCCTACAACACCTACGGACAGCTTGCCACGTTGACTTACCCCGATGGTTTTGCCACAGATTTCACCTATACGGGAAAAGGATATCTGTCTGAAATCACCCGCCATGACGACGACAACCGCATTTTTGCTGTGCATGGGTACAACCTTTTCGGGCAGCCCACAAAATGCAGCTATGGCAACGGCACCGCTTCCAAATACGAATACAATAACATAGGCTTACTGACACATTTGAAAACAGGTCAGAAATATGCTGACCCTGTTGGTCCGTGGCATCCGCCGATTGGTGACTTGGAAGATGCTGCGGGGAACAACAGTACAGGCCGACCTTCATTGAACGACCCGTCAATGGAATATTTCTCCGTTGACTCCACCATCCAGAACTTCCGCTACACCTACGAC
>OMYJ01000012.1 GCA_900315245.1 uncultured Bacteroidales bacterium
CATTCCGAACAGAGAAGTTAAGCCCGACCGCGCCGATGGTACTGCCCTACAGGTGGGAGAGTAGGTCGTCGCCCAATACCATAGCCCTTCAGGTTCCTGGAGGGCTTTTTTGTTTTAAATCCCGCGAGACGTAGGGGCGAATAATTATTCGCTTCTACAATTCCAGAATATTTTTCTCTTCCTGACCCCTTTATGTCAAAAATTTTTGTAACTTTGCGCCCTATTACGTTAAAAATATAAAATATTAAAAATCAATTAATTATACACCAATGAAAGTTTATCAAACGAAAGAAATCAGAAATATCGCTGTCATCGGCGGTAACCGCACGGGTAAGACCACTCTCTGTGAGGCTATGGCATTTCACGGCGGCGTCATCAGCAGAAGAGGTACTGTTGAGGACAAGAACACACTTTCCGACTACCGTGAAGTGGAACTCGAAAGACAACAATCTATCCAAAGCTCTGTCATGTATGCCGAATTCAACGGCACGAAAATCAACATGGTTGATTGCCCAGGTTTTGACGACTTCATTGGTGAGACAATTTCTGCTCTGCGCGTGATGGACACCGCCCTCATGGTGATCAATTCCCAGAACGGTGTCGATGTGGGTGCCGAAATCCAATGGCGCCACACCAAGGCCGCTGGCATCCCCGTGATGTTCGCAGTCAACCAACTTGACCACGAAAAAGCTAACTTTGACGAAACCCTGCACCAGCTGAAGGAATACTTTGGCGGCAGCGTCATGGCTTTCCAATATCCTGTGAACGCCGGTATCGGCTTCGACGCCGTGATCGACCTTCTGCAAATGAAGATGCTCAAATTCCCTGCTAACGGTGGCAAAATGGTGGTGGAAGACATCCCCGCTGACCAGATGGGCAAGGCTGAAGAGATGCACGCTGCTTTGATTGAAGCCGCTGCTGAAAACGACGAGGCTTTGATGGACAAATACTTCGAAGAGGGTACTCTTTCCGAAGACGAAATGATTCGTGGTCTGAAACTCGGTATCGCCAACCGCGGCACCTTCCCGGTGATTTGCGTGGCCGCCAAGACTGACCAAGGTATTGACCGCCTCATGGATCTCGTCATCAAGAACTGCCCGACTCCCGACGAAGGCCGCACTATGAAAGCCACCAACGGTAACGAGCACAAATGCAATGCCGCCAATCCTTTCGCAGGTTATATTTTCAAGATTGGTATCGAACAACACCTCGGTGAGGTCGCTTTCATCAAGGTTGCCGATGGCGAAATCAAGAAAGCTGACGACCTGTTGAACACCACCACTAATACTAAAGAGCGTATTTCCCAGCTGCTCGCTTTCTGTGGCAAGAACCGCGTGGAAGTGGAGAAGGCTGTGGCCGGCGACATCGTGGCTACCATCAAACTGAAATCTTCTCCCGCTTGCTCTACTCTCGTAGCCAAGGGCGATGATGTGATTGAACCCACGGTTTATCCAGATCCTAAGTTCCGTACCGCTGTTCGCGCCGTCAACAGCTCTGACGATGAGAAATTGGGTGCTGCCCTCAACGAAATCCGCAAGACTGACCCGACCTTCCAGATGGAACAGTCCAAGGAACTGAAACAGCTCATCATCTCCGGTCAGGGCGAGCAACACCTCAACATCGTGAAATGGATGATTGAGAAGCTCAACAAGATTGACATTGAATATTACGCTCCGAAGATTCCGTATCGTGAGACCATCACGAAATCTGCTGAGGCAATGTACCGTCACAAAAAGCAGTCCGGTGGTTCCGGTCAATTCGGTGAGGTTCACATGCTTATCGAGTCTTACTACGAAGGCATGCCCACCCAGACCAAATACCCGATCCGTGCTACGGAGACCTACGATCTGCCTTGGGGTGGTAAGTTGATCTTCAACAACTGTATCGTCGGTGGTGCTATCGATGCACGCTTCATGCCCGCTATCTTAAAGGGTATCATGGAGAAGATGGAAGAGGGTCCGCTCACCGGTTCCTACGCTCGCGATATCGTGGTGAACATCTATGACGGTAAAATGCACCCGGTTGACTCCAACGAGTTGGCATTCAAGTTGGCTGGTCGTAACGCTTTCAAGGAAGCCTTCAAGAACGCCGGTCCGAAGATTCTGGAGCCTATCTACGACGTTGACATTTTCGTCCCCGCCGACCGTATGGGCGATGTGATGACCGACATGCAGGGCCGTCGCGGTATCATGATGGGTATGGAAAGCGAAGGCGCATTCCAGATGATCCATGCCAAGATTCCGTTGGCAGAGATGAACAAATACTCCACCACGTTGAGCTCCATCACTTCCGGTCGTGCTTCTTACAGCATGAAATTCGCCGAATATCAACAGGTTTCTGCCGATGTTCAGAGCGAAATCATCAAGAAATACGAAGAAGAGCACAAAGACGAGGAATAAAACTCGTTGTAAAGACGCACAGCCGTGCGTCTCTATTGATCAAAAAAACGCCCGACATAGTTGCCGGGCGTTTTTTTTGATAGGTTTTTAAACCTCTGGTTTCGTTAACCATCTATCGCACCCGAAATGAACGGAAACCTATAATAAAAATTTTCACCGAGTGTTCAGAGATTCATAAAAAGTGTATCTTTGCCGCTCAATCAACAACAATTAAAAAGTATGGCATACAAAATTAATGAAGATCTTTGCGCCGCTTGCGGAACTTGCATCGGCGAATGCCCTCAAGAGGCTATCTCTGAAGGCGCTGCTTACTCCATCAACCCTGATCTCTGCATCGAGTGCGGTGCTTGCGCTGACGTTTGTCCGTGCGAGGCTATCAGCTTGGAGTAGTCAAAAATTCAAACCTAAAAAAAAGAGGCTCGGAAATATCCGGGCCTCTTTTGGCTATTAGTTATTAGTTTTACAAGAGAAATTGTGCTGCCAAAAAGACAATGGCCCAAGCAAAGGAGACTGCAAGTATGCCACGTCCGGTCTTGTCGAATTTGAGATTCAACAGATAGTAACGCAGAGTGAAAATGTTCGGGATCAAGGCGAGAAGGATGAATTTCGGGATCAGGTCTTTCGTGAGTTTAGGGTTTCTGACCAGCATTTGCGGGTTGCCGTTCAAAATAAGCGCATAAATGCCGTAAAGGATACCGAAAAGGATGGCTGGCAGCAAAATACCCAGCGCTATGCCTACTCCGTAAGAATCTCTTCTGAGTTTGTCCATCATAATTCTAAATATTTTAAGGTTGAAATGTATTGATGTGCGGTCAAGTCAAACTGCACAGGTTGCACGGAGACATAATTACGTTGGAGTGCCCCTTCGCAAGTGTTCTCATCCTCTTCAAGGCGTTCCAGCCAGCCTGTGAGCCAGTAATATTTCCGCCCGTATGGATCAGTGCGTTCCTGCAAATCCTCATGCCAAGTGGCATGACATTGTCGCGTAATGCGGATGCCCTTGATTTCCTCCACAGGTACTTTTGGAAAATTGACGTTCAGACAGATATGCGGAGGAAGGCCCTTCTTCAGCACCTTCTCCACAATTTGACGGCCGTAATGGACAGCTGCTGAGAAGTCAGCGTTCGGGCTATAGTCTAGCAGGGAAAGTCCAACAGATGGAATATTATCGAACGCGGCTTCGATGGCTGCAGCCATGGTGCCGGAATAAATCAAACTAACAGAGGAGTTAGAACCGTGGTTAATACCCGACAACACCAAATCAATCTTACGGTCGCGAAGCACTACTTTTTCCCCTAATTTGATGCAATCCACAGGTGTTCCGTTGGTCTTGTAATAGGCGATGCCGTCTTCGTTCTTGTAATTGGTAAGACGTAGCGGTTCGCCCATCGTGATGGCGTGGCCCATGCCGGAGCGGGTCCGGTCGGGTACCACTACGACCACTTCACCCAGCGGCTTGGCTATCGAAACCATCGCCTCCAACCCCTTGGCTTCGTAACCATCATCATTGACAATCAGTATTAACGGTCTTGCTTCGTCCATGACTACTTCTTAATGAATTTGACAGTTTGAATTTGATGCAGTTTGTTTTCTAATTTCAAGAAATAAATTCCTGAAGCATAGTTTCTTACATCTATTTCTGAATTATTATCCGTCAGAGGTCCGCCTTGTAGTAGTTTTCCAGTCAAATTGAACAATTGGTAAGTGTAATCTTGCATATTCGGGTCATCCTGCAGTTGAACATGGAGGATATCTGTGGTAGGATTAGGCCAGACATGTAAAATCGCGTTTTGTTCGAATTCTTGGATTCCCACAGGATTGTTCACTTTGCCACAAGGGAAGGAGATGGCGTCAATAAAGGCGCAGTCCGAGCCAGCATTTTGGTACTGATCTTTGGAATAGGTCCACGTGTAGGTGTGTGGGCCTGCACTCACTGGATAAACGGCTCGGGTCCAATTGATGTTTCCGCTCCACTCACCTTTGGTTTGTCCATCTATTTTGAACACCAAAAAGTCATAGTTTGCTTCGCTGGAAACCTTGTAGAAGAAAGAAATTGTGTCCGCGATCGTAGCCGTGTCGGTAATCCTCAACGTGGTATTGCCGTTGTTGCCAATTGAACCAGATCTGGCACAATAGGAGCCTTCATACGGGAGGTATGTAGAAATGGTCCAGGGAGAGGAACTAGTGTTCTGCCAGTTCAGGCTGGAGAAATCCCCTGTTTCCCAATTTTCCATAATCGAACCGATTTTTACAGGGAAAAGGGCGTAAGCATAATAATAGTTTACCCAAAGTCCAGCTTTGATATAGGTGATAGTGGGTTCTTGAAGAGCATCGCTTGCAGTAACTTGCAAAGACACTGTTACGGTACTATTTACATCTAATGCTGGGAAAAAGATGGAATCGGTTTGAAAGATCAGTTCATTTCCGGGATTTTCAAAGAAAATGTTACCGCCAACAATAGGCATATTTCCTGTGTTGGAAATAGTGATGTTGCAGTTGAACGTTTCATTGAAATCAACTCTGTGGTTGCCGTTGCCGTTTTCCGAATCATCAATAGTCAGTGCTGTGATGACCAGTTCCGGTGCATACAGTTTCACCGATTTGTTCTGCCTTAAGGTATCACCATTAAAAATTATTTCCATTTTGAGAACGGATACGTGGTTAGCCGGCACTACATTTCCGACCTTGAGGGTGAATGTGGGAGGGTTGGACAGTGTGTCATGTGCAGGCAGTGTCGGGATAGTAAGACTTGGATTGTTCAGGGTGATGTATTCGTCCTCCGTGGAGATATTGATTCGCACATTAGTGGCGGCTTGGTTGCCGATATTGATGATTTGCGGTGTCACGGTCATGGTCTTGCCGAATTCGGGCAAATTGTTGGGATGGTTGTTCACAAACGGAAGGGTATTATCAGCAAGGGTCAAGCCACCGGCAATCACATAAGGACCTTGGTTCGGGATGAAATTCAACAAGCCTTCGTAGGGAAGATAGTTGGCTGCAGTGGCCAGCACTTTCAGGGTGTCAGTCGGAAGGTAGGTGTCGTTGAAATGGAGTGTATATTCGCCATTGGAGATGCGGCCTGTCGCTACAATTTCATCATTATGGGTAACGGTGATTTTAGCATTCTCGACAGAAGATGCGAATGTTACAGAAGGAACGCCAACGGGAAGGATGGCATTGTGGGTGATTTCAAGCTGTTCGGGAACCGCGGTGCGCAACAGAAGAGTGGGGTCTCCGAACAGAATCCAGGTGCGGGAAACTTCATTTTCGTTATAGACATCCAGCATTTTGATTAATCCATTGAAGAATACGCCGCCGAATGTGTAATTTTTGTTAGTAGGAATAGTACCGATCAAACGGTCTATCATCTCATCTTGGGCGCACATCGGTGGATCCCACGGCTGGTTGATGGTGGAGCCCAAAAAGCTTACAGCGCCTGTCGGTTCCCCATTGTGTGTAGCACGTAGCCAGGCCTCTGCAAAGCAAGTACCGGAATGGTAGGCACCGTTCACACAGGCCACAGATATGATGAAGGGGAGTTTTCCGACATTCGTTAAATTGTTGACGTTGTTGTTGCTAAAGCCTGTGGTTGACCAATTCTGCACATTTCCGTGTCCGCAATAACAGATGATACCTACCCCACTGTTGACATTTGTGGCCACCATGGATGCCGTAGGATCGCCTGAAGCATCCAACCCACCTTGGCTACCTTCGAAAAGTTCATAGCCGGAAGTATAGGTGTAATTTTGCAGCTTGTTGTCAATATTGCGGATATGCTGGTAGTCATATTCGTTATTGTCACCAGGACCCTGATTGGATGCAATGCCCATGAACGATGTGAAATGGGAAGTTTCAGGAGGATTCTGCTCGTATTCGATAAAACGCTGTACCTGGGTTTCCACCTGTGCCGCGTTTTCAGCGGAAATCTTGCCTAGAATGATGTCCGGGTAAGAATCACCGCCTGCGATTTCCGTGAAATAGTTGTCAACCTTGTCCCCGCTAATGCTCGGAGTGGGGAATTGTGCGTTGTCACCCACAATAATCACATAAGCCAGATTGTGTTCGTTGTAATAGTTTGTGATATAGGTTTTTATGGCACTGGCGCTATTGCCGGCGGCCACTACCGAAACCATTTCTACATTATAGCCATTCCGAATCTTCCAGTCGGCGTATGGTTGCATGGCTTCCATGAAATTTTCAGGACAGATAACCAAAATGTCCCCTTCTTCGGTTACTGGAGTACCGCGTAAACCTTTGTAGTTCAAGAATTGGTTAGAATAAACGGCATCGAAGGTGCGGTTGATTTTGGTGGCGGCGGCAACAGATCTCGTGCTGTTGAACGTCACCTTGACCGTCACGGAAGAGTAAATCTTCAGTTTCTGCGCTTCAGGGTTGTAATCGAAAGGATAAACCTTGAAATTCATTCCATGAAAATCGCGAAGCTGATAGGTTTTGTCCGCTTTTATCGCATTGTTTAACAAGTAATTGGATGTTTGATAATCCGCGCTTTTCATGTACGGGATGTCCGCCGGGTTGACGTCACGGTAAAGTTTACCTTTTGACGGGGCCAATGCAAAATGTTCTACAATAGTGTATTGCTCATCCAGGATTTCTGTTTCCGGATTGCTTCCTTCAGGCACAATCAAGGAGAATGCCGACTGAAGCAATTCGGGGCTGCCTTTTTTTAAGATGGGGTAGGCGTTTGCCATGATAAGCTTTTGCATATCCTCACCGTTCACGGAAACTGTTTCTGTTTGGAAGGCACCGAAATCCACGCGCACCACCGCTTCGTTTTGTGTGGAACTGAGCAATGTGTAACGGATGTTCTGCGCTTGCACGACCACCGCCATTCCTATGATGACGGTCAAAATCGTCATTAATTTCTTGAGATTGTTCATATTCTTTTTTTTTGAACCCCACACAAGCATAGCGCAGTGTGGGGTTACTTGCGCTTCGCGCGTCTTGCCCCTTCGGGGCTGCTTAAGGAAATTGTTGTTTTAATTATTTCAGATTTTCAACGGCCTGTTTGATACGTTTGCAGGCTTCTTTGAGGCGGTCTTCGGAGGTAGCGTAGGAGAGGCGGATGCAGTCGTCGTCACCGAAGGCGGTGCCTTGTACGGTGGAAACGCTGGCGTCCAACAGGAAGTAGAATGCGAGGTCGGTGGAATTCTCGATGACCGTTTTGTTGTACTGGGCGGCGAATTTTGAGTCAGCAGGCACATGTTTGCCGAACAGACTGCTCACTTTCGGGAAGAAGTAGAAGGCGCCCTGCGGCAGCGTGACCTCAAAACCGGGGATTTGCTTCAGCAGGTCATAGACCATGTCGCGACGCATCTTGAAGATATTCCGCATGTTGATGATGTCCTCCGAGGTTTTGGGGTCCATTTCCATGGCTCTCAATGCGGCGCGTTGGGAGATGGAGCCGGTGGCGGAAGTGATTTGTCCCTGCAGCTTGTTGCAGGCCTTGGCCACCTCCACGGGAGCACCGATGAAACCGATACGCCAGCCCGTCATGGCAAAACCTTTCGCCACGCCGTTGACGGTAACTACTTGGTCTTTAATGAAATCGAACTGAGCAATGCTTTCGTGGCCACCTACGAAGTTGATGTGTTCGTAAATTTCGTCAGACATGATCATCATTTGCGGGTGTTTGGCAACCACCTCTGCGATGGCACGGAGTTCCTCTTTGGAATAGATCATACCCGTGGGGTTGGAAGGGCTACTGAACATCATCAGCTTGGTTTTCGGGGTGATGGCGGCCTCCAACTGTGCGGGCGTAATCTTGAAATCGTTCTCAATCTTGCAAGGGACATACTTGATTTCAGCTTCGGCCATTTGCGCGATGGCGCGGTAGGAGACCCAATAAGGAGTGGGGATAATCACCTCGTCACCGGGGTTCACCAATGCCATGACCGTTTGGTAGATGGCTTGTTTACCTCCCGTGGAGACGACAATCTGTTGCGTGGTGTAATCCAAATTGTTGTCTCTCTTGAACTTAAGGCTGATTGCTTTCAACAGATCGGCATAACCGGGTACTGGCGGATAATGCGTGAAATTGTCGTCGATAGCCTGTTTGGCGTATTCCTTCACGGTTTCCGGCGTATTGAAATCCGGTTCTCCGATGCTCAGGCTGATGACATCCTGACCTTTATCCTTTAACTCACGTGCCAATGCGGTCATGGCCAATGTTTCTGATGCCGGCATTCCCAGCACTCTTTTTGAAATTCTTTCCATATCGTTAACTTTTTTTGTATCTGAAAATTGGACGGCAAAGATACGCAAATTATGAATACATGCGGACAGGAAAAAATGCAAACGCAAAGCCTTTCGATGCCCGCAAAATCACAAAGTCAGGAATTAGTGAGTTTCTGGAAAAAATCGCCAAAAAATCCCAAAACACTTACTTAAAATTAACTATATACTATTAATTAATTTTCTAAAAAATCATGTAACACAGTGAATATCAGGATGGAACAAAAATTTTAAAAATCTATTGACAAAGGTTGTTTTCTGATGTATTTTTGCAGGTGGAAAAAGAAGTCTAAAAGAACGAGAGATGATCCTGTAGATGAGTGCATCGACACGTTCCATTGACAAACTATCCAACCACAAGAAACAAAACGATTAACCAAACAAAAAACTATGAGAGAAAAAAACGAAAAACTAAACAAAAACAACTCTAACTACGGTGCCGGTATTGAACACCACTTTTACATCAACCCATTAACCGACTTTGGCATTAAAAGAATTTTCTTCATGACACGGAGAGGTCCGGATAGGTTGATTTGTTTCCTTCGGGCTTTTCTCCCAGACATTATGCGTGATGTTGTCAGCATTACCTTCAAGCCCACAGAGTTATTCGGAGAGAGGGAATCGGAGAAAAGGGTAGTGTTTGACATCTACTGCGTAACGAATACTGACAAGCACTTCATCATCGAAATGCAGCGCTCCAAGCAGTCGTTCTTCCAAAACAGAATTATCACCTACGACAGCCGTGTGGTGAGCAGTGAGGTTGAGCGTGGGGATATGAAATACAATATCCCGACCGTAATATCTTTTAACATAATGGATTACGATTCTGACGAGTTTGTACACAGCGAAAAGGCTTTCCACATAGTAAAGCTGAAAGATGACGAAAATGTGGTTTATTCTGAAAAAAAAGTATTTTGTTTTTTAGAATTGAGTAAATTTGCAGCGCAGAATATCGGACAGCTGAAAAACATCAACTTTCTGGATGACAAGCAGAAATGGGCGTTCATCCTAAAAAATATGCACCAGATGAATGAACAGGATTTGTCGGATGAAGACGAGATTTTCCGTGGGCTGTTTGAGGACTGCAGGTTTTCTAAACTCACCAAAATGGAAAAGAAGAAGTACAAAAAGAGCCTGATGGACTATTATGATGTGCGTGATGCCATGAACGTTGCCCTCGAGGACGGTAGGAAATTGGGCTATGAGCAAGGCATCAAAGAAGGACGTGAAGAAGGACGTGAAAAAGGACGTGAAGAAGGACGTGAAGAAGGACGTGAAGAAGGACGTGAAGAAGGACGTGAAGAAGGACGTGAAGAAGGACGCACCAATGAGAAATACCAGCTCACGCTCAATATGCTTGAAGAAGGTCTTGACACCACAATGGTTGCAAGAATCACAGGGCTGCCTGAGGTGGAAATTCTAAAACTGATGCAAAGATAAAGCCTTATTTATTAGCATTGGTCAACCGAATCTTATACCGACCGCACTGGATATGGGATGATTATCTCTTCTTCAGTTGGGGAGATGCGAGATTTCTGCACGTATTATCTTTCACAAAAAATTGTATCTTTGCGCTTCCTTTCAAAAAGGAAAAATTTTCATTGTAAATCGTTAATATATAATAGGTTAGATTAGAACAAACATGGCTACAGAAATCAATACCAAATACGACCCGATTGCGGTTGAGGACAAATGGTACCAGTTTTGGATGGAGAATCGCTTTTTCCACTCCGAACCCGACAGCAGACCGGCATATTCCATCGTGATTCCGCCGCCGAACGTGACGGGCGTGCTGCACATGGGCCACATGCTCAACAACACTTTACAGGATGTGATGATTCGCCGCGCCCGTATGAAGGGTTTCAACGCCGTTTGGGTGCCTGGCACCGACCACGCCTCTATCGCCACGGAAGCCAAAGTGGTGGCTTACCTCAAGGAGCAAGGCATTGACAAAAAGGATCTTACGCGGGAGGAATTTCTGAAGCATGCTTGGGAATGGAAAGAGAAATATGGCGGCATCATCCTCAAACAGCTCCGCAAGTTGGGTGCTTCCTGCGATTGGGAGCGCACCAAATTCACCATGGATCCGGAGATGTCGGAAGCCGTGACTGACGTGTTTGTCGATCTGTACAACAAGGGTAAGATTTACCGTGGCGTGCGCATGGTCAACTGGGATCCCAAAGCGTTGACCGCCGTTTCCGACGAAGAGGTGATTTACAAAGAGTTGCAGTCGAAACTCTATTATGTTCGCTATCAAATTGAGGGCGAAGAGAATGAGTACATCACGATTGCCACAACCCGTCCGGAAACCATCCTCGGCGATACGGCCATCTGTATGCATCCTGAGGACGAGCGTTATGCCAAATACAAAGGCAAACGCGCCATCGTTCCTGTCGTAAACCGTTCTATTCCTTTGATTTACGATGAATATGTGGAACGCGAGTTCGGTACCGGCGCGCTGAAAATCACACCGGCGCACGACATCAACGACTACAACCTCGGCATCAAGCACCACCTGGAGACCATCAACATCTTCAACGACAACGGCACGCTGAACGAGAACGCGCAGTTCCTCGTGGGCATGGACCGTTTTGAGGCGCGGAAGGCCATTATTCCGTTGTTGGAGGAAGGTGGCAATCTCGTGAAGATTGAGGATTACACAAACAAGGTGGGCTTCTCGGAACGCACCAACGAAGTCATCGAGCCGAAACTCTCTATGCAATGGTTCTGCAAGATGGGTGAATTAGCGAAACCCGCCCTCGATGCCGTGATGAACGGCGACATTAATTTCCATCCTGAGAAGTTCAAGAACACTTACGCCCACTGGATGGAGAACATCAAAGACTGGTGTATCAGCCGCCAGCTTTGGTGGGGACACCGCATCCCGGCTTGGTATCTGCCGAACCACGAATTTGTGGTGGCGCACAATGCCGACGAGGCTTTGAACATCGCTCGTCAAAAATACCCCGAACTGAACCTGACTGCCAATGACTTAAAGCAAGACGAGGATGTAATGGACACCTGGTTCTCCTCGTGGTTGTGGCCGATCTCCGTGTTCGACGGCATCCGTAACCCCGACAATCCGGAAATCAACTACTATTATCCGACGGCGGTTTTGATCACGGCCCCCGACATCATCTTCTTCTGGGTGGCGCGTATGATCATGGCCAGTCTGGAGTGGCGCGGCAAGATTCCGTTCAAGGATGTGTATTTCACGGGTACGGTGCGCGACAAGTTGCACCGCAAGATGTCGAAGCAGCTCGGCAACTCGCCCGATCCCATCATGCTGATGGAGAAATACGGTGCCGATGGCGTGCGTTTCGGTATGTTGCTCAGTTCGCCCGCCGGCAACGACCTGCTGTTTGACGAATCTCTGTGCGAACAGGGTCGTAATTTCAGCAACAAGCTCTGGAACGCCTTCCGCTTGGTAAGAGGCTGGCAGGTTGATGATAATCTGCCGCAGCCGCTGCACACCGAAACCGCTATAACCTGGATTCACGAGCGTATGACGGAAGTGCTGCAAGGCGTGCAGTGGAATGTGAAACGCTACCGCATTTCCGAAGCCCTGATGGACATCTACAAACTCGTGTGGGACGATTTCTGCTCCTGCTTCCTCGAAGTGGTGAAACCCGGTTTTCAGCAGCCTATCGATGGCAAGACCTACCGGGAAATCATCGACATTTTCGAAGTGCTGATGCAGATTTTGCACCCGTTTATGCCGTTCATCACGGAAGAATTGTGGCAAACTATGCGTCAGAGAGGCGAAAAAGAATCCATTATGATGACGAAGATGCCTGAGGTGGAAGCTGAGGTGAATCAGAAAGTGCTGGACGACTTCGCCGCCGCCCGTAAGGTCATTGACCAGGTGCGCCGCATCAGAACGGAGAAGAACATCCCGCAGAAGAAAGCCCTTACGCTCAACGTTTATACCAATCCGTCAGCAGCCAATCCCGCCACCGACGCAGTGATTGCTAAACTTTGCAATCTGGAACATATTAACTATCTGGAAAGTAAAGACATTGACGGGGCTTCGTTCATCGAAAACAAAATCCAGTATTCCATGCCTTTGACTGGACTGGTGGATATGGATGAGGAAATCAAGAAGTTAGAAGCTGACCTCAAATATGCGGAAGGTTTCCTGCAGAATGTGTTGAAGAAGCTCTCCAACGAACGTTTCGTAAACAACGCACCGCAGCAAGTAGTTGATATTGAGCGCAAAAAGCAAGCCGACGCGGAAGAGAAAATCCGCATCATCAAAGAGCAACTGGCTAAATTGAAGTAGCATGAAGGCTGTTTTGCGTTATTTCATGTTGCTGGCAGCTCTGCTGATACCCATCACTTTCTCCTCGCTGAAGCAGCGATTCCCGATAGTGGTGGGCATCACCCTTGGTGTGACGCTCGCCTATTGGGGCATGTATTTCTTGATGAAACGGAAAGTGAACCGTAAGGATGAATAACGCTCGTCGGGGCGAATAATTATTCGCCCCTACTCGAATTGTACCGCTTTCACGGGTGATATTTTTTTACTGATGATCCATGCGGGAACGACGAGTACGAGCATACAGGCTGTGAAAACGCTGATATTCAAAAGAATAACCTCCAAAGCCTGAAATTTTATCGGAACGAAATTCACGTAGTAGGTGTCAGGGTCTAGCTTGACAAAATGGAATTTTTGCTGCAACCATCCGAGTCCGAGTCCAAAAATATTTCCGATCAGCAAACCTTTCAATAAGGTGCGGCCAGACACAATCAGAAAGGTGGTTAGAACGTGTTTTGTTTTCATTCCCAATGTTTTGAGAATCCCGATTAGCCGTGTGTTTTCCAAAATAATGATGAAAAAGATGGACATCATGGTAATCATGCAGACACATGTCGTGATGATAAGCAACACGGAAACATTGGTGTCAAATAAGGCGATCCAGTCAAAGATTTCGGGATATATCTGTTTTATGGTTTCTGCTTTCAGATTCATATCAATTTTATGGTGAATTTGTTCGCCTGTTTCATCAATTTTGTTATAGTCGCTGGTGAGCACCTCCACACCGCTTACTTGTTGTGTATTCCAGTTGTTGAGCTTTTGTACATGACGGAGATCAACCAAAGCGAATTTGGCATCATATTCGGGCAGACCTGTCTCGTAAATACCTGTCAACGTGAAGCTTCGCTGTCTTGGCGGGTCTTGTACAAAATAGGTGCGCACCTTATCCCCTAACTTGATTTGTAGCTTGTCTGTCAAATGCTTGGAGAGGATGATATGATTGTTGGCTGTGGTGTCGTTTAGTTGCAGTGTGTCTCCTTCCACTATGTTATGGGCAAACTGGAGACCATTAAAAGAGGAGTCCACCCCTTTCAGCACGATACCTTCCACTTGGTCGGACGTTTTGATGATGCCCACTTTCGTGGCGAAAGGTTGTATGGAAGTCACTTCCGGATTACTGTGAAGTTCTTCTAACAACGTATCATTCAGTGTAATGGGGATCTGTTCATCGGAATAGTTGCGATCATAGTGCGAAATGCGGATATGTTGTCCCATGGCCACCACTTTTTCCTCAATCACCTGCTTATAACCGGATGTAACGCCTAAGGCTATCAACATGATAACAACACCCAAAGCCACACCGAATACCGAAAGGCGGATAATTGGTTTGGCAAATCGGTTACCTTTGTCGCGCAGGATACGATGCGCCAGCTGCCAGTGAAAGGAAAACTGTGACATATATTACATTATATACTATGCATATTATTCATGCACTGTTACAACTTTGGCTATTAGCTATTGGCTGTTAGCTGGGATTCGTACCCGAAAGCCAATAGCCAAAAGCTAATAGCTAAAAGCCGTATCTGACGTGGGTCAGGTTTGAATAATGCATGGAGGAGACGTTCCGTGACGCGTCTCTACCGTGATTGGGATTACCGATTAGAACGTGTTACCAGCGGCCTGACAAGCGGTGATGGCCACGAGGCTGACAATGTCTTCCACGGAGCAGCCGCGGGAGAGGTCGTTGATAGGAGCCGCCATGCCTTGCATGACAGGGCCCACGGCATCAGCGCCGGCGAAACGTTGCACGAGTTTGTAGGCGATGTTGCCTGTTTCCAATGACGGGAACACCAACACGTTAGCCTTACCCGCGACAGGGCTGCCGGGAGCTTTTTGAGCACCTACAGACGGGATGATGGCGGCATCGGCCTGCAACTCACCGTCAATCACAAGGTTGGGATCCATCTCCTTGGCGATGCGAGTGGCGTTGACCACTTTATCGACCAGTTCGTGTTTGGCAGAACCCTTCGTGGAGAAGCTCAGCATGGCCACGCGAGGCTCGATGCCGGCGATGGTGCGGGCGGTTTGAGCCGTGACGACCGCGATCTGGGCGAGCTTGTTTTCGTCGGTATTCGGGTCAGCGGCACAATCAGCGAAGACCATCACACCGTCGTCGCCCCACTTCTTGTCTTGGAAGCACATGATGAAAGCACCAGAAACGACGGAAATGCCTGGTAATGTCTTTACAATTTGGAAAGCAGGACGGAGTACATCGCCGGTAGCGTGCTGTGCGCCAGTCACTTCGCCATCAACGTCCTTGTTCTTGATGAGCAGGGTGGCTAAGTAAAGCGGATCCTCGACTTTCTTGAGGGCCTCTTCCATCGTCATGCCCTTGTTTTTGCGGATTTCATACAGCATATTAGCATAGAAATCCTTTTTGGGATTATTTAACGGGTCGATGATGTCTGCTTTTGCGATGTTCTTGAGACCCCATTCAGCGGCTTTGGCCTCGATGTTGGCCTTGTTGCCTAACAAAGTGATGGCAGCATAACCGTTTTCAATGATGATGTCGGCTGCTTTTAAGTTTCTTTCTTCCTCACCTTCGGCCAAAACAATACGTTTGTTGGCCTTCTTGGCATTTTCCTTGATTTTTTCGATAATGTTCATTGTTTGTTTATTTAATGTAAGATGTTTAAGGCAATGGTGATTAGTGAAGAGTGATTAGTGAAGAGTGATTAGTGAAGAGTGAACAGTGAACAGACAAAGTTCATAGTCATAGTTATAGTTATAATTATAGTCAAACACGGCCGCAAAGATACATTATTTTCGGTTTTGCGGTGCAAACTCCGAAAATCTGCGAAATTTGAAAATAAAATTAACTAATAATTGTTAAAATATTATATCACAATTTATAATTCGTTGATTATCAGAATCAAAAAAAATTACAAAAACCCTTGACAAGACGGGCTTTCTCATTGTATATTTGTGGCACTAAATTTAAATACTATGAAAAAGAAAAACGAAGAAAATTTGCCCGAAATGGGTTGCGGCACAAAGATGCCTGCGGAAAATGAGGCAACGAACGAAGTTGTCAAAAACGAAACGGTCAATGAAGAGACGGCTGAAGAGGATCATGAGGAAGAAGATTCTCCCGATCAGGACGGGGAAATGGAGCTCCATGCTTCCAAGAAGGATTTCCTTATGTTCATGCACAAACTTCTCCGATTGATGAAAGACGTTGTCTTTCTGAATCACAGCTTGCATGAATTCGAGGAAGACCCGATTTTCGACCTGCTGCTCGACCTCAGTAAGGTGCATCTCAAAGACATGAATAAGTCTTCCAAGGATCAGGAGTCGTCAGACAAGGAGAACGACGATGACGAGAAAGGCGATCGTGACGATGACGACGACACCATCACGGAGGCTTTCATCAGCCTGAAAGTGAAGAAGTTGAAAGATTAGCGTCTTTTTAACGACTTTGACAGGAATCGATTGCACTTTTCTGCATTTCCGCAGTTTTCTGCAAAACATTCCTCAATCTCCTAACGAATAGCCGAAGCGTTTCATCTGCAGTTCGTTGTTGCGCCAGTCTTTGAGGACTTTGACGGACAGGTCGAGGAAGACATGCTTTTGCAGGAAGTCTTCGATGGAAAGTCTCGCATCTGTACCTAATTTCTTAATGGCTGAACCTTTGCTGCCGATGATGATGGCCTTCTGCGTGGAACGTTCCACGTAGAGGGTCGCGGCTATCCGGATGAGGTCGGGTTCCTCCTTGTAGCTCTCTACGACTACCTCCACACTGTACGGGATTTCCTTCTTGTACTGCAACAGAATCTGTTCGCGGATAAGTTCCGAAACGAAGAAGCGCATCGGGCGGTCGGTGAGGGCATCTTTTGGGAAGTAGGGCGGGCACTCAGGCAGCAGCTCGATGATGCGGTCGCGCACGGCCTCGATGTTCACGCCCTTCAACGCGGATATAGCAAAAACGTCGGCGGTGGGGAGAATCGATTGCCAGTGGGTTTTCGATTCCGTCACTTGCTCTTCGGTGTATTTGTCGGTTTTGTTGATGATGAACACGACGGGGATTCCCATCTTGTTGATTTTCTCGACCAATTCCTCGTTGTACTTGGTCTCGCCGCACTCAATGAGATAGAGGATGATGTCAGCGTCCTGCAAAGAGTCTGTCACGAAGCGCATCATGTACTTCTGCATCATGTAGGCGGGGTCGAGCACGCCGGGCAGGTCGGAATAGACGATCTGGTAGTCGTTGCCGTTGACGATGCCCTTGATGCGGTGGCGGGTGGTCTGCGCCTTGGAGGTCATGATGGAGACCTTTTCGCCCACCAGCTGGTTCATCAGCGTGCTTTTGCCCACGTTGGGGTTGCCGATGATGTTCACGAAGCCCGCACGGTGCGGGATGGTATCGGAATGTGTATTTTGGAGTTCCATAATAAAAGTCTCAAATTAGGCGGTTTGACGTATCAAATGCCGCGCTGCGATTTCTGGCGGCAAAAATAGTAAATTTCCCCCAAATTGCTCTCACCGTATCAACGTCACACTGCCCTTTACTATCTTTTCCTTTCCACTACGAGGCTTGTAGCGTACTACACACGTATAAACGCCTTCGGGCGCGTTGGCACCATCCCAGCCGAATGACAGTTCCTCCGTGCGGGAAACCAGTCCTCCCCAGCGGTTGTAGATTTCTATGCTGTAGGATTCTATTTCTTCCGGATAATTGAACACTGGCCGGAACACATTGTTGAGTGTAGGCTTGTTGGGTGTGAACGCATTGGGTAGCCATACGGTGATCTGGGGGATTTCGTCCGGGTGGTATAGAATATGAAGCTCTACCACGGAATCGCAGCCGTTGGAGGAAGTGTAAGTGAAAGTGTAATCGCCCGGACTGGAATAGGCCACCCCATCGTGATACACGCTTTCGTCTGGAGAAATGTACTCGAAAAGCGTCGTGTGCTTTTCGGGTAACACGGTGAGAGTCAGACTGTGCAGAATGGCGGCAGTGTCCGTGCATTCCGAGCGGGTGAGCGTATGAATACCGGGGGTGGCGTATCCGGAAGTGGTGAAGCCATACCCTGAGTAGGGCTGGCCGACACAGATGCTGTCACTATATGCGATAGTGGTGTCAATAAGCACTTCGTTGGAAAAGGTGATGTCTCTAAAAAAAGCCTCAACAATTCCATCCCATGTCTCAAACTCTTCCAACAAACGAAACACCACCAAATGGGGCGGTGGAATAGTGATTCCTTTGCAGAGGAGATTAAGGGTGTAGACGGTAGGGTGATTGAGCTCATCCCAATCATCCCAAATACTATAAATATAGAGCGTATCTATCGGTACGTATCCCGCTAACGTGTCGGAAATCATCGTCACATATCCCACAGCAAAAGGAAGACCTGACTCAAAAGTGGTGTCCACAAGGGTGCTGCCTGTAAATTCATGGGCACTATAAACAGCAGAAAAAGAGATATATGTGGGAGATTCTTCGAGAGGTGGCGAAATCATGCTTCTTTCTTGTACACGGGGTCGATAAGCCAGCTGCTTGTTCAAGCGCATCGCTTGATCAAGTACCATATCTGGAGGAATATAAATTGGGGCAGTAGGAGTAGCCCAAACATCCACATGCATGTTACATTGAGTCCAACAACATTCCCTATAGAGAAAAGTGGAATCTGCTCCTCCGTGAATCCAGCCATTGTAAACGAATCCGCTCTCGAAATCCTCAAAATAGGGCAGATGTCTCGGAGGGCAATTTTGTGCCATACTTCGCCACACGCCACCTATCATCAAGACAAACAGCACCCCTAAGAAACATATCTTCTTTGTATTAAGCATTTTATCACGTGGAAAACTTGTCAAAAGATTCCCCACGTTTCTTTTGTCGCACGAAAAGGTTATTTTGTTACATCACATTTTCATTTAGTACAGGTTCACTGTCTTTTGGGGTAAAAGAGATATAGCTGAATTTCTCCAGCCAGTCGCCGGTGTTGAAGAAAAGATGGCCAGGCGCAAGCTCGTAACGCATGGGGATGTGGCGGTGCGCGAAGATGAAGAATTCGACATCTGTGGTCTGCAACAGCTCACGGGCGAACTGCACTTGGAATTCGCCCTCACCTTTGAAGACGAACATGCTCTCATTATGGGAGTTGCGGCTCTTTTCGGAAAAGAAACGTGAAATGGCGAACGATTGCCTCGGGTGCAACATACTGTACAGCCGCTGGTTGAACTTGCTGTTGAAAATCCGCTTGATGAGCAGATACTTACGCTGCCTGCCACCCAGTCCGTCACCATGGCCCACGAAACAACGGTGCCCGTTAATGTCCACTAATCGTGCTTCATGATGAACGGTAGCCCCAAATGTTTGCGTGAAATAATCCTCCACCCACATATCGTGGTTACCTGTAAAATAGTGAATCTGAGTGCCTTGCGCATATAACTCTTTCAAATAAGCGAACAGCGTGACATACCCTTTCGGAACCACGTCGCGGTACTCGAACCAGTAGTCAAAGATGTCGCCTAAAAGGAAAAAATGGTGAAGGTTGCCGTTCTGACTCTTAAGCAGCTGCACGAGCTTGAGTTCCCGTTCTTCACTTTCAGTGTCCGGCGGGGTGCGGAAATGTGCGTCCGACACGAACAAACAGTTGCCGTGGAGCTCAATCGGATCAGAAAGCGGAGTTGTTTTTTTCACGCGGCAAAGATACGATTTTAATGGTTATAGTTCAAAGATCAAAGTTCAAGGTTCAAGGTCAAAAAAAATGTATTTTTGCCGTATGAAAAAGAACATTTATAATTGTCTATTCTTTATTCGGATGCCCCTCCTCTTTGTATGCCTTTTGCTTGCGTGTACGTCATGCGGGCAGACGTTGGTGTGTGGTTGCACCGATCCGGCGGCCACCAATTATGACACTAAAGCAAACGTCAATAATGGCAGCTGTAAATATCCATCCGCTATCGTCAAATCCACTGTGTTAGGCAAATTAGATTCTCTATTGGAAGGTTCATCTTCTCTGTTTTACTGGAATAACGGCTTTTGGACCTACAATGACCACACCGACAAATGTCTCTATCGAATAGATAGTAACAATGCCGTCATTACAGATTCCTTTTGTATCAAGCGAACCCGGAACCGGGACACCGAGGAAATCACGCAAGACAGCAATTTTATTTATTTCGGAGACATAGGCAACAACAAAGGTAACAGGCATTATCTTCATATTTTGCGAATCAGCAAGGAAATGATAAGGAACAAAAAATACAAAGTGGATACCATAAGGTTTTCCTACGAAGACCAAACCGATTTCACTGCTCATCTGCAAGGCACCGACTTTGACTGCGAGGCCTTTATCGTCACGGATGACAGTATCTACCTTTTTACCAAGCAGTGGGTTTCCGCGCAGACCACCGTTTATAGTCTCCCTAAAACGCCCGGCACCCATGTTGCGCACCGGCGCGACACCTACAACACAAAGGGATTAATCACGGGAGCAACATACATTCCTGAATACCAACTGGTTGTTCTGTGTGGCTACGACTATGACAAAAACCATATTTTGTCCGCTCTTCATCCGTTCCTTATTCTGTTGTATGATTTTAAGGATGGTTCTTTCTTCTCCGGAAACAAACGGCGATTGGATTTTCCTTCCGGTACCAAGGCGCAAATTGAGGCCATTGCCACGTCTAACGGATTGGATTTCTATCTCACCAGTGAACATTTTCATACCACCCGAATGGGTCTCACCTTCGACTTTCCCGCGCAGCTGTGGCGGGTGGATTTGCGGAAGTACCTGATGCCGTATATGAAGTCAAAATCAAAGAACGATTGATTTAACTATTATTCAAACAACCATCTCTCAATTGCCAAAAAAAGTAATTTTGCATCGACAAAAGTATAACCAAAATATACATATTATGAAAAATTTCAAGAATCATGTAATCCTTTTCTTTCTTGTTATGGTAATGACAGGCGGTGTTTTCGCCCAGGCTCCGTACAAGCACAGCATCGGCGTTACGGCCGGCAATTTTGAAGCTCTTTCCTATAAGACCTTCTTCACAAACCATCTGGCCTTGCAGCTTGATTTCGGTTACAAATACACCATTGGTTCCAATCACTATGTCCATGGTAGGGGGATTTCTTCTCTGGAGATTAATCCCAATCTAATGTACGAAGGTCACTTCACCAAAGGTCTCTACGGATTTATCGGCGGGGGGCTCAGCTTGGGCTACTCCTGGTACTGGGGCGTTTTTGACAGCTGGTTTTATAATACCCGGTATCGTTACGATTACGGCAAGTTCGGTGTGAACGGCATCTTCGGTCTGGAGTACAAGTTCAACATTCCGCTGACGCTGCAGTTCGACTTCCGACCCGGTTACGGAATGCTTTTCACCGATGATGTTGCCGCTAATTATTTTGACTGGAGCTTAAATGTTGGCGTGCGCTATACGTTCTAAAGTCACCGATTTGTCCAGCACACTTATTTCAGGAACGTGAAGAGACTATTGCTATCTCTTTTTTTTGCCAGTTTCTGCCTCTTAGTCTCCGCCCAGACCTTCACCGAGTGGCAGGACCCCGCCGTATTCGAGGTCAACAAACTCTCCCCGAGGGCCAATATCCCGGACTACAACGAGAGTGCTGACAATCTGATGAACATTGAGTGGCTCGACGGCCAATGGACGTTCCACTACGTCCCCAATGCCGATGAACGTCCAGCCGACTTCTTCCGTACCGACTATGACGACAGCGGCTGGGGCACCATCCCCGTGCCCGGCAACTGGGAGATCAACGGCTACGGTGTGCCCGTCTATGTGAACACCACCAACGACTTCGACAACAGCCAGTTGCCGAAAGTTCCCGAGAAGGGCAATGCCGTGGGCAGCTATCGAAAATGGGTGGACATCGAAAAAACGTGGGAGGACAAGCAGGTGATTATCAACATCGGGGGCGCGAAATCCTGCTTCTACCTTTGGGTGAACGGCGAGTTCGTGGGCTATAGCGAGGATGCCAAGACCAACTCCGAGTTTGACATCACCAAGTTTGTGAGATTCGGGGAGCGCAACCTCATCGCCCTGCAGGTCTTCAAGTGGAGTGACGGTTCTTACTTTGAATGCCAGGATTTCTGGCGGCTGAGCGGCATCGAGCGCAGTATTACTCTTTACGCCCAACCCAAAACGCACATCTTGGATTATAAGGTGGTGGCGGATTTGGATTCGACGTACCAAAACGGGATTTTGGATGTGGAGGTGACGGTGGAGAATTTGGATACGATTTCCAACGGCAAAACATTCGCTGTGGTCGTGGAATTGGGCAATGACCACGTTGTAGGGGCGAATAATTATTCGCCCCTACGGAAAATCACAAACGTCGAATTTTACAATGTTGGCAAACAAACCCTTCATTTCCAAATGGTTGTTCCCGATGTGCAATCCTGGAATGCCGAACATCCTTATTTATATACATTATGGATTATCTTGAAGGATGACAAGGGCAATTCCCTCGATGATGTGGCGATGTACATCGGTTTCCGCAACATCCGCATCGAAGACGGTCTTTTGAAGGTAAATGGGGTGCCGGTGACCATCCGCGGGGTGAACCGCCACGAGCACGACCCTAAAACGGGTCACGTGGCCGACAAGCGCATCAAGGAAGACATCCTGCTGATGAAAGCCAACAACATCAACACGATACGCACGAGCCACTATCCTAACTCTCCGGAACTGTACCGTTTGTGCGACTACTACGGCCTCTACGTCATCGACGAGGCCAACGCCGAGTCGCACGCGCAGGGCTACGGCGAGAAGTCGTTGGCGAAACGCGCTGATTTCAAGGAGGCTACGGTGGCGCGCGTCCGCAATATGTACGAGCGCGACAAGAACCACCCGTGCATCATCGTCTGGTCGTTGGGCAACGAGTCGGGCAACGGCGTCTGCTACGAGGCCGCCTACGACTGGCTGAAGGCCAAGGACAGCAGCCGCCCCGTGCAGTACGAGCGCGCCCTCTACGACCGCAACACCGACATCGTGGCCATTATGTACCCCTCGGCGGGCTACCTCGCCCGTTACGCCCGCGAGCCGCAGACCCGCCCGTTCATCATGTGCGAGTACGCGCACGCGATGGGCAACAGCTGCGGCGGCCTCTCCAACTACTGGGACACCATCTACAAGTACCCGCTGCTGCAGGGCGGTTGCATCTGGGACTGGGTCGATCAGGGACTGCTAACGAAGGATGCGCAGGGCCGGGAGTTTTACGCTTACGGCGGCGACTTCGGGGAGAACATGCCCTCCGACGGCAACTTTTGCATCAACGGCCTGGTGGATCCTGACCGCCAGCCGCACCCGCAGTTGGCCGAGGTAAGGAAGGTCTATCAGCCTGTCAAGATTGAGGCAGTGGACTTGGAGAAGTTGCAATTCCGCATCATCAACCGCTTTGATTTCAGCAATTTGGAAGAATATACGCTGCTGTACCGCTTGCGCACCGATGTGGCACACGAACCAGCGGTGCATCCTGACAGCTTTCTGCGGCCACCATGGCCGGGAGAACCACTCTCTGGCTACATCCCGATGGTGCCGATGCACCTTGCCCCGCATGACACCGGCTATTTCACTATGCCGCAAGAAATTGTGGAAGCTGTGCGAGATTTGGACACGGTTGCGCTGGGACGGGATGTGATGGTGGATTTTTATTTAGGACCAAAAACCTATTCTCGTCCCCAATGGCAGAAAGATTTAATGAAAGAAAAACAGGATTCCACTTTCTGGTATCACGTGGTTGCCTACGAGCAGTTCAAGTTGCCGGTGCCGACAAAGAAACCAAATATTCCCAACCTTGGTTTTGAAAAGGATACTATTCAGTATCAATGGAATGGAAACAATCTGAATATCATCATCGGGCAGACGAAAATCGTGTTTGACCGGACGCAGGGTTGCATTTCCACGATTGAAAAGGACGGAAAGCCCGTGGTGGTGGACGGACCGCGGCTCAATTTCTGGCGGCCACCCACGGACAATGACCACGTAGATGGTCACGGCGAGCTGCTTTGGCGGCGCATCGGGCTGGACAATCTCACCTGGACAGTGGATCATTTCGATGTCTACAAAAGTTGGGATGACGCCGTTTATGTCAATATTCAAAGAACCGCCTATAACAAAAACATGGAAAAGGTTCTCGAAACACTTGAGGATTATATGTTCAAGCGCACTGGAGACATCCTGATATACTTTGCGGCTTTTCCTGGCAAATGGGTACAGTCATTGCCTAAATTCGGTGTGCAGATGAAGGTGTCGGACGAGTTGGTGAACACCGAATGGGTGGGCAATGCGCAGGAAACCTATCCCGACCGACAGACCTGCGGATTTGTGGGGCATTACGAAGCCCCCACGGATGATCTGTTCCATCATTATGTGTACCCTCAGGCGGCGGGCAACCGTATGGAGACGCGCTACGTGTCGATGCTCAACAAAGAACGCCAGCGGATGTTTTCTGCCACCATCCCCGACTGGTGGTTGAACGAAAGACGAAACCTCCAGTTCAGCATCTATCCTTATTCCGATGAGAATATTGGGCAGGCCAAGCACACCAACGAGCTGAGAAAGGAGAATTACTATACCCTGAATATAGACTACCTGCAGGCCGGGATAGGCACGGCCACTTGCGGTCCCGGCATCGCAGACCGCGACCTGGTGGAGACCAGCCGGATGATGTCCTTTGATTTGCTTCTGCAAGTGGGCGAGAATGCATTTTTCGAGGATCTTTTCGTCGATAAGTCCAAATACTTTCTCTATTTCCACCCCGATGTCAATTTTCGGGTTTCCAGAAAAACAGGCGATTTCGACCCCGTCACCTTGCTGTCCAAGCCCGATGCCCCTTACGACAAGCACGCGGATTCCGTCCTTATTGACGAGTACATCGGCAATCCTGCCAACTATCGCGAAGGTTGGGTCGGCTATTTCGGGAAGCCGATGGAGTTGCGCTTGGAGACCTTGCCCCTCAACGGCGACTCCTTGACCGTCACCCTCAGTTTCGCGCACCACCCGTCGCAATGGGTCTTTATGCCGCAGAAGGTGACGGTGTCGTACTCCAAGAACGGCAAGAAGTACAGCCAGCCCGAGGAGGTCGCGCTGCCCTTCGACCCGGCGTTGAAGGAGAACGACCAGCCGCGGGTATGCATCCTGCGCCACAAGATCCCGAGCCGTGGGGTGAAATTCATCCGCATCGAGGCCAAGCCGGTGGAGAAGCTGCCACTGTGGCACGCCGCGGCAGGGGAGAAGGCGTGGATTATGACGGATGAGATAAAAATTTCGGCTCGTTAAATTTTGGCAATCGCGTGTTGTCTAATGCGTGTTTTTTGAAAAAAAAACTAAAAAAGTATTTTTAAGAATTTTTAAGACATCACCGTTTGAAAAAAATATATTTTTGCGCCTTGGAATAAAAGGCGAAATAATAATTCAAAAAATAAATTTATTAACCCAAAAAAATTCAAAAAAATGAAAAAAGTATTAAGCGTACTGGCTGTTGCAGCCTTGTTTTTAGTTGGTATTACCAGCTGTGTTCAACCTAAAACCGCAACTGAATTGTTGACTCAAAGCAAAGGTTGGGTACTTTCTTCTGCAACCTCTTCTCCTGCTTACCATTTGAGCGATGGTAGTTTTGCCACCGATCTGATGACTGAGGGATATCTTATGGCTTGGGAACTTGATGACATCATTGTCTTCAATGAAAACGGATCTCATCTTTTGAAACCTGGTAAAAACGTTCCCGAAAGCGCAGCTGATGGTTTTGTTGCAGAAACATCTCTGGGCAACTGGTCATTTGACAATGTCGAGAATCCTGAATTCATTTTTATGCAAGTTCCTTTCTTGTTTGACTATGATGCAGAAGGCAACTTCACCTTTGATGCTCCAGTTGAAAAATGCCAGGTTCTCTCCCTCACAGAGAATGAGCTGAGAATCAAATGCACGATCGACGACACCGAAAATCCTGCAAAAGATGTGTATTCTTTCACTTTGACTTACGTTCCCGCTAAGTAATTAATCCGAACAAAATCACTTTAAATTTAGAATAAAATGAAAAAAGTATTTTTAGCAGTATTATGCGCAGGCCTTTTCTTCGCCTGTGGTAACAAAAAACAAGCTGAACCCGAAGCTTTGGTTGACACCGTTCCCGTTGAGGAAGTTGTAGAGGAAGTCACTGAAGTGGTGGAAGAGCCCGTTGCTGAAGAGCCCGTCGCTCAAGCCGCTCCCGCGAAGAAGACCAATACAACCGCAAAGAAACAAACGCCTGCTCCTCAAGCGAATGTTCAAAAAGTTGACAATAACACTTCAGTGAAAGATCGTGCTGAGAAAGCTGCTACCAACGTGGCTAACACAGCTATCGACAAAGCTGAAAAGGAAACCACCAACGCTATTGTTAACAGTGGTAAAAAGAGAAGATAATCTTTTCAAAAATATTTGAAAAAAAAGGTGTTCCGCAAGAACACCTTTTTTGTTTTAAAAAAAAGTGTACTTTTGTGCAAAATTTTTTGGACAGAAAAAGTGATGATTATCAAGGAGAAAATTCGTGTGGTTCCTGACTTTCCGACACCGGGAATTCAGTTCTATGACATTACCACTTTGCTCAATGACCCGCAAGCATACCGCGAGACTATCGATACTATGGTGCAGATAGCCAGAAAGTTCAATCCTGATGTGGTGGTTGCTCTTGAGTCACGCGGCTTTTTCTTCGGCACAAATCTGGCCCTCCAACTGGGTGTTCCTTTTGTCCCCGTACGTAAAAAAGGAAAACTTCCATTCAAGACCTATCAGGAGACTTATTTACTCGAATATGGCAGCGCTACAATGGAAATCCATACCGACGCGATGGCCGAAAATCAAAATGTGCTCATCATTGACGATGTGCTGGCAACCGGCGGCTCCATGACCGCAGCCGTTAACCTTGTCAACCACTTCCACCCGAAAGAGATCCACCTGCTCTTCCTGATGGAACTCGAAGCATTGAAAGGCCGCAAAAAACTGTCCAAATATTCTATTGACAGCTTATTAACAGTATAAATCAACTAATCAAATAAATTTTTTATGAAAAATATCGATTGGAAAAACCTTTCATTCGGTTATATGAAAACCGACTACAATGTCCGCTGCTATTTCAGAAACGGCGAGTGGGGAAAACTGGAATTGAGCTCTGACGAGTATATTCCGATGCACATGGCGGCTTCTTGTCTGCACTATGGTCAGGAGGCATTTGAGGGCATGAAGGCCTTCCGCGGCAAAGACGGTAAAGTGCGCTTGTTCCGTTGGGAAGAGAACTGGAAACGTCTCAATAATTCTGCTGACACCATTATGTTAGCCAAAATTCCTGAGAAGTTGTTCTTTGATGCCTTGGAAATGGTGATCAAGGCCAACGCAGAATACATTCCGCCTTACGGCACCGAGGGTTCCCTCTATATCCGTCCGCTGCTTATCGGTACTGGTGCCACCATCGGTGTGAAACCTGCTGACGAATACCTCTTCATCGTCTTCGTGATGCCTGTCGGACCTTACTTCAAGGAAGGTTTCAAACCCACTGACATGCAGATTGCCAAGGATTATGACCGTGCAGCTCCTCTGGGCACCGGTCACGTGAAGGTCGGTGGCAACTACGCCGCTTCCCTTCGTGCTGGCGAACGCGCTCATAAGGAAGGCTTCAGCGCTTCCATTTTCGCCGATGCCAAGACGAAAACCTTCATCGACGAGGCCGGTCCCGCCAACTTCTTCGGTATCAAGGACGGCAAGTATGTAACCCCGGATTCCGGCTCCATCCTGCCCTCTATCACCAACATGAGCTTGAGAACCATCGCTGAGGAACTCGGTCTTGTGGTCGAGAGACGCCACGTCAGACTCGATGAGATCGACACCTTCGAGGAAGCCGGCGCTTGCGGTACCGCTGCTGTCATCTCCCCCATCCACAAGATTCAGGACAGAGAGACTGGCAAGGAATATGTCATCTCCAAAGACGGCAAACCCGGTCCGTGGTGCATCAAAATGCGCGAATACCTTATGGGTATCCAATACGGCGAAATCGAAGACAAATTCGGTTGGTGCACTATCGTGGACTGCTAATCGGTTGCTTCAAACTAACAAAAAAAAGGACGTCGAAAGGCGTCCTTTTTTCGTTTAGACTTAAGACTTGGGACTTAAGACTTTTGGTGTATTCCGATTGTTAATGGAGATAGACTACGTGCATAACACGTACAAATCGTCTCGCTGGTTGATGCAGAGAATCGGCAATTCTGAACTGCCGATAATTTTGCGCTCGCGGGGGCCCGTCAGCACATCAGCGAGTGTGTAGTAGCGGGTCATCATGATGACTGAAGCGCCTGCATTCACTTGCGGGGCAAATTCCAAGGCGTATGCATCCAGATAGTTATGCGGCTGGGTTTCATGTTTTTCGTACGTGATTTCCAGATTTTCGTACAGTTTCTCAACGAAAGCCACATTGTCGTGAACTAATTTGACCAACCCTTCGTCTCTATATTTCGGATAAAGAATGTGAATGACAGAACCATAGAACCGACTGAAATAGCCCGCCCATAACGCCTTTTCTTTGTTCTGGCGCTCGATGTCCAAAGGCAACAGGATGTGTTTGTAACAGGTCGTGTCCGTATGATTGGTTGTGACGGTCATCACAGGAAAACGCGATTGCCGAATCAGTTTGATAGCCTTCTTGACGTTGAAGAAACCTTCCTTGGCGTTTTTATCCACCCCAATGACGAACATAGCGGTGTTATGCTCGTCAGCATAGCGGAAAAGAGTTTCCGGAAACACATAATCGGTGATTACTTGACCATTTTTGGCATTTAAGATGATGTTTTGGAGTTCATCGATGAATTCTTTGCCGGATATTGATGGTTTGTCGGGCAGATGGAGGTCGAAGTTCGCCATGACCGTCAGCGAGGCCTGGAACACCTCGGCGAGTTGCACACCATGCTGTGCCGCTGTCCGCCCGAATGCGGAATTGTCGGCTATCACCGTGATGTTCAGGTTCCGGTCGCGCTTTATCGGTTCGTGTACTTCCATTGTTTGGCGGTTTTTCCCTATGGTTCACTTCATTTATCCTGCTGTCGTCCTATGGTTCACTTCGTTCACCATAGGTTAATAAGGGGAGGGCTTTCAGCCCTTTTTGGACTTGGGGTTTGTCTGTTGGATAGTCTGCTTTTGTATTTTCGTTCTTCGTTTGTGTCTTGCCGGTTTTATATATGTTCCTTCGTATGTCTTCATCTTTATTCATCGCATCATCACATCATCGTGTCATCGCATTACCGCATCATCGCAGTCCCTTCACGACGGGTTTTGCCGCCACATATTCCTTCAGGTAGAAAGGTTCGAAGTAGGCAACGTCCTCAAACTCTTGCTTTTGCCACTTTCTGAGAGCAGCGGGAAGCATGTTTTTGGCGGAGATGGGGGCATCCATGAATTTGGCGTTGGGGAAAGCGGAAAGGATTTCCTTACATTTGGGCATCCCGTTGCCGCAAAACAGCACTTTTTCTTTTGAGAGAAGTTCCGCGAAGGTGGTTTCGTCAATAATTTTGGAGGAAACCTCTTCTAATGACTGCATGTTGAAGTCGTAGCGGGTGGTGAAGACTTCCATGCGGCGGGCATCGATCATCGGGATGATTTGTGGCTGTTCCGATGAGGATTCTGCCCATAACGTTTTGGCTCCCTGTGCGATACTTTCCAGCGTGCTGATGGCCATCACGGGAATACCAGCGGTGTAGGCGATGCCTTTCGCGGTGGAGACCCCGATGCGCAGCCCCGTATAGGAGCCGGGTCCTATGCTTACGGCCACACCGTTGATTTCCTTCATGCTCACTTCCGCCTGCTTCAACACTTCATCCACGAAAGGCAGCAGGTGCTTGGCGTGGTTGTTGCCACCGGCCTCCTCTTTCAGGCCGATAACCTCCGCACCTCTTGACAGGGCCACAGAACACACGTCTGTGGCGGTTTCAATATATAATATTGTTGGGTTCATCATATTCATCTCTCATTCATCATCATTCATCGTCCAATTCCCTTATAGACAAGCTCATGCACCTTCAGCCGTATTCCACTCTTGGCCAAATTGTTGGGTTCGGCATTGGGACAGACGCGGTTGGAAAGGAATACGAAAATGAGTTCCTCTTTAGGGTCGCACCAGACCACTGTGCCCGTAAATCCCTGGTGACCAAAAATGTGAGTGTCAGCTTGTGCGGGAACAATGGATGAAGTTCCGGAAGCTTTCGGGGTGTGGAAACCAAGACCCCGCACCTGACAATTATGCAACGGGTGCATCCTGATAAACTCCTCAATTGTGGCTTCCGACAAGTAACGCTGTGCGTTGAAAACACCGTCGTTCTGAATCATCAGGAAAATGGCAGCGAGTTCCTCCGCCGTGGTGAATAATCCGGCATTACCGGCATTTCCGTTCATTAAAGCGGCTGTCTGGTCGTGTACATACCCGTGTACCAGCTGTTTGCGGAACAATTTATCCTCTTCCGTCGGAGCGATTTCATTTTGCGGAAAACCATACGATAGCGGCCGGAACGTCGTGTGTGAAAGACCCATCGGCTGGTAGAAATTCTCCGCCAAAAACTCTTCCATCGGTTGCATGGTGATGGTTTCCACCATGTCTTTCAGCAGGAAAAAGTTCAGATCACTGTATTCGTATTTTTTCTCTTTCAACTTGCAATGGGCGATTTTGTATCGGATGGTGTCGGGATAGTCTTTGCGAAGATAGAGGTGATCGGCCACCTGAATGTTGAAATGTTCGGTCTTGTAAGCCCGCAAATACCGTTCATCGCCCATAATCGACTTGTAAAACGGGATAAACGACGGCATTCCGGAAGTATGCGTCAGCAACTCTTCCAATGTAAGATTGGCTTTGTCGGTGCCGGCCAGATAGGGTAGATATTTGCCGATTCTGTCGGAAAGCTGGATTTCGTGGTTGTCATACAACTTCATGACAGCCAGTGTGGTAGCGGCCACTTTCGTGACGGAAGCCACGTCATATAGGGTTTGATGAGTAACCTTGTCCTGTCGGTTGTAGTCCAGGTAGCCGAAAACCTTCTGATAGACGGGTTGTCCGTGATGGAGAGCAATCACTGCACAACCTGGATAGATCCGGTTGTTTATACCGTCTTGGAGGATTTTGTCAATCTCTCGAGTAATATTGTCAGGCAACGCGGAAATATTTTCGGAGGATTTTGAAGGCAAAATGCCGCTTCCTGCAGGGTAGCCGTTGATGCTGACAGGCAAGGTGCCCTCAAAGGCGATCTGCCCGAAACAAGCCTTCATGGCCGCCGCCACAGTGGTGGGGGAGAATTGGTAGGCCCCGATTACCGCACGATAATCGCTCAACGAGTCGAAAGCGTTGAGGGCGTAGGGGTTGCCGAGATGCAGCAGAATGACGGATTTCTCCTTGGCAAGACTGTTGAGCAGACGTATGGACGACATATCGATGCCGTAGTTGGAACCGCCTAACTGGTTGGAACCGCCAAACGCCACAATGATCTGGTTGTAAGGAGCCAGCTTCGCCAAAATTGCCGACTGGTCTTTGGCAGACACCTTTTTGTCGATATAGTAGAAAGGAATATGCCGTTCTCCCACGATTTGCTCATATTCGTTTTTGTAAGCTTTCCGGTCCACGCACAAAAACGCCGTGTTGTCAGCATTTTTGGCGTTCAAAGGGAGAATATTGTCATCGTTTTTCAAGAGAGTGAGAGCTTTTTCCTCCAATTGGCGGTTAATCCAGACCGCTTCGGAACGGTTCAGTTTTTCCGGAATGGCCGAGATATTGGCGGGAGTGTGTTTGGTGATGCCGTGACTTTCCTTGAATTGGAGAACACGCAGGCATCGTTCGTTGACAAGCTCTTCCGGGATAACATCTTGTTCCACAGCTCGTTTGATTGCCGCGATGACGGAATCCGTTTCGCCAGGAAGCAGCAGGATATCGGCACCGGCAAGCAGGGCGCGAATCTCCACATCCCCTTCGAAACGGTTTTGGTTGCGCACCCCCTTCATCTCCATTCCGTCTGTGATAATCAGACCATTATAGCCCAGTTCTTTTTTAAGAAGCTGGGAAACAATAGGATAGGAGAGCGAGGAAACCGAATTGGGTTCTGGGTCAAGCGCCGGGATATTGAGATGCCCGACCATCACCATGTCGGGGTTTTCGTTGATAAGTTGACGATAGGGGTATAGCTCCATTTCATCGAGGTTGATCCGGCTTTTGCGGATGACGGGCAGTCCGAGGTGCGAGTCGGTTTCGGTGTCCCCGTGGCCGGGGAAGTGCTTGATGGAGGTGACGATGCCGCCGTCCTGCATCCCGTGCATGTAAAGGGCGGCCTTGCGGCACACTTTGTCGCGGTTTTCACCGAAGGAACGACTGTTAATCACGGGGTTACGGCTGTTGTTGTTGATGTCGATACAAGGGGCAAAGTTGAGGTTGATGCCCACGGCCTTGCACTGTTCGGCAATTTCGCGCCCCATCTGGTAGATGAGCGAGTCGTTTTCTTCCGATAGTGCGCCGAGGGTCATCTGTCGCGGGAAAGCCACGCAGCTGTCGAGACGCATGGCCGGACCCCACTCGCCGTCAATGGCCACGAACATCGGGATTTTGCTCACCGCCTGTATCCGGTTGGTGAGAAGTGCCTCTTTCTTGGGCGTTCCCTTGAAAAAGCAGACACCGCCAGGCTGTATGCGCGCCACTTTCTCCACCAATTCGCGATTGTACTTTTCGTCTTCTGTGGAACTTACGCGGATGATGATTAACTGGGCGATTTTTTCCTCAAGGGTCATTTCGTCCAGAAGTTGGAAATTCCGGTCGGGCCGCTGCACGCCGGAAGAAATCATCAGGATGAGCAGGGCGCAAAGGACGGTACTATATCGAAAGAAGCTTTTCATACACAGGTTTAATGGAATCGGCAAAAATACGAATAATATCGAAGCCGTTGAATAAATATTTTTCCTTGAAGATTGGAAAGATTACAGGAATCTTTTTCTGCACAAAACTGCGCGTTCTGCGGTAGAATCGCAACTACCGTCTTCTTGCGCTCACAATCCTTCCGATGTACTGGTGATGAATGCCAGCGGGGAAGTTCTCGTAGCGTTTGCGCGGAATCTCTTCGAAACCTCTTGGGTCGAACGCGTCGCGGTAAATGACCTCGCACTCATACACCTCGCGGGCCTCCAAATAATACGGCGCACCATGCTCAGTATAAGCCACATGCAGGCCTAACGCCTCGTCCTTGTTGCCGTCGCGGCCGCTGTGTGTGCCCATGTACTCAAGCACATCTTTGCGATCTTCGTCGAAAACCATGACGGTGAAGTACTGGTAGCGCTCCATGAACTCGAAGGTGTAACGGGCGGGCGCCACATAGACGGTGATGGTGCCGATGTCGTGCTTCCACACGTTGCCCATCGCGCCCCAGCCGATGGTCATGGCGTTGTGACGGCGCACATCACCGGAGGCTAACAGCAGACCGTTCCCCTTGAACCACGTGAACGGGTTGAGGTTCGGTGATTGGGTGTAGTCAAACTCCACGAAATCAGACTCTTGAATCGGACGAGTTTCGGCTATAGGCTGTTTGCCGCCATAGACGTTGTAGGAGATGTTTTCGGGGTTCCATTTGTCTTTAGGTGTGTTCTTACCAGCTGGGTAGCCAATGACGATGGTGCAGAGCGGGATGATGTGCTCGGGCAGTTTCAAGATGGCGGAGACGTCTTTGCAACGATTCTGATCGGGAAAAGTGCCAGTCCATACGGCGCCGAGACCCATGGCGTTGGCGGCCAGGAGGATGTTCTCGGTGGCGGCGGAGCAGTCCTGCACCCAGAACATGCGGGCTTCGCCGTCAAGCGCCTTCTTCATGTCGCCGCACACCACGATGGCGAGGGGTGCTTGCGCGGCCATGCCTGCGTAGGGATTGGCCTTGGCCAGCTCTTTCAGCTGTGCCCTGTCGGTGACCACCACGAAGTGCCACGGCTGCTTGTTCACCGCGGAAGGCGCCGCCATGCCCGCACGGAGCAGCTGCTCGATCTGCGCCGCATCCACGGGTTTGTGAAGGTAGCTTCGCACGGAGGTGCGCGTCGCGATGTTCTCCAACGCAGCATTTTTGTAACTGTCTGTCTTTTGAGCATTTGTTATGTTTTCAGAAGAAAATACCATCGTTAAAATCAACATGGACATCGTTAAAAATTTTCTAGATTTCATATTTTTCTTTTTTGAAAAGGCAAAAGTACAAAAAAACAACATCGGAATATGGATTATTGTTGTATTTTTGCGCATTAAAAAAGAAAGTGTCTGATTTTGATGAAGAAAGCATTATGAATTATCCTGAAAAATACGGATTGAATATTGCGGTGGTGCTGGCGGGCGGCTCCGGACAGCGTTTTGGGGCAGCGATTCCCAAACAGTTCCTTCCTTTGGCGGGCCGCACCGTTATCGAGTACAGCGTTGAGGCCTTTGAACAGTGCGATGATATTGATGAAATCGCCGTGGTGATGCATCCCGACTATCTTGCTCAGATGCAGGCGATTATCGACAAAAATGGATGGAAAAAGGTGAAGAAGTTGTTGCCGGGCGGCGCGGAACGGTATTTCTCGACACTGGCTGCCCTTAACGCCTACGAAAATGCAGACCATGTCAATCTGATTTTCCACGATGCGGCACGTCCAGCGGTGAGTCAACGGATTATCAAAGAGACGGTTGCCGCGTTAGAGACCCATTCAGCGGTTGCCGTGGCGATCCTGGCGACGGATACTGTCTTCGAAGTGACGGAAGATGGCGGTTTTATCACAGGTATTCCGCCCAGAAAACGGTTGCGTTGCGCCCAGACCCCGCAGGCTTTCCATATCGATGTGATCCGCGAGGCCTATCGCAAGGCATTGTCGGATCCAGATTTTTCCAGTACAGACGACTGCGGTGTGCTTCACAAATATTGTCCCGAAATCCCTATTTTCATAGTCCCCGGTGATACATCCAATATCAAACTCACCTATCCTGGCGATACAGAAATACTTGAACGAATCTTGACGGGTACTTTTGAGAACGAAAACTGAAACAATTCGCAAATAACCGAAATGATACATCTGAAACTATCGAATATAAAGATTCCTGTCGGGAACGAGAAAAACATCAAAAACCTGGTTTGCAAGCAGTTCAAAATCCGTACAGAGGATTTGAGCGGCTTTCGTATCGTGCGCCAATCGGTGGATGCAAGGAAGAAAAACAACGTGTTGTACAATTTCCAGGTGGAAGTCACCATTCCCGACCAGTATCGTTCCTTATTGAAGGGTTCCGATGCTGCGGAGTGCGTACCTGTCCAGGAACTTTCCTATCCCAAATGGGCGCACGACCTGCCGCCTGTGGTGGTCGGCTTCGGGCCGGCGGGGATGTTCGCTGCCCTTTATCTCGCCCGCTGCGGCGCCCATCCTGTCATCATTGAGCGGGGCGAACGCATCGAAGAACGGCAACAGTCGGTGCAACGTTTCCTGCAGACCAAAGTGCTGAACCCCAATTCCAACGTGCAGTTCGGCGAGGGCGGTGCCGGCACTTTCTCCGACGGGAAACTCAATACGAACGTCAACAGTGAATACAACCAATTTATACTCAACGAGTTTTATCAGCATGGCGCTCCCGAGTCGGTAACATACCAGCAAAATCCGCACGTAGGCACTGACTATCTTTCCAAGGTGGTGAAGAATATCCGCATGGAGATTGAGTCTTTGGGCGGTGAATTCCATTTCAACACGCTTTTTGATGGTTTTGAGAAAGATGGGAACAAACTGGTGGCACATTGTCAAGATGGTAATACATTTACAACCAGTCATTTATTGTTAGGGTTGGGGCACTCGGCCCGCGACACTATTCGCATGTTGCATGGCAAAGGGCTATTGATGGAGGCCAAAGCGTTCTCCATCGGGGTGCGTATGGAGCACCTGCAGCGCGACATCAACCGGATGCAGTACGGTCCTGCTGCAAATCTCTTGCCACCAGCTTCTTACAAGGGAGTAGTTCACATCGGAAATCGCGGGGTTTATACGTTTTGTATGTGTCCTGGCGGCACGGTGATGGCCTCTGCCAGCGAGGAAGGCACGATTGTCACCAACGGGATGAGCGAGCACAAACGCGACAAGGCCAACGCCAACAGTGCACTGTTAGTGAGCGTGTTACCGGAAGATTTCCTGCATGGTTCAGTGCTGGACGGCATCGAATACCAGGAGAAATACGAGCGGATGGCGTTCCGCATGGCGGGCGACGGTCGTGCACCGGGCAATCTCGTGGGCGAATTCCTGAAAGGGCAAATCGCCACTCGTCACCGCAAAGTGGTCCCTTCTTACCCGCACGGCCTCTACTACGGCGATTTCAGCCGCTGTCTGCCTGACTACGCCGTACACGCACTTCGCGAGGCGTTGCCGCAACTTGACCGGCGGCTTCCTGGCATCGCCAATGTCGATACGGTGCTGACGGGTGTGGAGACACGTTCTTCCTCGCCAGTGCGCATTATTCGTAACGAAAAGAGAATTTCTTCGGTATCAGGAATTTACCCGATTGGTGAAGGTGCCGGTTACGCTGGTGGCATCATGAGCGCCGCTATCGACGGCTTAAAGACAGCCATGTCAATAACCAATAGCTAAAAGCTAATACTCAATTACCTCGGTCGCAGCGTTCTCAAGAGATAATCAACCGTAATATCCACCGGACGGTAAATGCAGTTGGTGAAATTGTGGTCGTAATATTCCAGTTCATAATACTCGCTGTTCTCCCACATTTGGTGGAAGCGTTCGCCGCAGGTGAAGGGCACGAGACGGTCGCCGTTGCCTTGGATGACGCAAGCGTTACCGTGATACTTGGCTGAGGTTTCGAAGATGGGCAGCCGGAGGGCGGTTTTGAGGTAGCGGCCGCCAATGGCGATGCCGTTATGCAGCACGAGACTGTCGGGCGGATCGAGCGGGTTGAAGTCAATGCCGAAGAGGTTGCCTCGGGCGATGTCATCGCGCACTGAAGAGGCCGGCGACAGCAGCACCACTGCCTTGATGTCCTCATTGTGGTTGCCAGCGACCATCGCCGCCACAATCGCGCCTTGCGAGTGACCCACCAGTGAGATGTTACGGACGAAACGCAAATCTTGCGCGTAAGCCAACACCTGTTCCAGATCCTCAATCTCGTTCGGGATGGTCATTTCGGAGAAACGGCCTTCGCTCTTGCCGTGCCCGTTGAAGTCGAACGCGAGCGTGGCGAAACCTTCCGACTGCAGCTGCTTCTCAATCCGGTGCATCAGTTCGAAATTATGGTCGCAGTTCAGTCCGTGGCAAAGCACCACGAGGTCGCAACGCTGACCGGGCTGGAGGTCGGGCTTGTGCAGCACTGCCGCCAGCTTCCCTTTGCTGCCGTCAAGGGTGAGGTTTTCGTCAGTTCCGCTAATGGACAACGGTTTTGGTTCTTCGAAAAGCTCATACAGTTTTTTCTCAATTTTATACGATAACACCGTGCTTACCAACACTTTACCATCCGGCCCGATAAGATAGACGGAGGGAATCCAGCGCACACCGTAGGCCTTGGCCACGTCCGACTGGTTCATCCGTTTCAGCTCGGTGACCTGCGGGTATGGAACGCCCGATTTGGCGATGTAATCTGTCCATTTCTCCTTGTCAATGTCGAACGAAACGCCAAGGAACTCCACGCCGTTTTTGTGGAATTTGCGGTAGAGACGGATGATTTCGGGAAGATCCTTGCGGCAGTCGGGGCACCAGGAGGCCCAGAAGTCGATGACGACATACTTGCCCTTGGCAAATTCGCTGAATTTCACCGTTTTTCCGTCAGGATTGTTCAGTTGGAAATCGGGTGCGGGTGTGCCGGGTTTCAGCAGCTCTTGCGCATAGAGTTCGTCAAAATCGGTGACAATCTGCGCTTGCACGCATACAAACGCCATCATAAAAACCCAAAGCAGGGTCAGTTTTAGCTGTATTTTCATTTTTTTTTCGTTTAATTTCAACCTGTTGAAAATGAAGATGGCGGAATCGTCCGCAAACATTGCGCAAAAGTACAATATTTTTGTATTTTTGCACTCTTAAATTGAAAAGAAAATGGGCGCATTTAAAGCTTACGACTTTCGCGGAATCTTCGGTAAAGATTTCGATTTGGACACGGTTTATAAATTCGGTTTCTTTTTGCCGGCTTTGTTGAAAGCGGATAAAGTGCTGATTGGTCGCGATATGCGGCTGACCTCATCGGATATGTTCGATGCGCTTGCTCGTGGTGTCACAGATGCGGGCGCGGACGTGTATGACATGGGACTGACCACCACACCGATGGTCTATTACTTCACCGCAAAGCATCATTTCGATGCTTCCGTGATGATTACGGCCTCCCATAACCCCAAGGAATACAACGGGTTGAAAGTTTCGAGAAAGGATGCGCTTCCTGTGGGATTTGACACCGGACTGGGCGAGTTGGAGCAGAAAATCCTGCACGATGAGGTGGTCGTCACCGCCCCGAAAGGCAAAATCGTGGATTATTCCGTAAAACAGGAATATCTTGAATTTCAGTCACAGTATCACTATCCCATTGATAATCTGAATATTGTGATGGACTGCTCGAATGGCATGGCTTCTATTCTCGTGAAAGAGATTTTCGGTGACAAGCCGCTCTATCTCTTTGATACATTGGATGGTACGTTCCCAAACCACGAAGCGAATCCGTTGGAACCCGAAAACATTGTGGCGTTGCAGGAAAAGGTGCGCGAGACGCATGCCGACATCGGGGTGGTTTTCGATGGCGACGCCGACCGTGTAATGTTTGTGGATGAGCATGGCGATTTCATTCCGCCCGATTTGATGATTGCGGTTTTAGGACACTATTTCATAGAGGAAAAAAACGTGCAAGGTTATGTGATTCAGGATATTAGAACATCGAAATCCGTGGCGGAGTATTTGGAGAAGATGGGTCGGGAAATGTACATCTGGCGAGTGGGAAGAGCCTACGCCGCCATGAAGTTGCGCGAAATTGACGGTGCTTTCGGCGGGGAATATGCCGGCCATTATTATTTCCGCGACTTCTTCTATTCCGATTCCGCGATGATTGCTTCCCAGGTGGCGCTGCACGTCTTTTCCGAAATGAAAAAACGGGGAATCGCTGTTTCTCAGCTAATTGCACAGATTAAACGCTATGCCAACTCCGGCGAAATCAACTTCACGATTGAGCACAAGAAAGAGGCGATGGAGGCGGTTAAGGCGGCCTGCATCGCACAGGAGGAACCGACAAAAATCCTCGACTTCGACGGCTACCGCGTGGAGTTTGCCGACTGGTGGTTTAACATCCGTCCATCCAACACAGAACCCTATCTGCGTCTTCTGATGGAGGCGCAAACGGAGACGTTACTGAATGAAAAACGGGCGTTCATTGAAGGGGTTTTGAAACCGTATATGGTGTAGAAACACCATATATTGTGTCTCTACAAAGGATGTAGTAATTTCTGCAATTTATTATTTCTTCACGAACCGCTTCGTCACAACGCCGGCATCGGTAATCGTGCGTACGAAATACATACCATCGGCCAAATCAGAAATGTTGATACGGGTCGTTCCATGAACAGTTCGAACCAATTTTCCATAAACGTCAAATAATTGAATGTCAATGATGTTATATTCATCATTGATCATTCTACATTCCACATTAACATGTTCCTTGGCTGGATTCGGGTAAAGAACTATGCTGTTAGACAAGTGGTTGATGATGCCCGTGGTGGTGGTCACCGTGATTGGGTTTGTCCATTCGCTGAGGTTTCCGTCACCGCAGTTGGCCTGCACCTGCACCTGATAAGAGGTGTTGGGGGTTAAACCTGTAATAGTGTAGCTGTTGTTGTTGGTAGTGGCCGATGTGAGTGGACCTCCTTGCGGACCATATTGGACGTTCCAGTTGTTTACATTGGCGTTGGTGTTCCAGAAGAAGGCAATGCTCTCGTCAGTGACATCGCCTGTGGTGAGGCCGGTTGGGATGTCGCAAGGTTCGACAATCGGGTCTGTTGCCACATATAGGGAAATTTCATCGAGCAGGAGTGCGAGATGACCATCGCTCAAATGACGGAAAGCTATTTGTACGGTCTGTCCTGCGTAGGAGGAGAGGTCTATCGTATATTGTTCGTATCCTGCGTAGTTGGCCACTGTCAGCGGCATCAACACAGTGAAATTGCTCAAGTCGAGAGTGTTTTGGGCGGTGTTCGTGGTGAGCAACACTTCGAAAGCATCGTAGTTTTCTTCCGGTCCGAAAAGGGTGTTGATGAGCGTTGCGGCGCTGGCAACATGGAATGAGAGCTTCCATTCGGTACTGTCAGTCAGGGAGAATGCCGGCGAGAGAAGCAGATTATTCGTGTTTAGGGCGACTCCTTCTCCAGAGAATACGTATGCTAGCAGCCCGCCAGATGGATAAGTGGACCAGGAGATCACACTGTTGCCTTGGTTACCATAGGGCAGTGCGTTGGCGAAGAGCAGATCGGCGGGATTCGTCCCCACAGACATTCCCCAACCATAGCCGTCACCGTCCAAATCGTGGGAAATCCAGCAGCCCATGTCAAGGTCAAAATGTTCCGTATAAGGAATCTCGGCAACGCCGGTACACTCCACAATCTCAATGCTGACAGAGTCAGAAACAGGTCCGAACAACGGGGAAAACGCGGTGAACACAATTGAGTAAATTCCTGCGTTGTCCCATTGGGCGGTGATGTTGAGAGTGGTGTCTGAAGCGGGCGTGGCACCGTTGAGTGTCCATAGGTATGTGAGATTTTCACTGGAGACGACCTGGGCACTGATATTCACGGAGTCGATGTTTCGGGCACGGGAGGGAGCCACAATGGTGATTTCGGGCGCAGTCACAATATATACTTCCACGTTTGCTAAGGCCAGCGCATAACCAGACGGGGAGTCGAAATGGCGGAACTCGATCTGGATGGTTTGATTGGCATAATTGCCCAAATTAAATCGCTGTTTTTGCGGGTCACCAGTGCCGACAAGAGTGGTAAGGATGGTGTCGGAGGTGTTGTCTGTATGGATAATGAGGCTGTATTTGTCGCAGTTGTAACCTCCAAACGGAGATGTTACCTCGCCCACAACATAGCGCAATTCATAGGTATTATCAGGGATATGTATGTATGGGGAGGCAATGCTGTTGTCCGCATGGAGATCCTCCCCGAATTCATCGTGGGAGAAGCTGATGGCGGCGGGTGTGCTGATGCCGTCAATTTCGGCAAAATAACCATAAGTGTACCAGCCCGATCCGATACGCCAGCAGTCGTCGTCGGTGCCGAAAACGTGCAGGTAGGGCAGAACGTCAATCACTTCGCAGGTGTGCAGATACACGATTGCCGAGTCGGTGGCCGTACCTTGGTCGTTGGTCACATCCACATAAACCCAGTAGTTACCGTCGGGTGTTCCAACAGGCCACACGTAGGCGAAAGGATCCGTTGTGCTAATTACGTCATAGCTGTCGAAAGTGTCAGTCTGCACGCGCCAAGTGATGTCACTGATGGGTGAAACACTAAAAATGGTGATGTCAAAACGGGTGCTGTCGTCCACAATGGCAGTGGCTGGTGCGTTCAGGGTCACCATCGGTGCTCCCGCAAAGTCAACTGTCACATTGGTCAGCAGCAGGTGGTCTTGGTCGGCGGTCCCGTAATGGCGGAAAGCGATTCGGAACGTTTCACCGCCGTATGCGCCAAGAGAGAGGATTCGCTGCTGCCAGTTACCAGTTTCTTGGAGAGTTTCGCTGAAAACCTCCACGTATTGAGACATGTCATAGGGGTTGCTGCCAGTACTTATATAAACACCATAGTGTTCCGCTGTTAGGATGCTGTCTTTGGGACGCACTTGCCAAGTCAGCACATAATAGTTGTCGTCAAGGGCGATTTTCGGGGAAATGAGCCAATTGTCTTGGTCAGGGAACATTCCGAAAAAGGAAATGGAGCTGGATGTCGCGCAGCTGTCGTTGAAGACCCAAGCTTCTCCGCCCTCATCCGCGTCTATCATGGTCCAGCAAGCACGTGTGGTGCTTAGGGTGTCAAATGTCTCTGTAAAGGGAAAATCATCAATGACGGCGCAGTCTCCTACCACTACAGTCTTCCAGGCCGTATAGGAGCCGTAGGTGTTGGTCACCTCCAAGCCTAACTGATAGATGCCGCTGGCGTACCAGATAATTTGCACAGTGTCGGCGAAGGGATCAACAATGTCAGCATCATCACAGAACCAGTAATAGGTAAGGCCATCGGTGGAACCGCTGACCACTTGGGCGGTATAATTAGTGATGTCGTTTGCGTCAATATCTTCCGGACCATTAATCTGAGCCATCGGCAGACTGTCGTTGCCTATAAAGATGTAGTCTAACCATATAGAGGTGGAAGGGTTGTTGTTCTTATAGTGATGGAAAGCAATTCGCACGTTTTGACCCATATATTCCGTCAGATCAACCGAATGATACAGATAGCTAAGGGAGGCTGTAGTTTCGCTGAAGAGCACGGTATTAAAATCGGAAGTGTCTATTTCTGAATCAGTTACAAGAGAGATACGCACATCGTAAGGTTCTCCGATTCCGTCAGTGTTCAAGCACTTCACATACCAGGAGAGGTACAAAGAATCGATGGTGGGAAGTTCAAGCACAGGACTTATGGCCCAATCGGAGGCAATGGATTCATTTGTTGGTTCCGAATAGAGCGTGTGTGTACCGTCGTAGGCGATGTAACCGAGTAGCTCCGCCATTATGGGCGGAAATTGCGAGAAGTCGAATACGAACCAGTTGTCGTTGTTGCCGTCCAAATCCACAACCGTCCAGCCGTTGAGGCCGTTCTCGAAACTTTCCACGTAAGGGAAAGTGGTGACATTCTGTGCTTTCGCAGTGAGGCAAAAGATTAATGCTAATGCAGTCAGACAGGTCTTTATGTTCATGTTTCCTTTCATTACTTTTATTTTCTTGATTTATTCTCTGATTTTTCGAGTCGCAAATATACACTTTCTTCTTTATCGAATTTTCTGTATCTTTGCCACTTTTATAAAGTGCTGGATTAGGCTGGTCAGGATTAAAAAAACGCTTCAAAAAAACTTGTAAATCAGATATATAAAAATTAATCGTATAAACTAGGAAATGAGAAGAACGGCAAGGATGACAGACAAAACGCTATGGACTCTGCTGCTGAAAAAAGCGGCGGTGTGCCTCTTCCTGTACCTGTTCCTGTCTCCCGCGCACGCCCAGTTCTACAACGGCTCGCAGCTCTCCTTCGGGAAAAGCCGCGTGCAGCATCAGAATTTCAACTGGCAGTATCTCCGCGCCGAACAGTATGATGTCTATTATTACCCGACAGGCAGGGCGTTGGCGCAATACGTCTTCTACAAAACGCCCGAATATTTATCCGAAATTGAGAAACTGCTGAATTATACCTCCAAAAAGAAGCTGCAAATCATCGTGTATAACACGCAGTCTGACTTCAGGGAATCCAATTTCGCATACGACTATGAAGACTTCTACAACCAAGGTGGCGTGACCAACATTTACGGCACGAAAATCTATATCTACTTTGACGGGAATCGCGCCCATTTAGACAAGATGATCCGCGGCGGACTTATGAACGTGTATGCCCATTGGATGGTGCAGGGCGCAACGGTCGGCGCCAACATCTCATACGACTACCTAATGAACGTTCCGAGCTGGTATTACAGCGGGCTGGCCTCCTATTTTGGCGAAAATTGGAACAGTGAGGTCGATGCGCACGTCAAAAACGGGATTCTTACTGGAAAATACAAACGGCTTGAGGATCTTTCCCCCGTGGAGGCCACTTACGCCGGACATTCGTTTTGGAAATATTTGGTGGACATTTATGGCGAGTCGATAATTCCCAAGGTTCTCTATAGCACCCGTTCGGCGAAAGGCATGGAGAACGGCCTGTTCCGCGCCACAATGGTTCCGTATAAAATCTTGGTTACGCAGTGGTACAAGTATTATATGGTCATGTATCACCCGGATTTGGCAAAGTCTATGCCAGCAGGTGAGGAAATTCTTCGAAAACCCAACCCCAAACGGGATTATGCCCGTTTTTGCTTCTCTCCGGACGGCGACAAGTATGCTTACGTCACAAATGAGGCCGGTCAGGTCCGTGTCTGGCTGAAAACGCCGACAAATAAGAAACCTAAGTGCATTCTCCGAAAATATGCGAAGACGGAAGACAATCCGGATCTCTCTTTCCCGCTAATTGCGTGGCATCCCTCAGGAGAAATTTTGGGGTTGACTCTCGAACGCCGTGGCGACTGTTTGTTTATTCCCTTTGATCTGGAAAAACGGAAATGGGGGAAGAAATTCTTGGTGGATGTGGAGAAAATCAGCTCTTGGTGCTACTCGGAGGACGGGCAGCGGATGCTGTTTTCCGGTTTCAAGAACGGACAGTCGGACATTTTTATGTACAGTTTTCCGGCCAAAACGTACCAAAACCTTACCAACGACTTCTATGACGACTACAATCCGGTGTTCATGAATGCCCGTCAGATTGTTTTCGCCTCTAATCGTCCTGTTGATTCTATCTTGTTGAAAGATAATTTTTTAGACGAATCAGGACAAAGGACGTATAATTTGTTTTTGTATAATTACAAAACCAAGGACAGTTCTTTGTTGCGAATTACAGATTCCCCATACACAAATGAATACGGGGTTTTGCCTGCTGGCGACCAGCGGGTGCTGTTTTTAAGCGACGAAGGCGGAGTTGTGAACCGTTACGAGGCCGTTTTCGACAGTTCCATCAGCCGTATTGACACAGCGGTACACTATCTTTATTACGCCAAGACACATCCTCTGACGGATAGATCCTTTAACATCGAGGAGCATGCGTATAATCCTGTCACCAATACAGTGGCTGATCTTTCGCTCACCGATAACTACAAGCATATCTGGTTTACGGAATTACACACATTGTATCATCCTGATATACAACCGTCTGCGTTTCATCGGAAGATTCAGGAAGAGAAGGTTCGACTTGACAGTGTGCAGAAAATCCAAGATAGTATCTCTGACATTTTTCCACAGCAACAACATGGATTTGTCTTGTCTGCGGAGGCAAATTCCGACAATCTCAAAGATTCCGATTTTGATGGAGACACAACCTATACCTCCCGTCATTCCGGTCGTGACTTCCCTATCCCAGTTGGATTGCCATATCGAGTACAATATTCTATAGATCAGTTGATTACGCAAGCGGATTTCAGTTTTTTGAATACTTCTTACCAACAGTTTGAGGGAGGGACATCACCCATCTATTTGAACACGGGATTCAATGCATTGTTCATGTTGGGAATCAATGATCTTTTTGAAGATTACCGCATTACGGGTGGATTCAGAATAGGTTGGGATTTAAATAGTTACGAGTTCTTGTTTAGTTATGAGAATCTTTCCAGACGTTTAGACCGGCAGATTACGTTGCATCGTCAGGCCATCAGTTCCCAGGTGAATGGATATGTTTATCGGCAAAATTCCAACAGTGTGTTTTACACATTGAAGTTCCCGTTCAATAAGACGAACTGTTTAAGACTAACATTGAAAGGGCGCTATGAGACAAACATTGTGGCTGCCTTGAATGACCAGACCTTACAGGCGGAGGATGCGCATCATGTGTGGGCGGGTGCAAAGTTAGAGTACATCTTCGATTCGTCAAAAGAGTTATACACCAACTTGTGGCGTGGCACCAAGCTGAAAATATTTGCAGAGTATGAGCAACGACTTGAGCGTGAAACCCTTAACCTTTTTGTGGTTGGTTTTGATGCGCGTCGTTCTTTCAAATTGTATCGCAACATGACCTTGGCGTTGCGGCTCGCAGGCAGCACGAATGCAGGTTCGGCGCGGCTTGTCTATTATATGGGCGGTGTGGATAACTGGATTGCCGCAAAGTTCAACAGTAACATTTCCACGGATTTGACCAAAAATTACGCCTACCAGACATTGGCCACGAATATGCGTGGTTTCCGGCAGAACATCCGCAACGGCACCTCTTTCCTGCTGTTCAACGGGGAGTTGCGCATCCCTATTGTGCAACTAATTGCCGGACACAAGGTGTCGTGGAATATCCTCAATTCATTGCAACTCAATCTGTTTGGCGATATAGGGACAGCATGGACGGGCTTTACCCCCTATTCGGAAGACAACTGTCTTTATACCCGCTATATTGACAGCGGTCCGATTCATGCGGAGGTCAAACGGCAGGTGGATCCTTGGGTGGGCGGCTTCGGTATCGGGGCAAGAGTTTCCATTTTAGGTTATTTTCTCCGTTTTGACTATGCCTGGGGTGTGGAAGACTGGGAAATTCCGAACAAAAAGGGGATGTTCATGTTCTCGTTGGGAACGGATTTTTGAGCCAAAAAAAGTGTATTTTTGCATCGTTTAAGAAAAAACAATTAAAAACCTTAATAACCTATGAGAAAATTATTTGCATTGAGCATGGTTGTGGCAATTGCTCTTACGATGAGTAGTTGCGGACTTGGAAAAATGGTGAAAAAGTACCCGGAAGTGACGGTTACTTTGGACAATCCTGATTTGGAGAACAAGGGTGGTGAGGTAGCTTACACTATCAAGGGAACTTTCCCGCCCAAGTACATGAAGAAGAAAGCCACGATGACGTTCACTCCTTCGTTAGTTGTTGATGGACAGAAAGTTAATCCTCCGTTTGCTACTATTAAAGTGAAAGGTGAGAAGGCCAAAGGCGACGGTACCGTGATTCCCTACAAGGCAGGCGGCACTTTCACGCAGAGCGGAACCTTCAAGTTTGATGAAAAGTATGAAACCGCAGACATTGTGACGGGTGCTGTGGCCAATCTGAAGAAAAAATCGCACGATTTCGGCGACCGCAACCTCGGCGAGGGCATCAGCAACACCAGCGCACGCGCCAACTTGACCCCGAGACTGACGGACAACGCCAACAGCGGTACGGCATTCCTTCTCGCACCTCACAATTACAAGGCGGAGTTCATTGGCAGAACGGCCACGCTCTACTTCGACCTTAACAGCGCAAACATGAATTGGAACAACCCCAACAACAAGACGCAAGCCGCCAAAGACTCCATCAAGGCGTTCACTGACTTTATGAACAATGACTATATCATTGACCGTGTGGTGATTTCCGGTTGGGCTTCTCCAGAGGGCGAAGAAACCAACAACCAGGGTCTTTCCGAAAAACGTTTCCAAGTGGGTAAAAACTGGTTCAACGACAAGTTCAACGCTTACCTGAAGGATTATGCGAAACGTAACAACATCAAGATGAAAGACTTGCAGAAGCCTGTCTTCGAATATGTGAACAACGCCAAAGGTGAGGACTGGGACGGTTTTGAAGCTGCTATCGAAAAATCCAACATTCGTCAGAAGAATCAGATTCTCAACGTGGTGCGCTCCCAAGCGAACAACGACATGCGTGAGCAGAAGATCCGTGAAATGACGGACATCTATCCTGAAATCGCCGACGCCATCCTGCCTCCGCTGCGCCGCGCCGAAATCCAGATAATCTGCAAAAAACACGACACCTACACCGATGCCGATCTTATCCGTTTTGTGCAATCCAACCCGAATGATTTCTCCATCAATGAACGTCTTTATGCTGCTTCTGTCGCAACCGATATGGCTACGAAAGAAAACATCTACAAAGCGTTGATTAACAACAAGAAAACCGAGAATGACTGGCGTGCTTACAACAACCTCGGTGCTTTAAAGCTGAACGAATATTATCAAAACGGCAACGAATCCAGTCTGGAAGAAGCGCTCAACTACTTGCAGAAGGCTGCCGCGCTTTCCCCGAACAACGGTATTATCCTCAACAATATGGCTATTGCTGACTATTTGAGTGGTGATCTCGCTGCCGCGCAGGCCAACTTCGAGGCTTCCGCTAACGCTTCCGTGCAACCGGTGAACCAAAACTACAACACGGGCGCACTCAGCATCCTCAACGGCGACTATTCAAAAGCAGCCCAGCTGATGGGCGGCAAGAGCTGCGACTACAATACCGCATTAGTGCAGCTGCTGCAAAAGGATTACAACGCCGCTAAAGCTACACTTGACTGCATCGACAATGTGGATGCCAAGACCGCATACTTAAAGGCTGTCCTCGCTGCCCGCATGAAAGTGGAGGAAGGTGTCTATAGCAACCTTACCACGGCCATCAATCTGGATCCTACATTGAAGAAAACGGCCAAACGCGACGCCGAGTTCAAACGCTATCGTCACTCAGACCGCTTCAAACAGTTGGTGAAATAAGATAGAAACAACATTTATAGAATAAAGGCGTGGTCATTGAGGCTGCGCCTTTTTTAAATTATGAATTATGAATGATGAATAATCAATGAAGCGATGAGACGATGAAGCGATGAGACGATGAATTGATGAGACGATGAATCGATGAGACGATGAATTGATGAGACGATGAAGCGATGAGACGATGAAGCGATGAGACGATGAAGTGATGAAATTTAGATTAATGACAAATTACTGTTCACTGTTCACTAATCACTATTCACTATTTAAAGCAATAATTACTATCTTTGCCAAAATAAACAAATAAAAGACAAAACCAATAACTTTCTAATACAAAGATGATTACAGAAAACAGAAACGTAGCCATCGCATACGATTTCGACGGGACGCTCGCTCCGGGGAACATGCAAGAGTACAACTTTATCCCAGACCTCAACATGGACAAGGGCGAGTTTTGGCAGGAGGCCAATGAGATGGCCAAACGGCACGATATGGACGAAGTGCTTGCCTATATGCACCTGATGCTGATCAAGGCCAAAGAGCAAAACCTTGATATTCGCGAGGCTACGTTTATGAAGTATGGGGAGAAAATCACCTTTTTTGAAGGGGTGGAAACCTATTTCGAACGCATCAATGCCTACGCCGCTTCCTTGAATTTGCATCTGGAACATTTCATCATTTCCTCCGGGCTGCGCGAAATCGTAAAAGGAACACGCATTGCCAAGCATTTCAAGACTATCTATGCCTCTGGTTTCCAATATGATGAGAACGGAAGCGCCTGCTGGCCCGCCCTCGGCGTCAACTACACCAACAAGACACAGTTCCTCTTCCGCATTAACAAGGGCATCTACAACTCCTACGACAACACCCTGATTAACAAGTCGATGCCGGAAGACGAGCGCGCCGTTCCGTTCTCCAACTTCATCTACATCGGCGACGGGGAAACCGACGTGCCCGCCATGAAGATGGTCAACCTCTACGGCGGCACCACCATCGCTGTTTATAACCCTAACTCGGTGCCCACTCCCGAACGCCCCGTAAGCGCGAAAGATAAATGCATCAACCTCATCAGACAGAAACGCGCCGACTACATCGGCCCCGCCGACTACACTGAAAACAGCGAGCTGGAGGTCATCCTCAAAAAGGTCATCGACAAAATTGCCGTGGAACAGGACCTGCTGCACATCAAATACAAGGAGATAGGGAACAGGCAGTAGGCAACAGGCAATAGGCAATAGGGAACAAGTAATAGGCAACTGGCAACAGACAATAAATAACGGTCGAAGGACCATATATGAAACCGGCAAGATTCAAACGAAGAACGAACAAACTACCAGTAAACTGCCAAATCGAAAAAGCCCAAGTCCAAAAAGGGCTGAAAGCCCTACCTATGTTAACCCAGGGTGAACGTAGTGAGCCCTGGGGATGCAGAAGGCGACGCAGTGAGCCCTGGGGAAAAGGAAGGTGAACGCAGTGAGCTTAAGAAAGAAACCAAAACCACTATGGAAAAAATATACGAAAAATACCAACAAACCTCAGGAGTTTGCACCGACAGCCGCAATCTGACACCAGACTGTCTCTTCGTGTGCCTGAAAGGGGCCAACTTTGACGGGAACAAGTTCGCCGCCGAAGTGCTCGAGCAAGGCGCCAAGTATGTCATCACCGAGAACCGCGATTTGCAGGATAATCCCCGCGCTATCGTGGTGGATGATGCGCTGAAAGCACTGCAGCGGTTAGCGCATTATCACCGTCAGCAGCTGAAAATGCCCTTCATCGGCATCACGGGCACGAACGGAAAGACCACCACGAAAGAGTTGATAAACGCCGTGTTGTCAACTACTTATAAGACTACTTGCACAAAGGGGAATCTCAACAACCACATCGGGGTGCCGCTGACGTTGCTCTCCATCAAGCCGACGGACGAGATGGCTATTGTGGAGATGGGCGCAAACCACGTTGGGGAGATTGACGATCTCTGCAAGATTGCCGAGCCCACCTTCGGTCTCATCACCAACATTGGGGTGGCGCACATCGAAGGTTTCGGCTCCAAAGAGAATATCATCAAGACAAAAAAAGCTTTGTATGAGCATGTTATAGCTAACAAAGGGACATTGTTTGTCAATGAGACAGATGAGGTTTTGCGGCAAAATCTGACCCACGACAAGATTGTTTTTTATGGGAAGGATGCTGAAAAACAGATAGTGTCCATGAATCCTTATTTACGGATTCGCGTTGGGGCGGTTGAGGTGGACACACATCTGACAGGAAGCTATAACATCTGGAACTTCATGGCAGCGGCGGCAATTGGTCGTTACTTCCACATTTCCGATGATGTAATAGCCGAAGCATTAGGCAATTATGTACCGTCTAACCACCGCTCGCAGGTGAACCGCATCGGTAGTAACGTCATCATTTCCGACTATTACAATGCCAACCTTACCAGTATGACGGCCGCGCTGAAGAATCTGGCACAGTTGGAGCATCCCCGTAAGGTGGCCGTGTTGGGAGACATGCGGGAACTTGGCGATTTAAGTGTGGAAGCCCATACGGAAATTTCACAATTGGTTGAGAATCTGCATATTGAAGGATATTTTGTGGGAACAGAATTTGGCAGGGTGGTGAAGAAAAATAGCTTCGCCGATGTGGAAGAAGCAAACGACTATTTTACGAAAAACCCGTTGGAAAACGCCATGATCTTGATAAAAGGCTCCAACAGTATGCATCTCAACAAGTTAACTGCAATTCTCGAAGCATGAAAAACGAATGGGACGGCATCGGTGTCATGTCCGGCACTTCGTTGGACGGCATCGATTTGGCATGGTGTCACTTTTCCCGAAAGGAGGATGGCAGATGGGCCTATCGCATCGAAAAAGCGGTGACGATTCCCTATTCCGATGATTTCCGTCAACGGTTGTCGAATGCGCAAGAACTTTCTGCTATAGAGTACGTCATGCTGAACAACGACGTGGCGATGATTTTCGCGAAAGCCGTTAATGACTGGTTGGGCGATGGTTCGCGGCCGGATTTCATTGCCTCGCACGGGCACACCGTTTTCCATCAACCGGAAATTGGTCTGACCACGCAGATCGGCAATGGGGCGATATTGGCTGCACAGACTAAGACCTTGACGGTTTGTGATTTCCGTACTAAAGATGTGGCGTTGGGCGGTCAGGGCGCGCCGTTAGTGCCCATTGGCGACGAATTACTCTTCGGTGAATACGATGCCTGTCTGAATTTGGGCGGCTTTTCCAATGTTTCGTATCGTGTTGACAATAAGCGTATTGCTTACGATATTTCACCTTGTAACATGGCATTGAACAAGTTGGCCAATCTTGTGGGTTTGCCTTACGACAAAGACGGTCAGCTTTCACGAAACGGTCAAATTCTTCCCGAATTGCTGCAAAAGCTGAATGATTTGGAATATTATCACCAAAAACCGCCAAAATCTTTAGGAAAAGAGTGGTTTGAAAATACTTTTTACCCTGTTTTGGAGCAGTTTTTGGTCAATAATGCTGTTGACGATGTTGCCCGAACGGTAGTGGAGCACATCGCCATGCAGATTGTCGCGAATGTTCCTGAAACGGCTCGGACATTGCTCATCACTGGCGGCGGTGCACACCATCATTTTCTGATTCAACAAATTCAGAGTCAAAAAGATGCGTTAAAGATTGTAGTGCCGGATGATTTGATTGTTGATTATAAGGAGGCCTTGATTTTCGCCTTTTTGGGATTGCTGCGACTCAATGGGGAAGTCAATTGTTTGCGTAGCGTGACGGGTGCCCGCGAGGATTGTTGCGGGGGCGGTGTCTATATATAGATTTGGACCAATGATTTAGACAATAACAATAACTATAACTTTGGCTTTTGGCTAAAATTTTCTACCTTTGCATTTTCTTAACCGTATTGCCAAAATTCTATGAACCAAATAATTACCCTTTTAAGTGATTGGCGGCTGCGAGACCCTTACGTGGCTATGCTCAAGGGCAGGATCCTGCAGGCATTGCCCGACGCGCAAGTCATAGATATCACCCATTATGTGGATAAATTCAACACCCTTCAGACGGCATTGCTGATGAAAACCAGTTATGCTTCGTTTCCCGAAGGCACTATTCATTTGATTTTGACCAACATGTCGCTGAATTCCACTTTTTCCCCTGTGTTGCTTTCTCACGATGGCCATTATTTCATAGGGGAGGATAATGGCGTGTTTCATTTGATGTTTGGCCAATTTGGTTTGTTAAAAGGGTTGCAATTATCTGAAAATAAAGGGGATACTTTATCTCAGATGATGTTGTTGGCAAAATCGATTAAAGAAGATTCGTTGAGCCAGCTGACCACCGAATATGCGCAATTCAAGCGGATGTTTGTGGAACTGCCTGATCATGAAGCGGATAACAAGCAGATTGAGGGACACATCATCTACATTGATGCCTTTAATAATGCTATGACCGATATTCCTACCGCAATGTTTGAAAAGGCGGTCCAAGGCAGGCCTTTCACAGCTACGATATTATCCAAAGGGACGTGGACAATGACGAAATATTATGAGGGATACCGTATGTTGGATGGAGAAATGTTCCTTTGTAGCAATTCATTGGGGTTGATAGAGGTGGCTGTGTATCAATCGGATGTGGCAGTGTTGGCGGATTTGGAACCTGGAGACAAAATCATCATCAAGTACGAGTAAAATGATAACGATTGGATTAGTGCAGGCCGATATTAAACCTTTCAACAAGAAGGGGAATATGGCTCATTACGCTTCGTGGTTGGAGAGTGCGATTCAGGAACCGGTGCATCTGCTGATATTCCCCGAAATGTTCAATTGCGGTTTTTCGTCAGACATCATGGACAATGCTGAGCTGGATAACGGCGAAAGTACCTATTTTCTGTACATGACCGCCAACAAGTTCCAATGTGATGTAGTGGCGACTGTCCCCGTTCTCCAGAATGGCAAATTGTACAACAGGCTTGTCTGGTTCTCACGTGACCGGATTTTAGGGAAGTACGACAAACACCACCTGTTTATGGGAGAAGAAGAGTTTTTTACTCCAGGAACGGAAAAAACAATTGTTAATACGCTGGGTTATAAGTTTTTGCCACTTATCTGTTTCGATGTCCGTTTCCCGGAATGGAGTCGCAACCATGTAAACAATGGGGTTTTTGATTACGATTGTTTGGTTTATACGGCCAATTTTCCTGCGCCCCGCGAAAGCGAGCTGATGGCCTTGGCTAAAGCGCGGGCTATCGAAAACCAGTCGTATGCCATCGTGGTGAACCGCGTGGGCACCGACGGCTATCAGCGGGACTATGCAGGCGGTTGTGCCATCATCAATCCGCATGGTGAAATCGAGGCCCAAACCAAGACGAATCGCGAAGAGATTTTGATCCATTCTTGCGATTTTGATTCCGTTTTTGCGCTAAGAGAGGCGTTTCCAGTGTCCAAATTTTGGAAAAAAACAGAGTGAAAAATTTTATAAACAATTGTATGTCAATTTTTTATAAAAATATTTCAAAAAATATCCGAGAATAAGAAAAAAGTGTATATTTGCAGCCTCAAACCAACGATGGTGCTGTAGCTCAGTTGGTAGAGCAACGGACTGAAAATCCGTGTGTCACTGGTTCAATTCCCGTCAGCACCACAGGCCCCGAAATTTTCGGGGCTTTTTTTTTGTGATGTGTGAATTGTGATGTGTGAATTGTGAATTGATTGCGGGGGATGTAGGGGCGAATGATTATTCGCCCCTACACATCCCGCAATCCGTTATTTTCTGACAATTTTTTGGTGATATTCGTTCCCGTCCGCGTGTATTCGTAATTTGTGTACATTTGCCAAATTTTTTTGATAAGTATGTTTAGTCTGTATATCAAAGAATTAAAGGCTTTTTTAAGCTCGATTATCGGTTACATTTTCATCGGGGTCTTCCTGATAGTCTCCGGTTTGTTTATCTGGGTTTTCCCGAACGTGAACAATGTGTTGGAATCAGGATTGGCAGATTTGCAGGGACTTTTCAATCTTTCGCAATTCCTGTTCCTCTTTTTGGTGCCGGCCATCACGATGCGTTCTTTCGCGGAGGAGAAGCGCACGGGCACCATGGATTTCCTGCTTACCCTCCCCTTAACAGACATGCAAATCGTGTGGGCGAAATTTCTCGCCTGCCTCACGCTGCTGGTCATTGCCCTCCTGCCAACATTAGTTTATGTGATAACGGTCTATTGGATAGGCAATCCCGTGGGTAACCTGGACATGGGCAGCACCTGGGGCTCTTACCTCGGTCTGCTTTTCCTCGGCGCCTCTTTCATCGCCATCGGCCTGTTCTCTTCCAGCCTTACCAACAACCAAATCGTGGCGTTCATCATTGCCGCATTGCTTTGCTTCATCCTTTCCTTCGCATTTGCGTTTATCTATTCTTTCGAGGCACTCGGGAATTTCGGTTACTATTTGAAGACCTTGGGCATCGAACATCATTATGCTTCTATCAGTCAGGGCGTTATTGACACCCGCGATGTTTTCTACTTCTGTAGTGTCATTTTCATTTTTCTTTATGCCACCCGTTTGGTTTTATTGAGTCGTAAATGGTAAATCAGAGCATTATGGGCAAAAACATCAATATACAGAGCAGGCAATTCAAAAGACGCACTCTCCTTGGGCTTTTAGCCGTCATAGGGATTGTCGTCATCGTGAATATTCTTTCCTCGTTTTTCTTTTATCGCATTGATTTAACGAAAGACAAACGGCATTCGCTGTCGAAGAGCACCATTGAGATGCTGAAGAATCTGGAGGATCGTGTTTATTTCCGCGTTTATCTTAAAGGGAAAGATCAACCTGCAGACTATCAGCTTTTTGCGAAACAGGTGGAGCAGATGTTGCAGACTTTCCGCAGCTATTCCAAGAATGTCTATTACGAGTTTATAGACCCGATCGAAGGCAAGACGAATGAGGAGATAAACGGCATTTTGGGCGAGTTTGTAAAGAAGGGTTTGGAGCCGATCCCTATCAGCCGTGAGGATGCGGGCGGGTATTCCACGCACGTGGTTATTCCCGGTGCTATCGTCTCATATCGAAACCGCGAGTATCCCGCCAAAGTGGTGGTGGCCGATCCTTCCGGTGCCGACTGGCTGAAGTACTCCAACGAGGAGCTGGAATACAATCTGGTGGCTCCTGTGCGCCGCCTTTTGAAGACGGAAAAACCAAAAGTGGCCTATTTGGACGGCCACGGAGAACTGGACTTCTGGAACACCTGCTGGACGGCTATGCAGTTACAACGGTTCTACAATGTGACCCGCATCACGTTGGACGGCAAGATCAACGCTTTGCGCAACATTTCCATTGATGACACGGTTTCAGGGAATTTGGTCCTTGGCGACAACAAATACGATGTCCTGATTGTGGCGCAACCGACGCAGCCGTTCAAGGAGTACGACAAATATGTTCTTGACCAGTTCATCATGCGTGGCGGCAAAGTGCTTTGGCTCATTGACAACACTACCGCTTCGTTAGACAGTCTGCGGGCCGCGCCAGAGTTCTTCGCAACCCCGAGAGCATTGTATATCAACGACTTGTTCTTTACATACGGGGTGCGTTTTAACACGGATTTGATTCAGGATCTGAGTTGTCTGCCGGTGCCGCAGCAGGTAAGCATCATCGGCGACCAACCGCAATACAAGTTTATGGTTTTCCCGTATTGTCTTGATATCGTGAATTTTGGCAACCACCCAATCGTCCGCAACTTAAAGGATATCAAATCTGATTTTGCCGGAAGTATTGATTTGGTGGGTAACAATGCCGACCTTACCAAGACGGTGCTGATGACCACTTCGGAACGAACCAAGGTGGTGCCGACACCCTCTATCGTAACTTTGCGCGTAGGTATGGTGAAGCCGAATCTTCAGGAATATTCCTACCGCAATGTGCCGGTGGCTGTGCTGGTGGAAGGCAACTTCCAGTCAGCATTTAAGGGGATTTTGCCTATTGAATTCGACACTGTCAAGGAATTGGATTACCGCGATCACAGTGAATATACACGGCAGATTTTCGTTTCCGACGGTGACATCATCCGCAATCCGTTCGACAGCAAGCGCAACCAGCCCTATCCGGCCGGTTATGATATCTATACTCGACAGACTTTCGATAATACGGAGTTTATCGTGAACTGCGTCAACTATTTGTGTGCGGATGATGATCTGCTGCAACTTCGTGCCAAGAATTTCAAGATTGGTTCGTTGAATAGCGAGAAAGTTCGCAACCACAAATTGTTGTTGGCTGCACTCAACATCGGCATCCCGTTGTTGCTTATCGCACTGATGGGCACACTGCTGATTGTAATGCGGAAAGTGAAATTTTCAAAGAAGCAGTAGATGTTAGAAAACGGCTTTTAGCTTTTGGCATTTTGGTCAAAAGCCAATGCAAAAGCCAAAAGCTAATAGCCAAATCGGCCGTAAATCTCCTCCAAAACCTTCTCTTCGTTCTCCCAAGTCAGCTCTTGGGCAGCGGTTTTGCAGTTCTCATGACATTGGGAAAGCCGTTCCGGGACGGCCAGCTTTTTGACGGCTTGCGCGATGGATTCAGGTGTCACGGTTGAGGCTATCTCCCCGACATCATACTTTTTCACGATATTTGCCCGTTCCACCAAGTTGGAAACAACCATCGGTGTTCCGGCTTTGATGTATTCGAAAATCTTATTTGGCAGACTGAAGCGAAGGTTTGCGCTTTGGTCAGTGTCAATGGCCATTCCGATGTCTGCCAAAGAGGTGTAGTTAAAGAGATTTTCGGGCGTTTGCCGAGGGACAAAAGTAATACGATCTTGTATTTGCATTTGTTTCGTCATCTCTTTCAGTTGCGGTATCACTGTTCCTTCACCAACAATAAACAGGTGATAATCAGGGAGTTGTTGCATTGACTGGACAATTTCCTCCCCGCCGCGTCCTTCGTTGATGCCTGCGCCCTGCAATAACAGAACCGTCTTGTCATCTGGCATTTGCAACGATTTGCGGGTGGCGGTAACCGAAAAAGAGCTTGCCGGTGGGATATTCCGCACCAGATAAGGGCGGATTCCGTATTCCTTTTCATACTGATCCACAATGGATTGGCTGACCGTGATGACCGTTTTCAGCTTCGGGAAACAACGCTTTTCGATGCCATGCCATACCTTGTAAGATATTGGTTTGCTGACCACGGAAAGCTCCCCGCAGAAATATTCGTGACTGTCATAGACCAACTCTTTCTTCCGCCATTTACTGACCAAATAGTTGGGCAGTAAGGTATCTAAATCATTGGATACCAATAAATCACATTTCTTGAAAAGCAAATATAACAGCAGACGGAATTGATATTCCGCATAGAAAAGGACGCCACGCCGGAAAAGCAGCCGCAATCGTTTGGTTTTATAAGGTCGCGGGGCCAATTTCGGGGAATCGCCATAGCATCGGCCCACGAGTGTGACGTCAAAGCCCTTTTTGTGGAGAAAAAGGGACATTTTATCCATCCGTTGGTCGGTGTAGAGATCTTCGGTGACCGAGAGGATGACGCGTTTCATTATTCAGCCGACTCGAATCTTCCGTGGCAGTTCTTGTATTTCTTGCCGCTACCGCAAGGGCAGGGGTCGTTTCGGCCGACTTTCTTTTCGGCGCGGATAGGTTCGTTGGCGGGTTTGCCAGGAGCCACCTGACGGCCACGCATCTCCTGCCGACCGGTCTGCAGTTTCTTGGCATCCGACTCAGGCAGCTTCGCTTCCTTCAGTTCGGTCTCTTCCACGATGGGTAACTTACCGATATTCAGGAAGGTGACGATTTCCTCGCTGATGCGGACAAGCAGCTGGTCGAAGAGGTTGAAGGATTCGAGTTTGTAAATCAAAAGCGGATCTTTCTGCTCGTAGGAGGCATTTTGCACGCTCTCCTTGAGGTCGTCCATGGCGCGGAGATGCTCTTTCCAAGCGTTGTCAATGACGGCGAGGGTGATGCCCTTCTCGAAGGAGAGGCCCACCTCACGGCCTTGGGTTTCGTAGCATTTCTTCAGCGGTGCCACAATATTGATGGTCTTCTTGCCGTCGGTGAAGGGGATGGCGATGTTTTGGAAACGGTCGCCATGCTCCAGATAGACGCGCTCAATGACCGGATAGGCCTGCTCCGCAATCTTCTGCAATTTGGCTTTATAATGGTCATAAACGACAGGGTAGAGCTTCTCCACCAGCGTACTTTGACGCTCTTGCAGGAAATATTGTTCTTCAAATGGCGATTCGCAGCCAAAAGTGCGGATCATGGACATCTTGAAGTATTCGAAATCTTTCGCCTCCCAAGCGTCGGCCACGAGTGTTTCGCACACGTCATGAACCATCTGGGCAATATCGATGGCCAGGCGGTCGCCAAAGAGGGCGTTGCGGCGTTTGCGGTAAATCGTGGAACGCTGCTTGTTCATCACGTCGTCGTATTCCAACAGACGCTTACGGATGCCGAAGTTGTTCTCCTCGACTTTCTTCTGGGCGCGTTCGATGGACTTGGAAATCATGCTGTGCTGGATCACATCACCGTCCTGGTGGCCCATGCTGTCCATGACTTTCGCGATACGGTCGGAGCCGAACAGACGCATGAGGTCGTCCTCCAAAGAGACGAAGAACTGTGAGCTGCCGGGATCTCCCTGACGGCCGGCACGACCGCGCAACTGACGGTCAACGCGGCGGGAGTCGTGGCGCTCGGTGCCGATGATGGCCAAACCGCCTTTCTCACGAACTTCCGGTGTCAGCTTGATATCGGTACCACGACCGGCCATGTTGGTGGCAATGGTGACGGTGCCTTCGCGACCGGCTTCTGCCACAATGTCAGCCTCCTTCTTGTGCAGCTTGGCGTTCAAGACATTATGTTCAATATGTCTGCGGGTCAAGATGTTGGAAAGCAACTCAGAGATTTCAACCGAGGTGGTACCCACCAACACGGGTCTGCCCATTTCATGCAACCGCAAAATCTCATCCACTACGGCGGCATATTTCTCACGTTTGGTCTTATAGACCAGGTCATCGGCATCCACACGGATAACCGGCTTGTTGGTCGGGATTACAACGACATCGAGTTTGTAGATGTTCCAGAACTCGCCCGCTTCCGTTTCAGCGGTACCGGTCATGCCGGCCAGCTTCTTGTACATGCGGAAGTAGTTCTGCAGGGTGATGGTGGCATACGTTTGCGTGGCGGCTTCCACCTTCACATTCTCCTTTGCCTCGATAGCTTGGTGCAAACCGTCGGAGTAGCGGCGGCCCTCCATGATACGGCCGGTCTGTTCGTCCACAATCTTCACCTTGTTGTCGATGATGACGTATTCCACATCCTTGTCGAACATGGTGTAAGCTTTCAGCAGCTGATGGACGGTGTGGATGCGGTCGGAAGCGATGGCGTAGTTGTTATAGATTTCCTCCTTGCGGGCCAGCTTCTCGTCAGAAGTGAGGTTTTCCTTCTCCAGTTCGGCGATTTGGGCACCCACATCGGGCATGATGAACATCTTGGCCTCGTCGGCATCCTTGCTGATGAGGTCAATACCTTTGTCCATAATATCGACCGTATTGAGCTTCTCCTCAATCACGAAATAGAGTTCGTCATCGATGAGGTGCATGTTGCGGTTCTGGTCCTGCATGAAGAAGGATTCCGTGCGTTGCAGCACCTGTTTCATGCCGGGTTCGCTCAGGAACTTGATGAGCGCCTTGTTCTTCGGCAGACCGCGGTGGGCGCGGAGCAGCAGCATGGCGCTTTCGTCCTGCGGTTTCGGATCGGGGTTCTCGGCCAGCATCTTCTTGGCCTGCGTGAGGATTTGCGCCACGTAGGTGCGCTGTGCCTCATACAGCTTTTGCACGATGGGCTTGTACTGGTCGAAGGCCTGCTGGTCGCCTTTGGGCGTGGGACCGGAGATAATCAACGGAGTACGGGCATCGTCAATCAACACAGAGTCCACCTCATCGACGATGGCGTAGTTGTGCGGACGTTGCACCAGCTCGCCGATGTTGCGGGCCATGTTGTCACGCAGGTAGTCGAAACCGAACTCGTTGTTGGTGCCGTAGGTGATGTCGGCGTTGTAGGCGCGACGGCGGTCGTCGGAGTTGGGCTCGTGCTTGTCGATGCAATCCACGGTGAGGCCGAGGAATTCGTAAAGCAAACCCATCCACTCGGAGTCACGTTTGGCCAAGTAGTCGTTGACGGTGACCACGTGGACGCCTTTGCCGGGCAGTGCGTTCAGATAGACGGGCAGGGTGGCGACGAGGGTTTTACCCTCACCAGTGGCCATCTCGGCGATTTTACCCTGGTGGAGCACGATACCGCCGATTATCTGAACGTCATAGTGGCACATGTCCCATTGGATCATGTTGCCGCCGGCCATCCAACGGTTCTGGTAGATGGCCTTGTCGCCTTCAATGGTGATGCATTCGCGCTTGGCAGCCAAGTCGCGGTCGTGTTGCGTGGCCGTCACGGTGATGGTTTCGTTCTCCTTGAAGCGGCGGGCAGTCTCCTTCATCACGGAGAAAGCCTCAGGCAGAATGTCGTTGAGGATATCCTGCGTGGTGGCGTAGATCTTATCCTCTAATTTCTCAATCTCTTTGTATTTATCCTCCTTTTCCTGCACGGGGATGTCATAGTTCTCTTCCAGATAATGGCGCAGTTCCGCCACCTGGTTTTCCTCCTTCTGCGTGGCGGTGCGGATTTTGTCGCGGAATTCTTCGGTTTTGTGTCGTAAGTCGTCAATAGGGAGATCTTTGATCGTTTCATACGCAGCCAGTGTCTTCTTCAAGAGCGGCTGCAGTTCTTTCATATCTCTATCTGCTTTTGTACCAAACAGTTTTGTTAAAAAATTTGCCATATATGCCTATTTAGTATTATTCAAAATAAAGTGGCAAAGATACAAAAATCTTGCCATAAAAAAAAAGACGCCGCAACCGCGACGCCTTTTTCTCATATCCTACAGATCAGGAATTATTGTTTATCCATCTCTCTGTACTCGTTCACGATGGCCTTCACGTTGGCGGGAGCGAGGCGGCCGAAGACCTTGCCGTCAACCAAAGCGACGGGAGCCAGACCGCAGGCACCGACGCAACGCAACGAAGTGAGGGAGAAGAGACCGTCTTTGTCCGTCTCACCAGGCATGATGCCCAGCTCTTTCTCGAACGCATCCAGAATCTTCTCAGCACCGCGCACGTAGCAGGCCGTACCCATACACACGGAAACCGGATATTTACCCTTCGGCTGCATGGTGAAGAAAGAGTAGAAGGAGACAACGCCATAGACCTTTGCGGTCGGGATGTGCAGTCTCTCCGCAATCAACTCTTGAGCTTCAGCGGGAAGGTAACCCAGGTAGTCCTGTGTCTGGTGCAGAACGTTAATCAATTCGCCAGGAGCATTATTGAATCTGTCGCAGATCTCAATAATCTTGTCGCTGACTTCCTTTTTCATTTTGATAATTATCTTATCCATAATGGTGTTTTTTTAATTATTGATGATTACTGAAACAGAATTATTTGTTCAAATCCACTTCAACGGTCGTTTGTCTGTCGAAATAGTGGGTATGCAACAGTTCATGCGATTTGTGGCCGCACGGTTCGCCCAGGTATTCCTTGTAAATAGCTTGGATGGACGGGTTCTCGTGGGATTTACGAATCGGCATGTTCTTATCAGCTTGATAGATAGCTTCCCAACGGGCTTTGATGATGTCGCCGTTGCCGTGGTGCAGAGGTTGACCACCGCCGTCGATACAACCGCCGGGACAAGCCATGATCTCAATAGCGTGGAAGTTGCACTTGCCAGCCTTGATGTCCTCTAACAGCTTACGGGCGTTCTTCAAACCGTGGGCGATACCGATGTTGAGTTTCAGGCCGTCAACGTCGATGGTGGCGCTACGCACGCCTTCCAGACCACGGAGTTCCTCGAAGTCGATCTTCGGGAGGGGTTTCTTGGTGATCACCTCGTAGGCGGTACGGACAGCAGCCTCAATCACGCCGCCGGTGGTACCGAAGATGACAGCAGCACCGGTGGATTCGCCGAGCGGGCTATCGAACTCTTCGTCCGGAAGTTTCGTGAAATCGATGTTGGCTTGTTTGATGAGGGCTGCCAACTCGCGGGTGGTGATGGAGAAATCGACATCAGGATTGCCGTTCACCTTGAACTCGTCGCGGGAGCATTCGTATTTCTTGGCCAAGCAAGGCATCACGGAAACGCAGACCATGTCTTCGCGTTTGCAGTTGATCTTCTCGGCGAAATAGCTCTTCGCGATAGCACCGAACATCTGTTGAGGAGATTTAGCGGTGGAAGGAAGATCTCTCATTTCCGGGAACTGGTGCTCGAAGAAGTTCACCCATGCCGGACAGCAAGAGGTAAGGATAGGAAGCGGAACGCTCTTATCACCACCGAGGTATTTGGTCAGACGACCGATGAGCTCGGTACCTTCTTCCATAATCGTCAAGTCAGCGCTCCAGTCAGTGTCGAACACATAGTCGAAACCGAGGGCCTTGAGGGCGGCGGTGAGCTTGCCGGTCACGATGGAGCCGGGTTTCATGCCGAATTCCTCACCGAGAGCCACACGCACGGCGGGAGCCACTTGGACAACCGTCTTCTTGGTAGGATCCACGATGGCGCGGATGACCTTTGAGGTGTTATCGACTTCGGTAAGAGCGCCCACAGGACAAACGGCCACGCACTGTCCGCAGAACGTACACGGAGAGTGGTCGAGGTGCTGGTTGAAGGCGGTGGAGACGACTGCCGGGAAGCCGCGCTCGATAGCGGAGAGGGCACCCACGGTCTGCATCTCGTTACACATCATTTCGCAACGACGGCACATGACGCACTTGTTCATGTCGCGGATGATAGAGGGAGAAACCTCGATCTGGTAGCTGGACTGAGCATGGTCGGGACCGACGAACGGGTTGCTGCGGATGCCGAAGCGGATAGCGAGGGCTTGGAGTTCGCACTTGCCGCTCTTGGCGCATTGCAGACAGTCATTCGGGTGGTCGGAGAGCATGAGCTCGAGCACCGTGCGGCGGGCGTTGATCACGCGCATCGAGTTGGTGCGGACCACCATGTCGGGCATACATTCGGTGACGCAGGCGGGGGCCAGGTTTCTGCGGCCTTCAACCTCCACGACACAGAGACGGCATCCACCAGGTCTGTTGTGGACATCCATGCCCTTGAATTCAAAGTGGCAAAGGGTGGGAATGGAGATACCCAGCTGCTTTGCGGCGTTAAGAATCGTTGTACCTTTCGGCACTTCAACTTCTCTATTGTCTATTTTTAATTTGATTGTATCCATATTGTTCACCTTTCACTAAATAATACTAATTGCACCGAATTTACATTTCTCAATACATGTACCGCACTTGATACAGAGCTCTTGGTTGATTTCGTGAGGCATCTTGACCGTGCCCTTGATGGCTCCGACGGGGCAGTTGCGGGCGCAAGCCGTACAACCTTTACACTTATCAGCGTCGATGACATACTGTTTGAGGGCCTTGCACTGTCCGGCAGGACATTTCTTTTCGGTCACGTGAGCCACGTACTCATCCCAGAAGTTGTCGATGGTGGACAAAACGGGGTTCGGGGAGGTCTGACCCAAGCCGCAGAGGGCGGTGTCCTTGATGACCTTGCTGAGGTTCTTCAGCAGGGCGAGGTCTTCCATGGTGCCGTTACCCTTGGTAATGCGGCCAAGGATTTCGCTCAGGCGCTTGTTACCGATACGGCACGGGGTGCACTTACCGCAGGATTCCTCCACGGTGAAGTCGAGGTAGAACTTGGCGACGGAGACCATACAGGAGGTCTCGTCCATGACGATCATACCGCCGGAGCCCATCATGGAGCCGGCAGCCACGAGGTTGTCGTAGTCGATCGGGGTGTCGAGGAACTTCTCGGTCAAGCAGCCGCCGGAAGGACCGCCGGTTTGCACGGCTTTGAACTTCTTGCCGCCCTTGATACCACCGCCGATTTCGTAGATGACCTCACGAAGGGTGATACCCATAGGCACCTCGATCAAACCGACGTTGTTGATCTGGCCGGCCAATGCGAACACTTTCGTGCCTTTGGATTTCTCCGTGCCGATGGAGGAGAACCATTCCCAACCCTTGTTGATGATGACCGGAATGTTGGCGTAGGTCTCGACATTGTTCACGTTAGAGGGTTTCTTCATATAACCCGAAACGGCCGGGAACGGGGGTTTGAAGGTGGGCTCACCACGCTGGCCTTCCATGGAGTGGATCAGAGCGGTTTCCTCACCGCAAACGAATGCGCCGGCACCGTAGCGGAGGATGATGTCGAAATCGAAGTCCGTGCCGAAGATGTTTTTGCCGAGGAGGCCGTACTCACGAGCCTGGTCGATAGCGACTTGCAGGCGGTGGATAGCCAGCGGGTATTCAGCGCGGATATAGACCAGACCGATGGTGGCGCCGATACAGAAGCCGCCGATGGCCATAGCCTCGATGATGGAGTGCGGGTCGCCTTCCAAGATGGAACGATCCATGAATGCGCCGGGGTCGCCCTCGTCAGCATTACAGATGATGTATTTCTGGTCGGCAGCGTTCTTGGCGCAGAGTTCCCACTTCAAACCGGTGGGGAAACCGGCGCCGCCACGGCCGCGGAGACCGGACTTCTTGATGATGTCGATGGTGGCAGCGGGATCGTGTTGCTCCAGAACGCTGGCCAATGCCTTGTAACCATCACGTGCGATGTATTCTTCGATGTTTTCGGGATCGATGAAACCGCAGTTACGAAGGGCGATACGCATCTGTTTCTTGTAGAAACCCATGTGCTTGGAGTCGGAGATGTGAGCCTTGTTCTCGGGGTTCTCATAGAGCAGACGCTGCACTTTTCTACCTTTGATGATGTGCTCGTTGACGATCTCGAGGGCGTCTTCGGGTTTCACCTGGGTGTAGAAGGTGTTATCGGGAAGAATCTTCACGATGGGGCCTTTCTCGCAGAAGCCGAAGCAACCGGTGGTCACGACCTGCACATCGTCGGAAAGGTTCTTTTCCTTCAAGATTTGAATGAAATTCTCTCTGATTTTGGGGCTTTCTGAGGCCGTACATCCCGTACCGCCGCAGAGCAGAATGTGGTATTTATAATTTGCCATAACTGACCTCCTTACTGATTATTTGTCGATTTTTTCGTAATTTACCGGGATGACGCCTTCCAGAATCTCACCTTGCATGATGTATTTGGTGACGAGTTCCTGGCCCTTCTTGGTGTCAACGTGACCGAAGACGATGGGGTCTTGACCGGGTTTCTTAACTTCGACGGTAGGTTCAGCATAGCAGTAGCCCATGCAGCCCGTCTGAGTCACAACAGCCTTGACATTTTGCTTGTTGCATTCCTCAATGATGGCTTCCATGGTCTGTTTTGCGCCGGAAGCGATACCGCAGGTTGCCATAGCCACCTTGACTTGCACGAGGTTCTCGACGTTCTCGCCGCCTTCGCGCAATTCAATCTTGGATTGCAACTCTTCTCTCTTTTTCTTGAGATCTGCCAATGATTTTATTTTTTCCATACGATAAAATTTGGTAAGTTGTAGATTTTATTTACTTGTTTATACGTTTCTTACGATAAATTCAGGCTCTATTTTTTGCGCGGCAAAGGTATAAAAAAAAACGATACCCGCCCATATAAAAAACAAGGTATTTCTTTGGGCGGGTATCGTTAGTCTTGGGGAGGATATGATGATGAGACGATGAAGCGATGAGGCGATGAAGCGATGAGACGATGAAGCGATGATATGTCAGCATATTGCTTACGCCCGACTATAGATTAATAGATTATTTTCTATTTTTGCAAACTCGTATTCTCGAACATACTAATAGATGAAAACTGATGAAAATTAGAGAGTTAGAACGAAAATTGAGAATGGCTGGATGTTGGTTTGTAGTGCATGGAAAACGGCATGACCAATGGTATAGTCCCATAACGGACCTTATGTTTTCCATTCCGCGACATGGGACAAAAGAGGTTCCGAACGGGACATTGAGAGAGATTCTGAAGCAATCGGGTGTAAAATTTAGAATAAACAATTTGATTATGAGTAAGATAACTTCATTTATTGAGATTGGCAAAGATGGGTTGTTTGCTGTTTGTACACGAAGCAACAAGTACCATATTATGATATTAGGTTGCGGGGATACGGTTGAGGAGGCCATGGAGGATTTTTATGAGTGCCGTGATGAGGTGAAAGAGTTTGAGGAGGCCGCAGGACGAACTTTCCCGAATCTTGAGTTTGATTTTGTGTATGATACAGAAAGTTTTCTCAGATATTATGGTAATATACTGACCCTTACCGGTTTGCAGAAAATCACAGGTATCCATCATAAGCAATTGAGCCACTATGCCACCGGGCAGAGCCGTCCTACGTCGAAAACAGTTCGCCGCATACAAGAAGGAATCAACAGATTTGCCGACACGCTGAAACAGGTACGGCTGGTGTGATGTTTTCTTGCTACACCACACAATATTTCCCGCTTTTCCACGTTATCTCTGCTGGAAATTTCAAACCTTAAAAATCATCGAATATGAAAAACAGATGGGTTCCTATCGCGATTATCGCAAGCATCGGGTTGTTTTTGGCCGCTATAGCCATTGGCGTGGCCTTTTATCAAACTAAAAAGCCGCAGAAAACGGTCTCTATCGTCGGTTTGGCGGAGAAAGATTTCACCTCCGACCTCATCGTGTGGGAGTTCAATTATTCGGCCAAGGATCCGGATATGAAACAAGCCTACACCAAACTGAAAGAACAGAACGAGATTGTGAAAGCTTATCTCAAAAAAGCGAATATTTCGGATAAAGAGATTGATTTTAAGAAAATTACAACATCTCCTACCTATAACAGCTATTATGATGATAACGGTCACTGGCGGGAAACCTTCACTGGTTATGCGGCCAAACAGGTGGTGCGCATCGAGTCCCGCGACATTGAGAAAATCGAGGCGCTCACTCGTGACATTGCTGAGCTGTACGACCAGAACATCATGATCAATAACGACAATCCGGAGTATTATTACACGAAACTCTCGGATTTGAAAATCCAGATGCTGGCGGAGGCTTCGCAAGATGCGAAAAACCGTGCCGAAACCATCACCAAGAATGCCGGAGCCAAACTGGGAGACCTCAAGAGCGCGAACATGGGCGTGTTCCAGATCACCAAACCCAACTCTTCCGAGGAATCCTACACCTGGGGCGGCGCCTTCAACACCTCCTCCAAGGAGAAACGCGCCAGCATCAACATGCGTCTGACCTATTACGTGAAATAACTGTAAGACAATGTGTTGTGAATAAAAAAACCGGCGAAAACGCCGGTTTTTTTTTATAGAAAAATATCAAGGTTATTCTTTTTCCTCAAAAGAAATCTCACCATCGGGTCTTTTGTTCTGAAATTTCTCCTTGGTTTTCTGCAATTGCTTCTTGAGTGCATCAACAGCGAGGTCAGTGGCCTCTTCGAAGGATTTGGCCGTTTTGCCGGCGCGGGCGTCGTAGCCGCGGATGTTCATGCGAATGTCAACGGTCTTGTTCTCCGGCGCTTCGGTGTTCTCCAGCTTCAACGCAACCTCTGCACCCAGGATGCCGTCGTGCAGCTTGTTGAGTTTCTCCACCTTCTCGGTGATAAAAGTTTCCAGTTTCTGATCCGCTTTGAAGTGTACGGAATTGATGTTAATTTTCATAAAAACCTCCTTTTTGTTTATGAATTACGCTCTTGGATGAGCTTGATTGTATATTGATTTGAGCTGCTCAATGGAATTGTGCGTATATACTTGGGTGGCCGCCAGACTGCTGTGGCCCAGGATGGTCTTGATGGCGTTCAGATCCGCCCCCTTGTTGAGCAGGTGGGTGGCGAACGTGTGCCGGATCACGTGCGGGCTTCGTTTGTCGATAGTGGTCACCATATCCAAGTATTTACGTACTATTCTATAGACAGCTTTCGCATAAAGCTGCTTTCCATTCTCGGTGACAAAGATATAATTATTTTCGGTAACTCCGCAAAATTTTTTTTCCAAGTTTTCCAAGTACATTGTCAATAACTCTTCCATCTTATTTCCGAACGGAATGATCCTTTCCTTATTGCGTTTTCCCAAAACTTTTATTGTATTTTCTTGTAAATGAATGTCTTGGATTTTAACGTTCAGCAATTCAGAGAGACGCATCCCCGTAGCGTAGAAGAGTTCGAGGATAGTGCGGTCGCGCAAACCCTCGAAAGATTCCTCAAAGGGTATGTCGGAGAAAAGATGCTCCATATCCTTCTGCTCCACGTACTGGGGCAGCTTTTTCGGGATTTTCGGAGCATGTATGGTGAGTGTGGGATTGACTGTTAATTCCTTGATTTTTAGTTTGTAACGATAGAAAGCCCGCACTGCGCTGATCTTCCGGTTCACCGATTTTGCCTCTAAAGATTCATCCTCCAACAGGGATATAATCCATGAGCGGATATCCTCGCTATGAACATCTGACAGTTGATGAATCTCCAATTTTTCCTCCAAGTAGCTGAAAAACTGCGACAAATCATGTTCGTATGCCGTCACCGTGTGCGGCGACACCCGCTTCTCGTATTTCAAATAGTTGATGAAATCTTGGAATTGCATAGCTTTTGGCTTTTGGCTGTTAGCTTTTGGCTAATGGCTAAAAGCCAATGGCCAAAAGCAAAAAAAAACAGGGTTGCGCCCTGTTTTTCGTGATTGTCAAAACCTTCCGTTATTCGTTCTCGGCATTGCGAAGCTGCTGAACGTAGATGGCTTTGCGCAATTGCTCCCGTCTGATGACGCTCTTTTTGGTGAATTCCTGTCTGGCGCGGATCTCTTTCTTCACACCAATCTTGTCGAATTTCTTTTTCAGTTTCTTGAGCGCTTTGTCGATGGACTCGCCTTCTTTAATGGGAACAATAATCATAAAAAATACCTCTTTCTTTAAATTGTTAATAAATAAATTTAGCGCGGCAAAAATACAATTTTTTTGATATGGAGGCCGTTTTATGTCACCCTGTTTTTCATTTTATGATATATATCCGAAAAAACTGTACTTTTGCCGCTGTGAAAAAATTCATCCTTATATTAGGGTTATTAGTTTGTGTTATAGCAGTTTATGCTCAACAGAAACGGTATTCTGCGCGTGTGTTCGACGGTATCACCTATCAGCCGCTCGCCGGTGCCAGCGTCTATAACGTGAACACACAGAAATTCGCTTTCACGGACAAAAACGGACGTTTCGAGATAGACCTTTCCCTGAACGACACGCTCATCATATCCAAATCCATTTACCGACAACTTGTTACTGCAATTGACCAAACCCTGTTTTACGGTTTCGAGGACTTTTTCCTTTATTATAAGGTCACGATGCTGAAAGAGGTGACCATCATCGGCATCAACCCGTCGTATGAGGGTTTCAAAAAGGATATTGTCACGCTGGAACTGCCCGAATACTACAAACGTGCGGAAGAGGCACAGCTCTCGGAATGGCAGAAGGCCAACGCCACGTATAAAGAGAATGGAAACATCCTGTCACTTGGTGGCGGCGTCACCATGTCGCCCATTTCCTACCTGTATGACAAATACAGCAAAAAGGCAAAGATGAACCGTTTGTACAACGAAATGCTCTCCTACGAGGACGAGGTGGAACGCATCCAACATAAATATAACCGCGATATTGTTTCGGAACTGACTGGTTTGCAAGGCGATGAACTGTTGGATTTCATGATGTACTGCCGGTTCAACTATTACGACCTCGTGCGATGGAGCGACGAACAGATCCGGGAGAAAATCCGAACCAATTACTTTAATTATCAGTATGATAAAATAGCCAATGAAGGAGAATAACGACTTTTGGAAGAAGAATCTCACATGGTGGCATGTCGCCGGAATAGCGGCGGGGTTGCTGCTGTCACTGCTCTACTGGTACAAATCCGGACAATTTTCCGACAACATTCTGAAAAAAAGTCCCATTCTGATGGCCATCTGGGGCATATTGACAGGCTATATCCTTATCGACCTCGTGAAATCGTCCAAAAACAGGGACGATTCTAGCTATTAGCTATTAGCTGTTTGCTATTGGCCATTGGCCTAATATTACCTCTTAAAAAGAGAGAAGACCCAATGAAAGAAAGCAAAAAGCTAATAGATAATAGCCAAAAGCAAAAAAATTGTACTTTTGCCGTTTCAAATATTGGAAATTATAGAATTTCAAACTAAATAAATAAACATTATGACAGAAAAACTACAAACTTTGAGAGACAGCGCGGCCATGAGATGGACAGCGTTGTTGCTGCTGGCTTTGGCCATGTTCTGTTCCTACATTTTCATGGACATCCTTTCGCCTATCAAGGACCTCATGCAATCGACAAGAGGTTGGGATTCCACCGCTTTCGGTACGATGCAGGGTGCGGAGACGTTCCTTAATGTGTTCGTCTTCTTCCTCATCTTCGCCGGTATCATCCTCGACAAGATGGGTGTTCGTTTCACCGCAGTGCTCTCCGGCACGGTGATGCTCATTGGTGGTCTGATCAAGTACTATGCCGTTACTGAAGCCTTCATGGGCAGCGGTGTGGAAGCTTGGTTCACCAACCACCTCAACTACATCCCCGGTTTCCAGGAACTTGGCGTGGCTCCATTCTATGAGGGAATGCCTGCTTCCGCCAAGGTTGCAGCCGTCGGTTTCATGATTTTCGGTTGCGGTGTGGAAATGGCCGGTATTACCGTTTCCCGCGGTATCGTGAAATGGTTCAAGGGTCGTGAAACGGCTTTGGCCATGGGTTCCGAGATGGCTCTCGCCCGTCTGGGTGTCGCCACCTGCATGATCTTCTCACCCTTCTTTGCCAAGCTGGGCGGCGTTGTGGACGTTTCCCGTTCCGTGGCTTTCGGCGTGGTGCTCCTCTGTATCGCTTTGATGATGTTCATTGTCTATTTCTTCATGGACAAGAAGTTAGACGCTCAAACTGGCGAGGCTGAAGAGAAGGACGATCCGTTCAAGGTGTCCGACATTGGCAAGATCCTTTCTTCCGGTGGTTTCTGGTTGGTGGCTCTCCTCTGCGTGCTTTACTACAGCGCCATCTTCCCGTTCCAGAAATATGCTGTGAACATGCTGCAGTGCAACCTCACGCTCACCGAGGCCGACATCAACACGTTCTGGGGCGGCAGCTCTGTGACCATCATCCAATACATCATCATGTTGGCCGTGGCGGTGTGCTCTTTCACCAGCAACTTTTCTAAGAACAAATCCGCTAAAATTGGTCTGATGGCATTGGCCGTCGTGGCGTTGATTGTCTATTGCTGGATGGGTTACATGCGCGGTACGGCCGAGACCATCTTCGCCGTGTTCCCGTTGCTCGCCGTGGCCATCACCCCGATTCTCGGTAACTATGTTGACCACAAAGGTAAAGCCGCTTCCATGTTGATGATTGGCTCTTTGTTGCTGATTATCTGTCACTTGACCTTCGCGTTCATTCTGCCGCAGTTCAAGGGCAACGCCGCCGGCGGTGTTATCGTGGCTTACCTGACCATCCTCGTGTTAGGCGCCTCCTTCTCATTGGTGCCTGCCGCTTTGTGGCCGAGCGTCCCGAAATTGGTTGACGAGAAGATCATCGGTTCCGCCTACGCCCTCATCTTCTGGATCCAGAACATCGGTTTGTGGCTCTTCCCGCTGCTTATCGGTAAGGTTTTGGACAAGACGAACCAAGATGTTATCTCGCAGATGAACGAAGGTTTGATCGATGCTGAAACGGCCGCCGTTTCCTACAACTACACCTGGCCGTTGGTGATGCTGGCATGCTTGGGTGTCGCCGCTCTCATTCTCGGCATCATCCTGAAGGCCGTCGATAAGAAACAACACCTCGGTCTTGAGGAGCCGAACATCAAATAGCTATTGGCTTTTAGCTTTTAGCTGTTGGCTTAATGTATAAGAAAAGGCGCCGCAGTTGCGGCGCCTTTTCTTATGGGGTCAAATAGTTATGAATTAAAAAAAATTTCAAGAAAAATTATTTTCCCTTTTATTATTTTTGTATTTTTGCAGCTGTAATTATAAAAAGAAATGAAGAAAACAAAAAAAGAACAAAATAAAGTGGAAGAACCAGTGGCGCCGTACACTGTGAACGACCAATTTCTCCCATCGGACAGATCCTTTTCTGTGGAAGAAAACATACAGGATAAAACCTTATCTGTTGACGAATATTTTGACAAATTGGTCTCTCTAATTCACGCAGATTATGCGAATCTATGAGGTAAGAATCAGCAAAGCTGCACTTCGTGATATGCAAGAATTGCGGGCTTTTTTGAAAGGTTTGATGTCGGAAGAGGGGGCTATTCGTTATGCTAATACCATGCGAGATGAAATCAAGTCACTTTCTGTTTATGCAGATTGTGTTTCTCGCACAAATTCTAAAACCTTATTGTTAATACATCCTAATGCTCGACGACTGGTATCACATAATCGCCGATGGATATATGTGTATCACATTGAAGAGAACGTTGTGATTGTGGATAGAATCCTCCCTGCAAAAATGAATAAAGGGTAAAGATCAAATGTTTACGACAAATTACGTTTTTATCTAATATTATCAATAAACGGCGACAGCACCATTTTCCAAAACCGGTTCTTGAATTGTCGCACAAACGGGATGGTGTAGCGTTTGCCATCGAATCCTTGGTATAATCTCGCTACATTCGGATTGGAGGATCCGTTGAAGTCGAGATAAAGGTCTGATTCCGCGTGGTCGCGGATGTAGGTGTCGAGGAGCAGGAACATGGGCTTGCTTTCCGAAAGTTGGTTGTCGCGGCCGGAGAACCAGAACCAGCGACGTTTCCCGTCTTTCACGAATAGGGCACCTGCCGCCAATTCGTTTTGCACAGTACGAACGCCGTAAACTTCCAACAGATTGTGTTCCAACAAGTAATCGGCCACATGCTGTAATCTTGCGTAATCGTTTTCCCGGAAATGTACCGCTTCTTCCGAACCCTTGTTTGTGCGGAAAAGAGCGATAATGTCCGCTATCTTCTCTTCCTGCATTGTCACCCGGACCTGTTGCTTTTGTGCCGCTTTAATGTTCCGCCTCGTGTTTTCATGAAATTGGCTATATAGCTCATTGTAAGCAAGATTCAACGAAAGCGAATGTGAAACGAACTCGTGATCCCCGTGTCCTGATTTTGTTTTTTCATTCATCAGCACATCCGCTAAAACGTAATGTTTAGAAATCTCATAAAGGAAATCAGCCACTTTTTGAGGTATGATTTCATGTTCTGAGAAGAGGCCCATTTGCGGAAGAAAGAAGGGCGTGTAAACATATTTTAACACTCCTTTTTTTCGGGTCGGGAGGGGCATTACAGCTTCGTAATCGTTCTCGACCAGTGCGTGCCAAGTGTCGCCGTCCGTGAGCAGATCTAACAGTTCGTATTCTGCCAATACATTAGTGGACAAACTGTTGCGAACAGCTTGGTTCCATTTTTCAGGATCTATTTCGGAATGTTTCAGAAAACGGATCATTAGACAAAATGTTCGGCTATACGCTTCATTTCAGACGAAACATTGTTGTTTTCGTACAGTATGCCGTAAATAGTTTCCACTATCGGGATGTCTGCGCCGATTTTCTTGTTGATTTCGTGGACGCAGCGACAAGCGGTGTAACCTTCCGACACCATGCGCAATTCCAAAAGCGATACGCGAACGGATAAACCGTGTCCGATCATAATGCCGAACAGACGGTTGCGGCTGAAGGTGGAGTAAGCGGTGACGAGGAGGTCGCCGAGATAGACGGAGTCGGAAATATGGCGGTTGTCGTTCGGATAGACCTGAGACACAAAGTATTTCATCTCTTTCAGGCAATTGGCCACGTAGGCGGCGATGAAGTTGTCGCCGTAGCCGAGACCGCTGTAGATGCCTGCGCCGAGGGCGTAGATGTTTTTGAGGACGATGGAGAGTTCCGCGCCCATTACATCGTTAGAGACGGAAGTGCGGCAGTAGCGGGTAGTGAAGAATTTGGCGACTGTTTCCGCCAGCTCCGTGTTCGTAGAAGCGGCGGTCAGGAAGGTGAACTTCTCTTGCGCAATCTCCTCCGCGTGAGACGGTCCGCTGATGATGCAGAGCTGTTCTATCGGCACTTTGAATTGTGACTGCATGTAATCGCTGATTAGCTGCATGGTTTCCGGCACAATACCCTTGACGGCGAGAATGATCTTCTTTTTTGAAAGCTGTGAGCGTTTCAGCGGCTCCAATGTCTTGTGCAGATAGGCTGACGGGGTGACAATAATCACGTAGTCGGCACGCGAAACTGTGCTTTTGATGTCTGTACTCACCTTAACATCATCAGGATTGATGAAGACAGAGCTGAGATATTTGGGGTTGTGACCGTATTTGACGATGCTTTCCGCGACTTCCTCTTTGCGTACCCACCAGTGGATGTGTTCCAAGTTCACCGAAATAATCTTGACAATGGCCGTCGCCCAGCTACCGCTGCCGATTACCGCCACGCGGTACCGGGCGCGCAATTTCTTGCTGCGCGGAACTATTGCCGAAGACGTATGCTCGCTCATCTTTTTAACTTTTTTTAAGCGTGCAAAGATACACTATTTTTTCGTACTTTTTCTGTTTTAATTTCGTTTGTTCTTCTACTTATTGATAATGAGGACGTTTGACGTGGGACTTTTGACGTTTGATGTGGGACTTAAGACTTGGGATTTGAAACTCTACCAAGCTCTTGCCCCTAACGGGGCTGCTCAAGGAAAGCTATTGATTATTATAAACTTTGAACCTGAAACTTGAAACAAACAAACGGACAACTCCTTTCGGAATCGTCCGTTTGTTGTATATGCTATAAACGCTTGTTTTACAGCAGATTGTAAGTGTCTGTCGCAATCACTAATTCCTCGTTGGTAGTGACGACAACCAGTTTCGTGGTGGAGTCGGGCGTGGAGATGATGCCATCCTCGCCGCAGTATTTCTGGTTGGCTTCGGGGTCGAGTTTCGCTCCGATCCATTCCAGATTCTCGCAAATCTTCTCGCGCTGGAACCAGGCGTTCTCCCCGATACCGCCCGTGAAGAGGATCACGTCAACGCCACCCATGGCTGCTGCATAGGCGCCGATGTACTTGCGCACGCGGTAGGCGAACATGTTGAAGGCATCGGTACTGCGTTCGTCGCCCGCATCGCGGCCGGCACGGATGTCGCGCATGTCAACGCTCTTGCCGGAAATGCCTAACAGACCGCTCTTCTTGTTGATGAGGGTGTTCATCTCCTTGGTGTTCAGGCCTTCAGTATCCATGATGTAGAGCAGTGCGCCGGCGTCAAGGTCGCCCACGCGGGTACCCATCACCAGGCCTTCCACTGGGGTGAAGCCCATGGAGGTGTCAATGGATTTGCCGTCTTTGATGGCGCAGATGGAGGCACCGTTGCCGAGGTGGCAGCTCACAATCTTGGCTTTTTCGTAGGGGATACCAGCTATTTCAGCGGCTTTCGGACCGACATATTTGTGGCTGGTGCCGTGGAAGCCGTATCTGCGGATTTTCTTTTCGCTGTAGTATTCAAACGGAAGCGCATACAGGAAAGCCTCGGGCGGCATGGTCTGGTGGAAAGAGGTGTCAAACACGCCGACGTGCTTCACATTGGGGAGCAGTTTCTTCATGGCATCAATGCCGGTAAGGCTGGCGGGGTTGTGCAGGGGTGCCAAAGCGCAGAGTTTCGCGATTTCCTCACGCTCTTTGTCTCCGATAACCACACTCTTTTTGAAATATTCGCCGCCATGCGCCACACGATGACCCACTGCGCCAATCTCATCAAGAGATTTGATAACACCGTGCTCAGGGTCAGTCAACATGTTGAGAACAAGCTTGATACCTTCCTCGTGGGTTGGAATAGGGGTTTGCACGTAGCATTTTTCCTTGCCGACGGGTTTGTGGGTGAACTCACCCATTTCCAAACCAACGCGTTCTACCAAACCTTTAGCTAATAATTCAGGTTGCGGTTCCATTTCCAACAATTGGTATTTGATGGAAGAACTACCGCAGTTAAGAACTAATATTTTCATATTCAATTATTTAATGATTACTTTTTTATTTCCGTAGAAATTTTAGGGCAAAGATACATTTTTTTTGTGATTAGTGAATTGTGATTAGTGAATTGTGATTAGTGAATTGTGATTAGTGAATTGTGATTAGTGAATTGTGATTAGTGAATTGTGATTAGTGAATATTATACATTATACATTGTACATTGAAAGTTACTCTTCACCCCGGAGAATGTCGGCGATGTGAATGATTCCGACATCCACGCTGTGTTGCATTTTGTAGGCATCTATGAGTTGCAGGCAGTGAATGTCTGTTGAGGTGATATATTCAGCTCCTTGGTTGTAAGCTCTGAGCACAATTTCGCCAGTCATCTTTTCGGCAGCTTCGGGGTTGAGCATAGCGAAGCGGCCATTTGCCCCGCAGCAGCAGTTTTTTGTCTCGGTATCCTCAATTAAATCCAACCCTTTCGTGTTACGCAGCAAAGTTTCCGGTGCGTTGTTGTCAGGGTAGAGGTGCTTGGCGGAGCAAGATTTGAAATAGAACACCCTGTGGTTGAATTCGTTGTTCAGGGATTCAACATGCAGCACATTGACAATGTAGTCGCATAACTCCCGAACATTGTTGACAAACGTGTTCAGCTCATTGGGGAGGGTGGCGTTTTTCAGAATCAAGTCGAAATGGCGACGCATAAAGCCTGCGCAGGCGGCATCCGGAATGACTACCGGGAACTTGGATTTGTGCAATTCGCAATATTCCGTATAGGATTTGATGACTTGGTAACCAAGGTCTTTTGCATATTGCAATTCCCCTTCCATAAAAAACCGGCGACCACAACATGTACTTTGCATATCGTAGTGACAGAACTGGTTCAAACGGTTGAGGACGGTAATCACGCTGGAAACCGTCTCTGCCTGGAATAAATCCATCTGGCACGGAACGTATAGGAACACTGTCTGTTGCGAATCGCTCATATAATGGTTATTGGTTATGGGTTATTGGTTATTGAAGTTGGTAGGTTATTGAAATTGGTAGAGATGTATCGTGGCGCATCTCTACCATGTTTTTAATTACCGCATTTGGCGTAACCGCAGTTCGAACAGGTGAGGCAGCCTTCTTTGAATTCCATCGTGTCTTTCTGGTGGCAGTTGGGGCATTCCACGCCTTTCTGCTTGGTGCCGTCCTGGATGAATTTTTTCAAAGCGCGGCAGACACCGTTGCGCCACGAATTGATGCTCTCCTGTCGGAAGTTGAGGCCGGAGATGATGTTCACGACATGGTTCACGGGGATGCCGTTGCGCAACAACGCAGAGGTCATCTTGGCATAGTTCCAGAACTCTTGGTCAAAGCAACGATCCAAACCGCGCAGAATCACTTCGTAGCCAGCCTTGTCCTTATAGACGAAATCGTAGGACTTGGTGCCGTCGTCGTGACGGTTTTTCACGATAATTCCATGTTCGACCCATTTCGGCAGCAGGAAACTCTCGTCACCAGTCTTTCCGGTGAAGATTTCGTAGGGTTTACCATCATAAAGGCCGATGTAGGCCACCCAGTCCTCGTTGTTGTTCTTGAAATGGATGACGTCGGCGTTAAGTTCGCGAGGCCGTTTGAAGTTTTTGGGTTTCTCTTTCTGCTCTTCTTTTTTAGACTGGTCAAGAGAGTTGAGCACGCCGTCGCGGGAACCTTCGCGATAGACGGTCAGACCTTTGCAACCCACCTGCCAAGCTTTCATGTAAAGATCGCCAACCACTTCTTCGGTGATGGTGGACGGCAGATTGACGGTGACGGAGATGCTGTGATCGACCCACTTCTGAACAGAACCTTGCAGTTCCACCTTCTTAATGTAGTCGGTGTCGGCAGCGGTGGCTTTGTAGTAAGGTGATTGTTCCACAAGAGCGAATATCTCCTTCTCGCTCATCTGCTTCATCTGTTCCAATGTGTAGCCTTTGGTTTCTGCCCACACTACGAATTTGTGATGGAACACCATATATTCCTCGAACATGTCACCCACGGTGTCTTTCACGACGGTCTTTTTGGCGGCCATGTCGTTCGGGTTGATTTTCCGGCGGCGTTTATAGACCACGTTGAAGGCGGGTTCGATACCGGAAGTGGTTTGGGTGCAAATACTTACGCTTCCAGTGGGGGCAATGGTGAGCAGGGCGATGTTGCGGCGGCCGTAGCGGATCATGTCATCGTAGAGTTTCGGATCGGCGTCGCGCAAGCGCTGGATGAAGGGGTTGTGTCCCTCTTTGATGCAGCTGTAGATCGGGAATGCGCCGCGTTCCTTGGCCATGGTGACAGAAGAGCGGTAGGCGGCGAGAGCCAGCTGTTTGTGCACTTCTGTGGAGAAAGCGTTGGCCTCGTCGGTGCCGTAGGTGAGTCCGAGGGCGGCGAGCATATCGCCTTCCGCGGTAATGCCCAGTCCGGTGCGGCGGCCTTTCAGTGATTGTTTGCGGATTTTGAGCCATAGTTCCTTTTCCACGCGTTTCACCGACTCGCTTTCAGGATCGTTCTCGATTTTGGCGAGGATGGCATCGATTTTCTCAAGCTCAAGGTCGATAATGTCGTCCATCAACCGTTGCGCGCATTGAACATGCTGGCGGAAGCGCGGCATGTTGAAGGTGGCGGTTTCGGTGAACGGGTTATCGACATAGCTGTAGAGGTTCATGGAAATCAGACGGCAGCTGTCATACGGACAGAGCGGGATTTCGCCGCAAGGGTTGGTGGAAATCGTCTCGAAGCCTTCGTCCCTGTAGCAATCAGGGATGGACTCCCTGAGGATGTTGTCCCAGAAAAGGACGCCGGGTTCGGCGGATTTCCACGCGTTGTGGATGATCTTGTCCCATAATTTCTTGGCGTCAATCTCTTTTTTCACTTTGGGATTTTCGTCGTTGATGGGATACTGTTGGGTATAAGGGTTATGGTTTTGGACGCTTTGCATGAATTCGTCATCCACTCTTACGGAGACATTGGCTCCGGTGACTTTGCCTTGCGTCATTTTGGCATCTATAAACTGCTCTGCGTCAGGGTGTTTGATAGAGATAGAGAGCATAAGGGCACCGCGACGGCCGTCTTGGGCCACCTCGCGGGTGGAATTGGAGAACCGTTCCATGAAGGGGACGATGCCCGTGGAAGTCTGTGCGCAGTTCTGCACGTGGCTGCCCATAGGACGGATGTCTGACATGTCGTGACCAACACCGCCGCGGCGTTTCATCAGCTGCACCTGCTCCTCGTCCATCTTCATGATGCCGCCGTAGGAGTCTGCATTGCCGCTGTTGCCGATAACGAAGCAGTTGGAGAGGGAGACCACCTGGTATTTGTTGCCGATGCCGGCCATGGGGCTGCCCTGAGGAATCACGTACTTGAAGTGGTCGAACAAGCTGAAGATTTCCTCTTCGCTCATCGGATGAGGATACCGCCGTTCCACACGGGCGAACTCCCGTGCCATGCGCCAGTGCATGTCCTCCGGGGTTCGTTCCACCAATTCACCGTTGGCATTCTTCAGCGCGTATTTGTCAATCCAAACGCCTGCCGCCAGTTCGTCGCCGTCAAAGTAACGGACAACATCCTGAAAAATCTCTTCCTTTTTGTACACCTTCTCTGCGGAGGGAGTCTCTTCCAATGTCTCTTCCGGCAGCACGGATTCTGTTTCCTGCGAGAATTTCTGCATTGCTGAACTCCGGTTGGCTATCAATTCACTCATCGATTCTTGCAACTGCTGATTGACGGCCTGCTGTTCGATTTCTTCATTGTCAACTTCATTGAAAAGTGATAGATCATTTTTCATATTTACGGCGGTTTTGGTTTTGTTTCTTTTCTAATCGTGATTCGTTTCTTGATAGTGAAAAAACAGGACATTTACCGTTTCGAACATATCAATATACTTGTATTTTTCTAGTATAGAATAAGTTACGAAAGGAAAAATGCTTCTTCTTTCAGTTTGCTAAAATAGATAATTGTATCGGTATTTAATCCCGGGTAGGACCTATATTTATTAACAAAAAGCCGTTAATATTTTTTTCTGATTGATTATTAACGACTTATTTTGAAAAAAAATTTGACAAATAAAATGTTGTATTTGACTAGCGTGAGCAGGTCATTCTTGAACAGCTTTTATCGTGGGGAAAAACCACAGCACACTCGGAGTTTTAGTGCCATCGCAGGCAAACCCCTGCGATGGCACCCGTTCTCCGAACAACTAACGTGTCTTGTTGCTGTGCGGGTTGCTCATCTGTTCTGTTCTGTTTTGTGAAATGTGATCATGATTATAGAAAGATAAGGGCGAATGATCATTCATCCCTACAGATCCTCAGTGTATTAATCATTATTGTACGCCGGCGTGTTGCTGAAGAATAGCCCCGTGAAGGTGAACTGTTGTGTTTCATTGTCACGGAAGACCAGTTGTTTCGGAATGTTGAGGTAGGTCTCGTTTTCGGAGGGAGCGTCAAGAACCAGCAGCGAACGGTCCGGCATGTTGAAGAAGTCTTCCGTGGTGAGACTCCAGACCGTATCCACCAATGCGCTGAACGTTTCCCCCTTCGGTTGCCCGCCGATAGGCCAAATCCGTATCGTCACCACACAGGCGTTACCCTGACCTTGGCAGTCCTCATGATATGGCACCCCGTTAAAAGTAAGACAGGCATTGTTGCACTCACTAGCATCATGTCCTACAGTATAGGTGATTTCAATAGGTTTCCCATTTTCCTTGGAGGAGTTTCCTACTGTCGCATAGTTGTCAGGTTTCGGAGCAACACCGTCGGTGTATGAAACCTTGTTGCAGGCTGCCACCAAAAGGGCGGCTGCCATGAAAGCTAATGTAATCTGTTTTTTCATACTTGATTGTTAAATGTTGATTGCAGGGCAAAGATAAACATTTCCAAGACAAGAAATCAGAAAAATGCATGTCGGAATAGAAGATTTTTTCGCGAATAAGAAATGTCGGAATAAAACAGGGGATATCTTTTTAATTATAAGAATATTGTATGGCTGTGTTCTCTCTTTTGATGTCGGAATTGGTTTGACCGACAAATACATGTTCATGTCGGAGTTGCAGGCTGGTCGGCTTTGAGGCACATAGTGTTTTTCGCAGATTTTTGAAAAAAAGTTATCTTTGTCGCATTAAAATAAAACAACGATGGACGGTTTTTTTCAAACACATCGAAAGGGGTTCACGATTGCATTCAACTTGCTTTTCTGGATTATCACCTGTTATTGCTTTGTCAGGTTTTCTGTGTTACGTCCAATGTGTAACACACAAATTTTCAAAGAATTTGTCTGTTTTGGACTTATCGTTGTGGTTGTGCTCGTTACGCGCTGGATTACTGTCCCTAAACTTTTGTCACACGGCAGATATGGGCTGTTTTGGTTGTTTTCTATAGGCATACTCGTTGCAGTGGCTATCTTTGAAATACTATTGGTTAAACCCGAAATTGAAAGCAAGGTGTTTTTTACCCAAGGAAAAAGGACTTACCTGCTGTTTCTTTTTGGAAAGATATTTCTTAGAGATGCCTGTTTTTTTGCGTGGTTTTTGGTGTTCAGGTTGTATGTTTTGCAGAAAGACACACTTAGGGCAAAACAGCGGGCATCGGTTATGGAACACCAGTCGGTGCAGTTTTCAACGCCCGACCACAAGGAGATTTCAATTCCGATAGACATCATAATTTTTATACAGAAAATTGGTCACATCACCCAGGTTCATTGCACCGGAGATGAGAGCATCACTGTTGAGGAACCGCTTTCCTATTGCAAGGAGATGATACCCGACACCCTTTGGACCTCAGACGGTCTTGACAAAATAGTTTTCTATCAACATCTTTCGGAGTTCTTCCAGAACTGGAACGAGCCCGAGATTCGGGAGATAAAAACCATTACCATGCTGAGCGACAGACAGTTTCGCGTGTTCAATATTATTCGTAAGAATCCTGGGTGCAATGCCACGTTCATCTATAAAAACTTTCAAGGAAAAGTCACCCAGCGTACGATAGAACGCGACCTTGCAACCTTGCGTAGCAAAGAAGTGATCACGCACATGGGAACCAATAGAGACGGTGGTTACAAGGTATGCAACCTCAATGTGGTGTCGGCAGACTGAACCCTGATTATCCCTTCAGCTTAAACTCACCCTCGGGTCGAGCCATCCATAGATAATGTCACATATTATATTGATAATCACCAAGATGATGGAGACATACAGCAGTGATCCCATCACCACGGGGAAGTCGTATTTGTCAAGGCCGTCAAGGATGACCACGCCCATACCTTTCCAGTCGAAGATGTACTCCACGAAGACCGCGCCGGCCAACAAGCCGGCCAACCATCCCGAAATGGCTGTCACCACTGGGTTCAGTGCGTTTTTCAGGGCGTGTTTTACGATGATGGTTTTTTGACCTAACCCTTTCGCTTTCGCCGTGCGGATGTAGTCCTGCGACAGCACGTCCAGAAGCGAATTCTTCGTCAGCTCAATGACCACCGCCAACGGACGGATACCCAAGGTCAATGCGGGCAGAATCAGGTTCTTTAGATTGACGTATTGTCCTGATCCATAGTCATCTACGGTGTATAGACTGCCGAACATGTTGAGTCCGGTGTAGTCGGCTAACAGGAAGGCGAAGACCCACGCGAAGAGGATGGCCGCGAAGAACGACGGCACCGACATGCCCAAGACCGAGACCACCAAGGCACTCTTGTCGAACCAGGTTCCCTTCTTCAGGGCGCAGAAGATGCCGATAATAATACCGACAATCAAGGCAAAAACGATGGAGACCACCGCCAACAACACGGTCTTCGGGAACGCCTCGCCGATGATTTCCGTCACGGGACGCTTGCTTTGGTACGATCTTCGTAAGTAGGGCGCTTTCAGCACGATAGCCGACTTTTTCATCGGTATCAGCTTGACGTAGTGGTAGTTGTCGTCATTGAGGTAGAAGAAAGAGCTCGCGTCGTCGGTCTTGTGCCAGGAAATCGGCGAGACATCGTTGAGGTAGGCGAGATACTGTACCCCGAGGGGCAGGTTAAGACCCATTTCCTTGCGGATGGCCTCCTCGGTTTCCAGGTCGCTGCGCTGCCCCATGATCATGCGTGCCGGGTCGGACGGCAGCACCGTGAACAGGAAAAACACGAGTGTTGTCACCCCGAGCATCAGCAGCAGGCCATAACCGATCTTTTTGACGATGTATCTTAGCATACCGTTATAAATTGGCGGCAAAAGTACGAATTTTTTGCTTTTAGCTGTTGGCTTTTTGCTTTTAGCCTGCCAATAGCAAGTGGCTAATAGCCAAAAGCTAAAAGCCAACAGCCAATAGCCGAAAAAAGTGTATCTTTGCACCCAAATTAGAAAAGACAGAAAGGCTTATATATGAACGATTTACTGGATAAATTAGAACTCATTTACCAACGCTGGCTGCAGATTGGCGAGGAAATCACCAAGCCGGATGTGATGTCCGACATGAAGAACTACGTCAAATTGAGCAAGGACTACAAGGATTTGCAGGCCGTGGTGGACGCTTATAAGAGATATAAGGATGTGATAGACAACATCGCCAACGCGAAAGACATTCTCGCCAACGAAAAAGACGAGGAGTTTCGCGAGATGGCCAAAGCAGAGTTGGATGCTTATCAATCTGAAAAAGAGACGCTTGAGGAAGATATTCGCCTCTTGCTGCTGCCTTCCGACCCGCAGGACAGCAAGAACGCCCAGATGGAAATCCGCGCGGGCACGGGTGGCGACGAGGCCAGCATTTTCGCCGGCGACCTCTTCCGCATGTACCAACATTTCTGCGACAAGAAGGGTTGGAAAATCGAGGTGCTCTCCATGACCGAAGGCACCGTGGGCGGCTACAAGGAGATCGACTTCTCCGTGACCGGCAACGGCGTCTATGGCATCATGAAATACGAGTCGGGTGTGCACCGCGTGCAGCGCGTGCCGCAAACCGAGTCGCAGGGCCGTGTACACACCTCCGCCGCATCCGTGGTGGTGCTTCCCGAGGCCGACGAGTTTGACGTTGAACTCAAACAGAGCGACATCAAGAAGGAGACCTTCTGCGCCTCCGGCCCCGGCGGCCAGTGCGTGAACACCACCTATTCCGCTGTGCGACTCACCCACATTCCCACCGGCATCGTGGTCTCCATCCAGGACGAGAAATCACAGATCAAGAACCTCGAAAAGGCCATGCGCGTGCTGCGTACCCGTCTGTTCGAGCGCGAATACCAGAAATATTTGGACGAAATCGCTTCCAAGCGTCGCACGATGGTCTCCACCGGCGACCGCTCCGCGAAGATCCGCACTTACAACTATCCGCAGAACCGCGTCACCGACCACCGCATCAACTACACGATGTACAATCTCGCCAATTTCATGAACGGCGACATTGAGGAGGTGATGCAGGCACTGCAGGTGGCGGAGAATGCTGAGAGACTGAAAGAGGCAGTCGAATAATTAATTGATAATTGATAATGGATAATTACGGGGATAGGGAACTGTTCCCGTTTTTTGTTACTCTTTTGTTGTCTTGGTTGTCCGACTTGTCTTGCAGATTTCCGCAATATAGTCCACCGCGTTCATGTTGCGGAGGGAGACCACGTCGATCCAGCCGCTTTCGATTCCATAGACACGTCCCGCTTTCACCGCGTCCAAGAGCGTGTAGGGATAGCGCGATTGGAATGCCTCTTTGTCTTCGTTGCGCACGAGGATGATGTCGGGGTTGATTTTGAAAAGATATTCTCGGCTGATGTTCCAGCCCGTGAGGGAGTCACCGGCGTTACGGGCGCCCGCGAGTTCGATAATTTCCTGAATGTGTGTTTTTTTCGGGGCCGTGAAGTCTCCGCCGTCACCGAAACCGACTACGTAATAGACGCACTTGCGGTTTTCGGGATCGGGCGCATTTGCCTTTCGCTCAGCGATTTTTGCCTTCCATTTCTCCGCCTCGGCCTTCCCTTTTTCCTCATGTTGCGTGATGCGTCCGACCACTTCCATCATTTCCGCCATACCTTCCAACGAAGATTCCTCCACGATACAGACAACAGGAATTCCCATCTTCTCGATGGCATCCACGTCTTTCTGCGAAATCATGGAACCGATGAGCACCACATCGGGGTGGAGCGAGAGTAGCTGTTCGAAGTTGATGTTGTGCATTCCACCAATCTTTGTAATTTTCTCCGTTTCAGGTGGATATTTGCAAAAGTCGGAGATGCCGACCAGCTTGTCCTGCGCCCCCACGAGGAACATAACCTCGGTGATGGCAGGCGAGATGGAGACAATGCGCTGTGGAGCCGTATCTAACTGGATATGACGATGATAAGAGTCCTCCCAAGTAAAGAAAGCTTCTTGTGTGGTGGTTTTCGGGGAGTGACATCCTGAAAATAAAAGGGCGGCTCCCAATAACAAAAAGGCAAAAAACAGGGCGGTTTTCTTCATGAACAAATGGGTTTTAAAATCAGACGGCAAAAATAAAAAAATCCCCCACCGAAAGGAAGGGGATTGTCATTCGTTGTAGAGACGTTTTATGAAACGTCTTTACAAATTATTTCAGTAACAATTGATTGTATTTCCTTAAAGATTCCAAGATGTTGACTCTCACGTGGATAAAGTCATCGGTGCCGGCTTCTTTGAGTGCATCAAGGCACTCGGTGGGGTTGCCGGCCACGAGGAACGGGGTGTTCGGGAACTGCGCCTTGCACTGCTTGGCAGCCTCCACGCCGAGGGTGGCGTACTCTTCGTCGGAGCTACAGACCACGATGAGGTCGGGTTTCGCTTCACCGGCAGCTTTCACGCCCTCTTCCACGGTCGGGAAACCGGCGGGCTCGATGATCTGGTAACCGGCGCAGCCGAAGAAGTTGGTAATGAAACCGGCGCGTGCCTGACGCATAGCCAAGTTACCGACTTTCAGCAGGAACACGGATGGACGGTGGTTCTTGGCGGCGTATTTTTCGGTCTCCAGGCGAACTTCCTCGAAGGCCATGGCGCCGCGGTAGGTTTTCAGCCCTTCGCAGTCGTCTTTCTTCACGCGCTCGATCTTGTCGGCCATCGTCTCGTTGATGTTCGGGTACTGGTTGGTACCGAGCAGGATATAGCGGCGGGTAGCGATGTTCATGTCGCGCTTCTGGCAACTTTCTTCAATAGCCGTACGCATCGAACCGTCTTCGATAGCTTTTAGGGCACCACCTTGTTGCTCAACGCTTTGGAACAGTTTCCAAGCATTCTCCGCGATGGAGTTGGTGAGGTTTTCGACATAGTAGGAGCCGGCGGCGGGATCCACTACGCGGTCCATGAACGCCTCTTCCTTGAGGATCACCTGCACGTTGCGGGAGATGCGGCGGGAAAATTCGTCGGATTCCTTGTAGGCCACATCAAACGGCTGCAGCGAGATGGAGTCGGAGCCGCCAATAGCTGCCGACATACCCTCCGTAGTGCTGCGGAGCATGTTGACGTATGGGTCGTAAAGCGTTTTGTTCCAAGTGGATGCCATGGTGTTGATATGGATTTTGTATGCGCAGTCGCACTCGGGTTTGTACTGGGCCACCATTGTGGACCAGAGCAGACGGGTGGCGCGCAGTTTGGCGATTTCCATAAAGTAGTTGGAGCCGACGGAGAGCGTGAGCTGCATCCGGGAGGCCACTTTTTCGGGTTTAAGGCCCTTTTCAGTGCAGAAGGCAAGGTATTCGTTGGCCATGCTGAGGGTGTAAGCCAGTTCTTGCACGATGGTCGCGCCGGCGTTGTGCAGCACGATGCCGTTCACGTTGATGACCTTGAAGTTCTTCATGCAGCCGTTCATTTCCAACAGCGTCACGGCTTGTTGCATATCTTCTTCGGCGGATTTCCAGAACTTGTTGTGGCGCAAGCGGTAGGAAAGCGGGTCGAAATTAATGCTGCCCGACACTTTTTCTTTATCAAAGTTGTGGTCTTCAACATAGCTGACGAAGCGTTTCATCAGGTCCAGGTAGCTTTTCACGTGGTTGAATTGCACGCCGGTGGTGTTCAGGTCGATGTCTTTGAGCAGCGTTTCCAAAGCCGCGTCACTGTCGATGTTGGCGGCGTTGAAAGCCACGCAGGTGGCGCCGCGCTTCAAGGCGTCCGTTGCAATAGCGTTGGCCTTGGCGGGATCGGACTCTTCCACTTCCTGAACGATATCCCAATGGTTGTCACGGGCTTTCGTGCCGCGCGTATAAGGGAACTCGTTCGGCATGGTCTTCAGGTAATCCAAATCCTGAAGATTCTCCGCGCGGTAGTACGGGCGAACCTGGAAACCTTCATCGGTTCTCCATACGAGTTTCTTCTCGTAATCAGCGCCTTTGAGGTCTTTATTGATGGTGGCTTCCCACTGTTCCGTGGTCACGGGTGGAAATTCGGTGAATAATTTTTCGTCGTTCATATTCCTTTTATATTTGAGCGGGCAAAGATACAAATTTTTAGTGAACAGTGACTTGTAAATTGTATCGCAATTATAGTTCAAAGTTCAAGGTTCAAGGTTCAAATGTTTCATATAGTAATCAATCAATCCCTCTGGGTTTTTCACGGTTTTTTGAAGCCAGTCAAAGTAAATTTCCTCTTTTTCTTCGTCGGAAAGTTGCCAATGGACGTTGGAGTGGCGCATTTTTTCGGTGAAATGGGAGAGGATGATGGCTGCGGAGTTGGAAATGTTGAAGCTTTCGGTGAAGCCGTACATGGGGATCAGCACATTTCCGTCTGCGTATTTTATAGCTTCATCGGAGAGACCGGTCAGTTCGGTGCCGAACAGGAAGGCGGTCTTCTGTTCCACAGGCAAGTCAAAGATAGTGCGCTTCTGTTCATCGGGGAGAGTGGCGGCCACCCAGTAACCCTGTTCGTGTAACCTGTCTATGCAGTCTTTGACATTGTGCTCGCTGTGAGGGTATTCGTGAATGGTGAGCCATTTGTCGGCACCCATGCTGATGTCCTTGTTCGCCTCAAACGTGTTGCGGTGTTGGATCACGTGTACGTCCTGCACACCGTAGCAGTCACAGGTGCGAAGCACGGCACTGATGTTTTGGGCTTGGAAGAGGTCTTCCAGCACCACGGTCACGTGACGTGTGCGGTTATCCAGAATTTCCGAAAGCCTCTGTTGTCGGTTTTCTGTGACAAATTGTTCCAGATAATCTACTATTTTTTGTCGTAAAGTGGTGTCTTCTATTTTCATTATGTGATTATATTGCAACAAAAAAGCCCTTGTGCAGGGCTTTTTCTCAAATTCTCATGAAATAATCATTATTTCATTTTTGCAAAAGCGGAGCCGGGTTTGAATTTGACAACCTTCTTTGCAGGAATCTTAATGGATTTGCCAGTGGCAGGATTGTGACCCATTCTGGCTTTGCGTTCTGCAACGCTGAAAGTACCAAATCCAATCAAAGACAATTTTCCGCCTTTTTTCAAGGTGGCTTTGGTGGCATCCATTAATGCTTCTAATGCGTTTTTAGCTTGGACTTTTGTCAAACCGGCTTTCTCAGCCATTGCGTTGATTAATTCACTCTTGTTCATTTTTTTTAATTTAAGGTTAGTAATGAATTTGAGCCACAAAGTTAGAAAAAATTATAAAAAGCAAATCTGAATAGAAGATTGTTAGTAATTATTTTGGTTTGTTAAAATCGTGTCAAAAATCAAATTGTTTTTATATATCAAAACAAATAATCGGTATAATTTTCAAGTCTGAATCCGCTTAAAAACACTTCTGTTTTCATCTTGGTTTTGCCTTCAATTTGCAATAATTTGACAGAAATTTCGTAGTTTTGGGTGGAAATAATCATTTTTTTATCAAAATCAAAACTGATTTTTCCTGGTTTTTGGGTGCTTATCCGATTTGTGATTTCAACTTCAAATATTTTTAAGAGGCAAGGTTTAACAGAATTGCTTTTGATATCTTTAAATCCGATATGGGTGTAGGCGGCAGGGTAGGGGGAGAGTCCTCTGATATGGTTGTATATGTTCTCAGCGGTGTCGTCCCAGTTGATGAGCATGTCCTCCTTGAACAATTTCGGGGCGGGTTTCAAGTTGTCGCAGACCTGTTGTGGGATGGGGCGTGCGGTGTTGTCGGCCAGTTGTTGAAGCGTTTCCACAGCGATTTCCGCACCGGCGACCATCAGTTTGTCGTGCAAAGTGCCAGCATTGTCCTCTTTGGTGATTTCCACCTCTTTCTGAAGCAGAATCGATCCGGTGTCGGTGTGTTCGTCCAGCAGGAAAGTGGTTACGCCGGTCTTCGTTTCTCCGTTCATGATAGCTCGTTGGATGGGTGCGGCGCCGCGATATTGCGGGAGCAATGACGCATGGACGTTGAAAGTACCGAGCGGGGGCATCTGGTAAACGCATTTCGGCAGCATCCTGAAGGCCACCACAACGAAAACATCCGCGTAATAGTCACGCAAGTCCTCAACAAAGGCTTCGTCTTTCAACTTTTCAGGTTGTAACACGGGAAGTTGATGCGCGACGGCATAGTTTTTCACGTCAGAACAGTGAAGGTGCTGACCGCGGCCGGCGGGCTTGTCAGGAGTGGTGACCACAGCTACAACCTCATGTCCCGCTTTCCGGATGGCATCCAAAGTGGCAACGGCAAATTCCGGAGTGCCCATGAAGATAACACGTAATTTTTTCATTGTATGTCACTTATATGTTTTGGCTATTGGCTTTTAGCCGTTGGCTATTAGATTTTTAGCCAATAGACAGTATGCAATCTAAATGTTTTCGGAAAGAGCCAACATTTTAAGGCAGCTGACAGCACCTTCAACGCCTTTGTTGCCGTGTTTGCCACCGGCACGTTCTTCAGCCTGCTCCATTGTGTTACAGGTTAAGACACTGAAAATCACAGGTTTTGAGAAATCAAGACCCACTTTCATGATGCCATCTGCAACAGCTTGGGAGATGAAATCGAAGTGACGGGTTTCCCCTTGGATGACGCAGCCGATACAGATAACAGCGTCAACATTTGAATGTTCCAGCATCCATTTTGCACCTAAAGGCAGTTCGAAACTGCCGGGAACATGCTTCACCAAGATGTTTTCTTCTTTTATGCCATGTTCAAGCAGGCTTTCTTGCGCACCGTTTAAAAGCGAATCGGTAATGCGGTCGTTCCATTCGCTGACCACAATACCGATTCTTGTATTTTGTGCGGAAGAAAACTCAAAAGGGGTGAATTCCGATAAGTTTTTCTTCTTTTCAGTCATTAAATATTATTTTACGTGGGATTTTGCTCTCTCGACGTATTGAGCTACGCTCATTTTGTTGTATTCGGTGTAGAAATCCTTTTCGATGGTCTCGTATGCGTCAAGGGCTTTTTTCCAGTCACCTTTTCTTTCATACATCTGACCTAATTTGAAAAGAGCGATAGGGGTGAAGAACGGATCTTTGCCCTTCACGGCTTTCTCATAATAGCTGATAGCGGCGGATTCATCACCTTGTTCATCGTAAAGGTCACCGATAGTGGCTTGGCAAGCGTACCACAGCACGTCTTCTTTCTTTTTGAATTTCTTGAGGTATTCCAGGGCTTCATCCTTTTGGCCTAATTTCAAATAGGTCAAACCGGCATAATAATTGGCGGTGTTGGAAGTTTTTGAAAGTTTGTAACCGCTTGCGATATCCAGAAAACCTTCATTTTCCCCATCACCTTCAAGTGCTTTCTTCAAGGATGCGGTGTCACCTTGGGTGAGCCAATGGATAGGCTGCTGGATTTGGGCTGCAGCTTCAGCATTTTTCTTTTGAACATAAAAGCGATTGAATGCCAATATCGCAAGAACGATGACCAAGATGCCAATAATGACACCGTAGATGATATTCTGATATTTGTTGAAGAACGACAGAATTTTCGTTACAAAGTTCTCATTTTCTTGGGTTTGCTCAACTTTTTTGGAGCCCAGATTTTCTGTATTTGCCATAATTATACGTCTAATTTTTTAAGGGTGCAAAAATACACTTTTTTTGAAAAGATATTCACTCATTTTGAACATTTTAATTTTTGGCTTTCAGCTTTGCCGTGTTCGTTGTCAGAGGCCGAAGGCGTTTTTGATTTTGTCCACGTAATCCAGTCGTTCCCACGGGAAGAAGGTGACAGTGCGTTTGCCTTGGGCGGTGTCGATTTCTTTTTCGTAGCAGTCTCTGCCGAAATGTCCGTAGGATGCGGTGGGTTCGTAGATTGGGTTTTTCAGTTGGAACCGGGTGATGATGTCGTAAGGGCGCATCGGGAAGATTTCGCTGATACGCATGGCGATTTCGCTGTCGTGCATCTTCACTTTGGCGGTGCCGTAGGTGTTGACGTAGAGTCCCACAGGTTCCGCTTCGCCGATGGCGTAGGCCACTTGGATGAGCACTTGGTCGCAGAGACCGGCGGCCACCATGTTCTTGGCGATGTGCCGGGTGGCGTAGGCGGCAGAACGGTCAACTTTTGAGGGGTCTTTGCCGGAGAATGCGCCGCCGCCGTGCGCTCCGCGTCCGCCGTAGGTGTCAACGATGATTTTACGGCCGGTGAGACCGGAGTCGCCGTGCGGTCCGCCGATGACGAACTTGCCAGTGGGGTTCACAAAAAGTTTGTATTCCGTGTTGAACAGTTTCTGAACGTTTTTCGGGCAGCTTTTCTTCACCCTGGGGATCAGGATTTTCTCCACATCGCGGCGGATGGTTTTCAGCATGGTGTCTTCGTCGGCGAAATCGTCATGCTGCGTGGAGATGACGATGCTGTCGATGCGTTCGGGCTTGTGGCGTTCGGAATATTGGACCGTGACCTGTGACTTGGAGTCCGGGCGCAGATAGGTCATTTTCTTGCCTTCTTTGCGGATGGCGGCCAGTTCCTGCACGAAGCGGTGGGCCAGCTCAACAGGCAACGGCATATAGTTGTCCATTTCGTTGCAGGCGTAGCCGAACATCATGCCCTGGTCGCCCGCGCCCTGGTCTTCCAACGCAGCCCGCTCCACACCTTGGTTGATGTCAGGTGATTGGCTGTGGATGGTGGAAATCACGCCGCAGGATTTATAATCGAACTGGTAATCACTCTTGTTGTAGCCGATGTTTTTGATGACACGGCGCACCACGTCATCGACGGAGACGTAGCCTTCGGTCTTCACTTCGCCGGCGCAGACCACAAGGCCTGTGGTGACCAGCGTTTCGCACGCCACTTTCGATTCAGGATCTTGCGCCAAAAAATTGTCCAATAGCGCGTCCGAAATCTGGTCGCAAATTTTGTCGGGATGTCCTTCCGACACGGATTCAGATGTGAATAAATAACTCATAATCAGTATTTTAATTATAAAAAAATAAAAAACTGAAAATCGTGGAAGAAGATGTTTTAGCATTTTTTTTTGTGGTTGCAATCATTACAAATCTATCCACTGGTTTTCGGCGGCAAAAGTATAATTTTTTTCAATACGAAAGCAACGCTATTTGATTTGGTTTTTAACCAATAGTCAACGGCTAAAAGCTAAAAGCAAATAGCCAAAAAAAATGTACTTTTGCCACCGCATTTTAAAAGTGAAGAGTATGTTTTATAATACCTTATGTTATATTACGTGGAAAGTGAACCCCGTGGCTTTCCATCTTGGATCGGTGGAGGTCAGATGGTACGGGATTTTGCTCGCATTGGGCTTTTTGCTGGCGTATTATACTTTGCAACAGATTTTCAAGACGGAGCATCTTTCGCAAAAGTTGTTGGATAAGATATCCATTTGGACGATTGTGTGGACGGTGATCGGCCTTCGACTCGGGCATTTTTTGTTTTATGAGCCGGAAATGTTCATCACCCATCCACTGCAGATTCTGTTGCCGGTGGATGAGAATTGGCATTTCATCGGTTATCAGGGACTTGCCAGTCACGGTGGGGTCATTGGTATTTTCGGATTCCTGATTTACTATTGTTGGCGGCATAAAATCAACTTTCTGTGGATTCTTGACCGTCTGGCAATTGCCGTGCCCGTTGCGGCCTCGTTTGTGCGTATCGGAAACCTGATGAACCATGAGATTGTGGGCAGCATCACCGAGGTGCCGTGGGCATTTGACTTTATATATGGCGGTTTTGGCGTGGCAGGCACGTTCCGCCATCCCGCCCAGCTTTACGAATCTATTGTCTATATGCTGGTTTTCATCAGTTTGGCTGTCTATTATTTCAAATTCGCAAAAGGGAAGGTGGCCGCCGGACGCACCTCAGGTATCACATTGACGGTGATTTTCACAGCGCGTTTCATCATTGAATTTTTCAAAGAAGTGCAGGTACAGGATGAGATCGGCCATGTTCTTAACAACGGCCAATGGCTGAGCATCCCGCTGATTCTCATCGGTTTGGGTTGTTTGATCTATTCTTTTGTGAAACCGAATTATCCCGAATGCCCTTACAAGGAAGAGAAAGAAGTGTAGCGATTTGCTGTTGAGATTTATCTTTTATTGATTATTTCCGAAGAATTTCACTTTGACAACAGTATCTGAGGTGTGGAAGGTGAAGGAGCTTTTCACATAGTTGTGAGTGAATAACACCTCCAGTGTGTCCAACTTCAAAATGGTTGCTCCAGAGTCGCAAACATGGATGTCGTTAATTTCGGGTATGGTTTTCAATAAAGAATTCAAAGAGTCGCCCTCAAGATTATACCGATAGCCTCTGATACTGTCCTGACCGTCGCCTAATGTGTCTAATGATAATGAGATAAGGTTATTCATTACAAAGATGCGATCCCACTTTTTAACATGAATGGTATCGTGGCCGTTAATTATTGTGATAACTCGACAGTTGATAGTATCGTTTTTGAATAAGAGACTGCCGTCGGCTTGTTCTTTATTGTTCACATTATAGAAAGTGCCGGAGTAATGTCCTCCTATAACGACAGGATGAGGAAAGTTTTTGTCACAAGAGGTGAAAAACAAAGCTATTACGGCAAAAAGAGGCAATAATTTTTTCATTGTTTCAAAATTTTGGCAAAAATACATTTTTTTCAAAATTCATCCTTCAAAAGTATCCAGCGATAGACTTGGTCACCGCGACGGACTAATTCTTTGACCTTCACAGAGCAAAAGATGCCTTTCCCAACATTTTCCACCGCTTGGTCTTCCACACGGATTTCACTTACGGTGTCTTCGTAAACGCCCGTGGTTGGTCCGATGATGAGCATCTCGTCGCCGACGGACAGCGTGTCCTCCTCCATGCAGATTTCCGCCACTCCGAGCTTACTGAAGTAGTTGGTGATCTTGCCGATACGGCGTTTCATGCGCGTGGCTTGGGAACCGTATTTGTCTGCCCATTCTCCCGAAGTGCGCCCGAGGTAGTAGCCGCCCCAGAAATCGCGGTTATAGACGCTGCGCAAACGGGTCATCCAAGCGTTGATTTTTTCAATGTCAAAAGTCTGGTTATAAATGGATTCCAGAGCTTCGTGGTAGCATTCCGTCACCATTTTCACGTATTCCGGCGAACGTCCGCGGCCCTCGATTTTCAGTATCGAGACACCGGCGCGCACGATTTTGTCGAGATATCCGATGGTGCATAAGTCTTTGGGAGAGAAGATGTAAGGGTTATCAACCTTCAGTTCGAGTCCGTCCTCAATGTCGCGCACCTCGTAGGCGCGACGGCAGGGTTGCAGGCACGCACCGCGGTTGGCGGGCGAGTTGTAGTTGTCGAGGCTGAGGTAGCAACGGCCGGAGACCGCCATGCAGAGCGCCCCGTGAATGAAAACCTCGATTTTGACGAGTTCTCCGCGAGGCCCTGTAATTTGTTGCGCTCCAATCTCTTTGCAGATATCTGCAATTTGTTGAAGCGTACATTCACGTCCGAGCACAACCACATCAGCGAACTGGGCGTAGTAGCGCACGGCCTCCACATTGGTGACATTGCACTGCGTGGAGAGGTGGATTTCGATGCCGATTTCGCGGGCGTATTGGATGACGGCCATGTCGGAGGCGATGATAGCGGTGACCCCGCACGATTTTGCCGCATCCAACAGTTCATGCATCTGCGGCAGCTCGTCATTATATATTATAGTATTGACGGTGAGGTAGCTGTTCACATGGTGTTCTTTGCAGATGCTGACGATGTTGGCCAGATCTTCCAAAGAGAAGTTGGCGGCCGAGCGGGAGCGCATGTTCATCGCCCCTACGCCGAAATAGACCGAACCTGCGCCGGTTTTGATGGCTGCCGACAGCGACTCGTAAGAGCCCACAGGAGACATAATCTCTATCATAATCGTCGGATTGGTTGATGATGCGATGCACGTCCTTGACAGGAAACGCAGCGCGTTTCGTCTCTACAGGGTGTTTTTATCTTTCGGCTTGGATAGCATTTTCAGGAAGCTGACCTCGTTTTTGGTGAGGAAGCGCCAGCGTCCGCGAGGAAGATCTTTTTTGGTGAGTCCGGCGAAGACAACACGGTCGAGCTTGACCACTTCGTAACCGAGGGATTCGAAGATGCGGCGGACGATGCGGTTTTTGCCGGAGTGGATGGTGATGCCAACCTCTTTTTTGCCCTCGCCGACGTATTCCACCTCGTCAGGGGTGATTTTGCCATCGTGGAGTTCCACGCCAGTGTTGCGCAACAAATCCATATCCACAGAGGCGAAAGGTTTGTCGAGTTCCACGTCGTAGGTTTTCTCGATTTCGGAACTCGGGTGGGTGAGTTTCTTGGTAAGGTCGCCGTCATTGGTGAAGAGCAGCAGACCAGTGGTGTCGCGGTCGAGGCGGCCGACGGGGTAGATGCGTTCCTCGCAGGCGTCGCGCACGAGTTCCATGACGTTGGCACGGCCCCGCTCGTCATCCGTGGTGGTGATGTAATCCTTTGGTTTGTTGAGCAGTACGTAAACGGGTTTTTCGCGTTGCAGCACCTTGTCTCCGTAGCGCACCTCATCGGTGGGCATCACTTTGTGGCCCATTTCGGTGACAATCTCCCCGTTGACGGTGATGGCGCCGGTGGCGATGAGCACATCGGCTTCGCGGCGCGAGCAGATGCCGGCGTTGGCGATGTACTTGTTGAGGCGGATGGGACCATGCTTCTCCTCGTACTCCAGTGACAACACACGTTGCTTGCGAGGCAGGCTGCGGCCTTCGCTGCGGCGGCGTTCGATGATTTCGGTCAGAATTTCGGACTCGGCGACCACATCGCGGCGACGCGGCTTGGAAGAGTCCTCGTCCTTGCGGAACCCACGTTTGAAAGAGCGGTCGCGGCCTTTGCTGCGGCTCTCGTCACGGTCGAATTTCCGGTCGCGTTGTGGCTTGCGGTCACGGTTGAATTTCCGATCCTCGTTGTTTTCCTTGGAAAAGCGTTTCTTTGGGAAGGTGCGGCCGGAATCCTCGGAATTGTCTTCGTTAAACCGCTCTCTCTTACGGTTGTTGGAAGAGAAAGAGCGCTTTTTGCCAGCATCTGACCGTTTGCGAGGCTCCCGTCTCGGTGAAAAATCCTCTTCTGAATTATCCTTGTTGAATTGTCTGCTCATCTGAAAAGCCCTTTATTAAAAACCTGCAAAAATACAAATTATAATTGGAACATGGCAGTCGTAATATTTCTGTGCGGTTCCTTGTAAAAAAAAAAACACTCACGTGTCCGCAAGTGTTTTTCCGTTTGCGCTCCCTCAAGGACTTGAACCTTGGACCCTCTGATTAACAGTCAGATGCTCTAACCAACTGAGCTAAGGAAGCGTTCCTTTTTTGATGGCGCAAAAATACACTTTTTTTGATATAGTACGCCATCTGGATGATTTTTTTCTGATTATTTTCCGTTGCATACTTTTCTGTTTTACAAACGTCTGATTGTCAGCACTATGGAATTTTTGTTTTATTTTTGGATCGGTGTTTTTTTTAGGTTATGGAAAATCGTCTTGGCCTTTTGTAGTCTCTTTTTTGGAAAAAAACAGGTCATTCTCTGCTATTTTTATTCAGCATTCAACATTCAGCATTCATAATTAAATCGTACTTTTGCCGCCGAAAATTGAAAAACGCCTATGGCAATATCTTTCACCCGACAAATCCTTTCCAACGGCTTGCACGTATTGGTTCATGAAGACCACACCACGCCGTTGGCCGCATGCACCATTGTTTATCGCGTGGGTTCCCGCGACGAGGATCCGGCCTGTACCGGTCTCGCTCACCTGATGGAACACTTTATGTTCAGCGGCTCCGACCACGCGCCCGACTTCGACTTGGCCTTGCAAAAGGTCGGTGCCATCAACAATGCCTACACCTCGCAAGACCTTACATGTTATTATATTGTATTACCTGCCAATAACATAGAGACCGCTCTGTGGCTTGAATCCGACCGCATGGCCGCTCTCTCTTTCAGCCAGCAAGGACTTGACGTGCAGAAGCAGGTGGTGATGGAGGAGTTCAAGGAGACCAGTCTTAATCAACCATACGGTGACCTGATGATGCAGATTTACGGCTTGAGCTATCAGAACCATCCCTATCAATGGTTGCCTATTGGGAAGGAACTATCTCATATTGAACAAGTTGACATGGGGGTTATTCGTAAATTCCATGATACGTTCTATTGTCCGGCGAATGCTGTCCTTGTGGTGGCTGGGAATGTTCATGCCGAAGAGGTGTTTGCGATGGCTGAAAAGTGGTTCGGCGACATTATGCCTGGAAAGCAGAGCCCCTGCCAATACCCACAAGAGTCCCCCGCGACGGAAAACCGACTGAAAGAAGTTTGTAAGCCCGTCCCTGACGATATGCTCTTCAAGAGTTGGCTGATGTGCGAGCGGACCGCTCCCGACTATTGCGTCTTCGACCTGCTCTCCGACATTCTTGGCACAGGCCAAAGTTCTTACCTTTACCGTAAATTTGTGGTAGAAGATAGACTCTTCACCGATATCTCCGCCTCCGTTGCTGGATCAGCTGACAGAGGTTTGTTTTTCATCAACGGACGTCCTGCCGAAGGGGTTTCCATAGAACAGGCAGATGAAGTGTTGACAAAATATTTGCTTGATTTCCAGTTTGATAACAAATTGTCGTACGACTTGCAGAAGGTAAAAAACAATGCCGAATCCATTATTTTAGAACGGAATCTGAAAGTGGAGGACCGTGCCAACACGCTGGCTACGGGCGAATTCTACAGCCGCGCCGAGGATTTTGCTGATGAACGCACCGGCTATTTTGCCGTGACCGAGAACGACATTCGGCGGATTACCGAAACGATGTTCAGGAGGGAGTGCGGGAATACCTTGTATTATAAAGGGTTAGGAGGTTAGAAGGTTATAGGTAGGGGCGAATAATTATTCCCCCTACAATCACAATAATTTTTTGATTTCCAATAATTTATCCCGAATCTGTGTCAACGTGTTCACGATGTTGGCGGTTTCGGCCTCTTTCATGAAATTGGTTTTGATGGCGGTTTTCGCGCCTTGGATGGTGTACCCTTTCACTTTGGTGAGGTACTGGACGGTGCGCAGGATGGCGATGTCGTTTTTGGAGTAGAAACGGTCGCCTTTTTTGTTCTTGCGCGGCTTGATCATGTCGAACTCTTTTTCCCAAAAACGCAGGGTGGAGGCAGGAACACCCAGTGCCTCAGCGGTTTCGCCGATGCCGTACCAGATTTTCTCCTGCTGCGCGATGGATTCGGGTAGCGTGTCAGTGATGGGGAGATTCTCTTCCATAGCAGTTTATTCTTCGTCGGTGCGGCGACGTTGGTCGCGCTCCTTGATGGTTTCGCGTTTGTCGTACATTTTCTTACCTTTGGCCAGGCTGATGTCCAGTTTGGCGTAGCCGTTCTCGTTGATCCACAGTAGGGTAGGGATGATGGTGAAGCCGCGTTCGTTGAGCTTGGTCATCAGTTTGCGCATCTCCTTGCGTTGGAGCAGCAGTTTGCGGTCGCGCTTGGGCTGGTGGTTGTTGTAACTTCCCTGCGCATATTCGCTGACGTGCATGTTGTGAACCCATAATTCGTTGTTAATGAACGAACAATAGGCATCGGTGATATTGGCGCGACCCGCCCGGATGGATTTGATTTCCGTGCCGGTCAGCACAATACCCGCTGTGTAGGAAGTGTGCAGATAGTAAAGGAATTCCGCCTTCCTGTTCTTAATCGCGATCTGAGTGTCCTGTTTTCTCTTTCCCATAGTTTGTGAATCGGCGGCAAAGATACGTTTTATTTGTGAATTGTGATTAGTGAATTGTGATTAGTGAATTGTGATTGTAGGGTCGTGCCTGCGGTGTGTTGAACCTTGAACCAACACCTCACCGTTAATAAAAAAACTCCAAACGCAATTGAAAGACCTGCAACATTCGTATTTTTGCCGAAAATTAAGTACTATGAGCATAAGTATGATTGCGGCTGTGGGTCAACGGTTGGAGCTGGGTTACCAGAACCAGCTGCTGTGCCATCTGCCCGTGGATTTGAAGCATTTCAAGGAAATCACCTCCGGGCACACGGTGCTGATGGGCGACCGCACGTGGGATTCGCTGCCCAAGAAGCCCCTGCCGAACCGCCGGAACATCGTCATCACCCTTGACGACATCGAGTTCGAAGGAGTCGAAACGGTACACTCCATCGATGCCGCGCTCAAGCTCGTGGCCGACGACGAGGAGGCCTTCGTGATGGGCGGCGCCACCATGTACCGACTTTTCCTGCCTCACGCCGATAAACTTTACCTTACCCGCATAGTCTCTGACTTCACGGCTGACGTCTGGTTCCCCGAAATTGACGAAAACGAATGGAAAATCGTGGAATCCGAGTTCGTGCCGAAAGATGAAAAAAACGCTTACGATTTATATTTCCAAACCTTAATAAGACAAAAATGAAAAGAATAATCGTTGTTTTGGTTGCCATTTTTGCATGTTTGGCAACTTTCGCCCAGAAGACGACAGAAATCCCGGAAGCCCCGTATCTTCCCATTGACGAACGTACCAATTTGGTTACCTATCAAGATGTCGTGAAACAAGAAGGAACTCCTAAAGTGTTGTACGACAGAGCAATGGAGTGGGTTAAAAAGTACTATAAGAATACTGCCGAGGTTATCAAGAGTGCCGATCCGGAGAAATGCGTCCTCAATATGCGCTCCAGCGTCCGGATTTTCTATAAGGACAAAGACGGCACCATGCGCTTCAAGAACATCGTCTATTACAACTTCAAACTCGAATGCCGCGACAACCGCTACCGCTACACCATCACCGATTTCAAGGAGAAAGCCACCGGCTCTGCTCCTATCGAGGTCTGGTTCAACACCTCCGCATCCGGCTGGACTCCCAGCATGTACGGCTACCTTTCCCAAATTGACGAGGAGATGCAGAAGCTCATCGAATCGTTGGAAGAGGGTATGCAGCCGAAAGAGGAGTTCGTGGACGAATGGTAAACCAATGTACAATGTATAATGTACAATGTACAAGGTTAACATAATTGTATGGATATGCTCTTTGTCGGTCTTGCTGTGTTGTGGTTGCTGCCATACCCCGGCGGGGCACATTAAACTGAATTTTTCTTTTGTCGTTGATAATGATTCCCTACGGTTGGATACCTGTATGTATCGGAACGCCGCAGGGAATTTGTATGAAGTCACCGACGTGCAGTTTTTCATCTCGCATGTACGGTTGGAAACTACCTCCGGCGAGATAGTGGAAATTGCCGATAATCAAGGGATTCACTACACCGACATCCGTATTCCCAGGACGCTTTCGTGGGAGGTTGCGGACGTGTTGCCCGCCGACGAATACAAGTCGATTACGTTTGTGTTCGGGTTGGAAGGGGAGCAGAACAGCACCGGCTATTTCCCGAACCCGCCGGAGAACAACATGAGCTGGCCCGACGTCCTCGGCGGTGGCTACCACTACATGAAGATCAACGGTCGCTGGATTGACGGCTCCGGCATACGGCAGCCCTTCAACCTGCATTCGGGCAAAATCGCCACCGACAACGGTTTCGCTGACAACACCTTCACCGTGACGTTGCCGTTGGAGCAGTTCGCGGTCATCCACAAAGAAACCGCCGAGCTCACTTTGCAGATGAACGTGAACGCCTGGTTCTCAAATCCTTATATTTTCGATTTCAACGTCTTCGGTGGCAGCATTATGCAGAACCGCGAGGCGCAGGAAGTGCTTAGGGAGAATGGGAGGGATGTGTTCGGGGTGAAATAATATTCCCGCAGAACTCGCGGATTTGCGCAGAAAAACAGCGGGGAGATCTTTCGTCCTCTCCGCTTTTCATTATCTAATAATCTTATTCTCTCATCCTCTCTTACTCGTTCAGCACACAAACGAGATTTTTCATCGTAATAAAATTTCGTAAAACTTTTACTTGAAAAAAATCATTCTTGTATCGAAAAAAACATATCTTTGCGGTCTAAAAAATTACGGTAATAAAATTACTATAATGATACGGTTGAAAGATATAGCGGAAATACGATCAGGAGTTTATCTCAACAGTCCCCCGGGAGATGAGGTGGCCTATATGCAAATGAAGGATCTGCTGATGGATTCCCCGGAAAAAATTGCCTCTTTTGTGGAATATAATCCGAGAATGGAGAAGAATCTGCTGCAAAAGGGGGATTTGCTGTTTGCGGGAAAGGGTACCACATACCTTTGCACACTCTTCAATCTTAACATTAAAGCGGTTGCCTCTACCACATTATATGTCATACGGGTTCAAAACGACAAGGTATTGCCGGAATATCTCTGTTGGTATCTGAACCGCCCCAATATGGTGAGCAGAATAAGGGCTTCGCAAGTTGGAAGTTCCACACCGCTGATTCTCAAATCCACCTTGGAGGAAATTGAAATCCCCGTTCCGGATAAAGCCATCCAACGGAAAGTGATGGAGATATCCAGACTTCAGGAACGGGAAACCTATTTGATAAATACTCTTGCAGAGAAACGCGCAAGTATTGTTAATCAGTTATTAATCAATGAAATAAATAAGTAATATGGAGAACAAGAAAGTAACCCAAGAAGACATTAACCGCACCGTTTGGAAAGCGTGCGACACCTTTCGCGGCGTCATTGACCCGAGCCAGTACAAAGATTACATCCTCACGATGCTGTTCCTGAAATACGTGAGCGATGTCTATAAATCGAAGTTGAACGATTATCTGGACAAATACGAGGGCGACAAGGAACGCGCCGAGCGTGCGATGCGCCACGAGCGGTTTGTGGTCCCCGAAAAGAGCTCGTTCGACTTCCTTTACGACCACCGCAACGCCACCAACATCGGCGAGCTGATTGACGAGGCACTGGCCGACTTAGAAGAAGCCAACCGCGAGAAGATGAGCAGCGAAGACGGTAGCAGCATTTTCCGCAACATCAGCTTCAACAGCGCCAATTTGGGTGAGACGAAGGAGAAAAATGCCCGTTTACGTAATCTATTGCAGGATTTCAAGGGCGTGGAGTTGGACGAGTCGCATTTGGAGAACAACGACATCATCGGCGATGCCTATATGTACCTCGTCTCCACCTTTGCTGGGGAGGCGGGCAAGAAGGCTGGCGATTTCTTCACCCCAGCCGAAGTATCTACTTTGCTCGCAAAACTTACCAAGAGCAAACCCGGCGCACGCATCTGCGATGTGACCTGCGGTTCCGGTTCCCTGCTGATTAAGGCGGGTAAAGAGGTGGATAACAACAACTTCTCGCTGTACGGACAGGAGGTGAACGGCAGCACCTGGGCGCTGGCCATGATGAACATGTTCCTACACGGCTTCGACAACGCCGTCATCCGCTGGGGCGACACCTTGCGCAACCCCAAACTGAAAACCAATGACAAGCTGATGAAGTTCGACACCGTGGTGGCCAATCCGCCTTTCAGCCTCGACAAATGGGGCGCAGAAGAAGCTGCCAGCGATCCCTACAACCGTTTCTGGCGTGGCATTCCGCCCAAGAGCAAGGGCGACTGGGCTTTCATCAGCCACATGCTGGAGGTGGCCGACGACAATGGCGGCAAGGTGGGCGTGATTATCCCGCACGGAGTGTTGTTCCGTGGCGGCAGCGAAGGCAAAATCCGCCAGTATATCCTTGAGAACGAGCATATTTTGGAGGCGGTTATCGGTCTGCCCGCCAACTTGTTCTACGGCACGGGTATTCCGGCAGCCATCGCCATCTTCCGCAAAGGTCGCGGCTCGGAAAACGTGCTGTTCATTGATGCCAGTCGCGAGTACGAGAACGGCAAGAACCAGAACAAGCTCCGTTCCCAGGACATCGAACACATTGTAGGTGTCTATCGCAAGTTCGCCAATGGCGAGTTGCAGCCCGGCGTGGTGGAAGACAAATACGCCTACGTGGCCACCCCCGCCGAAATCCGCGAGAACGACTTCAACCTCAACATCCCGCGCTATGTCGATACCTACGAGGAGGAAGCCGAAATTGACATTCCCGCCGTGCAGAAGGAGATTGAGCAGTTGGAGACGGAACTGGCTGAGGTGCAGGGGAAAATGAAGGAGTATTTAAAAGAATTAGGGTATTAAAATTATGAACGACGAAAACCAAAATATTGAATATAAGCGCAGTTGGAGCGACGAATACCTAAAATGGGTATGCGGCTTTGCCAATGCGCAAGGCGGTAGCATCTTCATTGGTATTGACGACGACAAAATTGTTTACGGACTGCCCGATTCACACCGCCAGATGGAGGACATTCCGAACAAGATTGTCGCCTTTTTAGGTATTGTGGTGGATGTGAACCTGCACCAAAAGGACGGGCTTGACTATTTGGAAATTGTTGTCAGTCCGAGCAACGTGCCCATTTCGTACAAAGGAGTTTTCTACTATCGTTCAGGGGCGACCAAACAGGAACTGAAAGGGGTTGCACTTCAGCAGTTTGTTTTGAAGAAAATGGGGCGCTCGTGGGACGAGATAGTTTGCGAAGGGGCCAGAATGGAACACATTGACGACGAAGCGGTCGCCTATTTCGTGCGCAAGGGCATAAAAGCGGGAAGATTGCCGGAGAATGCAGCGGACGATTCCACGGAAACCATCTTGCGCAACCTTGACCTTATAGACGATGAAGGAGGTTTGCGCAACGCCGCCATTTTGCTGTTCGGCAAGCGGCCGTCGAAGTTTTTTGCCTGTGTAGAATTCAAGATCGGGCGGTTCAAGTCCGAATCCGACCTGCGCAATCAGGATATGATTACGGGTAACCTCATTCAGATGGCAGACAAGGTGATGGAAGTGTTGGACAACAAATATTTGATACGTCCTATCCATTACGAGGGTTTGCAGCGCATCGAGCCGCTGGAAATCCCCGAAAACGCCCTGCGTGAAATCATCTTCAATGCCATCATACACAAAGAATACCCTGGCTACTCAACGCAGATGAGGGTATATGACGACCGGATATGGCTTTGGAATTCGGGCGGGCTTCCCGACGGCATCACCTTTGAACAGTTTATGGGCGAGCACAGTTCGTGTCCGCGCAACCGGCTTATTGCCAGAGTGTTCTATTTGGCCGGTTTCATCGAGTCGTGGGGACGCGGCATTGACAAAATCAGAGACGAGTTTGTGGCCAACGGCTTGGAAGCCCCCGTTTACAAGGAGGAGATGGGCGGAATGTCGGTGTACATCACTCGAAGGAAAGGATTGTTTGGCGAAAATGACGGTGTAAATAACCCTGTAAATGACCCTGTAAAAGTTATTGATAATAACAGTATTACAATAGATAGTGACCCTGTAAATGACCCTGTAAAAATTACAGGCTCTACTTTCCTTGTTCTTAGAGCTATCGTCGATAATCCTGACTTGACTTACGAGGAGATACAAGTAATCATTAACCGCTCAAGAGCCACGGTTAAGCGTGCGATAAAAGTACTACGTATTAATAAATACATTGTCCGTGAAGGTTCCGACAAATCGGGACACTGGTATGTAACTGAAAAAGGACAGAACTATCTTCAAACACATAAATAAAAACAACTTCAACATGAAACATATAAAAGACAATTACAATTTTAGCATATCTTTACGATGCATTGTCTGCGGTCGTGACGATTGCTTCGAATCCAATGAAGATAAGTCATACATCAAATGCACGAACTGCGGAAAAGAATACTTTGGTGGTCGGGACGAACTTATTGAGTGCAACAATGAACAAATACAAGAATCCATTGATCAGAAGAAAAAAGAAATAACATCTGATGTGAAAAAGGAGATTCACGATATGATTAAAAAGGCTTTTGCTGGAAACAAAAACATTAAAATCAAATAGTATGGAAATGGCATCAATAATAATTTCTATATTGGCCTTAATAGGAACAGTGTACACATACTTTGTTCACGATCGAAAGATAAAAAGACAAGAATCTATTATTAATGAATATCAACTGGCAAAGTTTAAGGAAGAGGAAGAAGAAGGCAAAAAAGCTTTGATCAGTGGCAATATCATAAAAACAGAAAGAAGTCAACGTGTTTTGAAAATCTACAATAAGGGCAAAGCCACAGCTACGAACATCAACATACAAGGCCTTGATATTCGGGAGATAGAATTGCAGGATAACATTTTGCCCTATGAGTTACTTAACCCTCAAGATTATGCACAGATAAAATTTTTAATTATTATGAATGCTCCGTCAACTATTAAACTCACCTATACTTGGGACGATGCGTATCAAACTGGTAATTCATCCACTCAAATTCTACCATTATGAACAAACAAGTATCTCATATCCCCTCCGGCTACAAGCCCTCTCCCCTTGGCCCCATTCCCGAAGACTGGGAAGTAAAGAGATTGGGAGAAATAGGCGAAGTCCTAATGTGCAAAAGAATCATGAAATATCAGACAGATTCTTGTGGCGATATTCCATTTTTCAAAATTGGCACCTTTGGAGGAAAACCTGATGCATACATTTCAAGAGAAGTATATGATGAGTATAAAACAAAGTATTCTTATCCCAAGGTTGGTGATGTGCTGATTTCTGCTGCGGGAACAATTGGACGAAGCGTTATTTTTGACGGAACACCATCATACTACCAAGACTCAAATATTGTTTGGATCGACAATGACAATAGACAAGTATTGAACAAATACCTATTTTACTACTACTCTACCATAAATTGGATCACAGACACTGGCACTATTCCAAGATTGTATAATGGAACATTAAAAGCAATCCAAATACCAACGCCTCCAATCAAGCAACAAACACGAATTGTGTCGATTTTGGAACTTTGGGACACCGCCATCGCCAAGCAGACCGCCCTGATAGAGAAGCTCACCTTGTGCAAGCGCGGCCTCATGCAGCAGCTGCTCACGGGGAAGAAGCGGCTGAAAGGGTTTAGTGGGGAGTGGAAAACCATAGAACTTGGAGATACTCTTTCTTACATACAGCCAACAAAATACCTTGTTGTTAATGAAAACTATAACGATACGTATAATACACCTGTATTAACAGCTGGCAAGACTTTCATTTTAGGTTATACCGATGAGACGACAGGTGTTTTCAACGATTTACCAGCAATTATTTTTGATGATTTTACTACAGAATCTCAATATGTGACATTTCCTTTTAAAGCAAAATCATCGGCAATGAAAATTCTAAAAGCACATAATTCAAACTTGTATTTTATGTTTTGTGCTATGCAAATGATAAAGTATTCCATAGGCGGTCATGAAAGACATTGGATTTCAAAATATAGTCATCTAACGTTAAAGGTTCCATCCATTGAAGAACAAAATACTATTGCATCAGTCTTGTTACAAGCCGACAAAGAAATCGAAATACATAAACAAAAACTGGCGGCCATGCAAGAGCAGAAGAGGGGGTTGATGCAGGTGCTGCTGACGGGGAAAAGGAGGGTGAAATGATGGATAATCTTAAAGGCTTTACGAAAGCTGAATTTCTGTCTTTTTTATATGCAGAAAAGAGCAGGGAAATTGAAAACAATTCTGTTCCAGGTTGGAGCAAGTGGGCTTTGTTTGGAACCATTGTTACCATTATCATTTTTTTGTACCGTGAAATTACAACTAATTATTCAACTTACGATTACGAAGTGTTTTCAAGATACACAATTATATTGTTAGCAGGGACATCTCTAATTTTACTTTTTTGTCGATACAGTAGCGGGGGTAAGTCATATATGTTAGAAAAAGTCAGGCCGTTAAAAGACGAAGTTTCAGCTCTATTATACATTTTCCAATTTGTTATATGCTTGGGAGCAGGAATACTACAGTTTTATTGGTTTGGTTTCACCTTAGCTTTTGTTTTTCTGACAATTGCAGTTTTAATTAATGCCATCATCCTTATTTATATTTTCGTAAACCGTGACAAATTCGTTCTTGCACAATTAAAAACTCAAGTTTTTGTTGATTGGAAAACAGATAATTATATACATTCTATTTTGGGAGGTATATATGGTGGTACTATTGGTTTTTCTATAACCGATTTACTTAAAAAGCATCAAGGTTTTTATTCTTCAGAATTTGAATTTGCCATAGGGCTAATATCATTAATAATACTTATTTACTGGTTGCTGAAAATAAGCGAAATGAATAATGGTGTTGCTAATGAAATAGACAGAATTATTAACAAATTTGTTGTTGGAGCTATTTCTCAAGAAGATGCATATAAAAAATACATTCTTATTATGTATGGTTTTTCTGCATATCAATCTGTTGAAAATGATTTGGAGATCATTGAAACAATAAAAAACAGTTACAACAACAGAGTAAACATCGTCAATGATTTGGAAAAACAAGTGCAGGGGAATACTATTTCTTTTGATGAATTGCAGCAAATACATCAAACATTAGAGACTGAAATTAATTTTTACAACAGGTCAATGACTTCATTATCTGTTCTCTTAACTAAATTTGATAATATAACAAAATTAGGGATTCCAGCAGCGGTAGATACAGAATTTAAGGCTGTATTGAAAGAATATAAAAGTGCTTATACACTTTTTTCTGATCTTGTTGCCCGAACAACGTTAATAATGCAAAAAATTAAAGATATAATATATTGTAACAAATGCGGAGGAATCTGTTTAGATTACGAGTGCTCACATCGAAAAGAGCCAATGTCATTAAAATATAAATTACGCAGGAAGGTATGGGCATTTTTCAAAAAAAATATACATCGAATCAGTTTGAAGAAAAACAAATAAACTCCAACAGCTCAAGCTCATACAATGAGTATATTTGTATGCATCTAAATTATTAACTTTATAAATCACTATCATTATGAAATCCGAAGAAATCCAAACCTTATTCGAGCAGTTTGAAAATGCTGCTGTAACAGTCGAGAATGTTGAATGCTGGAGTGCGCGGGAAATATATCCCATATTGGGTTATACCCAGTGGCGCAACTTCATGAATGCAGTGGATAAGGCCAAAGAAGCATGTCAAAATGCAGGACAAAAGCTGTCCGATCATTTTGCTGACGTCAGCAAAACGATACCCATGCCGAAAGGTGCTGAAAAAGAGATAGATGACATTCTCTTGACCCGCTATGCCTGCTATCTGATTGCGCAAAACGGAGACCCGCGCAAACCGCAAATCGCTTTCGCTCAGACCTATTTCGCCGTTCAGACCCGTAGGGCGGAACTTATCGAACAACGGCTTCAAGAAGCTGAACGTGTGAAAGCAAGAGCCAAACTGCAGGAAACCGAGAAGAAACTCTCCGGCATACTCTACGAAAGAGGGGTCAACGACAAGGGGTTTGCCAATATCCGGTCGAAAGGCGACCAGGCACTGTTCCATCTCTCCACCCAACAGATGAAAACCAAAATGGGCGTGCCCGACAACCGTCCCGTGGCCGATTTCCTGCCCACCATCAGCATCAAAGCCAAGGATTTCGCCGCAGAGATGACCAACGTGAACGTGCAGTCCAAAGATCTGCAAGGCGAACCGGCCATCACCAAAGAACACGTGGACAACAATCAGGCGGTAAGAAAAATACTGCTGGAACGCGGCATCGTTCCCGAAAATCTTCCGCCTGCCGAAGATGTGAAAAAAGTGGAACGCCGCCTGAAAAGCGAGGAAAAGAAAGCTTTGGAAAATAAAAAGAAGAAATAATGGAACGAATCTCCTTCAAAGAAAACGACATCAGCCAGCGCCCAGCTTTGGAACTGCTGCAAAAGCTGGGCTACAAGTACCTCTCGCCGGAGGAGGCGATGGAACTGCGCGGCGGGAAGACCTCCAACGTGCTGCTGGAAGACATTTTGCGGCAACAGTTGCGACAGCTTAACTCCATCCGCATCGGCAGTCACAGCGAGGCGCGGTTTTCGGAACAGAACATCGAGAACGGCATCGCCGCTATGCGCAATGTGCCGATGGATGGCGGCTACCTCAACGGCAACGAGGTCGTGTATAATATGCTCACCCTCGGCAAGGCCTTCGAGCAGAGCATCGACGGCGACAAGAAAAGCTACACGATGCGTTACATCGACTGGAAACATCCCGAGAACAACGTGTTTCACGTCACGGAAGAGTTTGCCGTCACCCGCGCAGGCTCCAACGACACCTACCGTCCCGACATCGTGCTGTTCGTCAACGGTATCCCGTTGGTGGTCATAGAGTGCAAACGTCCTGATGTCAAAGGGGCGGAAGAGCAGGCCATTTCGCAGCACCTGCGCAATCAAAAAGAAGACGGCATCCGCAGTCTGTATGTCTATAGCGCCCTGCTGTTAGCTATCGGCAACAGCTTCGGCAGCTACGCCACTACCGGCTCGGCAGCGCAGTTCTGGTGCAAATGGCACGAACGGTTTCCCAACAAGACGGCGGAACAGGACTATCTCCAGCGGCTTAGCGAAATGGTGGGCGACAGGGAGGTCACCCTGCAGGACGAGTATCTCTACAACCTCTGCCGTCCGGAGCGTTTGTTAGAGCTGATGTACCACTTCACGATTTACGATGCCGGCATCAAGAAATTAGCCCGTTACCAGCAGTATTTCACCGTGAACGAGACGGTGAATCGGGTGAAGACCATTGAGGCGGGACATCGCAACGGCGGGGTGGTGTGGCATACGCAGGGTAGTGGTAAATCGTTGACTATGGTGATGTTAGCCCAAAAGATTGCGCAGGAACCGAGTATTTCCAACCCCCGCATCGTGTTGGTCACCGACCGCACCGACCTCGACAGCCAGATCACCAAGACTTTCCGAAAGTGTGGCAAGGAGGTGGAGAACGCCACTACGGGCAGCCGGTTAGTGGAACTGTTGGAAAGCGACACCGATGCCGTCATCACCACGGTTATCAACAAGTTTGCCACGGCCATCAAGAAAATCAAACGTCCGCTCGACAATCCCAACATCTTCATCCTGATTGACGAAGCGCACCGCAGCCAATACAAAGAGTTGGCCATCCAGATGAACCGGGTGCTACCTAACGCCTGCAAGATTGCTTTCACGGGGACACCGCTGATGAAGAAAGACAAGAACACCGCCCGCACTTTTGGTGGCATCATCAAACCGGTCTATACCGTAAAGCAAGCTGTTGAAGATAAGGCCGTTGTGCCGCTTCTCTACGAAGGCCGTCTCTCGCCACAAAGAGTAAACGAAGAACCTATCGACAATTTCTTCAACTTGCTCTGCGAAGATCTTACCCCGTATCAAGCCACCGATTTGAAAAAGAAGTTCTCGCGCACCGACAGTCTCAACCAGACCGAGCAGCGCATCTTTTCCATAGCCCTGGACATCACGAAGCATTTCACGGACAATTGGCAGGGAACGGGTTTCAAAGCCATGCTTGTCACACGTAAGAAGAAGATTGCCATTCTTTATAAAAAGTATCTTGACGAGATTGGAAAGCTCGCCTCCGAAGTGTTGATCACTGCGCCTGATGATCGCGAAGGGGAGGAAACCGCATACGGTGGTACGGCCCAGGAGGTTAAGGATTTTTGGAAGCGCATGATGGACGAGCATGGAACGCCGCAGAAATATCAAGAAAACCTGATTTCTCGGTTTAAAAACCAAGAGTTACCAGAATTGATGATTGTGGTGGACAAATTGCTCACCGGCTTTGACGAGCCGAAGGTGGCAGTGATGTATCTCGACCGTAAACTAAATGGTCATACGTTATTACAGGCCGTTGCGCGTGTCAATCGAACCTGTGAAGGGAAAGAATATGGATATATCATTGATTATGAAGGTGTTTTGAAAGAATTGGATGATGCTCTGGGAGTATATTCCGAATACGATGAGGATGATTTAGACGTCTTTCGCGAAACCTTGGTGCCTGTGAGTGACAAAATCGCAGAACTTCCGCAACGCCATTCCGACCTTTGGGAGCTGTTCAAGATGATTCCCAACAAGCGCGATTTGGAGGCATACGCACAGTCGCTGCGCATGGAGGACCGCCGCCACGAGTTCTACGACCGCCTGACGGCCTTTTCATCGGTGCTGCAACTCGCCCTATCTACCAAGGAGTTTTTTGAAACCACTGATGAAAAGGCCATTCATCGTTACAAAGACGATCTGAATATGTTTGCCAAGCTGCGCACCGCTGTCCAACTGCGCTATTCCGACACTATCGACTACAAGAAGTATGAATCCCGCATCGAGAAACTCATCAACCACCATGTGGAAAGCGATGCCGTGAAGGTCATCACCAATTTGGTCAACATCTTCGACAAAGATAATTTCCAGAAAGAAGTGGACAGTGTGGTCGGTACCGCTGCCAAGGCCGATACCATCGCCACCCGCACTGCAAAATACATTCAGGAGAATATGGATTCCGACCCCGCTTTCTTCAAGAAATTCTCGCAGCTTATCAAAGAGACCATAGAACTTTACGAGCAGGGGCGCTTAACGGACAATGAGTATTTGGAAAAGATGATGCAGTACAAAGAGGATGTGCTGAACCACACCGACAGCGAATTGCCGCCCGAGTTGGAACACAACAACGCGGCGAAGGCCTATTTCGGCATCGCTTTGGAGAACTACAAGCGGCTCTTCCCCGGCATGCCCGTCCGCGAAATGGCCTTGGCCACGGCCAACGCTTTCGATGACATCATTCGCCAAACGGTGATTGTGGAGGATTCCGTGCTGGTGGACTGGCAGTCGAAAAACGACATCATCGGCAAAATGAAAATCCGTCTCGAAGACGAGCTAATCGACAATGTCAAGCGCAAATACGGAGTGAATTTTCCGTTTGATGATATGGATATCATCATCGACGGATGTGTGGATGTGGCCAAAATCTGGATTCGATGACAACAGACAGCATTCTCTACGGTTTGACCCGCATCGAGTACAGCATTGACTATGTGCCGCGAAAAACGCTCGGCATTCGCGTGGAACCTGACGGCTCGGTTTTCATAAAGGCACCGGAAGACGCCACTTTGGAAGACATTCGTGAGAAAGTGCATCGCAAGGCGCCTTGGATTTTGCGGCAACGGCGTTATTTTGAATCCTTTGGGATTCCCACAACAGAGCGGCAGTATATCAGTGGCGAGTCGCATCTCTATTTGGGGCGGCAGTATATGCTTCGAATCAGAGAATCCAACCAAAACGCCGTTCACTATCAGAACAACATTCTTGAAATTGAGTGCCGGAACAAGAAAGAGGCCAAAAAAGTGCTGCAGCAATGGTATCTGGAGCGAGCAAAGGTCAAATTCGCTGAATACGCGAAACCGATTGTCGAACATTTTTCCATTTATGGCGTAAAACCCGAATCTCTTTCCGTTAGAAAGATGGAAAAGCGGTGGGGCAACTGTACAAAAGACGGCAACATATATCTGAATCCCAGACTTATATGCGCACCACGCGGATGCATAGAGTATGTCATCACCCACGAACTATGCCATTTGGTACACCGCAACCACACGAAGGATTTCTATGCGTTGCTAAGCAAGGAGATGCCCCAATGGGAGAAGTGGAAGACGAAGTTAGAGCGGATGATGCGGTGAAAATTTTCCCGTAAAAACACTATTTCGTCCCCCCGCCCAATGCGATATAGAGGGCGATGATGGCGCGGGCGCCGTTGTAGAGGTTCGTGGCTTCGTTGATTTGCGCTCCAAGGAGACCCTCTTGCGCCGACAAAACCTCCAAATAGCTGGCCTTGCCGTTGTCCATCAATTCGTGCGTGCCCATGTAGGCATCCTGCAAAACCACAATCTGACGCTTGTAGTACACGTCTTTATCGCGGGCGGCTTGGCAGTCGGCCAACGCCTCGTTCACCTGATTGCCGGCGTTGATGACGGTCTGCACATACTGCTGAGCGATGTCTTCTTGCGATAACTTGCTGATTTTGAGGTTGGCTCTCAATTTGCCTTGAGCGAAGACGGGCTGCATGAGAGAGAGCACGGCGTTGAGCAACATGGCACCGGGATTCACCGTCACACTGCCGCCATTGTTGGTCCAGCCGATGATGCCCTGCAATGAAACCTTCGGATAAAACGCGGCACGGGCGGCCTGCGTGTTATAAAACGCCTCTTCCAACAGATGATCCGCCATCTGGATGTCGGGACGGTTCTCGAGCAATTGCGCTGGCACACCCGTGCTTAACCGCTGCGGCAACTCGTAGTTGTTCCAACGATTGCGGTTGATATGCTGAGGGGTAATGGCAAGTAACTGACAGATAGCGTTTTCCACGCTTCGGATGCTGCGTCTTACATCGATAATCTGCGTCTTGACATTCAGATAGGAGGATTCCATCTGATTGACGGAGGTGGAATATGCCTTGCCATTCTCCCAAAGAGCCCGCTGCGTCTCCAAAGAAGCGTTCCACAAACTGTCGGTGGAGAGCAGAATTTCCAACTGTCGGTCTAAAAGTTGCAACATGCAATACTGTTGCGCCACGGCGGAGATGAGGTTGGCCTGAACCACCTGCTTCCTCGCCTCGGCTTGCGCAAGAACGGCCTTTGCTTTGCGTTTTTGGTTTGTGTTGACCGCGAAGAAGTCCAGATTCCAATCTACCTGCAACGGTAAATTGTAGGTCCAGTTGGCGGGGCTGAAGTCGAAACTTGACACCGAGCCGGATGGACCAAACGTGACGGATGGAAGGTAGCCCAACTTCGTGGCCTTCAGGGAGGCCTGCGCCTGCTCCACGGCAATACGGGCAGAGTTGAAGTCGGTGTTGCGGGCCAGAACAGAGTCGATGAGCTGTTGCAACAGCGGGTCCGTGAAGAACTCACGCCATGACAGCTCCGCGATGGACTTGTCACCCTGCGCAGCCTTCACATCTTCCGTCACCCCAAAAGCCTCTGGGGAGATTTCCGATTTCGAAGTGTATTTGTTATATATGCCGCAGCCTGCGAACGTAAGACACAATACGCTGACGGCGATGAAAATGGTTACTCTTTTCATTGTTCTGACTTGTTTTCGTTAGCATTCTCTGAAACAACAACTTCGCTGGCATTCTCCGCTACCGGTACTCCGTGAACTTTCTCGTGCAAGTTCTGGAAAACGATGAAGAAGGCGGGGACGACGAAGACCAGTGCCAGCGTGCCGACGGCCATACCGGCGGTGACACCGAGGGCGAGCACGCGGTTGCCGTTAGCGCCCGCACCGCCGGCAATGATAAGCGGGATCATACCCGCAATCATCGTGACGACAGTCATCAAGATAGGACGCAGACGCTCTTCGCAGGCGGCGAAGGCAGCATCGCGGATACTGAGGCCCTGTGCGCGACGCTCTGAGGCGAATTCCGTGATGAGGATGGCGGTCTTCGCCAACAGACCGATGAGCATGATGACACCCGTCTGCAGGTAGATGTTGTTTTCCATGCCCGGCAGGTGCAGTCTTGAAACGAGCCACACGACACCGAACGATCCCAACAAACCGAAGGGTACGGAAAGCAGCACGGCCCACGGTGTGAACCAGGAGTTGTAGAGAGAAGCCAGGATAAGGTAGATGAGAATGACGCAGATGACGTAAATGAGGACGGTGGCGTTCGAGCCGGCGGCTTCCTCCACTTCGCGCGACATACCGCCGTATTCATAGCCGTAGCCGGCGGGCATCTCCTCTTTGAACACCTCGGCGATGGCCTCATGGGCATCACCCTCCGAAAATCCGCTGGCGGTCATCACACCGCAGGTGATACTCTGGTACAGGTTGAAATGTTCAACGGATGCTGAACCGACGATTTCTTTCAGCGTGACGAACTCCGAGATGGGAGCCATCTTGCCGCCACGCACGCGGACGAAGATGTTGTTCAGCGCGGACGGGTCGAGGCGATATTCCGGCGCAGCGTTCGCCATGATGCGATACACCTTGCCGAACTGGTTGAAGTTGCCCACGTACGAGCCGCCGCAGTAGGCACCGAGCGTCTTGAGCACGGCCGCGGGCGACACACCGGCGCGGTCGCACTGCGCTGCATCGACGCTGACATCATACTTCGGGAAACGCTCGGAATAGGTGGACATCGCCGCCATAATCTCCGGTCGCTCGTTCAGCTTGGCGAGGAACTTGGTGGCATCGGCGTTGAATTCCGACATCGGGCGGTCCTGCATATCCTGCAGCACCAGGTTTACGCTGCTGTTCGAGCCATATCCTGGCACCTGCGGCATCTGGAAGGGGATGACCTTGGCGTTCTTGATGTCCTTGCAGTCCATGGCGAAACGACCATAGACGAGCATGATATTGTGGTTCATGCCCGGGCGGTCGTCCCAGTTTTTCAGGCGGATGATGAGCGTGGCGTAGCAGCTGCCCGAGCGGCCTGCCATCATACCGTAACCGTTGATCACAGCGTAACTTTCCAGCTCGGGAATTTTCTTCACCTTTTCCTCCACTTTCTTCACAATCTCCTCCGTCTCATGCAGGGTGCAGCCTTCCGGTGCACGGACCTCGGCGAAGAACACGCCTTGGTCTTCCTGTGGCACAAGACCTGACGGCAGACCGCGCATGGACAGGATGAGCAGCACGGCGGCACAGGCCAACAGCACGCCCGCAACCCACGGACGCTTGATGAACTTGGCGACACCCGATTTGTATTTGTTGAGGATGGCGTTATAACTGACGGTATAGGCTTTTTTGACGTAGTAGTTCAGATTCTTCTTTTCTTGTTCATCCTTCGAGTAACGCATCATCAGGCCGCACAAGGCCGGACAGAGTGTCAGAGCCGAAACGCACGACAAACCGACGGCCGATGCCAGCGTGACGCCGAACTGCAGGAAGAACGAGCCCGAAGTGCCGGGCATGAAGGCCACGGGGATAAACACGGCCATGAAGACCAGCGTACACGAGATGACCGCTATGGAGACATCGCTCATGGCCTGGCGCGTGGCTTCTCGGGCGTCCGATATGCCGCCCTCCATCTTCGCCATCACCGCTTCGACCACGACGATGGCGTCATCCACCACCGTTCCGATGGCGAGCACCAAGGCAAATAGCGTCAATATGTTCAGGGAGAAACCTGCCACCTTCACGACGGCGAAGGTGCCCAACAGCGACACGATAATCGAAATGGAGGGGATGATCGTCGCTTTGAAGCTTTGCAGGAAGAAGTAAACCACAAGGATGACGAGGAGGATGGCGATAATGAGCGTTTCCACCACATTGTGGATGGCCGCGAAGAGGAAGTCATCCGAAGTTTCCAATATCTCGAACTCCAGACCGGCGGGCATCGTCGGCTGAAGCTCTTCGTAAAGCTTGTTGATGCGGGCGTTCACTTCCGTGGCGTTGGCGCCAGGGGCCTGGAACACCATGTAGATGGTGCCGGGCTTGCCGTCGATGTTGGAGGTGAAGTTATAGCTCACAGCGCCGATTTCCACATCTGCCACGTCGCTCAAATGCAGCAGGTGTCCGCCGTCGCTCGTGCGCAACACGATGTCGTTGAATTCCTCGACGGTTTTGAGAGTGCCTTTGTACTCCAACGAGTATTGGTAGGCGTTCTCGCTCTGCTCGCCCAAGGAACCCGTGGCGGCGACGAAGCTCTGTCCGCCGATGGCTGCGAACACGTCGTTCGGTTCCAGCCCATATTGTGCCATAACATCGGGCTTCAGCCAAATGCGCAGGGCGTAGGTGTTACCGAGCGCCATCACGTCGCCCACGCCGGTGATACGCATCAGGCGGGGACGCACGTTGATGTCGATGTAGTTGGCGATGAAGTCGGCGTCGTACTTGCCGTCAACGCTCTTCAGCGCGCCGATGTGCAGGATGTTGCTCTGCTGTTTCATCACCTGTATGCCCACCTTCGTGACTTCCGCGGGCAGCAATGCTGTAGCCCTGCTGACACGGTTCTGCACGTTCACTGCGGCGAGGTCGGGGTCGGTGCCCTGCTCGAAATAGACTTGGATGGAAACATCACCCGATGCGGATGCGGTGCTGGTGATGTAGGTCATACCGGGCACGCCGTTGATGTTCTCTTCCAACGGTTGCACCACCGATTTCATGATGGTGTTCGCGTCGGCACCGGTGTAGGATGTCGAGACGCGCACTGTCGGCGGGGCGATGTTCGGGTATTGCTCGATGGGCAGCGAGGTAATGCAGATAAAGCCCACCAGCATGATGACAATCGCAATAGCGCATGCCATCACATGTCTGTTGATGAAAATATTTCCCTTCATGGCTTATTTCTCGGTTTTGGGTGCCGCGGGGAACAAAACTTGCTCTCCTTCTTGCACGTTATTCGCTCCAACGGTCACAATCTTGTCGCCGACTTCCAGGCCGCTCGTGATGATGAAGTCCTTGCCGTTGCCGGCATCCGAATATGTCACGGCGACAGCGGTGGCGGTGCTGTCCGGCTTTACCTTATAAACCAGCGACTTGTCCTGCAGACGCACCACGGCGGTTTGCGGGACAACCATCACGTCCTTCTTGTCGGCAGGCAGGATGATAGTACCCTGGATACCGCTATAGAGCTGGCCATCGGGGTTGGGGAAGGTGGCCTTGCAGGCGATGGTACCCGTGGCGGCGTTCACCACACCGGTGGCGCTGGAAACACGTCCCTTGTGCGGATATTCCGTGCCGTTTTTCATTACGAAGGTTACGTCCGGAAATTTTTTCAGCGCATCCTCTATCTTTCCTTCGTAGCCGCTGGCAACGGCCTGTTCCAGCACTGACTCAGGTATGGAGAAGAGGGCGTCCATCATCGTGTTGCCGCTGACAATGGTGAGTTGAGTGCCCGGTGTCACCTGAATGCCTTCCGTGACGGGGATCTCACCGATGATACCTTCCACAGGTGAGGTGATGGTACAGAAGCCCAGATTTACCTTGGCACGGCTCACGGCCGCACGTGCTTGGCTCACAGCCGCTTGCGCCTGATTGTAGGAATTTTCCGAATTGTCGAGCATGTAGCGGCTCACGATATTCTTTTCAAACAGGTTCTTGTTTGACTCGTACTCCAATTTCGCGCTTCTCGCCGATGCCTCGGCGGCCTGCAGGTTCGCCTGCGCGGCCTCTAATTCCAGCTGTGCGTTGCGGGAGTCGATGACGAACAGCGTCGTGCCTTTCTTCACCTGCTGACCTTCGCTCACGCAGATTTTCATCAGCTGACCGCTCACCTGCGGCGAGATGGTCACGTCAGATTGCCCCTTCAGCTTCGCGCTGAACTTCACGGGCACCGAGATGTCCTGTTTTTCCACAATTATCGTCTCGTACGAAGTTTTCGTTTCCTTGGGCACATCCACCCCGCAAGACACCAATCCAGCCATGATGCCGAAAAAGCACAACCATTTTAACATTTTCATATTACTATGTTTTTGTACTGTTTGTATTAAACTATCTTATTGCAAAATAAACTGAAAATAAAAAAGCAAAAGTACAATTTTTCCAAACATAATCATCTTGGAATTTTTGCATAGTAAGGAGAAATGTTAAAACCGCAGGACTCGCGGATTTGCGCAGAAAAATAAAGCGGGGAGAACTTTCGTCCTCCCCGCTTCTCATAATCTAATTATCTTATCCTCTCATCCTCTTTACTCGCTCAGCACGCAGACCAAATTTCTGTCTCCGTAAGCGTCGTCGATCTTGCCGACGGTCGGCCAGTACTTCTCGGTGTGCGGCAGCGGGAAGGCAGCCTGCTGACGGGTGTAAGGACGATCCCACGTGTCGGCGCAGACCACATTCATGCTGTGCGGGGCGTTCTTGATGAGGTTGTTGGCTTTGTCGGCCTTGCCCTCTTCAATGTCGCGGATCTCCTGACGGATGGCGATCATCGCGTCGCAGAAGCGGTCGAGTTCGCTCAGCGGTTCGCTCTCGGTGGGTTCCACCATCAAGGTGCCGTGCACCGGGAAGGCCACCGTCGGAGCGTGGAAACCGTAGTCCATCAGTCTCTTGGCGATGTCGCCGACTTGCACGCCCGCATGTTTGTCGAACTCGTTGCAGTCGAGAATCATCTCGTGAGCGCACATGCCGTTGGTGCCCGTGTAGAGAATCTTGTAGTCCTTCTCCAATCTTGCACGCATGTAGTTGGCGTTCAGGATGGCCGTCTTGGTGACTTCTGCCAAGCCCTTGCCGCCCAGCATCTTCAAGTAACCGTAGGTGATCGGGATCAGGTAGGCGCTGCCGTAAGGAGCCGTGGCCACTTGGCTGCCCTGTTCACCGCCGACCTTCACGGTAGCGTGGTTCGGGAGGAACGGGACGAGCTTCTCGCACACGCCGATCGGGCCAACGCCAGGACCGCCACCGCCGTGAGGCATGGCGAAGGTCTTGTGCAGGTTGAGGTGACAGACATCGGCGCCCATGGTGCCCGGAGAGGTGAGACCCACCTGGGCGTTCATGTTCGCACCGTCCATATAGACCAGACCGCCGTTCTCGTGGATGATCTTGATGATTTCGAGGATGCCTTCCTCAAACACGCCGTGCGTGGAAGGATAGGTGATCATCAAGCAGGAGAGGTTGTCTTTGTATTGCTCGGCTTTCGCGCGCAGATCGTCGATATCGACTTCGCCGTGCTCCGTAGCTTTCACCACCACGATCTTGTTGCCGGCTTTGGCGGAAGAAGCGGGGTTGGTGCCGTGTGCGGAAGACGGGATCAGGCAGATGTTGCGGTGACCCTCGCCGCGGCTGAGGTGGTAGTTGCGGATGACGGTCATGCCGGCATACTCGCCCGCGGCGCCGGAGTTCGGTTGCAGGGAGATGGCGGCGAAACCGGTGATCTTGGCCAACCAGTTGCAAACCTCATCCAACATCTCCTTGAAGCCCTCGGCTTGGTCAGCGGGAGCGTACGGGTGGATGTTGCAGACTTCTGCCCAGCTCAGCGGCAGCATCTCGGCGGCGGCGTTGAGCTTCATGGTGCAGGAACCCAGCGGAATCATAGCGCGGTTCAGTGACAAATCCTTGACTTCCAGCATCTTCATATAACGCATCATCTCGGTTTCGGAGTGATACTGGTTGAAGATCTTGTGCTGCATGAACGGGCTCTTACGGGTCAGTTCGGCAGGGATGTGCAGGTCGGGAATGCCGCATCTGCCGTCGCATACGTGCGGGGTGAACGGCTTGCCGGCGGCGATGGCCAGCACTTCGAGGATGTCGTTGACATCGTCGTGAGTGACGGTCTCGTCCAACGAAATCGTGAAGCAACGCTCGCAGTGGTAGCAAAGGTTGATCTCCTTCGACAGGGCCACCTTCTTCACGTCCTCGCAGGTGATGCCTTCGGGCGTTTCGAGGCAGAGGGTGTCGAAGTAGTTTTCGTTATACTGTTTGAAGCCGTATTTGGCTGCTTCCTCAGCGAGAACGCCAGCCAACACGTTGATCTTGACAGCTTTGTTCTTCAGACCTTCGGCACCGTGCCACATGCCGTAGAAGCCGGCCATGATAGCGGTGAGGGCGCTGGCGGTGCAGATGTTGGAGGTTGCGCGCTCGCGTTTGATGTGTTGCTCGCGGGTCTGCAGGGCCATACGCACGGCGCGGTTGCCTTGTGCATCCACGGTAACGCCGATGATACGACCGGGCATCTGGCGCAGGAACTCTTCCTTGCAAGCGTAGAAGCCGGCGGCGGGGCTGCCGTAGCCCATCGGGATGCCGAAACGCTGGGTGGAGCCGACCACGCAGTCAGCGCCCCATTCGCCCGGAGGCGTGAGCAGTGTCAGAGCCAGCAGGTCAGTGGCCACGCCCACGAAGATGTTCTTGGCGTGCGCTTTCTCGACCCATGCGCTGAAATTGTGGATGCTGCCCCAGTAGCTCGGGTATTGGATCATCGCGCCGAAGAAGGTCTCGTCGAGTTCCACCTGGTCGGGTTTGCCGATCACGAGCTCGATGCCGTGAGGAGCGGCGTTGGTTTTCATCACACCGATGGAATGCGGGAAAACGCCCTCAGCGACGAAGTATTTCACCACGTTGTTCTTCTGTTGTTCGCGGCTGCGGCTGCGGAAGAACATCAGCATCATCTCGCCGGCAGCCGTGGCGTCGTCCAGCATGGAAGCGTTAGCCAACGGCATGGCGGTCAGACTGCTGATCATCGTCTGGTAGTTCAGCAAAGCTTCGATACGGCCTTGGGAAATCTCCGCCTGGTACGGGGTGTAGGAGGTGTACCAGCCCGGATTCTCGAAAATGTTGCGCAGGATCACCGCCGGGGTGTAGGTGTTGTAGGTACCCATACCGATGTAGGAGCGGTAGATCTTGTTCTTCGCCATCAGGCTGTGGATATGGTTGAGGTATTCGCCTTCGGTCATGCCGTCGGGAAGATCCAGCGGCTTGGGCAGGCGGATGGCGGCGGGAACCGTCTTCTCAATCAGTTCGTCCATCGTCTTGACACCGATGACATCTAACATTTTCTGTTGTTCGCTTACGGCAGGACCGTTGTGTCTGCACGTAAAATCGTCTTTAATTATCATATTGATTATCAGTTTGTTATTAATACTTTTGGACGTAATTAAGAAAAGGCAAAAGTACATAAAAAATAAATATGCACCACCGAATGAATTTTTCTGTAGAGATGTGCCGATGGTGCGTCTTTACAATTGCCATTTTAGACAAAACACGTTGTTATTTCACCACTCTGTCAGCATTTTGTGTGATGAAACTCTTCCAATTGGTCGCTTTGGTTTTACCGAAGACCACCTTCTGCTGCAAATGGTGACACACCGCCACCGCCAATGCGTCTGTAGCGTCCAGATATTCAATACTTTCCGAAATAGGATACATTCGGCAGAGCATTGCGGAGACCTGCTCCTTGGAGGCGTTGCCATTGCCCGTGATGGACTGCTTTATCTTTCGTGGCGAGTATTCATAAACCTCCATGCCCGCGTGCAACGAAGCTGCGATGACGATGCCCTGGGCCCGTCCCAACTTCAGCATCGACTGCACATTCTTTCCGTAAAAAGGTGCTTCAATGGCCAAAACATCAGGATGATACTGCTCGATCAGACCGTTGATTTTTTCGTAAATATATTTCATTTTGGCGTATGGATCTCCTAATTTAGTCATTTGCAGCACACTGAGCACCTCCACCTCGGATTTGTTCAACTCCGTGTTCAACAGTGCATAACCCATGATGTTGGTACCGGGGTCCACACCCAAAATTTTCCGTCGTATCGTATTGTCATCCATGTTTTAACTATGACTTAGACTTAGACTTAAACTTAGACTTAAACTTAGACTTAAACTATAACTATGACTTAGGCTATTAGCTAATCACTGTTGCCTGTTGCCTTGATCCTATGCCTTTCTGAAAAAAGAATCTGTTCGTTTCGTAATCAATGACTGCCTTATGGTTGACACAGAAGTCGTTACCCAAAATCATTTGGACGGGTTTGAGGTGCAGAGCCTCGTAAGCCATGTTGATATGGGCGAAATCGATCACGGCGACGTTTTGCATAAGTTTTTGATGGTAATGGCCGATTTTGAAGTCAGGGAGGTCAGTGACCAGAACCTCAAAGTCTGTGCCGCCAATTCCCGCATTCACTCCCTCGTTTTTCTCCATTTCCCTGTCCGGAAACAGCTTGTTGACAAACGATTTGTCCACACAGCTGTGCGACGCGCCTGTGTCCAGAACGATACGGATTTTCTCCCCCGCCACCGAGCCGTTCAGCAACGTATGATAGTCGCCTTTTTCTAATTGAAGTATTTTCAGAGGGGTTTTATACATTTTATGGTTAAAGATTTATAAGCTTATTCGTTAATTAATGTAAAATGTACAATGAACAATGTACATTGGGGTATTTGGCCTTTTCATACATTTGATAGGGTAATAACACACGGCGACTTTATATTTATCGTGTCATCGCTTCATCGCTTCATCGTGTCATCGCTTCATCGTGTCATCGTCTTTACAGCCACCGTTTCTTGATGAAGAACAAAATCAGCAGCACGGAAATGACAAGGCAGAGGACAATCACATACAGGAACGCAAATGGGGAGTTCGCCATCGGGAGTCCTACATTCATACCGTAAAGTCCTGATATAAAGGTTAGTGGCAGCACTATTGTGGAGATAATGGTGAGCATTCGCATGATTTCGTTGGTCTTGTTGGCCTGCAAGGAATCGAACGTGCTGGAGAGGCCGGCGACCAATTCGCCGTAATCGTCCACCATATCCCACATCTTCTGGTAGAAGTCCAAGATGTTGCCCCAGTACTCTTCCATGTCATCGGCGAAGCCTTTCACCTCACCGCTCTCAAACATCTTGAATAGACGGAGTTGCGGTTTGAACATGGTGTTCATCTGGATGATATTTTTCCGGATGATGGAGATCTGTTCAATGATTTTCTCGGCCTTGCTGCTGAACAGTTCGCGGCTGATGAAGTCGATTTCGGTACCAAGACGCTCCACAATGAGGAAAGTCTCCTTCATCATTCTGTAGAGAATGTGATAGAGCATGGAATCGGAGGTGCCGGTGATTTCGTCCTCATCTTCCGGTTCGGGATCGATTTTTTTCAGGTTGAAGAGGTCTTGCACCACGTAGTGCGAATTTCCGACCGTAATGAGGTAGTCTTGTCCCCAGAAAATCTTGGTTTCCTCGGTTTTCACTAAGCGCGTACGCTGGTCGAGCAGCGGAAAATGCAGCACGAGGAAGAAATAGTCGTCGTAAATATCGATTTTGGGACGTTGCACAAAGCTGGAGCAGTCTTCAATATCCAAGGGGTGGAAATGGAAGTTATCTCGCAAAAAATCCAAATCTTCAACGGTCGGATTCGTTATATGATGCCACTTATAAGCACCGAAATTAATGGTGTCAACCATACGATAACCTCCTTTCTTTTAATGGGTTAGAAAACTATTTTACTACATCTTGGCGCAAAAATTTACAGCTGGCAAAGATACATTTTTTTTCGATGAGACGATGAAAAACGATGAAAACGATGAGGCGATGAGGCGATGAGACGATGAGACGATGAGGCGATGAGACGATGAGGCGATGAGACGATGAGACGATGAGACGATGAGACGATGAATTAACGATGAAAGGGCGATGAAAAAAGAGGAAGGGAATGTAGGGGCGAATAATTATTCGCCCCTACGGACCAATTCATAGAACATTTTCGCGCCGGTTTCCACAATTCCATCCGGAAAATCGAAATCAGGATGATGCAGAGGCGGTTGCGCAGTGCCGGAACCCAATCCGAACAGCGCCCCCGGATAATGCTGCGTGAAGAGCCCGAAGTCCTCGCCCCAGAAGAAAGGAATCGGTTTTTCTTGATAGGTAAGATTCAGATTGTCAGCGCATTCCTTGATGGCATTGACCTCCTTCTCCGCGTTGTTCGAAGCGGCGAAATACTCCAGCCAACGGATGTCGCATTGCAGGTTTTCGGAGGCTGCTTCGGCTTTCGATTTGCTTTCGATTTCGGAGATAATCTGCTGAAGATGAGTGTCTTCGCGAGTACGGATGGTGAAACGAAGCACGCCGTCGCCGGCGGCCACCCCGTATGCTTGGCTGCCGACCCGGAACTCGATGAGCGTGGCCACGCAGAAGTCGTCGCGCTGCACATCGCGCTGGTTCAGCGACAGCACAAAGTCGGTGATGCGCTGCGCTGCCGCGAATGGCGACACGGCATTCCACGGTTCCGCGGCATGGGCGGTTTTGCCCGTCAGCGCGATGTCGCAGCTGATGACGGAGCAGGTGAAACTGCCTGTCTTGCAGATAATTGTTCCCGCAGGCTCGGCGGGAATGTTGTGCAGGGCGTAAGCGCAATCGATGTTGTAAGATTGCAGGATCCCGCTGTCGAGAATCTGTTTCGCGCCCTCGCCGGTCTCTTCGGCGCCCTGGAAGAGCAGCAGCACCTTTCCCGACGGCAGCGGCTTCTCGTGCAGCATCTCCGCCACGCGCAGCATGATCGTGCTGTGCCCGTCGTGCCCGCACTTGTGCGAAACGCCCTCGGTTTCAGACCTATACGGCAGATTAAGCGTTTCATTAACCCGCACCGCATCCATGTCGGCACGGAGCAGCACGGTCTTCCCGCCGCCCCCGAAATCGAACTCCGCCAGCAGGTGATTTCCTTTCGGAAACGTGACGATTTTGCTTGGCTGGAGCGGCTCCAGTCGTTGACGGATGTATGCGGAAGTCCGAACTTCCTCGTTGGAGGCCTCGGCCATGCGATGCAATTGGTGACGTATCTCTTTGCAGTCCATAATGTTACAATCTACAATTGGAGGATGCAAAGGTACAAAAAAACATCAGAACTCGTACCCCACACCCAAATTGGCAAATCCCTTGATACCAGCACCCAACTCAAAGCTGCCGAACCAATGGTTCGCACCGGCTTTCACCCCGAAGGCGGTCAGATGGAACGCGGAGAACACTCTGTTATGGTCGATAGTTATCGGTTGGATGAGACAATCATCATCTCTGTATTCTCGTCCATGTTTGATATACAAACCCACGGCAAGCCCAGAGTAAAGGGTCAGATGTGGACGGTTAAGATAGGAGAACCGCAAAGAGGGCATTATCAGGAAATGATGCTCTTTATACTGCCACGTAAGATTCTCTGGTTCACCATAGCCGTTCTCTTTATATAAATTATAACCAGCGGTAAGACCTAACCAAAACCATTTTGAGGCGCGGTAATGATAGTCCAAGGAGAGTACGGGAGTGAATATTTGTTTTGTGGGTGAGACACCGTCTATCGGTTCTCCCAAAATAGGAGAAGCAAACAATTCCCTCAGATAGGTAAAGCCCAAGGGATCGCTCACCCCTAACCGGAACTCGTGGCGACACAATGACTTGTCATCGTTCCAGTGCGGTTGTGCCTGCTTGACAGCCCGCTGCTTGCTAAAACTGTGCACGTAGGCAATTTGACCGTAAAGGTAGTGATTTCGTTGGGAGAAATATAAATCGTCATATCCCTCGCTTGAGTACATTCTTACACTGCCTCTTGCAAAATCTGTGGTTGCGATATCCAGCCCCAACAAAAATCGAAGGTAATCCTGATTAGGTAATTGGAAATACAATCCGACATCAGCCATTAAATCTGTGTAAAAAACGTATCTATTATAGTAGCCTTCATAATATGCAGGATTCCCAGCAATGTTGTTATCTAATAATGGTTCTCCGCTATCCCGATTAAAACCATGTGAAAAAGTTTCAAAGGGCATTCGCAATTGGACTCCGGCATTCGCCGTTAACCATAGTTTGTCCGAAACAGGATAGTGGAACTCGAACTTCAGCGGCATTGAGAGTCCATAGTATCTCGTAATGTTAGCATAATGATCATTCGGTGCTATATAACCGAAATCCAAGGCTGCCGACACGCCCAAGAGGTCTGCGAAATGATATGAACATTCTAGGCCAAATCGTCCGCCGTAGCGGATGAAAGAATGGGTGCTCTTCACCCCTGTAACCGCATTGGTCATTGTTAAAGGATGTGCCACATCCGCCTCCAGTGTGTACCCGAAATGGAAACCGTTGAATGAGTCGTCGTGAAGAGCAGATTTGGTCTCGATTTGATGAGATTCGCCCACAGGCTTCGTTGTCTCCGTCTGCGCGGGAGCGAGGGAGTTCAACCCCAAAAGCATGAGCCCCGCCAATCCGTATTTTTTGATGCTGTCCATAGTAGAAACGTTTTGTTGTTCGTACTGTATGACGCGATTTTCCAAAAAGGTAACGGTCTGCGCCCACAATTTTTCCAACGAATCGGTCGGCGTCTGCCCATCAGCACCGCTCAACTCGTAAAACAGCTGCTTGAATTCCTCACTGTGGATGTAGTCGGCGATGATGACGGTGTCCTGCACGCGCACCGTGTCGCGCACATAGACGGTGTCGCGTACCACGTGCCGCTTCACCACATACATGGTGTCTGTGGTTTGTGCAGATAGGCATCCTATAGTACTGAATACTAAGATGATAAACGCAATAACTTTCTTCCCTTTCATGGCTTTTGCATTAAATAGACCGTGTCTTTCACTATTGCGGTGTCACGGACCACCACCGTGTCGTTCACCACAATCTCTTTGGTGACGACGATGATTTGGGGTTTGGTTTCCGACTCATGATGTTTCACTGGCGCAATCGCTTCAGAAGGCCGGGTTGTTAAGCTGGGCTCTGCTTGCAAACCGTTCTCGGCGATAGTGTCGGCAGGAAGGCTTACTGGCGATTCAGCGGGTGCGACAGGCTCTTGCAACGGATTGTTATCCAGCGCAGTATGACCAACCTGCCAGAGGCAGACTCCGCCGACAATCCCCGCAATGGTCGCGGTGGCTAATGCCGCGCGGTGCGATGCCACAAACACGCCCGCACTGGACGGTGCCTCCGCCGCTGCCTGCCGTATCTGTGTGGTAGTGAGTGGCTTCGAAGGCGCGTAGGTCAGCGAGGCGAGTCTGTTCCGGAACATCCGGTCGGTGCGCGCGGCCTCGGAATGCTGTAATAAGAATAGTAGTATCATGACAAAAACTCCCTTTTTGCGTTTTTCTTTCTCTTGGGCCATTTGGGTGAGCAGATGCCGCAGCCGTTTGCGGGCGCGGTAGAGCGTCTCCTTGGAGCTGGCGATGGAGATGTTCAGCAAGTCAGCGATGTGGGCATGTGACTGGTTGTCAATGGCATAGAGGTTAAAGACGGTGCGTTGCGGAACCGGCAGCTGTTGCACCGCTTCGAGCAGTTCCTCTTGCGTGAAGTCCGTCTCCCAAATGGATGTCTCCTCGGGGACGACATCGGGGGTCTCCTCCTCCACAATCGGCACCGTATTCATGCTTTGCCGCAGATGCTGGATGGCGTGGTTCATGGTGATGCGCATCAGCCAGGCCTCGAAATTGCCTGTGGCGCGGTAGGTGTCGGCGCGCTCCATCGCCTTGAGGAACGCCTCGTGCGCCAGATCCTCAGCCAACGCCAAGTCATTGACATAGCGGTGGCAAGCGCCGATCATCCGCCCGATGTTGGCCGCATACATCTTTTCCCAAAATGCCGCGTTCTCCATTTTTCCTTGTTCATGATGATGACGCAAAAATAGCAAAAGGTAACACTCGCGGAGAATTTTTTTTTCTGGTGACGATATAAATATTCTCCGCGTATCTCTCGTATCTGCGCGTAGAATATTATGGTCGAACTACCGAGAACTGAAAATGGTATTCGTTTGTCGTGATTTCAGTTCCCTCCCCGCTCCAATTTCTCAATCCGTTCCTCCAGTGCGCGGATTTCTTCGTCATTCTCCCGTTTTACCGTGTGCTTGAACTTGAACATCGCCAAGTTCAGCTCAAAGGAGGTCTCGCTGCTCTGGACCGGCATCACATCCGTCAGCAAATCCTCCACCAACTGGCCGCCGCGCTGCAGCAACGTCTTCTGCTCCACGGAGTTCTCCTCTTGCTGCGGAACCTGTATGATAACTCTCGACAGCTCCTTCAGTTTCGCATACGCCTCCACAATGGCAATAGTAGTCTCCACAGCCTGCGGACTTTTCAGTATCGTGGCCAGCATGTAAAGACCCTTTTCGGTGAAGGCTTTAGGAGGGTACTTTGTATGTTTTCCACGACCTGTATTCTTTAAGGTCAAAATTTTTGACCTTAAAGATCGTGTCTCTTCGTTTGACAGTTCCCAAATATATCCTTGCGGAAACTTCTCGGGATTGTTCCTCACCGCTTGGTTAATTTCCTTTGTCTGCACACCGTATAGTTCCGCCACATCGGAGTCCAATATCACCTGCCGGTCTCTGAGGGTGATAATCTTGTTTTCAACTTCTATAATGTTCGTCATAACACTTTATTTTGATGATTGAATAATGATATTTCCGTCTGCAAATATACAACGGAAACGAGCCCTTGTCAAGGATTTTGTGAAATTTTTTTATCCTTGAAAATCAATAAATTGAAAAATAATTTTAACTATTCGATTTTGATTAGTTAATTTTTCAAGTCGGATTTCGCAGGATTTCGGGGAGAGATCGCGAGGACAATATCTCCGCGGATCGCGGGGATCACGGGGATCACGAGGAAATAGATATGCGAATGTTTTGTATATTTCTTTTTCAGGCGTTTTCAGTTAACTATATATTCCCCATTCGGCTTCTATTCCTTTGGATTCAATCAATTGCTTCAGCTTTTCTTTGTTTCGCATTTTATGCTTATCTGCTTCGACCATTGTTGCTCATCATTTTATGATTGGCCAAATCATTTTTCGACCACTCCAGCTTCAATAACCAATAACCTATAACCTATAACCATTAATGATGGTACGGTTCCCCCTTCAGAATCGTGCACGCCCGGTAGAGCTGCTCGGCGAAGATCAGTCGCACCATGATGTGCGGGAAGGTGAGCTTCGAAAGAGCTAACTGGGCGTTCTGGCGGGCATAGACGGCGTCGGAGAAACCATACGCGCCGCCGATGACAAACGTGAGCGTCTTCAACCCCGAGTTGGCACGCTGCTGGATGAACTCCGCGAACTGCACGGAGGTCTTCTCCTTGCCGCGCTCGTCCCACAACACTACAAATTCGTCGGACTCTATTTTCTTGAGAATCAGTTCCCCCTCACGCTTCTTCTGCTCCTCCACCGGCATGGACTTGGCGTTCTTCAAATACGGAATCGCCACCATCTCGTACGGGAAATAGGCGGAAATCCTGCCCGCATAGTATTTGATGGCCTCATCGAAGATGTCGCCGTCAGGTTTGCCGATCCATATCAGTTTCACTTTCATACTTCGTGTTGGTGACTTCGTGTTGGTGACTTCGTGTTGGTGACTTCGTGTTGGTGACTTCGTGTTGGTGACTTCGTGTTGGTGACTTCGTGTTGGTGACGTGTTGGTGACTTCGTGTTGGTGACTTCGTGTTGGTGACTTCGTGTTGGTGACTTCGTGTTGATGACTTCGTGTTGATTATTTCATGTTGGTTATTTCATGTTAACACGAAGTAATCAACAGCGAAGCTAATTAACAGCCGAAGGCTAACTAACAGCGAAGCTAACCAACAGCCGAAGGCTCATCAACACGAAGTTTCTACTCTTCCATCGTTATCGGGAACACAATGTTGTTGTTCAGCATACATTGTGCGCAGACGTTCAGTTCGCCGTGCAGACGGTGCTGCACCATGTTGCTGAGACGGTCGCGGAGGGCTTCGATGGTCACGTTCTGCACGATTTCGTTGGCGAAGGCGAACATGAGCAGACGGTTGGCCGCCGCTTCGCCGATGCCGCGGGTGCGCAGATAGTACAACGCCTCCTCGTCCAACTGTCCCACCGTGGCGCCGTGACTGCACTGCACGTCGTCGGCGTAGATCTCCAAGAACGGCTTCGTGGTGACGTGCGCCTTGTCGGTCAGCAACAGGTTCTTGTTGGTCTGGAAGGCTGCCGTACGTTGGGAATCTTGCGCCACAAGGATGTGTCCGTGGAAGTTCGCCGATGCCTCATCGTCCATGATGCCCTTGTAGAGCTGGTAGCTCTTGCAGTCGGGCGCGGCATGGTTGATGAAGATGTGGTTGTCGCAAACCTGCTCTTTGTCAACGAGATACAAGCCATACAGCTTGGCTTCCGCCATCGGCTCATTGAGATTGACGTGGAAGGTGTTGCAGATGTAGCCCGCGTTGAATGTGATGGCCGTGGAGGTGAAGGTCGAATAGCTCTGCTGATGTACGAACACGTGGTTCAGCAGCATGGAAGCGGCATCCTTGTTCTCGGTTTTGTAGTAATGCAGATGCGCGTTTTCGCCCAGGTAAATCTCCGAAACGATATTCGAGAAGGAGGATTCCTTTTGGATGGAGTCATCGCACTGGATGACAGAGAGTTCTGTGTTCTTTCCCATCACGATGAGGTGACGGTTGTTGACTAACAACGGATCAGTGGTGTTCATCAGCGAGACAATCTGCATCGGTTTCTCAACCTTCACATTGTCAGGAATATAGATGAATGCACCATCGTTGAAGAGGGCTTCGTTGAGGGCCACCAAGCCGTTTTCTTTCTCCAAATTGGCATGCGCTAACAGCGGTAGTACCAAGTCGGGATACTGACGAATGGCAGCGAACAAACTGCCCGTGATCACGCCCTGTTCGTCAATATTAACTTCCTGTTTCTCAGAAATATACCAACCGTTGCTGACGGGCAGTACCGTAGGGTGCAGATCCTGAACGCGGCACTGGAAATACTCCGCCAACGGGCGGTACGGATCGGGTTGCAGTTTTTGGATGTAGTCGGTTTTCACTTTCTTGTTCAGCACCGACTGTTGCCAGCCTTGCAAATGCTTGTCGGGCAGCTCTTTCTGCAAGAAAAGGTCCATCGCTTTCCGACGGAGGTCGCGGATGGCCGCCTGCCCGCCGTCAGGATATTGCGCCTGGTTTTCGTTGAAAAGTCCCTGGATGAATTGTGTGAACGCTCTCATAACTTGCCCTGTTCGTATTCTTCCTTAATCCAGTCGTAACCGCGCTCTTCCAGTTCGAGAGCCAGCTCTTTCGGACCCGATTTTACGATTTTGCCATCGAAAAGCACATGCACCACATCGGGGACGATGTAGTCCAATAGTCTCTGGTAGTGGGTGATGACGATGATGGCTTTGTCTTCGCCGCGCAGGTGATTGATGCCGTTGGCGACCACACGAAGCGCGTCGATGTCGAGGCCGGAGTCAGTCTCGTCGAGGATGGCAAGGTAGGGGTCGAGGAGCGCCATCTGGAAGATCTCGTTGCGCTTTTTCTCGCCGCCGGAGAAGCCCTCGTTCACGGAGCGGTTGCTGAGCTTGTCAGTCAACTCCACCACTTTCTGTTTCTCGGCCATCAGTTTGAGGAACTGGGCGCCGTTGAGCGGGTCGAGGCCGCGGTATTTGCGCACCTCGTTGAGGGCGGTGCGCATGAAGTTGGCGATGCTCACGCCGGGGATCTCCACCGGGTATTGAAAACCGATGAAGACACCTTCGCGGGCGCGGTCCTCAATCGACAAATCCAGCAGGTTTTTGCCTTTGAACCAGACATTTCCCTGCGTCACTTCGTAGCCGCTCTTGCCGGCAATTGCGGATGCCAATGTGCTTTTTCCGGTGCCGTTCGGACCCATAATGGCGTGCACTTCCCCCGCTTTTACCTCCAAATTCACGCCTTTCAATATCTCTCTGTCCTTGATGGACACGTGTAAATCTTCAATCTTAAGCATATTCAAAAATTAGGGCGCAAAGGTACGATTTTTTTGAATGTAGAATGTAGAATGCAGAATGAGGAGTAGATATGATTGTTGTCAGAATTATCCCGATCAAAATGACCGAAGAAACGTAAGTGGAGACGCTATGCATAGCATCGCTACGGGTGCAAAAACGCTGATTTCAACAACAACCCATCAGGCGCGACAATGCATGTGGGCACACCGGCGAAGGGGAAATCGCGAGTGCCAGAAGTGCCGTTGACCTTCATCATGACAGGAAAGGCGGTGTTTTGGTTGGATACAGCAACAATATTGTCAAGCATATAGAAATTGAAACCATTTATGGAAGCTCCTGTGACGGGAATTTCTTTACCCGTATGCACATCCACACGGTAGAGTTGTAACAACTTGGTGTTGAGCGGTTTATCAGCAGTGATATTCTGAAGTGATTGATCATACATCTGTCGGAGAATGTACGCATACTGGCATCCTTGTTTTTTTGCCTCCTTGATGAGCATTTGCTTGAGTTTTGAATGTGGCACCGTTGATTTGTGTTCAAAGTCAATGCGGTTACCTCCTTGGGTGGCGAAACAACCTTCCTTGTTGATGGCCAGTTGCTGGAATCCATTGCTGTAAGGCGTTGATTTAGTGATGTTTCGATTTCCCAATAATGTGATCAGTTCACCATTCCTGATAATTTCAGTTTCAGTTATTTCCACGCCATCCGCATCCGTTTTGTCGTGTCGGCAAAATGTTGCCTGGTCAAACGCATCGCCAAATTTGTTTGCTGTAACAGAAATTTTTGTTGAAACAATCTTTTTGTCCAGTTTGTCTTCAAAAGATTTTTTGTTTGTTTGGTGCGATGGAGTCAGATGAGACTCTCGATATGCCAGCAAATTAGGCGTATGCTCCAACAGTGTTGTAACCAGCAGTTGTCCCACCGCCTCGTTTTCCACCAATATCGGTCCAAAATAGTTGCCATCAAACGGAGTTCTCAATTTTTTCACGTTTTTGAAATGGCGGATCAGCAAATCCATCTCATTTTGAACATATTGCGTGGAAAACAGGGAATCTGTGCAGGGAAAGAAAATCGTTCTGCCATCCGAATAGTCCTCTCCGTCAGTCAATTGCATTGTCCCGTAAAGTTGCATTCCGATAACGTAAACCGGACGAACATAGACAATTTTCTCGCTGTTCCAATAGTAAACATTTCCCATCATGACATAAATGTTGACGCCAGAATGGCTAAATAAGCCGTATTTGTCAAGAGAAGCGGAGGTCTCGCGGGCGAGGAGTTCTAAATTGTCCAACGTCGGGAGATTGAAGAAATGTTCATCAAAAGATTGTATGGAATTTGTGTAGGAACGCTCACTAGGATGCTTTTTATCGGTCTGCGGTGTGGTTGTTTTCTTAATTTCCCATTGAGTGACAGCTTTCAGGTACTCCGCTTCCGTGGCTTTGCGGAAGTCACGGACGAAAACCCCGTTACGATTGTCAATGGGCAATTTATAGCTCGTTGGAATCGCATCTGACACCTCATAAAGATTGTTGTTAGATAAATCGCTCCCCAACAACACTTTTGGGGTTAAATTCCGAACTTGTTTTTCATTAGAATAGAATAGGCTTCCTTCGGATGCTTCAACGGTGAAAAGACGGGCATCGGTCATTAAATACTCTTGATAATAGGGAGCGTTGATGTCGCCAACCGTCATTTCTTTGACATCCGTAGTCCATTCCTCTTGTGCGGTTTGAAGAAATAGTTCAGATAAATTCTCTTTTGTGTCCGATGTTGGTGCAACGATTTGATTTACAATACGTTTTTCATATCTTTTGACAACGGGGTGTATCTCTGCTTGTCGGAAAAGAAGGGCTGGGGAGCAACTGTGTGTGATTATTTCGTCATTCATGTTATGACAGACGATGGAGACACTGCCGGAAGCATCCCCTCCGGCAATCAGGTTGTTGAACCATTGTTGAGTACTACCACAGACAATAATATCACGCACTTCCTCATCGGGAAAATTATGGGTGAAGACTTTATAACATACAGTAGGATAAATCGTTATAGTGCCACATGCGGTGTCGCAGCGAATTTCGGCATCTTCCACATACAATCCGAATTCTTTATTCTGTTGCCGGGCCTCTGCAAGCAATTGTGTTTTTAACTGATCGTAATTTTTTGGTTTACTTGTTGTTACAATTAGATTTGATTGTCTTGGTGCAGGCATTTGTCGATTGCCCCGTGCATGTCCGTTTGAGTAAGAGGAACCGGGTTTCTGTGTACGGGTAGCGGGAATTTGATCCGGCACACCTTTGTCAATCAATGAAATAGCCTGACTAACAATTCCTTCGTCGTCAAATTGATAACTTCCACTCAAGATATTGCCATTATATTTTGTGATTGTTGGGTCACAGATGACGGAAAACTCTTCCGGAATAATTGTCCCTTTCACCAAGTTGTGTCGATTATTTTCCATCTCGTGTCCAAACAGGTGATGAGCCAAAATGGAAGCTGTTTTTCCGGAAAGAAGAACAGGAATGTTCATGTCCTCATATTCAATCGTACCATTTGAAGAATAGTTAGAGATATGAAGTACGTTTGATAGCTGAACTACCATATTTCGCATCTCTTTTTGTAACACATCTGCGTCTGGAAGTTGGTCGGGAAATTTTGTAAAATATTGGTGTTCAATATGTTCAAGATTGTTATTAGAGGACACTCCTTCAGTTTTCAACGTCAGGGTAGTCGAACAATGGTTTTCTACAATACTTCGGTTCTCACTGGTAACCAAATATTTACGATTGGTTTGGAAAACGAGATTGGCGGATAATTCGGTTAGTTCCGGGGACAGAATGGTCTCCTTTGTGCAGTGACGAAGACTTTGGGCAATATTGTCTTCATCCCAATGTGAGTCAAGAAGCGGCGGTTCATAATACTGATCGAAATCCGATATCAGGAATGCATAGGGTTCTTTGTCATCCTGTTGTAAAATAGCGGAGAATGTTTGATTTTCAACAAATTGTATAACTGCTTTGGAGTATGCTTGATTTGTTTCCTGAGTCAGAATTTTTTTAATCAAGTTCGAGTCGTAGTCCAATGGCAGCGCAATCTGGGTGACATTACAGTTGTTTCGGGAGGAAAAAAAGTGGTAATTATCTGTTTCAGGCGAGCCGACACGGATTTCAATGGTCAAAAAAACGGATTTCGAGGATATATTGTCATAGATGTAACCAAAATTGGCACTTGTTTGGTGTTCTGTTTTTTCACTCAGCCGGTAAGCCATGAAATAAACAGGGTAGTTTGTGTGTTGCAGCGAGTCAAAGTTGCTTTTCATCGATTGTTGGAGTAGCTGTAGCAGTTCGTCATTTGCCGGTGAGTTTTGTGCAAAAGCGAAAAGGCTGCCCGCCAGGAGCAGTGTACAACATAGGAACGAAAGAATCCAGTCTTTTGGGGAGGAACGCATTCGATGAAAAAACGATGAAAAACGATGAAGGCTATCTGAAGATAGTACCTTCGCGGTCGGGGCTGACAGAGACGATAGAAATTTTCGTATTAGTCTTATCTTCAATGAATTGGATGTAATCCTTGAAGGTTTTCGGAAGTTCTTCGTACGTTTTGCATTTGGAAATATCCGCTTTCCAGCCGGGCAGGGTAGTATAGACGGGTTCAATTTCCACGTCGTTGGCGGAAGGCATCCGGTCGGTGAGTTCTCCATTGACGCGATATGCTGTGCAGACTTTGATTTCGTCGAATTTGTCAAGCACGTCGGCCTTGGTGAGGGCGATATCGGTCACGCCGTTGATCATCAAAGCATATTGGAGAGCCACCAGGTCAAGCCAACCACAACGTCTTGGTCTTCCGGTTGTTGCGCCATATTCGTTACCTTCCTTGCGGAGAAATTCGCCGGTTTCGTCGAAGAGTTCTGTCGGGAAGGGTCCGCTGCCCACGCGGGTGCAGTAGGCTTTCACGATACCGAAAACACGACCGGCGTAGTGTGGGGCAAGTCCGAGTCCGGTGAACGCGCCTGCGGCGATGGTGTTGGAAGAGGTCACGAACGGATAAGCGCCGAATTCGAGATCCAGCAGCGTGCCTTGCGCACCTTCGGCCAGAACTGTTTTTTCTTCGGTAAGATATTGGTGAACAACGTATTCGCTATCAATAAATGTGAATTTCCGAAGCGTTTCCAATGATTTGCGCCATTGGGTATCTAATTCGGCGAGTTTTTCGGCATAGTCAAAATGGAAATTCTTCAGGATTTCGATGTGATCTTCGATGTTTTTGCGGTACTTGGCCTCAAAATCAGGGGATTCGAGGTCGCAGACGCGCAATCCTGTGCGGGCGGTCTTGTCGGTGTATGTCGGTCCGATGCCCTTCAGTGTGGAACCGATTTTCATGTTGCCTTTGTGGGCTTCTTGTGCGGCATCGAGCAGTTTGTGCGTGGGCAGAATCAAGTGGGCCTTACGGGAGATGAAAAGGTTGTCGGTGGGTGTCAGTCCCATGTGTATCAGCGCATTGATTTCTTCTTCGAAGATAATCGGGTCGATGACCACACCATTGCCGATAATGTTGGTTTTTTCCTTGTGGAAGATGCCGGACGGGATGATGTGCAACACGTGACGGATACCGTTGAATTCCAGGGAGTGTCCAGCATTGGGACCACCTTGGAAACGGGCAATCACATCATATTTGGGCGTAAGTACGTCCACGATTTTACCTTTACCTTCGTCGCCCCATTGCAGGCCGAGCAGAATATCCATTTTCATATTTCCTGTTATTCGAAAAACGGGGCAAAGATACGATTTTTTTCGGAAAGCGGTTTGTCAGCGATTAAGATACAAATCCACCAAACCGTCAGGTGTGTCCACGTAAAGGACTTTGTTTTCCCGGTCAACTGTTGTGACGAACTGTTGTGAGGCAGGGATGAGGATTTCGGCACCGTCGTGGTCAACCTGCATCAACGGGTTGTTGGCCAGTTCCATGAAATCCTTGCAGGTGCCAATTTCTCCCAGGCGGTTATCAATGACCTTGAAACCAATCACTTCGTGAAAATAGAAGCGGTTGCCGGAAAGCTTCGGCAGGCGGTCGAGGGGCAGGTAGAGTTCCGTCTGCACAAATTCGCGCACATTGTTTATGTCCACATCTTGCAATTTGACGACAAACTGATTGTTGCCGCGATATTGCAGATTCTCAACCATAAAGGGGAGCATTTCGCCGTCGGTTTCAATGAAGACGGCATCGAGGTCGAGGTAGCGTTCGCAATCATCCACATCAAAAAAGGCACACAACTCGCCTTTCAGTCCGAAAGGTTTTGTTAGTGTGCCTAAATAGTAGAAGTTTTTGTCTGCCATGATAAGGCGGAAAAAACTATTCTGCAGCCGGTTGTTCGGCTTCGGCGGCGGGAGCTTCTTCAGCAGCGGCCTCGGCGGCAGCGGCTTCAGCGGCTTCTTGAGCGGCCTTTGCCTGAGCGGCGGCGATTTCAGCAGCCTTAGCGGCCACTTTTGCGGAGATGGCTTCTTTCACTTTTGTTTCAGCAGCGAGACGCTCTTTCACGACTTTGCGTTTGGCTTCTCTCTCGGCATTTTCAACGTCTTTCAGTTTGGAGTTTTTCTCCTGCTTCCAAGCGTCGAATCTGCGTTGAGCCTCAGTCTCACTGAAAGCGCCCTTGGCCACACCGCCTTTGAGGTGTTTCATCATGTAAACACCTTCACGTTTGAGAATCGCACGGGCTGTATCAGAAGGAGTGGCGCCCACTTCCAACCAATACAAAGCTCTGTCGAAATTGATGTTGAGAGTTGCAGGATTGGTCAGAGGGTTGTAGGTGCCCAGATCTTCGATAAAACGTCCGTCACGTGGTGCTCGACCATCCGCAATTACAAGGTGGTAAAAAGGTTGGTTCTTCTTACCGCGTCTTTGTAATCTGATTCTTGTTGCCATAAATACGTTTTTTTAAGGGTTAAAAAATTCGGCGGCAAAAATACACTTTTTTATCATACTAACCACTATGTGTTGAAAGATTATTGACAACCGCACCAAAATTCCACATACACGGGCAGATGGTCGGCGAAGCCACCGATGTAGCGAGGGCCGAGGAAAGTGCGGTAGTTCTTTTTCCCGCCATATTTTTCATCGTCCACCAACAGGAAATCCGCATCGAAGATACGCGCCCCGCCGATCTGATGCACGCCGGAACTGTCTGTCAACCAGGTGTCTGACACGATAAACTGGTCCAGACAACCCCAAAAATCTTCATGTTTGTGAGAGCCTTGCAGACTCTGTTTCGCCATTGGCAGCATCAGATTGTAGAGAGTGTCGCGTGGCAGCCGCGTGCCGAACTCCTTCACCCGAAGAAAATCGTGCATACTCTCATCGGTGGGATAATCGTTGAAGTCGCCGGTAATCAGGATTTTGGCATGAGGATTCGTTGCCATCAGCGAGTCCACGCAATGTCGCACCACAGAGGCGTAATGATTGCGTTTAGGTACGGTGGCCGCGTATCCGCCATAACGTGAGGTCCAGTGGTTGACCAGCACATGCAGCGAGTCATCCGACGGGAACTGCACCACGGAATAGAGGATGTCGCGGTTGCGAGCAAATGTGTCGAACGGGAAGACCACGGGAATTTTCCTGCTCCGCAGAATCCTCACGCAGCTGTCCCGGTAGAGCATTGCCACATCCACGCCGCGGCGGTCCGGGGAGTCATAGTGAACATATTTGTACCCGAACTTCCGCAGCGGCGAGTTGTAGCATAAATCTTTCAAAACCTGTTCGTTTTCAATTTCCGCCAAACCGACAAGCCACGGCGGGTCACCCATTCCCGCCGCCACAATCACTTTCCCAATCATTGCTATCTTCCGATAATACTTCCTGTAGGTCCAGTGATAGCTGCCTGTCGGTGTGAAATCGTCATCTGCGGTCAGACTGTCGTCCGATGGGTGGAACAGATTCTCCACATTGTAGAACATTATCCTGTGCAGGGTGTCTGTCGGCTGTGACCAGCTGTACATGCACCATATTATACTGCATATCAAAAAACAATTTCGTTTCATTTTTTTTGTCTTCAATTTGTTGCGACAAAGATACAACAAAAAAACACCGTTGTCAAGTGTTTTTCAAACTTTTTTTTAATATGCTAATAACAAAACAGTTGCAATTATAAAATTACAAATATTAAATCTATATTTAACAATTATTTGTTAAATATAAAGACAGGTTTGGAAGAAAATAGGAGAAAAAGGAGCAATTTACCTAGAAAACGGATGGCTTTCGCAAGGGAGTGCGGCCAATGGGTGATAGTCACCCTTCAGGCCAATCGGTGTGGCATTGCGGATGTCGTAAACGATTTGAATACATGGGCGCACTTCATCCAAGCCGAATCCATCCCCGGCCAAAATCTGGCGATAGCTTTCGGTATGCAGGTCTGTGAAACCGTCGCTGAACTCGAACGGCTCCCCATTGATGACAATTTGCCGGAATGTGGTCTTTCCGCTTTCCAGAATCTCTTTTGGCAATGTTTTTCTGTTGATACTCAAGAAGTAACGAACTCTTGCCTTATCAAAGCGGATGAAACCGGCAACACGATCATGAGAAGATATATGGACGATGTTCTCTTGCACATTGCCGAAAATATGGCACAGCATATCATAGAAATGGATGCCGATGTTGGTCGCGATGCCCCCGCTTTTGCTTTCAGCCCCTTTCCAACTGGTATAATACCAATGGCCGCGAGACGTAATATACGTCAAATCAACATCATACACAATATTTTGCGGAGCATTGTCCACTTTTGCTTTTAAGGCTTTGATTGCGGGATGCAGGCGGAGCTGCAAGATATTATACACCTTCTTGCCGGTCTCATTCTCAACATTTTGTAAAACATCCACATTCCATGGATTAAGGACAAGCGGTTTTTCGCAAATGACATCTGTACCCAAGCGCAGCGCATAGCGGGTATGCGCGTCATGCAGGTAGTTGGGTGTGCATACAGAAATGATATCCAACTGGTTGCCATTCTGTTTTAATTTAGAAACATGCCGGTCGAAAAGTTCCATTTCGGTGAAGAAAGCCGCTTCCGGAAAATAGCTGTCTATGATACCCACACTATCTGACTTGTCGTACGCGGCAACCATCTGGTTACCAGTTTCTTTGATAGCCTTTAAATGTCTGGGAGCCACATAACCGCCCACTCCGAAAACAGCAAAATTCTTCATACTTTTCTTGTCAAAAAATGAGGCGCAAAAGTACAATTTTTTAGTTCAAGGTTCAAAATTCAAAGTTCAAGGTTCAAAGTTTAAGGGTTTGGACAACAGATATGGTCTATATTAAAAAAGTGTACTTTTGCGCCCCTTTTATAATATTGAACATGGGTTGGATAGAATTATTGCTCTTGTCGTTGAGTCTGGCGATGGATTGTTTTGCTATCAGTTGCGTGATAGGGATGCTGCAACCGTCATTAAAACGGGCATACGTGTTGCGTTTCGCGCTGGCTTTCGGCCTTTTTCAAGGAGGAATGCCCCTTATCGGATGGTTGTTCGGCGAGTCGTTGCTGGGACCACTGGGGAAAGCCGCTCCATTTATCGCATTCGGAATCTTGGCGTTTATTGGGGGCAAAATGCTGATAGAAAGTTTTAAGAAAGATGTGAACGAACAACCTGAACATCTGGATATTACGAAGTGGAAGAACGTCATTTTGCTGGCCGTGGCCACGAGCATCGATGCTTTGGCCGTGGGGTTCAGCTTCGCGATGATCCACGAAGAACACGTCACCCGCGCTTTTCTGACCATCGGCATCACTTCGTTTGTTGTTTCGTTCTTGGCCTACACCTTCGTGCGGAAACTCACCAATCCGAGAATCGGACAATACGCGGAGATTGTGGGTGGCGTTGTGTTGATACTTATCGGGGTTAAAATTCTCTTAGGATAAGAATACTGAAGACCATCGCCAAGAGCTCTTCTGAAAATTCATGCAAAAAACAGATGGTGCGTATGTAATTTTTGTATTTTTGCCGCCAGTTGATTATGAAAAAGATTCTGACCATATTCCTCCTCTCCACATTAGGATGCTTTGCCTTTGCTCAGGGTACAGTCCGCTATGACATTGAACCTGGAATTGTAAAGATCCAAGAAGATTATATCAACAACTGGCGGAAAGTTGGGGAAATCAATGGCTACCGCATCCAAATTGCCGCCTATTCGGGCGTGAATTCCAAATCCCAGGCCGAATACGCCAAAAACAGTTTCAACAATCTCTTCCCTTACACCCGTGCATATCTCATCTATAACGAACCCTATTTCAAAGTGCGGGTGGGCAATTATTACTCACGGTTGCAAGCATATAAAGACCTGGAAACCATAAAATTAACTTATCCAAGCGCATACATCGTCCCCGATAAAATCAGTTATCGATAATTTGAGACATGATACTTGGGAAGGAAAAGCTCCTTCCTTTATTATGCATTATGAATTACGCATTACGCATTCTTAATTTATAAATGTCCAGCACATTCTGCATGAGCATCGCTATGGTCATGGGTCCCACGCCGCCAGGGACGGGGGTGCAGGCTCTGAGCCTTTTTTCCAATTCCGGACGGGTTTCCTCGCTATAGACATCTCCCTGCAGTTTGCCGTTCACGCGGTTCATAGCCACGTCAATAAGGACGGCTCCCTGTTTGAAGTCGTAGGGTTGGAGCAGATTCGGGCAGCCGACGGCGGTAATGACAATATCACCGATATGCGCGATTTCTGACAGGTTTTTCGTGCGGGAGTGGCACAGCGTGACCGTTGCGTTGCTGTGGATCAGCAGCTGTGCAGTAGGCTCGCCCACCAGCTGACTGCGTCCAATCATTACCACATGTTCGCCCGCGACCTCTATCCCGTTGGTTTCTAGTAAAGTAATAATCCCTTTTGGAGTACATGGCATCACGTATGGTTCGCCCAGATGCAGCAATCCGACATTCATCAGATGCAGGCCGTCCGCGTCCTTGCGGTAGTCGATAAAATCAAGGACCCGAGCTGAATTATAGTGGTCGGGCAGGGGCAGTTGGATGAGGATGGCATCAACGGCGTCATTGCGGTTGCATTCGTCAATCATCACCATTAGTTCGCTCTCGGACGTGGTGTCAGGTAAGAGATGCGTCACGCAATCCATGCCTAACGAACGACAAGTCTTGTCTTTGCTATGCACGTAGGAGAGGCTGTCGGGACGGTCACCAACGAGAAAAATGTCCAATCTCGGAGGACGTTGACCTTTGGCTTTGATTTCCGCAACCTCTTTGGCGATTTTGTCTTTCACCACTTGTGCGCATATTTTTCCGTCAATAATTCTCATAGTTGTAAAATTAACCGTTAAAATTCATCGTTTTTTTTCATCGTTTCATCGCCTTTCATCGCGAATAATATTTTATCACTTTCTCCAACGTCTCACGACAGACAGGGCAGAAATCGTTGTAGCTAATGCTGTTCATAGTACAATGCAGCGTGGGACGATAAACCCCTTTAGCCACGTAACCGCCTCCTTCATAGACTCCTATGCGATTATAGTCGGGATGATTTTTAGTGACGGGCGGGGTGGGAATCGGAGTGTCGTTTTCCACTTTGTCCTTCCATTTGGAATCGAAATCCACCAGTGTTGTCAGATTGGGTTCCGTGGGCTCGACACCGGCAGGGTAGAAGTCTTGCACAGAGACCTCGGAGGTGTAGTACTCATCGGCAAGTCCGCCGATAAGATGTCCCATCTCGTGAACCACCACATAATCAGGATATTCACCGTGGTTATAAACGGTGCAATAGAAATTGTAGATGCCGCCGCCGCCGTATTTCTCGCTGTTGCAGATGATGATGATGGCATCGTAGGGCGCGTCGTCGGCCACCTCGTGCAGGTTCCAAACACCCATGCACATCAGGTAGCGGTCGAGGTCGATAGCGTTATAGGTGCAGTTCAGCAACGTGTTGACATAGAAATTGTTCTGCGGTTGTGTGATGCCCGACTGTTCCGAAAAGCCCTTGATGGCACGGATGTTCACGTGACGGCGATTTTCCTTATACGGAGTACACTTCATCACGTACTTGGCGAAGCGTTTCATATCGTACCGAAGCGTTTTCGCGTCACTTTTGGCGTAACCATCGGGGATAAAGAGAATGTCGATGGCCTTTTTGGGCGAATTACCCTTGTGAAGGTTCATGACGGCATACTCCTTCTTCGCCAATTGAAGAGGAAGACGATCGGGATCCAACACCGTGTCTTTCAATACGGTAGCTTTGCGATAGCGGTCAAAGGAGGTGAGGCGCACGCGTACCGGATTCTTCGGCATGGGCATGTTGACGCACTCCTCCATACGGGCGATCTCCGTCTCGCCGCGTTCCGTGGTGCGGTACTCCGTGAAAAGGCAGGAGTAGCTGCGGCTGTAAATCAGCTTCTGCGAGGCATTGTCAAGCACCTCGATGAGGATGTCCCCGTAGTGGTAAGGTTCAACCAGTTGCGAACGGGTACCATTCCAGTGGTTCACTAGCGTGAAATGGTCGATCTGTAGCTGCTCTACATTCTTGTTTCCGATATGTAGATAGTTGATTCTTAATGTTTTATCAACAAAATAGTCGTTGAAATGCTGGGCATGGGCAAACGTAATGCCGCACAGAAGCAAAATCAGGAGTGCAATAATATTCTTCCTCATATTTAAAATATAATTTTCGGACGGCAAAGGTACACAAAATCCGAATATAAAAAAAGACCCGCAATCGCGGGTCTTTTATAAGAATTAATCATCAATTCCGATGAAATTTCCGTTCTTGTCGAAAACCAAGTCAACCTCAAGTGGGACGTTAAGCCCAACTTTATAACGGTTGTTTTCTAACTCGATATCTTCAATGTATGCCATTGGGTAATTGGCGGTCACGTAGCTGTCAATACTGGTAGGATAAAAACCCGTGGGCACCGGTCTGCCTTCGCAATCCACTTTCTTCCATGCGCCGTTAAGTCTAAAATCCACATCCGTGCCATCAACCAAATCCACATCGTAACTATCGTCGTCTTTGATGACAGACAAAATGTCAATTCCCGGGAAATAGGTGTTGAGGAACGTTTTTGCCTTAGCCGGCAGCTTGTCGCCGGTAACAGGTTTGTCGTCACAAGATACGAAAGCGGTCATAGCAACAACGCTTAATAAAATCAAAAATAACTTTTTCATTGCTTAATAATTAGATTAAAATTGTGAATTAAATATACAAATCAGATGACGATGGATTAATCATCAGCCCCCATGAAGTTGCCATTTTTGTCAAAAACAAGGTCAAGTTCATTGTTCAACTCTACCTCGTAGCGTTTATGCTCATACTTGACATGAGTGGCAAAATTCATCGGGAATTTGGCGGCAAGATATTTGGCGGTGTTGGCGGGAAGGATTCCTTCGGGCAGCGGGTTCAAGCCACAATCAACCTTAATCCACTGGCCGCTGTGACGGAATTCCAATTCTGTGCCGTCGAACAATACTGCATCATACTGGAATCCGTCTTTCCGCACAGAGAGAACATCCACTCCGTTGAAATGGGCGGCGATGAATTGTTTGGCCTGAGCGGGAAGTTTTTCTGGAGACACGACCCTGTCACACGACACAAATGTACTTAGAGCGATAACACCCACTAATATAACAAGAATTCTTTTCATTGTAGGGGTTGAATTAATACGACTTTAACTATAACTATGACTATAACTATAACTATAACTATGACTGTTTATTAGTCATCGTATGTAAGGAATCTGCCGTTTTTGTCGAATTTCAGCTCCATGTCGGTGTTCAATTCGATATCGTAACCGCCGTATTTCTTATCGATTTTGACAATCATAGTGTTGGGGAAATTCGTTTTCACATACTTGGAAATAGCAGTGGGAATGACGGAGGCGGGAACGGCGGAACCGGGGCATTTCACCTCTTTCCAGTCACCTTGAAGGGTGAATTCCACTTTCGTGCCATTGGCAAGATAGACTTCATAGTCGTCATCCACCGTGGCGGAAAGAAACTCAACCCCGCTGAAATGCGTATTGATGAACTGTTGTGCTTTCTGCGGCAGTTGCTGGAACGTGACAGGTCTGTCGTTGGCCGCAAACGCATTGAGAGTAATTAATCCCAATAATAAAACAAATAGTTTTTTCATTTTTTAATAATGTGAGTTCTATACCAAATTGCCTTGCTGCGGGCAGAACTCTTTGACCCGAACATGGCTTTTTTTTGAAGACGCAAAAATAACTTTTTTTTATATGCAAACGTTAAGTTAATTTTCTGACGCGATGCATGTGACTTTTGATGTAATAGATAGTTTAAAATTCAACTGCCAACTACAAACTGCTAACCACTAATTAACACGTTTTTTTCGAATCCCAAATGTGATCCCCTTTTCCACCGATTTGCCTGCTGATTTCAGAATGAGGTAATAGACAACGACTCCTGTTATGCCGATTCCTACACTCAGCAACTCTTTGTGGGTGAGTGCGTGACAGACGAAAAGGAGCACAAGCAGCACGATGAGCGGCAGCACGTAGGCCAATATCACCGCTTTGTTGCCAGCGGAAGTTTCCAACAGCAACTCCACGGTTTCCCCTACTTGGTACTCTTCTTGTCGGGTGTTCTTCACGGTGATGATCTCCTGCCGGCGGTCGGAGGGGATGCAGATGCTCTTGGCGTGGCAGCCGCTGCATGCGGAGCTCACGATGATTTCCACGCTGATGTCGTCGCCATTGACGGCGCGAACGATGCCTTCTCGGCAGATGTTGTTTTCTTCGTTATTCATAATCATTGAAACAATAGTCTCGCCATCTCCTCCACCTTCGTGATTGGCACGATTTGCAGGTTATAGTCGGAGGTTCGGATACCTTTGAGGTTGTATTTGGAGACGAACATGCGGGTGAAACCGAGTTTGTCGGCTTCGGCGATGCGCTGGGCGATGCGGGTGACAGGGCGAACCTCGCCGCTCAAGCCCATCTCGCCGGCGAAACAGGTCTTGTTGTCGAGGGCGATGTCCAAGGCGGACGACAGGATGGCGGCCACGATAGCCACGCTGATGGCGGGGTCTTCCACGCGCAGTCCTCCCGCGATGTTCAGAAAGACGTCCTTGGCGCCCAATTTGAACCGGCATCGCTTCTCCAGCACAGCCAGCAGCATGTTCATGCGGCGGACATCGTAGCCCGTGGCGGAACGTTGCGGCGTGCCATACACCGCCGTGCTCACCAGCGCCTGCGTTTCGATCATCATCGGGCGGTTGCCTTCCAGAATGCAGGCGATGGCGTTGCCGCTATAGTCTTCATCGTGCTGGGAGACAAGGATCTCCGATGGGTTTGTCACCTCACGAAGACCGTCCTGGAGCATCTCGAAAATGCCCAATTCGGCGGTAGATCCGAACCGGTTTTTGATGCAGCGCACCATACGGTAGCCGTAGTGCTGGTCGCCCTCGAACTGCAGCACCGTATCCACGATGTGTTCCAGCAGTTTCGGGCCGGCCAAGGATCCGTCTTTCGTGATGTGTCCGATGAGAAAGACGGGGCAGGCGGTGCGTTTGGCGAAATGCTGGAACTCTGCGGCGCACTCCTTCAGCTGGGAAATGGAACCCGCCGCCGACTCAATAAGATCGCTCTGCATCGTTTGGATAGAATCCACAATGAGAATGTCGGGCTGTAATGCTTCTATATGTTTGAAAATCTGTTGGGTGCTGGTTTCGGTGAGAACATAGCAGTGCGGGGCGGGGTTGCTTGACAATCTTGCGGCGCGCATTTTGAGCTGCGCCTCGCTCTCCTCGCCGGAAACGTAGAGTATTTTCTGTCCTTGCAGATGCAACGCCATCTGAAGCAGCAGGGTGGATTTGCCGATGCCCGGTTCGCCGCCCAAAAGGACGATGGAACCGCGGACGATGCCGCCGCCCAACACGCGGTCGAACTCGGCGAATCCGGTCTCCGTGCGCGGGAATTTCGTAAGCTCAATGTCATCGATGACCTTGGGGGCACTTTGCGTGACAACAGGGGAATAATGGCCTTTTGAGGCGGTTGCGGACTCCGACAGGATGACCTCTTCCTCAAAGGTGTTCCACTCGTTACATTCGGGGCAACGGCCCAGCCATTTCGCCGACTGTGCCCCGCAGTTCTTGCAATAGTACATGGTTTTGCTCTTCGCCATAATATCAGTCAGTTTTTAGAACGGCAAAAATACATCTTTTTCCATTCATAAAAATACTATCTTTGCCCCCGAATTCAGAAACTTTAAAATTCAAGAAAATATGAAAGACAACATCACCATGAGTTTGAATCCGCTCGTGAATTATTTTAAGAAGAGTCATAAAGAATTCACAAAGGCGGATATGATTAAATATGTGGAAGAGAACAACATTCCGATGGTTAACTTCCATTATGTCGCCGGTGACGGCCGCATCAAGACGTTGGGTTTCGTGTTGCACAGCCGCGAGTATCTGGAACAGATTCTCTCCAACGGCGAGCGTGTGGATGGCTCCAACATATTCCCCGCCTTTATCCATGCAGGCTCCAGCGACCTCTACGTGATTCCGCGCTTCTCCACCGCCTTCCTGAACCCTTTCACCGAGATCCCCACTCTTTCCTTCCTTTGTTCTTATTATAACAATGAGGGAAAACCGCTGGAGAACTCTCCGGAATACATCCTGCGCAAGGCTGCCAAATCGTTCACCGAAGTGACAGGCAACTACTTCCAAGCCATGGGCGAACTTGAATATTATGTCATCGGTGAAGAGGATGACTTGTTCACCATTCCGGACCAGAAGGGCTACCATGAATCCTCCCCGTTCACCAAATTCGAGCAATTCCGTGCCGAATGCATGCTTAATATTGCCAAAATGGGCGGTTTGATCAAATACGGTCACTCCGAAGTGGGCAACTTCACCATGGATGGCAAGATTTACGAGCAGAACGAAATCGAATTTCTGGTTACGGACGTGCAGGATGCCGCCGACCAGCTGATCCTGGCCAAGTGGGTTATCCGCAACCTGGCATACGAATATGGCTTCGACGTGACCTTCTCGCCGAAGATCACTGCTGGCAAGGCCGGTAGCGGATTGCACATCCACACCTGCATCGTCGATGGCAAGGGCAAGAACCAGATGGTGACGAAGGGCAAGCTCAACTCCATCGCCAAGACCGCCATCGCCGGTTACATGACTTGCGCCGGTTCTCTGACGGCTTTCGGCAACACTAACCCCACCTCCTATTTCCGCCTTGTGCCACATCAGGAGGCACCCACATCTGTTTGTTGGGGTGACCGCAACCGTTCCGTTCTGGTGCGCGTCCCGCTGGGCTGGACCCATAAGAACGACATCGTTGCGGAATTGAACCCGCTGGAGAAGGCCGTCAACAAAGACCGCTCCCAGAAACAGACCGTGGAGTTCCGCTGTCCTGACGGCTCCGCTGACCTGTACCTGCTCCTCGCCGGTCTGGTTTGCGCCGCACGCCACGGCTTCGAGATGGAGAACGCCCTCGAATTCGCCAAGAAGACCTACGTGGACGTCGATATCCACCGTGCCGAGAACAAAGCCCTCGTGGAGAGCCTCGCCCAACTGCCAGCCTCCTGCTGGGAGTCTGCCGATGAACTCAGCGCCCACCGCGAAATCTTCGAACGTTACGGTGTTTTCGATCGCTCCATGATCGATGACATCATCAAACAACTCAAATCCTTCAATGACAAAAACATCCGTAACGAAATTGTCAAGAATCCGGATTTGATGATGAAGATTGTGAAAGAATTTTTCTATTGTGGTTAATAATTGAAACCCATGATAAAAAAAGCAGAGGCGGGATAAACGTCTCTGCTTTTTTTTATTCTGAAAATTATCGGGAGCTTATCAATAAAAATGTATTTTTGCAATACTGTTTATCAATAATTTTGGAATAATGAAAAGTCTGAAAATCATCAAGAAAGAATACCAGCGGGTCGGTTATGACGCGCAAGACATTGAACCTGTGGAATATACGGAAGGCTATGCGGAATATGACGATCGCGGGCTGCTCGTCCGCGAGGAGCGTTATGAGCCGGATGGAACACTCAACACCTTGACTGTCAATACATACGGTGAAAATGGAGCCTTGCTTCAAACCGAACAACTGGATCAAGATGACATTCTGCTGCAAAAAACGGTGAACCAATACGATGAGAAACAGCGCCTCACTGCCCAGTCGAACTACTACGGCGATGCCTCTGAAGAATATGTCACCAAATTCTACTATGACGATGACGACAACGTGGTGAAACAAGAGGTTTATGTGAACGGCGAGCTTGATTACGTGGAAAAGATCTCCACGTACGTGAACGGCCTGCCAGACACAGTGACCGAAAACGATGACTACGGCAAGCCGATGTATATCCATCATTATCAGTATGATGAGAAGGGACAAGTGACCGTCTATGTCCGTGATGAGGTGCAAAACAACGACCGCCGCACATACGAATTCACCTACAACGAGAACGGCGACCGTGTGAAGGAACTGATTTACAACTACGATATGAAACTGATTGCCAAGGTGAACCGCACGTTTGATGAGCAAAACCGCCAGACCGAGATTGTGGAGGAGGATTTAGACTCCTATCGCCGCATCACTATGGAATATGACGGTGAGAAGGTGGTGAAAAACACGATGTTCAACAAGAAGGGCGAAATCACCGGTTGGGCAGAGTACGAATATGCCGACGACGGCCGGCAGAGCATGGCCCGCGAATTCATCCACGATGAGGTAGAACCGGAAAATTTCCGTATGTTACGCGAAACACTCTATGTCCGCGGATAACCTTCTAACCTAAAAAAATCGTATCTTTGCGGCTTAAAATTTTTAGACGATGTTACAGATCCAACTTTTAAGAGAAAATCCCCAAGAGGTTATTGACAGACTGAAAATCAAGAATTTCGATGCCACGGAGTTGGTGGCTGAAATTCGCGAATTAGATAGCGAAAACCGCAACTTAAAGAAGAAAATCGACGACAACCTGATGGCGCAGAACCAAGGTGCCAAGAAAATCGGGCAACTCTTCAAGGAAGGCAAACGCGATGAGGCGGAAACCCTTAAAGCCGAAATGGCCACATTGAAAGAGAGCGAGCGTACCGACCGTGCCAAGCTGCAGGAGCAGGAAGAGCTGCTGCAGAGCAAGATGGTGCTGCTGCCCAACCTGCCCAACGCCGCCGTCGCCCCGGGCAAAGGTGCTGAAGACAACGAGATTGTTTATACGCAGGGCGATGCCTCCAACCTGCCAGAAGGCGCACTCCCGCACTGGGAACTCGTGAAGAAATACGACATCATCGATTTTGAGCTCGGCACCAAGATCACCGGCGCCGGCTTCCCCGTATATAAGGGCAAAGGCGCACGCCTGCAACGCGCCCTCATCGACTTTTTCCTTGACGAGGCCACCGCTGCCGGCTTCGTGGAAATCCAACCTCCCTATATGGTGAACGAGGATTCAGCATACGGTACAGGGCAACTGCCTGACAAAGAGGGACAGATGTACCACTGCCAGGTGGATAACTTCTACCTTATTCCCACCGCTGAGGTGCCCGTTACCAACATTTACCGCGATGTCATTCTCAAGGAGAGCGACTTCCCGTTGAAGAACTGCGCTTATTCTGCCTGTTTCCGTCGTGAGGCGGGTTCCTACGGCAAAGATGTGCGCGGCCTCAACCGTCTGCACCAGTTCGACAAAATCGAGATCGTAACCATCGAGCACCCTGACCGCTCTTACGAGACGTTGGAGGAGATGACCAACCATGGCAAGATGTTGCTCACTAAGCTCGGTCTGCCGTTCCGCGTGCTGCGTCTCTGCGGCGGCGACATCAGCTTCACCTCCGCCCTCACTTACGATTTGGAAGTCTATTCCAAGGCTCAGCAGAAATGGCTGGAGGTCAGTTCCGTGTCCAATTTCGAATCTTATCAGGCAAACCGTCTGAAACTGAGATACAAAGATGCCACGGGAAAGACTAAACTCGCCCACACGCTCAACGGTAGTGCTTTGGCTTTGCCGCGCGTGCTCGCCGCCCTGCTCGAAAACAACCAAACCGACAAGGGCATCGTCATCCCCGAAGTGCTTCGTCCTTACACCCGTTTCGACATCATCGACTAACCCCGGATGAAAAAAGTTATTGTCATACTCTTGCTGCTCTTCTCCTGCGCAAGTATCGCCGTTGCGCAACAAAGCCAGGAAGAGCAGCTTGCTTTGCAGTATTACAAGGACAAGGAATACGACAAGGCGGTGGAACTGTTTGAGAAAATCCACGCCAAAAAACCGGATTCCTACATCTACTACTATTATTTCTACTCTTTGCTGGAACTTGAGCGTTACGACGATGCGGAGAAGATGCTCAAGAAGCAGGTCAGAGCCTATCCGAACACTCCCCGCTACAAAGTTGACCTGGGCTTTGTTTATGAACGCTCCGGAGAAAACGCCAAAGCGGAGAAGCTCTATCAGGAGTGCCTGAAAAACCTGCCGGCAAAAGAAACCGCTGTCAATGAGCTGAACAACGCCTTCATGTCGAGAGGCAAATACGATTATGCTGCGGAAACCATTCTGAAAGGCCGTAAATTGCTCAACAATGAACAGTTGCTTTCCAAAAACCTCATCAACATATACAAATTGCAGCATCATAACGATAAAATCATCGATGAGGTTATCGCGTTGGTGAAAACAGACAATGAGAAGTATGAAAAAGAGGTGCAGACCGCCATTCAGGATCTGCTGCTCGATGATGAGGACAACCAGCAGTATATGTCCATCCGTACGGCATTGCAGAAGTTTTCACAAAAGAATCCTTCAAACATACTTTGTATCAAAGAATTATATTGGATAAGCCAATTGCACAAAGATTTTGAAGAGGCTTTCGTTTTGGCCAAGGCATTGGACAAACGGCTGAAGATGGAGGGTATTTTCACCTACGAACTGGCCACCGTGGCTGCCGAAAATCGCGACTACAACACGGCCATTGAGGCTTTGAACTATATCATCAAAAAGGGAGAGGATACGCACAATTATATACAGGCCAAGATGAAAATCCTGGATGTCAAGTATATGCAACTCACGGAGTCCTCACCGGTGAAGATGGTTGATGCCATCAATTTGGAGCAGGACTTCCGTAAGGCACTGGAGGAAAACGGCATCCATTCCGGCACGTTAGACTGGATCCGCAAATACGCCCATCTGTTGGCTTTTTACGTGAACAAACCGCAAGAAGCGATTGATGTGCTCAACCAGGCGATGGCCGCCACTCGCGACAACAAGGAGAAAAACCAGTACAAAATCGATCTCGCCGATGTGCAGCTCTACACCGGTGAAATTTGGGACGCCTCCCTCAACTATTCGCAAGTGGATAAAGACCTGCCCAATGATGTGTTGGGCAACGAGGCGAAGTTCAAGAACGCCAAACTTTCGTTCTATATCGGTGAGTTCAATTGGGCGAAAAGCCAACTCGATGTGCTTGCTGCCGCCACTTCCAAACTTATCGCCAACGACGCCATCTACTCCTCCATGCTTATTTCCGACAACCTTGAAGAGGAGGAAGAGGATGAGTCTGATACCACGGAGGCACTGTTCAGCAACTCCGAAGGCAACCTTGCCTTGAAAATGTATGCCAAAGCCGAGTTTCTGATTTTCCAGAACAAGGATGATGAAGCGCTCAGAGCTCTTGACTCTGTGATGCTTCTTTCACCATTTGGCACCTTGGTGGATGACGCCCTTTACCAGAAAGCCCTCATCCTCATCAAGCAAAAAAGCTATTTTGAGGCGGAGAAACTGTTGAAGCGGGTCATTGAGAATTACGGTGACCAGCTGTTGGCTGACGACGCGGTGTTCAAACTGGCGGAACTTTATGAGTACTATCTTAAAGACATCCCGCAAGCCATGGAATATTACCAGAAAATTCTCAAAGATTATAGCGACAGTTTATATGTTGTGCAGGCGCGAAACCGCTACCGGACGTTGCGCGGCGACAATGTGAATTAGCCCTTCTTCTTACAACGAAAAAAATTGTATTTTCGCGGTTTAAAATTTCAGATAATTGGAAACTATCGATAGAACAAAAGAACTTGAAACGAAACCGATCGGGCATTTGTTATGGATGTATGCTCTTCCCGCGGTGATTAGCCAGATCATTGCCTCCATATACAATATTGTGGACAGAATCTTCATCGGACATGGTGTAGGGGCTTTAGCCATTGCCGGTTTGGCCATCACTTTCCCGCTGATGAACATCATCCATGCTTTCGGATCGCTCATTGGAGTGGGTTCGGCGGCGCGCATGTCTATTGTGTTGGGTAAGAAAGACCAGGAATGGGCGGAGAATATTTTGGGTAACAGCTTGATATTTACGTTTATACTTAGTGGTTTTGTGGTTCTGTTCTGCTATCTTTTCCTGGATCGCATTCTGATGCTCTTTGGAGCCACGGCAGAAACGGTTGCATACGCACGGGAGTATATGATTTACATTTTGCCGGGAATGTTTTTGATCACGGTGACGTTCAACCTCACCGGTCTGATCCGGGCTTCCGGTTATCCCACCAAAGCCATGCTGATCATGGCGGGCGGTGCCATTTTCAACATCATTCTGGATCCGATTTTCATCTTTGCCCTTGATTTGGGTATTAAAGGTGCGGCCATCGCCTCCACCATCTCCATTTTTGCCATGGCGCTGGTCTCTATCCTCCATTTCGTGCAACCATCCTCTTTCATCCGTTTCAAATCGCACGCTTGGAAGCTGAAAGGTTATATTTTCAAGAATATCACCCTCATCGGCATGAGTCCGTTCTTGATGAATCTGGCCGCTGCCGGTGTGGTTGCCATCCTCAATTCGCAGCTCCTGTTCTATGGCGGTGACTACGCGGTTGGCACTTACGGCATCTGCAATACATACGGCAACTTGTTGGTTCTCATGATTATAGGAGTTTGTCAGGGTATGCAGCCAATTGCCGGTTATAACTACGGCGCGGGTCACGGTGACCGGTTGAAACATGTCTATGGTCTGACTATGTGGATCTGCGTGGCCATCGGTTTGTTGGGTAGCATCGTATTTTGCGTTTTCCCGCGCACAATGATGCGGGTCTTTACCACTGACAGCCACATGATAGAGCTGGGTAGAACCGCATTGCGTTACAGCATGGTGATGTTCCCGCTCATCGGCTTCACTATCGTCAACTCCAACTTCTTCCAATCCATCGACAAACCATGGGTGGCCATCACTACCAGTCTGTCACGTCAGGTCATCTTTCTCATTCCCATGAGCATTCTCATTCCTATGCTTTTCATTCACCTCGGATTGAATGGACTCAACGGGGTCTGGATTTCGCTGACCATCTCCGATGTTCTCGGAGCCGTTCTCGCAGCCATCCTTCTTTTCACTCAACGCCGTGTGTTCTCAATACAGAACGATGAAGCGATGAATGACGATGAAAAAACGATGAACCGATGATGAACTATTACATAGACACTCATGCGCACCTGTACCGCGAATACTACCCTGAAGATCTGCAGGGAGTGATTCAGCGTGCGGTGGATGCGCGCGTGGAGCGGGTACTGCTCGCTTGTGTGGATGCTCAAACCCCGCCGATGATTGCCGAGGCCGTGGAGATGTTTCCGGAGAACATCTTCGGACTTATCGGACTGCATCCTTCCGATGTGAAAGAGGACTACGAGGCGCAACTGGCGGAGCTGGAAACGCACATTGGCGACCGCAACATTGTCGGCATCGGGGAAATAGGACTGGACTTTTACCACGACCGCGACTTTGAGCAGGAACAGCTGACCGTCTTCCAAACGCAATTGGATTGGGCCCGTGACCGCAAGATGCCCCTGTCGCTGCACATCCGCAACGGATACAGTGAGGCCATCCCGATTTTGAACGAATATCCGATAGGATCATTGCGTGGTGTCCTTCACTGCTTCTCAGGCGGTATCCAAGAGGCGGAATGGGCGGCGAAACACGGTTTCGTCATCGGCATTGGCGGCATCGTGACTTTCAAGAACAGTAAGTTGCAGGAGCTGATTCCAATAATCGGACTGCAAAATATTGTGTTGGAGACGGATGCGCCCTACCTTGCCCCAACCCCGCACCGCGGCACGCCGAACGAAAGCAGCTACATCCCGCTCATCGCCCAGAAAATCGCCGAAATCATGGAAGTGCCCGTGAAAGAGGTGATGGAGCGGACCACGGAGAACGCGCTGCGAATCTTTTTCAATTATGAATTATGAATGCTGAATTATGAATAAACATATTCCATAAGCAGCCTCGAAGAGGCAAAACGCGCGAAGCGCAATTAACCCCATACAAGCGAAGCGCAGTGTGGGGAATCTAAAAGAAAAAACCACAAATATGAAAAAACTATTAACCACAATCGTAATGCTTGCCCTGACAGTCGGGGCGATAATGGCGCAGCCGAAAGCCATCGGCGGCCGCGTGGGCTACAACTTCGAAGTCTCCTATCAACACACCATTGGCGATGGGATGCTGGAGGTTGATGCCGGATTTTCACCGTTTATTACCTCTACAGGGGTGATGATCACAGAGGATGGCGATCAACTGATCCAACGTTACCAATATGGACGCGCTGAGCTTATTCTCGCTTACGACTGGGTGATGAACATTAAATCAGGTTTTTATTGGTATCTTGGTGTTACCGCCGGATTGAGCTGGGGCTATGGTGATTTCTTTAATTTTCCTCACTATGATAAACATGGTAAACTGGTACAGTTCAGACGTTTAGGTCTTCCTGCTGGTGCGCAGATCGGCTTGGAGTACGACTTCAACATCCCATTGAACCTCAGCGTGGACTGGCGTCCGATGATTAACCTGTTCGGCCTTCGCCAAGGCGATTTCACCTCCAACCTGCTCAACGTCGCCCTCGGCGTCCGCTACCGATTCTAATGAATTATGAATGCTGAATTATGAATTATAAATAATTTTTCCTTAAGCAGCCCCGAAGGGGCAAGACGCGCGAAGTGCAATTAACCCCATACAAGCGAAGCGCAGTGTGGGGATTCACAAATCACTAGTCACTAGTCACAAATCAAAAAAACAATGATCGAATCTCCTATTTTCACGCCCTGTCAGATCGGGCCTATAACATTGAGAAACAGAACCATCCGTTCTGCAGCATTTGAGAACATGGCGGTCAAGAACGCGCCGTCGGAGGCGTTGTTCAACTACCACACGGCGGTGGCTCGTGGTGGCATCGGCATGACCACGGTGGCATACGCATCGGTGAGCCGCAGCGGACTCTCCTTCGAGGGACAGCTTTGGCTGCGCGAAGAGATTATACCCGAGTTGAAAAAGCTGACGGATGCCATCCATGCAGAGGGCGCCAAAGCCTCCATCCAGATCGGGCACTGCGGCAACATGACGCACCGTGCCACCTGTGGTGAGAAACCGCTCTCCCCGTCGGGACGTTTCAACCTTTATTCGCCAACTTTCACCCGCAAGATGACCATCAAGGACATCGACCAGATTGTTGAGGATTTTGGCAAAGCCGTTGACCTTTGTCGTCGCGCCGGTTTCGACTGCATTGAAGTGCACGCCGGTCACGGATACCTCATCAGCCAGTTCCTGTCGCCCTACACGAACCGTCGTAAGGACGAATATGGCGGCTCCCTTGAGAACCGTATGCGTTTTATGCGTCGCGTCATCACCCGCGTGATGGAAGAAGCTAAGGATGATATGGCTATCGTGGTGAAAACCAATATGTTTGATGGTTTCCGCTCAGGTATGCAGGAGGATGAGTGCATCAAGGTCGCCCAAGAGTTAGAACGTCTCGGCGTACACGCATTGGTGCTCACCGCCGGTTTCGTCAGCAAGGCCCCGATGCACGTCATGCGCGGCTCCATGCCGGTGAAGACGATGGCTTACTACATGGACACGAAGAAGTTCTGGTGGCTGAAGATCGGTCTGCACCTCGGCGGACACATCGTCATCCCTACCGTGCCCTATAAAGATGCGTATTTCTATGATACAGCCATGAAGTTCCGCAATGCGGTGAAGATGCCGCTGATTTACGTGGGCGGCATGGTCGATAAAGACAACATGGAGAAGGTGCTCAACTCCGGTTTCGTGGCCTTCCAGATGGCCCGTGCGCTCGTCCATGACACCGACTTCGTGAACAAGCTGCACTCAGGGGAAGTTACCCGCAGCGGCTGCAAACACTCCAACTACTGCATCGGTCGCATGTACACGCTGGATATGAAATGCCACCAGTGTATGGCGGAGGGGCTGCCCAACAACTTGCAGCGGGAGATTGACAAGGCTGAGAAAGCCAATGAAGCTGGAAAGTAATCGCTAATATAAAGGCTGTCATTCAAACGATGACAGCCTTTTTTTTGTTTAGAATATCGAATCCGGCCGTAGCCGTAACCTTTTCCGTACTCGATGGATCACGCGCACACCGTTACGGGAAACAGCTTTTCGCAATAGTCGATGATGTCGTTGGTGAGTTCGAAGCCGGTGTCACAGACCTTTTTGCTCTTAACACCGTCATATCCCATAGAAAGGTGAGCGACATCATATCCGTTGTTCATGAGTTGCAGCAGTTTTTTGTCTCGCTTTTTGGCAGCTTCCCTATATTTTTCAACAGAGGGTCGGCCCTTGCCTGTGCGAACATGGAAGATTGACTCAAGCGCGATAAGGCAACCGCACCATAGGATGTTGCCAGCAGTTTTTATGTACTTGCTGTCCAAATAGGACTTAGTTTCGGGATCATAGCCGGATTTTTTGATCACATCTTCCGCATTGGCCACATATCTCCGGGCCTCTTCAATTGGATTTGTTTTTTCCATTTTTTTATCGTTTTTTTGGTTTTTAAATTAACGCCGCAAAAATACATTTTTCTTTTACGACACGCCAATTAAAGTAAAAATATTTTTCTGAATATTAATTAATAATTAACAGTTAAAAATTCAAATTCGTCAATTCATTTATTCTACATTCTACATTCTTCATTCAGCAGCATTCATCTCTATAAAACACAAATCGCCATAAATTATCCACGAATTTTCAAAAAATTATTCATCATTCATCATTCATCATTCAGCATTACCCCCCTGGCCACCTAAAGGGGGAGACATCCACCAGCCATAGTAGGGCTTTCCCCTTATCCTCTTATCCCCTTTTCATCGCTTCATCGTTTCATCGTCTCATCGTCATTCAGCATTCCGCATTAACGAAAAAGGGCGCAGCCCCACGGCCACGCCCTTGTCTCTAGTTTCAGGTTTCAAGTTTCAAGTTTATTCCTCAGCATCGCGGAGACAGCGGACAGAAAAGCCGTTGTAATTGTAGTGGTAGTTCAGGTTCACGTCCGCGTTATGGTAGCCCAGGCTGCGGTACCACGCGAGGTGGCTGGTGTACTGTGTAGAGGACCAGAAGTAGGCGAGGTTGCCCGCGTTGTAGAACGACGAACCGTAGCAGGAGCCTGCCGGAACGGCGGAAAAGCCCGTGGCATTGTTCGGCTTCTCACTCTGGTCACCAGGATAACACTCCCCATTCTCGTTGTTCCAATCATCTGTCACGGAGGCCAACGCCTTGGCAATCGAGGTGGCATCAGACTGATCACAACGATAAACATAAACAGTACTTTCCTGAGCATTACTCACATAAGTTTCCAACTGCGTCCACTCCTCATCGCTCGGAAGGTGCCAACCGACGGGACAAACGTTGTTGGCGGCCGTCCAATTGTAGTAGTAACCGAAAGTATTGTTATTGTAGGTGACAGATGAGTTATTCTCGTTCCACTTCTCCGCTGTAGGGATGTAGATCACCGCATCTTCATATTCGTCAAAGCTGCCTGCAGCAGCCGAAATGCCATTGATAAAGTCGTTACCGTTTTTGTCCTTCGTTTCGCGCATGTTCGTCTTGGTCCAGCATTGGGTGCCGATCTGAACAGTCTCGTAGCTATTTTCACCGATAATGAGGTTGTCAGTTCCGCAGGTGAAAGTCTCCGGTTCCGGTTCTGGTTCCGGTTCCGGTTGCGGCTCCGCAATCTTGACGCAGCGGATGCTGGCGCTGATGCCGTTGAAGTCATAGACGCGGACAATCTCGTTACAGTAGTACATCATCTTGTACATGGCGGGTTGCGGGGTGCCGCTGGTCATATCCACGGCCCAGAGGTAGCCCTCCATGAGCAGATGCTCGAAGTTGTCGCTCGTACCATTGTAGAAACCGGAACCGTCCCAAGAGAAGCCCGTGCCGTTGGTGCCGGTGTTGACCACCCAGCCCGTGCTGTTGCGCAGCTCTTCGACCGTGAAGTTGTTCTTCAGATACTCGAACTGCTCGGTGGTGGGCAGCGTGTAGCCTTCGGGACAGATGCCCGTGGCAAAGGCGGCTTCCTCATCATAAAGCAGACCGTAAGTCTCCACGTTCGCATCCTCATCCGGGAACTGGTCGTTCACGTAGGCATAAACGTTGCCGGTGGTCACGCACGTTTCGGCGGCCAGGTTCTTGGCCATCCAGCAGACATCGCCGATCTTCACCGTCGGGTAACTGGTGCCTTCGCAGTCCACTGCAGGACCGCACTCGCCGGGTTCAATTGTTCCGGAAAGGGTGGTGAAGGTGACCGGATCCGACCAATCGGTCACTACCTTGGCGCCGGTGCCGCAGTCGCCCTGCACCTGAGCCGTGTAGGTGGTCTCCGGGGTGAGGCCGGTGAGCGCGAAGAAGCTGTTGGTGGTGGTTGCCTCTGTCCAATCAGAGGCAGCATCCTCCTTGTATCTCACGGTGTATTGAACCTGGCTTCCTGTCCACTCCAGTTTGGCGGTGGTGGCCGTTATGTTCGAAGCGGTGAGGCCGCTGGGAGTTTCGCAAGGCGAGGTTGTTCCCGTTGCCTGTTCAGGCATTGTCCAGATGTATGCAATAGTGTTGTCCTCATCAACTCCAGTGAATTCGGGGTCAACAAGATCTTCCACGCCATTGACGAGGAATGTGCAGTTGTTGGCGAAAACACAGCCGTCGTTGGCATGGATTTCCCCACCGAAACTGTAGTAAGCTCCACCGACAAAGGTGCCGAAGAAGAAGTAATCGGCATCCTCGTCATACCATGATGGAGAATACGCTGACTCCACAAGGAAATAGTTTGCATTATCCGGCACGGTGATGTTCAGATGGTCTTGTGAGTTTTCGCCCGCCACCGGCGATTCATAGCCGATGACGTTAACTTCGGTGATGACGCAGGCAGGCTCCTCCGTGGTGGTGAACTCCACCATTGACCACAAACTACTGTTGGGAAGTGAGGTGGCGTCGCCATCGCAAACGCTCTGCACCTGAACAAGGTAGTGGCTGCCCTGCTCAAGACCTGTGAGTTCAATGGAATTTCCGGTGACAGTCTCTGTGGTCCAGTCATCATCCAAGAAAACGCCGAAGTCGTCCACATTGAGCCGGAACTGGTCGGTGACATTGAAATGGCGGATGGCAATGTAGCCCTGCTGACCCGCATAAGCACTTAAATCAGCGGTGTATTCTGTCCATTCATGGGTGGTTTCAGTCTCTCCTACCAACGTGGTTGTAAAATCGCTCACGCTATTGCCCGTGGTGGAAAGATAAATGGCAAAATGCTCTTTGTCATACCCACTTGGGTCTTGACCATTTAACCACACTCTCAAGGTGTTGCCAAGTTCAATCTGTGGGGTGATGAGCCAATTGTCTGGGTAGAGAGCTTCATAATTATAACTTTCAGATGTCATAACCGTTGTTCCGCTATGAGAATATGCTCCATCAGAAGAGTGTTCATACCAGTCATATCCATCAGCATCGTTATCAATAGTAGTCCAACCGCTGGGCAGACCGCCCTCGAAGTCCTCAAACAAAGTTCCACGTATATACTTCACATTGTATGTCTCCATGTCTCCCGTCCATTCCACCGTGGCGCTGTTGCTGGTAATATCCGTCACAGAAAGGTCGCTGGGGGCATCGCAGGGGGGAGCTGAAAGGTAGTAATCGAGGGTAAAGACTCTATATTTATAAACATTACTTAAGATTCCACCATAATCTGGATCAACAAGGGAGGCATCGCCGTTGATAGTCACCGTCACCTCATCGGCGAAGGTGCAACCCTCATTAGGGGCTATATCAAATACCATATAATACCGTTTTGCCCCAAAGGTCTCTGTTGTATTCATTTCATGCGTATTGCTTTCCACCCACGTTATATAATCCAGCGTGTAGTCAGCGTCTGCGGGCACCTCTAAGTCAAAGTCGGGGGTTGCGCCATACACTGGCTCGGTGAAGCCGGTGATTTCGATGGTGTTGATGACGCAGGTGGAAGCTGGCGCCTCAACTTCGAAATCAACGGTGTAAGCCCAGAAGAAGCCATCGGTTTCATCGTAACCAGTATATTCGAAATCGATAATGTTTTCATCTCCG
>OMYJ01000002.1:0-306551 GCA_900315245.1 uncultured Bacteroidales bacterium
CGTGGAGTTCCCGGCCTCCTTCATGTTCATCGCCGCCATGAACCCTTGTCCGTGCGGAAACTACAACCACCCGACCATCGCCTGCACCTGCAAACCCTTCGAGGTCCAGAACTATTTGAGTAAGATTTCGGGACCTTTGATGGACCGCATCGACCTGCACGTAGAGGTCGTCCCAGTCAGCCACGAGGAGCTGGCCTCGGACAAGCCGTCGGAGCGCAGTGCGGAGATCCGCAAGCGGGTGGTGGCAGCGCGGGAAATCCAAAAGCGGCGGTTCGAGGGGTGTCAGGGTGTGTTCGCGAACGCGCAGATGAGCAGCAGGATGGTGGGTCTCTCCGCCCGCGCCTACGACCGCATCCTCAAGGTGGCCCGCACCATCGCGGACCTCGACGGCAGCCCAAACATCGAGATAGGGCATTTGAGCGAGGCCATCAATTTCCGGAATCTGGACAGGGACAATTGGGGGAGAAGGTGATTTTATTGCGGAAACATTTGCGGAAATGCGGAAAGATGCGGAAAGATGCGGAAATTTTTTACCTTTGCCGCCAAAATAATCCCAATGCCCCTCCACAGGAAAAAACATTATGACCAACGCCGATGGCTGATGAAACAGCCGTTCGAGGCACAGGAAAAGGCACAACGGCGTCTTGATTACTTTTTTTACGCCATCATCGCGGTGGCGGTTGTCGTTGCCATGTCGTTTTCCCTTTTCAAAAACCACAACATCGGCAGGGCAGTCTTCTTTTTCCTGTTTCTCATTTGGTGGACTTATTTCGCTCTCAAATCAGATCTGCACCGAATCGCCAAGATGAAAGGCTGGGAAACCGTTGCGAAGATGACCTACGACCCGAAAGCGGAGAAACCAAACGAAGAGGCTGCGCTACGGGAAGAACGGCTGAAGAGCCCGATTGATACGGAAACGCTCATTGTCATGGAAAATGTTACAAATCTTGAGCAATTGGAAGCAATCCTTTTCGATTATGTGGAGGTGGAATGCAACACGCTATGCGACGACCTGCCCCTGTTGTGGAAGGTTGGAGAGAACCGCTATGCCGTCACGTTCCCCTGCGGTATCTCCCGAAAGCCTTTTTATGAACTGATGGACAATCTGATATGTTTTCTTGATATGGCAACCGTTTATGGTTGGTGCCGGTCCGGTCTCTTCAAGAAAAAAGGTGACGGATGGTTGTTCCTGTGCAATGGAAATGAGGATATGCTTGTTGCCTATTCGGACGATGGTACTCTTTGGGGCATTGACGCCACAGACGCAATACTCCGTAACCCTCACTATGCCAACGGCTTCAAGGAATACCCGACCATCGACTGGGATTCTGCCGAACAGCTGGGGGTGTATTATTAGCATATTGAAAAAGTCTATGTTGCACCTATTTTATTTAGATACAGGCGCAAAAATCAAAGGATAGATGTTTAACGAAGCAAGCGAAACAGATTATTGGTTAGAATTGCTATACAAAGCGGTTGCATGGTAACCGCCGTGGCGCTTGCTGCCGACGTATTTGACGAGCTTGCGTTTGCGGAGCTCGGAAAGGCAACGCTCGACCGTGCTCAGCGAAATCTCGGTCTGGGCGACGATATCCGTGGTGTTGCAGCCCGGATTCGCCTGAATGCAGGAATGAACCATGTCGAGTTTCTGCTGCGGGGGAACGACGGGCTTCCGCTTGGACTTCGACCGGGGCTTTCTCTTCGGAGCTTGTTCCCCTGCTGTTTCGGCCTTGCATCGCTGAAGACCCTCGGCAACCTGGTCGGCAATCGTGCCACTGTTTTTGGGATCCAACGTGAATGTGAGCGGCTTCTTCGTCCACGGCATCTTTTTCAGGAACACCTCGCTGCCGTTGCACGACCAGATGTACTGATACGGAATCAAAACGGTGGGCGAAATGCGGACAAAATCTTCTTCCCCAAACAGTTGCACAAGATGTTTCATGGAACCAAGCCGGGTAAACCAACGGTCATCCACTGTATAGATGCGGGTGAAGTTCCCGTCCTGGACACAATAGTAGATGTCATCTTTGGGAATCATGAGCAGGTTGCTCTCGTGGTCAACGACATCCACCATTTGAGTGTCGCGATAGACTACTTGCACCTCCGCATCCAAGGCCTTTCGCAGTTCCTGCCGTTCCCGGAACATAAACGGGAAGAAGTTGAAGGCCAAGGTACGGGCAGCCACAACTCTCCCATGATGGGTAAACATTCTGAAGGCGCCCCATTGCGCTATAACCTCCGCATTACAATATTTCATAAATGGCCAGGCGATAGCCATCTCAATCAATCCAGCCACAAGAGAGATGAGAATCGTCACCACCCAATAGACAACCGGATGCTTTTTATGAAGTAGCGGGTAAACCAGGTAGTAGTTGGCATATAGGGTAGCCAGTAGCAACAGTCCCACAAGCACCTCATTGGTGACACTGCCCGCCCATGGACGAAGATAGGAGTTGTTGACAAAGAAGTAGAGCAGCACGGCGCAGAACAAGATGTTCAGCAAAACGATAACGATGGTTCTTCGATGTTTCATAATCGGACTTCAATATTTGTTTATTATTATGCTTCTTGTTTTCGGGTCTGAAAGTCGCTGCAAAGATAGTGAATTAATCCAAACAAAACCCCGGAAAACAGCCCCATTCCCTCACAGAAAAGTCCTCTAAAGCCCTCACAACAGCACAAAAATCGGATATTTGTTTAACATATTGAAAATCAGATTTTTACCCCCCCCCGAAATATTGGTTCAAAACTGGCAAATCGGTCACATTTTTACTATGAGGGAACATATTTTTTGCGTGAGGGATATAAAAGTGTCGTAGAAGATAGTATCTTTGCCGCCAAAAACTGATATAAATGAATGATTTCGTCATGAAAAAGTTGTGTATTATCCAATGGCTGATGTTAATTTCAATTCTGACCGTTGTGGCACAGGAGCCTGCTCTTCCCTACACGGCCACTTTTTCCACATCGGAAGGGTGGGTGCTGAACAATGGTGATGCTCAGAATTACTGGATATTAGGTACCTCTGGCAGTAACAATGCACTCCTTGTGACCAACAACGGCTCCACCCCCACCTATTCCTACACCCGGAGTAATGTTGCTGCCGAAAAGACATTTGTGGTCGGGGATGCGGACAAGATTATTGTCTCTTTCGATCTGAAATGCGGCGGCAAGTACAACAAAGACTTTCTGAAGATGTTTTTGGCGCCTCCTTCCCAGATCTACGAGGGTGGAATCGCCTACTCGTGGGGTGTCAGTACGAACTCCGTCTATGCAGCCAACTTCAGCGACCACTTCGATATGACCAACACGCCAAACTATCCTTATATTATCAATTTGACAGATGGCAAAACTATCCATTTGGATGTTCGGATGAACAATCCGATTGCCAATCCCGACACCAACTCAATTGCAAAACTGGTTTTCGGATGGGTTAATGACTACGGCAGCACTTACGATCACGGAATCCAGCCCGCACCAACAATCACCAATTTGCGTTTGAAAAGAGAGACCTGTACCCCTCTTACCGGATTGTCCGTCTCCAACATCCAGAGCCATTCAGTGGAGTTGTCGTGGGATATGCCTGAGGGTGGTGCCTCTGACTATATTGTCCAATATGCTAAAGATGGACAGAATTGGGACGATGCCTATATTACCACCGTGAACGTGCAGGACACGTCTGTGACGTTAACTGGTTTGCAGTCTATAACGAAATATTGGGTAAGGGTGGCACGCAATTGCGGTAGCGATACCAGTGTCTGGATCAAACAATCCTTCACTACACTTTGTGAATATATTGACACCCTTCCGTACATCTGCGACTTATCTCTTGTCTCAAGCACTATGCATCCGATTCCTGTTTGTTGGGAAAGAGGCCCAGGAAGCTGCTGCGACCCTGCTATTCACTATGGTGCTATCAATCTTTGGATCCCCAACACCATCTCGATGCCGCATTTGAACAGACAGCTCATTGATATAAATACCGTGGAGGTTTCCTTTTCCGCCAGAAGTGAAACGAACAATGGCACCTTGATCATTGGTGTGATGACCGATGCCAGTGCAGACTCCACGTTTGTGGCTGTTGACACGCTGAGCCTGACTACATCATACGAGACTTATGTGGTTCCGATAAACGGTTACACCGGAGTTGGTGACAGAGTCTCTTTCAAATGTATCGACTACAGCGACATATACGTGAAAGATGTGATCCTTGACTATACGCTTTTATGTCCAAGGCCATACGATTTGGAATCGTCCAGCCCTACGCATAACAGTATCAATTTGAATTGGACGGGAACGAGTTCTTCCTGCAATGTTTACTATAAAGCGGATGGTGACGAATCCTATTCGGTGGCAGCCAATATTACGGCGGGTATCGGTCAGCCGTTCACCTTGTCGGGATTGGCTTCCAGTACAATTTACCAGTGGTATGTGGCGGCTCAGTGCTATGACAGCACCGAAGCAGCAAGCCACGAGCTCAGCTTTTTCGAGACCCTTTGCGACCCTATCAACCAACTGCCTGTGACCTGGGACTTTGAATACTATAATAATGAAACAAAGATGCCTTTGTGTTGGAAAAACATAGGTGATGCAGATATTAGAGAGGGGAATGCCCATAGCGGGACGCATTCAATGCGTTTATACAGCAATAATTCTCCGTGTTTTGTTGTGTTGCCGAAAGTGGAAAACAATCTATATCCTATTGATAATATGCAGATTAGATTCTTTGCAATGAATACGGGTACGGTCAGCGATTTTCATGTTCGGGTCATTGGCGGGGTGATTACGAATCCAGAAAATAGTGCTACCTTTATTCCTAACGATACAATAGATGTGATTGGTGCGGCAGGTGGAAGTTTCCAGGAATATACGTTACGATTATCTGACTATTACTATTACCCCAATGATGCTTATCCTGCGATAAAGTTTGTGGGAATTAACGGCACATGGCTTTTGATAGATGACCTTACATTGGAAGTCGTTGATTCGACCCTTCTTCCAGCCTGTCCTTCGTTGACAACTCTGGAGACAACCAATATTAGTCAGACGACCGCCACGCTGAATGCTGCCTTTGAAAATCCTGACAACATGTCTGTCTCTGCCGTGGGGTTCAGATGGAAGGATATTTCGAGCACTGCCTATACACAGGTTGATTGTCCCGTCTCGAATAACGTTTTTGTGACCGAGCTGGACGGTTTGACTGCCAATACAACTTACGCATACAAAGCATTTGTCACTTACTACGGAATAACAGTTCTTAGTGAGGAAACAATCTTCACCACCCTGCCCGAAAATGACACCATCGAAGACCATGTTGAAGAGTATTTGCTAAGCAGCATCAAGCTATATCCCAATCCTGCCAAACAATATATCGACGTGATTTTGGAGGAGGAATCAGGGCCTTGCCAGATCGAGTTGTACGACAGCCAAAGCCGAAAGGTCAGAGAGATGTCTATGGCGGGAAAGAGTGTGAGAATCCCTCTCGGGCATCTTTCTTCTGGAATATATTTCGTCCAAATCAAAGGCGATAAACAAATGATTACCAAGCGATTCGTCAAAGAATAGACTTTCTAAGCTATGACACCGAAAATAATTGTTATTTTGCCGTCAAAAAAAATTTTTCACAAGCTGCAACCTTTTTCGTTTTTTCGCATCCTATATGCAGACAGGAAAAATTTTGAAACAAATAGTTTATGACAAACAGGTTCTTTTTTCGTTTAGGAGATTCAAATAAAACATACCTTATGCATAAGAAATTTATTGTGTCATTATTGACAATGATGGTGACTTTGTGGTCTGGATTGAACGCGCAGACCCTCACCGTTGCAGGTGGCAACACGGCTACCGACCGATACATCCCTGTATATGGATATTATATGGATGTGCCGCAGAAATCACACGTGCTGTATCCTGCCAATTTGCTGACCGACATGGTGGGCTCGCACATCACTGGGCTGACCTACTACTTCTCCTCGCTGCCCTCGGGTGCATGGGGAGGCACTCAGATGGTCCGCATGGGCATCACCACCGCCTCCGACCTGCAAAACGGCTATGACAATGCATCGGTCACGACGGTTTGGACCGGCACGTTGTCGAGTTGCATTTCGGAGTCAACCATGGTGATCACGCTGTATGAGCCGTTTCCATATACCGGTGGGAACTTGCTGATAGAATTCGAGAACCCCGTCGGGGTGACGTGGAAAGACTCCTATTTCTACGGGGCAAACCAGACCGCCCAACTCTCCTACATGACCTATACTACATCTATTTCGACATATACACACGGTGCAGCATTCCTGCCTCAAACCACTTTTGCTTACGAAAGCGGCTGTTTCGCGCCCATCCACACATACGCGAATAATATAAGCGTAGATACTGTGCTGTTGACATGGAATACCGATCCCATCCTGCCTGCCTCGTCCTATACGGTGGCTTACAAGAAAATTTCCGACTCCGTTTTCACAGAGATGGTGGCCACAGATACTTTCCTGACCCTGACAGGACTTCAGATTTCCACCGATTACGAATGGAAAGTGCGCTCCCACTGCGACACTGCCGGAATGAGCAATTGGAGTACGGTCAACACGTTCACAACGCTGCAACATCCTGCTACTCTGCCATATCAGTGCGGTTTTGAAGATAACGCCGAGAACTTGGAATGGGGTTTCGCTCAAAACGCCACCAACCAGTGGCATATTGGGGAAGCCGTGGCACGAAACGGCGAAACATCTCTTTACATCTCCAATGACGGCGGTGAAAGCAACGCCTATACGCTCACCCAATCGTCTGTGGCCTGGGCTTACCGCGACATTCAGTTCGCCCCCGGACACTCGCAATACCAAATCTCCTTCGATTACAAAGGAATGGGACAAAGCGGTCAGGATTATGTCAAGATGTTTTTGGGTCCGCAAACCACCCCTGCTGGTTCCGCAGCACCAGCAGGGACAACACAGTTAGGCGACGCCTTGAGCATGGTTAATGCATGGCGGCACTTTAGTTTCACGGTGGATTCCTCCTTCGCGGGAAACCAGCGACTCTACTTCCTGTGGGTAAACAACGCTTCCGGCGGTACAAATCCGCCCGCCGCCATCGACAATCTCCGCGTGGAAGCTTCGGATTGTGACGTGCCCGTTGAGCTGACCCTCCTTTCAGTAACCGACTCTTCGGCCACAGTGTCATGGAACGCCGTACCGGGCGCAACCGCAGGATATGAGGTGGCCTACCATCTGGATTCGGACAGCAACTATCTGACGGTAACGACCATAGATACGTTCTGCGTGTTGCCGGCATTGCAGTCATTCAGCGAATACTTATGGATGGTGAGGACGCGATGTTCGGCCACGAACCAGAGCGCATGGAGTACTGACGCGATGTTCCATACGCAGATATCCATTGCCCATGTCCCCTACCATTGCGGATTTGAGGATGCTGTTGAGAACAACAACTGGCAGTTTGTCAACGGCACCGACGTTAACAAGTGGTGCATCGGCACGGCCGCGCACACCTCAGGCGAAATGGGTATGTATATTACCAACGACAATGGAGAGCACAACAACTACTCACCGCCCAGTTCTTTCTCCGTTTGGGCCTATCGCGACATATACATCGACTCTACCCTCAACGATGTACTGCTCACTTTTGATTACCGGAATGCGAACGTCCCAGCCAACTCCGCTAGAGTGTTCATGGGACCACCTTCTACTTTGCCTTCCGGAAATAATGTCCCAGAAAATGCCGTGCAGCTTGGAAGTTCATTAGCCACTGCTTATAACGAATGGAAATCAGCTTATTACATGTTAGACTCCACACAGCGGGGATTGCAACGACTCTATTTCCTCTTCTACAGAAGTTCCAGTTCCTACCACTCCCAGAACCAACCTTTCGCTATCGACAATATTGCAGTCGTGGAGCCTCACTGTCTCTATCCTATTGAAAGATCCGTGGCCTCTTTGGACAGCACAACGGCATTGCTGACGTGGTCAACTCCGCTGACAGGACAACCAAACAGCTATACTGTAGCATACAAGCAAAAAAACGAAACGGATTTCACCAGTGTTACGGTCACTGACACATTCGTTTTGCTCACCGGATTGGAATATTCCACCCACCATGTGTGGAAGGTGCGCAGCAATTGTAGTGCATCGGAAGTAGGCGACTGGAGTCCTGAATTAAGTTTCCTCTCCGCCCCCATTGTCTATCCGCTACCCTACTGCTGCAGCTTCGAGGACTCCACCGATAATGCCCAATGGCAATTCATTGCATCAGACACTAACACGCAATGGTATATTGGTCAAGCTATCAATAACGGCGGCACCTCTTCCTTATATGTTTCTAGTGACGATGGAACAACCTCTTCTTGCTATCATCCTGATTATTACAGTGTTTACACGTTAGCCTATCGGGATTTGTATTTCCATCGTGCCACTGAATATTTGATTTCGTTTGATGTCAAGGAGAGCCGTTGCGATTATTCTTCCCTAAAGCTCATTATTGGTCGGCCAGCCATCCAAGAATCAATCAATTACAACAATGGCATTCCATCAGAAAATTCATTTATTCACTTCTTTAACAGTCAATACTATCAAGCACCTGACAGTGTTTGGCAACATTATGAGTTCATTGTTGATTCCTCATACTATGGAGCAGAACGAATCTATTTCAGCTGGGAAGATTATGGCTATTACACGTGCGACCCCACAGCAGCGGTGGACAATTTCTGCGTGTCGGCCACTAACTGCGGACGACCTGGCTCTTTACAAAATGTAACCGTTACGGACACTTTAGCCGAACTCTCTTGGCAGCCTTTCGACAATCAAACTCCGGAATCCTACACGGTGGCGTATCGCAAAATGAATGATACCGTGTTCACGGAAGTGATCGTAACTGACACGTCCTGCATAATAGGCGGCCTGCAACCGCTCACCGAATATGTGTGGAAAGTCCGCGCCAACTGCAGCCCTTCGGAATACAGTTTCTGGAGCGATGAAGAAGATTTCTACACCGACCAACTGCATGTTGGGTTGCCCTATTTCTGTGATTTTGAGGATGCTGTGGAAAACAGTAACTGGCAGATTGTAACTGACTGGGAATCAGAAAACAATCAAGTTTATATTGGTAATGCCGTTGCGTGCAGCGGACAAAATTCCCTGTACATCAGCAACGATGGCGGCCTCACCAACAGTTACATCCCGCATGGAGGAGAGCCGTATGCCTTCCGAGAAATCTACTTCACACCAGGATTCTCCAAGTATCAGATTGATTTTGATGTTAAAGGCGGCGGTAGTATGCAGGGATTTATGCAAGTTTTCCTTAATTATGATGCCGTGAGCGGATTTCTGAGCGATGCGCCATTCTGGACTCACCACAGCATCACGGTGGACTCTACGTTTGCCGGACTCCAACAGCTACGCATCGACTTCCGGTTCAACACCTCCTTAAACCCTGCCGGTGCCATTGACAATATTTCTATCAAGGGCATCAGCTACAACATTCCTGAACAATTAGCCACAAAGGATGTCACCGCGCACACAGCGCGTCTGACTTGGCAGCCCGACACCATTGAGGTGCCACAAGGCTATCTGTTAGCTTATCGTGCCGAAACCGACTCAACATACACGGAAACACTCCTGTCCGCTTCCGACACGGCCTTCCAACTCTCCAACCTAGTAGCATCCAGCTGGTATGCCTGGAAATTGAAAGCCCAATATGCAGGCAACGTATGGAGCGATTGGAGTAGCGAGAAAGCGTTCCAGACATTGGCACAACTCCCCTATTTCTGTGATTTTGAAGACGATGCGGAGAACGCCTGTTGGACCATCCGAAACGGCGAGGATTGTGAAATCCACAATTATGGGGAATCTTTCAGCTATGATTACCAGAACCGCTGGTTTATAGGCACTCCGACAGATGTCTCCGATAACACGTTGTTGTTTATTTCCAGCGATGACGGTGTATCTAACACTTATGACTTTCAACGCTATTCATTTGTTTGGGCGTACCGCGACATCTATCTGGAACCGGGATATTCCCAGTATCAGCTCTCTCTGGATTTCAAGGGCGTGGGACAAGAAGGACAGGATTATGTGAAACTTTTCCTGGATACACCTGCATCTCCGATTTTCGATATCTACGATGCTACCATTCCCCTTACACAAATCGGGGAAACATTGAACCTGACGGAACAGTGGGCACATAAGAGCTTCACAGTGGATTCCACCCACGCGGGCGTGCAACGGCTCTACATCTTGTGGAACAACAACAATAATTCCGGCATCAATCCACCTGCCGCCATCGACAATATTTCCATCACCGTCTCCACGTGCGGTGTCCCTGCTAATTTGGCAGCCCAAGCGCAAGACACCACCACGACCCTTTCCTGGACTCCCAGCGCAGGCTCCCCGCTCTCCTACACTGTTGCTTACAAGAAACTGGACGACAGTCTCTATGTGGAATTGTCTGTGCAAAACACCACATGTGTGCTGATCGGACTTCTTCCTGAAACCACTTACACGTGGAAAATCCGCGCCAACTGCACAGATAATGAACAGAGTGAATGGAGCGGAGATATGTTCTTCACCACCACGCAGATGCTGAATCGTCTGCCCTACGTTTGCTCCTTTGACAACACCGCAGAAAACAGCCAATGGACGATGGTAAACGGCGAAGCGGAAAACCAGTGGGTCATCGGCAATGCCACCGGCTACGGCGACAACAATGCCCTCTACATCTCCAACAACGGTGGCACGACCAACGCCTATACCATCACGGAAACCGCTTCCGTGTGGGCATATCGCGATGTCTTCTTCGATAACGGCCATGCTGAATACCAGCTCTCGTTCGATTTCAAAGGCATGGGGCAGGCTAACACCGACTACATGAAGGTCTTTGTGGGCAGTCCCGCTGTCCCGTCCGGCACCTCAACTCCCGCCGGCGCAATGCAAGTGGGCACTGCCATATCCTCTGTCAACGACTGGACGCACTACGCATTCACCATCGACTCCACTTACTCTGGAGTGCAACGGATCTATTTCCTGTGGGTCAACAACAACTCCACGGGGGTACAGCCGCCCGCCGCAGTCGATAATCTCGCCATCCTCGGGCTGACTTGTGTCACCCCTTCAGAGCCGGTGGTAACGGACATGACGGACAACACCGTGACACTCAGCTGGTCACCGAATCCGGTCGGCACTGCCGCCTCCTACACGGTGAGCGTGCGTGAGGCAGGAGGCACCTCATCCACCGAATACACGACCACGGACACTTTCTTGACCGTAAGCGGACTCACTCCGTCCGCCGCCTACTTCTGCAAAGTGCGCGCCAATTGCTCCGCTAACGATCATAGTGGATGGACCAGCGACCTCAGCGTCCAGATGCCGGCGGCTTTGCCCTACATCTGTGACTTTGAAGATGCGGGTGAGCGCAACGCTTGGCAGTTCGTGAATGGGACCTATAACAACCAATGGTATGTTGGCAACGCGGTCAGCTTGAGCGGGGACTATTCCTTGTATATATCTAACGATGGAGGTGTAACTTACGCATACTCTTACCCTTATAACAGTTCCTACGTATGGGCCTACCGGGACATCTATTTTGATCCGTCCGATTCCCTCTATACCCTTTCCTTTGACATGCGGGGGGTGGGAGGAACCAGCTACCAAACTTCGGCCTACACCAATGTTTACATCGGAAGTCCTGCCACACCTAACGGCAGCGCCACGCCCGCCGGAGCCACCGAACTGGGAACCAGCCTTTGCGGGATGTCGGCGTGGACAACCAAAACCTACACGTTGAACCACTCCTACGCTGGTCTGCAACGACTCTATTTCTTGTGGCGCAACACCGGCTGGACAGTCTCCAATCCGCCGGCCGCCATCGACAACCTCTCCATCGACGGCACCCCGTGTACCGATGTCCCTTACGAACTGACCGCGCAGGCGATGGACACGCTCGCCAATCTGTTGTGGTCTATGCACAACGGCAGTGCCGAATCCTACACTGTTGCTTACAAACTGCAATATGATACCGCCTTCACCTACATCACCGTACAGGACGAACATCTCACCATTGGCAACCTCACCCCGCTGACTACCTACGTTTGGAAAGTGCGGGCCAACTGCACCGCCACCGACCACAGCCAATGGTCTGCGGAATCCACCTTCCAGACCCCGGCGATTACCGCTCGTCTGCCATACGTATGTGATTTCGAAGATGCGGATGAGAACAGCCGATGGACGTTCGTGAACGGGAGTTACGCCAACAAATGGCATATCGGAAACGCTGTGAACAACGGAGGCACCTCATCGTTGTATGTTTCCAATGACAATGGCGCCACCAACACCTACACGACCAACTATTCGATGATATGGGCTTACCGCGATGTCTATCTGGATCCCAGCTATACCGATTATGTGATTTCATTCGACTGCAGAGCTTTCGGCGAGCTGTACAACAACAATCCTGTTGACTACGCAAAGGTATTCTTAGGACCTCCCACGACACCAACTGTCACACCCGTCAGCTCAAATATTATTGTCCCCGACGGTGCAACCCAGATGGGCGATGTCATCTATTTGGATTCCACCTGGCACAATGTCACCATCAATTTAGACACCGCCTTCACTGGTCTGCAGCGCATATACATCCTGTGGCGCAGCGACGTGAGCATGGGTACCAACCCACCGGCGGCCTTCGACAACATCTCTATCACACCGGAGGGTTGCGGCATCCCACGCCATCTGATCGCCAACCAAGTGTCGGAGAACGATGCGGTGCTGTCTTGGGATGCGGTTTACCAAGCCGACTCCTACACGGTGGCTTACCGCCGACAATCCGACAACACCTATAGTTATGTGACCGCCAACAGCAATCAAGTCACGTTGACCAACCTGCAACCCAAGACCAACTATATAGCCAAAGTCAGGACCAACTGCGACACTTTGCAAGGCGTATGGAGTGACGAATTCCTGTTCAGCACGACTACTTTGCCTTATTTCTGCGGCTTTGAGGAGGCAGATGAGAACGTATGTTGGATAATAGATGACGGTATGAACAACCACAAGTGGTATATCGGCCATGCGGTGCACTGTGATGGCGATTCCGCGTTGTATGTCTCCAACAACAACGGCGTTTCCAACACATTCTCCGACAACGTGAACGCCCAGACCTGGGCTTATCGCGACATCTACTTCGATCCGCAATATTCCGAATATCTGATGGAATTCGACATCCGCTCATACGGTTATCCTGGAGCGTCTGTGGACTATGTGAGAGTGTTCCTCGGACCGCCGGCAACGCCTTCCGGCAATTACACCCCCGCCAATGCAGAAGTTATCGGCGACTTCTATGGGATGGCCAACTGGAACCATTTCCGTTTCGTAATCAACGGTTCCCATGCGGGCATGCAACGCCTGTATTTCCTTTGGACACAGCAGATTGTCGGGACTAACAACAACCTTCCGGGTGCCGTGGACAACATCTCCATCGTCGGTTCGCCATGCAGCATCCCGACGGAGCTGACCGTTTCCGACCTTGCCGATGTCACAGCGGTGGTCTCCTGGAGCCCCGGTGCGTGCGGCATCACCAACGACTACACGGTCGGCTACCGGATGAGCAGCGATACGGGATGGTACGAGCTTTCCACCACCGACACGTTCCTATTGCTGCAGAATTTGCAGTCCTCCACGCAATACACGTGGCGCGTGCGCAAGAGTTGCGTGCCGTCATTCGCCAGCCAGTGGAGCGATGTAAGCACTTTCTTCACGGAAGCCACCGAAGCGCAGCTGCCCTATTTCTGCGGCTTTGAAGAGAGTGACGAGAACCGCGACTGGCGTCTGCTGGGTGTGGGCGACAACCGCTGGTATATTGGGCAGGCCGCGCAACAAGCAGGCCAATACGCTCTCTACGTCTCCAACGACAACGGTGCAACCAACGCCTACAATGTCTATGGCTCTATGAGCAACTCCTGGGCTTATCGTGACATCTATTTCACCCCAGGATATTCTGAATACCAGATTGCCTTCGACTTCCGAGGGCTTGGGCAGAGCGGCGATGACCGCACCCGCATCTTCCTCGGACCACCTGTCCCTGTGGAGCCCAACGCCACCTATTCCATCACTATCCCTTCCGGATTGGAGGAACTCGGCAACGGGCTGTACACGGATGCCGCATGGACCAGCCATTCGTTCACGGTCGATTCCACGCACGCGGGACACCAGCGGCTCTACTTCCTCTGGAGCAACGGCCACTATGAGGGAACGAACCCGCCGGGTGCCGTCGATAACATCATGATTTACGGCGGTTCCTGCGCCGCACCGCACACGCTGACAGTGACCGCAACCTCCACAACCAGCATCAGCATCAGCTTCACCCCCGCCGACACCAGCGACCAGAATTGGGAGGCCGTCATTGTGGAAGAAGGGCAACCTTTAGACACCACGCAAATTGTCGCGCTGACAAGTACCGCTTACACCTTCAACAATCTGCACAAAGACAGACTCTACACCATCTATGTGCGTACCAATTGCGGGAACAGCCAGAGTGCATGGTGTTCCACTTCCCAAAGGACAGACTGCGGCACCATCACCGATATCCCTTATTTGGAATCCTTTGACACCTACGGCACCGGTTCCAATCTGGACGGCTACTCCGCATTCCCGAGATGCTGGAGCCGCCTCTACTCCTCCTATATCGTCGCACCTTATCCGTTTATTTTCCCCAACGGATTTTACAGCTCACCGGGTTCGCTCTATTTCCAACCCAGCAACGGCCACAACGTCGCCATCACGCCCGAATTTGACTCGTCTATCCCGCTGAACACCTTGCAGGCATCGTTCAAGTTCAAAGCCAACACGACAGCCCCCAACTCCATGTTGGTGGTGGGTGTGATGACCGATCCTAACGACTTCGCCACGTTCACGCCTGTTGACACGGTCTTCCCGAACCCTTACGCGCTGACATCTTGGATTGACAGGACCGTCAGTTTGGCCTCCTATACCGGCAATGGTCACTACCTCGCTTTTATGCAGGAGAACTTCTCCAATCCGCTCACCCCGGTCAGCATGGACAATCTGACGGTGGATTACCTCTCCGCCTGTCCGCTGCCCACGAATGTGACCGCTGAACCCATCACCCACGACAGCGTGTTGGTGGATTGGCAACCCGGCGGGTCAGAGACCGCTTGGCGCGTGGTGGTCGTCCCCAACGGCAATGGACCTGAAAGCGGTACGCCTGTGCAGACGGGAACCCATCCGATCGTTATCGGCGGCTTGGCCGACAACACGATGTACGATGTCTTCGTACAGTCCGATTGCGGCAGTTCGAGCAGCTCGTGGTGTACCCCCACCACTTTCATGACGACTTGCGCCCCCGTGGTGGACCTGCCCTACTCGGAGAATTTCGACGACTACCCGTGGATGAGCACCTATATTGTGAGACCCGACTGCTGGATCTTCCCCGTCACCTACGCCGAATGCCCCAGAATTGACTGGAACACCTACGGCTATTACGGCATGGAGAGCAAAGCCCTGCTCTTCCACTCCGACACGTCAACGACTGCCACCGCTGTCACCCAGCCGTTCGGGGTGGACATCCACTCGCTGCGAGCGCAGTTCCGGTTGTCCGCCGACCATGAATATATTGCCGGCTGTATGGAAGTGGGGGTGATGAGCGACCCGTACGACCTTTCGACCTTCGAATCCGTGCAGGTTTTCTCCATCGCCCAATATGACACCTGGCAGGATGTCACAGTGGATTTCCGCAACACGGTGATGACGGGCACCAACCGCCATATCGCCTTCCGGCAGGTGGGATTACACTCCTCTAATATGGCTATGTGGCTTGACGATCTGATTGTCTATCAGGCAGATGATTGCGATGCACCCTCCGCGTTGACTGCCCATAACCTCACCTCCACCTCGGCTGCCATCTCGTTCGAGCCCTCGCATAGCAGTGCTTCACAATGGGAATATGTGGCCTGCGCCCCGGGAGTTTCTCCCAACACCCAAACCCCGGTGGCCACCGCCAACACCTCGTTTGTCGTTGACAACCTGACTCCCGGACAAACGTACCGCATATTCGTGCGGACTGTCTGTGGCTCGAACAGCCATTCGGGATGGTCAGAGCCGTTAGAAATCACCCCGGACTGTGGCATTATCAGCCAATTGCCCTACACGGAGAGGTTCGACACTTACGGAACAAACACCGAAACGGCCTTCCCCGATTGTTGGCGCCGCATTCTGACCCCTGCATCCTACTCCTACTACCCCATCGTTTCGTCCGAAGTTTCTGCCAGCGGTGTCGGGTCGATGCTCTTCCTCGCCAACTCCTTCAGCGATGATTGGGCCATCACCCCGGCATTCGCCCCGAATCTCTCCTTTGATAGCATCCAGCTGGATTTCAGCTACTTCCAGGAAGCTGGTGCGGTTCCGGGTTGGGACACGATGTTCATCGGCGTGATGAGCAGTCCTTACGATGCCGCCTCCTTCGTGCCGGTCGATACCATCACCCTCCAGAGCTGGGGCGTATGGGAACCGCATTCAGTACTCCTTGACCACCACAACGGCGACGGACGGTATGTGGCGTTCCGCTATCACTGTCCCGCCTATTTAGGCAAGGTATTCATCGACAACGTGGTGTTCTCCGTAAGACCTGATGTCGGGGTTCCCGAGCGTGACATCGACCAACTCTTGCACCTCTACCCCAACCCCACGACAGGCAAATGCATCGTCCGTAACGAGCAAGACCTCATCGAACAGTTAGAGGTATATGATATGTACGGAAAACGGTTAGAGCAGCATTTTGTACGTGATTACCAGACGGTTATCGACCTCTCCACCCGAGCCTCCGGCGTCTATTTCGTGCGCGTGACCACCGAACAGGGCACCGTCACCAAACGGGTGGTGAAACGGTAGTGGGTTGATATATCATTCAAGTCTCGAATGTTTGGAAAAGCAGACGTAGAAAGAATGTTTCCGGCCACGGCGGGCAGCTGCGGCCGAAGCACAATTCCCCTTCTTTTTTAAGAAGGGGTGGCCGGAGGCCGAGGTAGTAATATAAAAATATCAGAATTCCTTGTGAAAAAAATGACCATCATCAACGATATTCGAATCAAAGACCACTATGTTCACAACCTCCCGGAAAACAGGGATTTGTTAGCCCATGCGCGTGAAAATCGCAGAGCCGGCAACATGGCCGAGATTGCGTTTTGGAAACAAGTTCACAAAAAGATGTTTCATGGTCTTGATTTCGACAGACAGAAAGTCATCGGAAACTACATTGTGGATAATTATGAGCATGAGGATTATGAAAAAAAGGAATAAGGATGCCTATATTACTACCCCGCCCTTCGGGCACCCCTTCTAAAATAGAAGGGGAATTGTCCCGCCCCGGCACAACAGTGCCGTAGCCACAAATAGAGTTCAAACGAGAGCCTTGTAACCTTGACGACAAGACATTTGCAGGCAAACCTCTTTTGTCGAAGCAAAAAATCGAAAAAACAAGCTTGTGAAATTTAAATATAAAGCAGAACAATTTGATAATCAGCATTGCAAAATGAAAAGAATCATCCGAATTTCAACATTGGCCCTACTGGTCGTCTTGACCTTGACGGGCTGTAAGAAAAGTTATACCATCACGGTGAAATCCAACAACACGGAATGGGGTTCTGTCACAGGTTCAGGCACATACAAAGACGGTGAGACGGTCACCCTATCCGCAGTGCCTGTGATGGGATGTTGTTTTGTCCGCTGGAACGACGGCGATGCCACCAATCCGCGCCAAATTGTGGTGAGCGGCGATGCCGAATACATCGCCATCTTCACAGACACAACCGGCGGCGGCAATGACTTAACCGGCACCGTTGTACACGATGCGGTGACCGATTACGACGGTAATAGCTATGACGCAGTGTGGATAGGCAACCAGCTGTGGATGAAAGAGAACCTCCACACCACGCACTATGCCGATGGCACGGAAATCCCCCACGGAATAGACACGAGTGTGACCAAGCCATATTGGTACAACTACTCCGTTCTCACCCTCCCACAGGAAAAATATTACAACTGGCCGGCGGTGATGCATGGAGAGGCTTCCAGCAACACCAGCCCGAGCGGCGTGCAGGGAATCTGTCCTTCTGGCTGGCATCTGCCGAGCGATGCGGAGTGGCTGATAATGGAGCAGCGGCTGTCCACGATGGATGTGTCCGGTTTCGGATGGCGCGGCGACCATGCGGGCATGTTGGCGAGTGACGGATGGGATGCTTCCTCCAAGTCGGGAGCCCCTGGCAACGTAGCGGATTCCAACCATAACATTTCGGGGTTCTCCGCCGTTTCTGTAGGCTATTGCAATAATATTGCTCCTATGGATATGGGCCGAACTGCTCATTTCTGGAGTGCCACTCAGGACATCCACAATTCCGCATGGTGTCGCGATCTTTTTTACAACGAGGCGCGTGTAAACAGAGACCTCAGCGGCAAGGAATCCGGCTATTCGGTCCGCTGCCTTCGCAATTGACAGACGCTTGATCTGAGACGTGTGACGTGAGATTTAAGACGTGAGAATGGGATTATCCCCAAAGTCCCACGTCTTTTTTTGATGCGGTCGCAGTGGCTTTATTGCGAATTTAATTGTGCAAGGAAATCCTCCAGTTGGAGCGCAAATTGCCTGCAGCGTTCGAATGTGACCACCGAACAGGGCACCGTCACCAAACGGGTGGTGAAACGGTAGTGGGCGGATACATTTTTCGGTTTCCCCATTTTGTAGGGACGCGATTCATCGTGACATGACGCGATGAATCGCGTCCCTACATTTTTCACGCACCTCCACCACAGATAACCATAATCATTCAACAGCTTCAATAACCCATAACCATTAACCCTCAATGTCAATAACCAATAACCTATAACCACTAACCATTAAAAAATGTATTTTTGCGGCGCAAAACCAAACCGTTATGGAAAAGAGATACATTATCAGCGGCGGCGGCACCGGCGGGCACATATTCCCCGCGTTAGCCATCGCCAACAAGATCAAAGCGGAGAATCCCGAAGCCAAAATCCTCTTTATCGGGGCGAGTGACAAAATGGAGATGCGACGAGTGCCGGAAGCTGGCTATCCCATTGAAGGACTGGAGATTTACGGCATCCACCGCGACATGTCTCTCAGCGGTATGATGTGCAATCTGCGTCTGCCCGTGGTGATGATGAAGGCCATGCGCAAGGCCAAGAAGATCATGCGTGAGTTCAAGCCTGACCTGGCCATCGGCGTCGGCGGGTTCGCCAGCGGTCCCGCTCTGAAGGCCGCCTCACAACTCGGAATTCCCACGCTTTTGCAAGAACAGAACTCCTATCCCGGCGTCACCAACAAGATGCTGGCCAAAAACGCCAAGGCCATCTGTGTGGCCTACGACGGCCTCGACCGCTTCTTCCCGGTGGAGAAAATCATCAAAACGGGCAACCCTATCCGCAAGGAAATCCTCCAGTTGGAGCGCAAATCGCCTGCTGCGTACGAATATTTCAACTTCTCGCCCACTAAGAAAACTGTGTTGGTGGTTGGCGGAAGCCTCGGCGCACGCACCTTCAACCAGACCATGGCCGCCAATCTGGACGCTTTCCGCAAAGCCGACCTGCAACTGCTTTGGCAAACCGGCGAACAGTTCTACAAGAACATTGACCCCGAGCTGCTGAAACAGCAGGACGAACACATCCATATCGTGCCGTTCATCAAGAATATGAACGACGCCTACAGCATGGCTGATGTCATCATCTCCCGCGCCGGCGCGTTGGCATTGGCGGAACTGGCCATCGTGGGAGCTCCAACCATCCTCGTGCCGTTCCCCTACGCCGCCGAAGACCACCAGACTTTCAACGCCAAGGCCCTCTCCACCAAAGATGCCGCGCTCTTCATCCCTGACAGCGAAGCCAAAGAGAAGCTGATCCCCACACTGTTACAATTGGTCAACGACCCGCACCGGATGGAAACCCTCGGCACAAACATCAAAACTTTCGCCCTGCCGAACGCCATTGATTTAATTTACGACGAAATCTTGAAATTATCTTAACGTACAATTTGAACCTTGAACTTTGAACCATAAACCAACCATCATGAACGGAGATCCAAGATTATACCAACTGTTGGACGAACTGCACATCCCTTACGAGTATCTGGAGCACCCGCCCGCCCCGACCATCGAGATTGCCAAGCAATACTGGGCCGGGCACGACGCCAAACACTGCAAGAACCTCTTCTTCCGCAACCACAAGGGCAACCAGCACTATCTGGTCTGCCTCGACTGCGACCAGGACATGAACATCCACGACATCGAGAAACAGCTGCACCAGGGCAAGCTGAGCTTCGCCTCGGAACCGCGACTGATGAAATATCTGGGCGTGACTCCCGGCTCCGTGACCCCTTTCGGACTCATCAACGACACGGAGCACCATGTGCATGTGTTCCTTGACCGTCAGCTGCAGCAGGCGGAGCGCGTGAGCTTCCACCCGTGTATCAACACCGCCTCGCTCATGGTGGCGCGCGCGGATTTCGAGCGTTTCCTGCAATATATGGGAAATCCATACGAGTGGATTGATTTGTATTAAGGAGTGAGCAGTGAATTGTGATTTGTGAATTGAAAAGGTCAAGCATTAGAAAAACACAATGGAAAATTGCAAGACGTTAATATCCCACTTGGAAGAAACGCAAATTCTTAGCAAAGAGGAGTTTGCCTTTTTGATTGCGCAGCATTCCGAGGAAGACGCGCAGTTTCTGTTTGAGCGGGCACGGGCGGTGCGGGAGCGCGTTTTCGGAAAGTCCGTCTATTTGCGCGGATTGATAGAAATCTCGAACTACTGCGCCAACGACTGCTATTATTGCGGTATCCGGCGGAGCAACGAAACGGCAGAGCGCTATCGCCTCACCGAAGAGGACATCCTCGCTTGTTGTGACGAGGGTTACCAACTTGGATTTAGGACGTTCGTGATGCAAGGCGGCGAGGACGCACACTTCACCGATGAGGTTTTGGTACGGTTGATTGGCAACATCAAATCGCGTTATCCTGATTGTGCCGTCACCCTGTCGTTGGGAGAGCGTGCGAAGGAGCGTTACCAAAAGCTCTTTGACGCGGGTGCCGACCGCTATCTGCTTCGCCACGAAACGGCCAACGCGCAGCACTACGCACAGCTGCACCCCGCGTGGATGTCGCACGCGAGACGGATCCAGTGTCTGTGGGATTTGAAAGAAATCGGCTATCAGGTGGGAACGGGCTTCATGGTAGGCACTCCCTTCCAAACGCCCGAACTGTTAGCGGAGGACATGCTCTTCATCAAGGAGTTGCAGCCGCAGATGGTGGGCATTGGGCCGTTTGTGCCGCACCACGCCACGCCGTTCGCCAACGAGCAAGGCGGCACCGTGGAGCAAACCCTCTTCATGCTCGGCCTTTTGCGACTGATGATGCCGCAATTGCTTCTGCCTTCCACCACCGCATTGGGCACGATTGACAAAACCGGTCGCGAAAAAGGGCTGTTGGCCGGTGCCAACGTGGTGATGCCGAACCTTTCGCCGGTATCCGTACGCAAAAAATACGACTTGTACGACAATAAAATCTGTACCGGGGACGAATCGGCGCAATGCGTCAACTGCCTGGGTGTCAGAATCGCTTCAACCGGCTACAAGATTGACGTGAACCGCGGCGACGCACCGGGGTGGTAATCTCAAAAACTTGCCACCGTTTTCCTTTTATTGCTTGGACGATATCTTTTCGTCTTTATAACAGAAACACCTATGTTATGACGATCATGCTGTAAGATCTTCACGTCTGTCCGTAAATTGGCAATGTCTTTTCGAAGTTCTTCAGTGTTCCGATCCAGCTTTTCAGAAAGGTTTTCTATTTTCCGGTCAAACTTCTTATCCATACTCTCAAACCGATCATCCACTTTCTCGAACCGCTCGTCCACTTTCTCGAACCGCTCGTCCATATTCTGTTCTAATTTTTCAAACCTTTCGTCCACTTTTTCAAAACGTTCGTCCATCTTCTGTTCTAATTTCTCAAACCTTTCGTCCACTTTTTCAAAACGTACATCCACTTTTCTAAAACCCTCGCGCATATCAGCGGATAATCGGTCAATTCTTTTAAGAATCTCTTTATGACCCTCTTCCAGATGTTTTTGGGAAAGGTCAAGGCGGGTCACTTTTTTTGCGAACCGAATAAGGAGCCAAGCCGCTATCAAAAGAAGACTAAAAATAGCAGAAAACATACCAATTGGACTTTCTGTTAAAAGTTGTAATACTTCAATTATCTTATTCATATTCTGCTTTTTATGATTATTTAATTTTTGAATATTTTGTTAATTTTATAAATTTTTTGTATATTTATATTTCAGAATTATTTAAGCGCAAATATATATTTTTTTTGATTACAACACCTTCATAAAAAAATTATTTTTGCCGCCTCAAAAAAAAGAGGCATCAGCGTAAGATAAGAGGTGTTATGGCAAAGAAATCGAAAGGTAGAAAGTTTTGGAAAACATTCGGGAAAATCATTCTCATCCTGTTTATTCTCAGCATATTATTGCCGATTTTGTATCGTTGGGTCAATCCGCCCGTGACGACATTCCAGTGTGTGCAAGCCATTAGCAACGGCACCGGAATCCACAAGAAATGGGTGCCGATTGAAAAAATCTCCCCTTACATGTACCGGGCGGCCATCGCCTCGGAGGACAACTACTTCCTCGGGCATCGCGGTTTCGACGTGATCGCCCTCAACACGGTGATGGAGGAACGCAAAAGCGGTCGCCGGCATCGTGGCGGCAGCACCATCTCGCAGCAAACGGCAAAAAACGTGTTCTGCTGGCCGAAAAGTTCCTGGGTGCGCAAAGGCGTGGAAACCTACTTCACCTTCCTGATTGAGACTTTCTGGTCGAAAGAACGCATCATGGAGGTCTATCTGAACGTAATTGAGATGGGGCCCGGCATCTATGGCGCGGAAAAAGCGGCGCAAACTTACTTCCACTGCCACGCTTCGCAACTTACTGCGCATCAGGCGGCCTTAATCACAGCTTGTTACCCCAGTCCCCAAAAGCGGAATCCTGCCAAGCCGACATCCTATCTGCTCGGTCGCGCCGCCAACATCGAGGGGAAAATGGCCAGATACGGAACTCCCAAATTCACAGACGAATATATCTCCCACGTGCGCGAGCGCTATCTGAAGTCTGTGGAAAAGATGGAAAAAAGCAAAGGCAAGAAGAAAGGCAAAAGCAAAAAAGGCGTTTGGGATTTCATAAAGCACGAGACAAAAAAACAGCGGTAGATGCTACCGCTGTCCAAAACCATTAACCTATGTAAGACAATGAAAATTAATTCATAATCATTGTACTCTTACGCAGGTTGTATAAAAAAGTTACAACTTTCCATAATTTTTTTTGCAAAGGCCGTGTTGGCGAAGTGGCCAGGACGGCTGGCAGTGATCTCCGCACACAACGGAACCCCCAGTAAATAAAGGTCTCCGATGAGGTCGAGCAGCTTGTGACGGGCCGGCTCATTGGGATGACGTAAATGCGTATTATTAAGAATATGATCCGGGGTCACGGTGATGTCTTTCATGTGGAAAAAGTCGCCGAGTTGGGTCAGCACCTTGCTGTCGGGCACTTTGTCAACGAAAACGATGGCGTTGTCAAGGTCGCCGCCGCGCGCCAGGTTGTTCTGGATCAGGAACTGCAGCTCGTCAAGGAAGACGAAAGTGCGACAGTTATAGACATCCGGGACAAAAGACTCGATATTGTCGAGAACGGCTTGTTGTTCCGCAAGAATCTTCGTGCCGTAGTCCACATTCACGGTCATCTTGAAACGTTTCGCGGGCTTAATGGTGAGTTCTATCTGTTTCTCAGGGATGGAGAACGTGATTTCCTCTTTCACAAATCCGACTTTTTTCGGGGAATCGAGCGTCACGATGCCGACCTCTTTGAGCATCTCCACATAAATGCGGGAGCTGCCGTCAAGAATGGGGGTTTCCGGACCGACGGTCTTCACAAGGACATTGTCGATGCCGAGTCCGGCGAGAGCGGCCATAAGATGCTCAATCGTGTGCACTTGCGCTTCGCCTTCTTTGATGGAAGTGCCACGGGAGGTGTCAAAAACCGAATTTGGGCTTGCCTTTACAATCGGGTTCCCGGGCAGGTCGGTGCGTTCAAACTGGATTCCGAAATCGGCGGGTGCGGGCACAAAGGTGACCGTCACCTGTTGAGCCGTATGTAAACCTCTCCCCGATACGGAAACCGGAGAGGCGATGGTTGTTTGTAATGATGTCATGAAGGTTATTGGTTCTTTTTGTTGTTTATATATTGTTGATACAGTTCAGGTAATTTGCGGCGCAGCACCATAAGTTTGCGCTCTTCGGAAGCGGGCAGTGCCGGGCTTCCGAGGTAAACGCCCTGCTTGAGGGAGTGCGACACGCCGGACTGGGCTCCGATAACGGTGCCGTCAGCTATGGAAATGTGGCCCGCGATGCCCGCCTGGCCCGCAATGATGCAGCGGCTTCCGAGTTTGGCGGAACCGGCCACGCCCGCCTGGGCGGCGAAAGCGGTGCCCTCCCCTACCGTGACGTTGTGCGCGATCTGCACGAGGTTGTCGATTTTCACGTGGTCGTGGACGCGGGTCGAACCCATCGTGGCGCGGTCGATGCAGGTGTTGGCACCGATCTCCACATGGTTGCCGATCTCCACATTGCCGACTTGCGGGATTTTCAGGTACTCGCCGTTCTGCTGGGCAAAGCCGAAGCCGTCAGCACCGATGACCGCCCCCGCGTGCAGAATGCAGTCTGTGCCGATGTGGCAGTCCTCATAGACTTTGACTCCAGCGTACAATGTCGTGCGGGCGCCGATCTTCACGCGGTCGCCGACAACGGTCTGCGGGTAGAGACTCACACCGTCGCCGATTTCCGCCCCGTCACCGATGCTCACGAACTCGCCGATATAGACGTTTTGCCCGATTTTTGCGGTCGGGGCGATGCAGGCCTTGTCGGAAATGCCCGTCTTGCGCGGTTTGTTCTGCTGGTAGAAATTCAGGAGCTGCGCGAAAGCGAGGTAGGAGTTGGCCACCTTGATAAGCGTACAGGGAACTTCCTGCTCGGGAACAAAGTCTTTGTTGACAATAGCCGCCGTAGCTTTTGTAGTATATAAATATTGTGTGTATTTCGGATTGGAAAGGAAAGTCAGGCCGCCGGGCACGCCCTCCTCAATTTTGCATATCGTGGTGATCTCGGCATTGGGATCGCCCACCACTTCGGCAGAAATCAATTCTGCGATTTGTGCAACGGAGTACTTCATTGTTTGACAATTTTGAGGGTGCAAAGGTACACTTTTTTTGGTAATGACTAAGTAGGGGCGAATAATCATTCGCCCCTACGAACAATCACTTCTCGGAAAAAAGATTTTTTTCACAAGATGTCGGCATATAAAAAAAAAGTGTATTTTTGCCGCCGATTTCAGAAATGAAACCACGGAGAGGTGGGTGAGTGGCTGAAACCACCAGTTTGCTAAACTGACGAAGGGGTAACTCTTCCGCGAGTTCGAATCTCGCTCTCTCCGCAGAAGTCCGAAAGACAATCAGAATCAGCAATTTACGCAAGTAGGTTGCTGATTTTTGCGTTAAAATCGGGACAGAAACGGGACAAAGTGTATTTCTTTCCTTTTGCCATTATACTCTTCCAGTTTCTCTCCGAGATGAATCCCGTTGTTTAATTCACTGGTTATCAGCATACTATCAACACACGCCGCAAAAAATTAACAGAAATTAAGATTTTGTGTATCTTTGCGCCCTCAAAAAATCACAAAGTCAGAGATATGCAAGAGAACAATTATTTTCCGTCAATGCTTCCTGCCGAGGAGCTCGCGCAGGTGAAGTACATTCCCACAATACCGGAATTTGTAACTTGGATTGAACAAAAATGGTCTGATCTTCCGTGTCTTTCCGATACGGTGAACAATTATACATACAGCCAAGTCTGCGAGAGGGTTGCACGCAAACGCGCCCTCCTCAACAGCTTCGGCCTGCAGAAAGGTGACAAAGTCGCCATCCTCGACAACTCCACCACAGATGCTGTGGAGATGTTCCTCGCCGTCACCTCAGCCGGCTATGTGGCCATCAACCTGCCGGCAATGCTGCCTGCGCAGGCCATCGTCGGCTGCTGCATGAAGTTCGGCGTGAAGGTGCTGGCCGCCGGCAATGCCTTTATGGATTCTGTGAAAGAGGCGCCGTGCAAAGTCGTCGCCATTACTGAACTCGCCGACCACACCGCTCCGGTCGCCGCTGTTGACAAGAACGACCCCGCCGCCATCTTCTTCACAGGCGGCACCACCGGCGCACCCAAAGGCGCCATCCTCCCCCACCGTGCCATTATGCGCGGCTCACTCAACGGCCTCTACGCCCCGGGACACCAACTCGGTTGCCACCGCTACGCCTGCGTGCTGCCTCTCAGCCACGTTTTCGGTTTGATTTACAGCACTATGTCGGTTCTCTACAAAGGGGCTTCCTGGTATTCCGTAGGCAACACCAAAGACACCATCGGCAAACTGCCCGTGATCAGACCTACCATAATCGTCGCAGTGCCCGGTATCTGCGAAATCCTTCTCGGACTCGTCAAGATGTATGGCAAACCCTTCCTTGGCGGCGAGCTGAAAGTTATCATCTCCGGCGCAGCAAACGTGCCCCCGAAACTCATCGGCGAGTTTGACGAACTGGGCATCAACCTCTTCGGCGGCTACGGCATGACCGAAGGCGCCAACCTCACCACCGGCAACATCGACGTGAAAACCAGACCCACATCTGTCGGCAAGCTCTATCCGGGACAGGAAGCCAAGGTCGTGGATGGTGAGCTGTGGTTCCGCGGCGACAACGTGTTCCTTGTCTATTACGGCGAACCCGAAAAGACTGCCGAGACCCTCACGCCCGACGGCTGGGTCAAGACCGGCGACCTCGTCCGCTTCGACGAAGACGGCTTCATGTACATCGTGGGCCGCATCAAAAACCTCATCATCCTCTCCAACGGCGAAAACATCAGCCCCGAAAGCATCGAAGAACCGTTCTACAAGGACAACAAGCTCCGCGACTGCCTTGTGAAAGAGGACGAGATGGACGGCCGTAAAGTGATTGCCATCGAAATCCTGCCGCGTATGGAAGAATTCGGCAACGAGCCCTGGGAAAAGGTGGAAGCTTACTTCAAAGAACTCGTCGGCAAGGTCAACGCCACACTGCCCGGCACACACCAAGTCAGCAAAATCACTGTGCGCAAAGAGGACTTCAAACGTACTGGCGCTCTGAAAGTTTCACGTAATCAATAAAATAATGGAAAGAGAAACTATTTTTAAAGAACTGAAAGAGATTCTGATTCTCATCAAACCCTCCATGGATTTGTCTTCCGTGACCGAAGACTCACAGCTCGTCCGCGATGTCGGCCTCGACTCCCTCACCATCCTGCTCCTCAGTCTCGCCGTGGAGAACAAGTTCGGATTCAAGTTCGAAGGCACGCCAAAGTTCGAGACCGTGGGAGAGGTGATTGACTATGTGAGCGAACATGCCTCTATTTAATGGTTATTGGTTATGGGTTATTGGTTATTGAATTAGGTTATTGGGCTTTGGTTATTGATTTTGGTTATTGATTTTAGTATATGAATATTGATATTGTTAAGGTGGAAAGTCGCAGGCAGCTGAAGCTGTTTGTGACTTTTCCGCTTCATTTGTATAAAGACTGTGTGAATTGGGTGCCCGCGTTGGAGGGCGACGAATACGACACTTTCAATCCCGAGAAAAACGGGGCTTACGATTTCTGCGAAGCAGACTGCTTCCTGGCTTATCGCGGCAGTGAGATTGTGGGCCGCGTGGCCGCCATCATCAACCACAAGGCCGACGACGAGCAGAAACTCGTCCGCTTCGGCTGGCTGGACTTCATCGAAGACGAGGGGGTTCTGAAAGCGCTGATCGACACCGTGGCCGAGTGGGGCAGACAACGGGGACGCACCGATATACGCGGTCCCTGGGGATTCACCGATATGGACAAGGAAGGCCTTTTGGTGGAAGGTTTCGAGCATCTGAGCCCGTTCACCTGCCTCTACAACTATGCCTATTACGGCCCCATGTTGGAGAAGCTCGGCTTCACCAAGGAGGTCGATTGGACCCAACGGACGCTGGACGTGAGCCCTACCCTCCCGTCCATGTTCCAGTTCGCCCACCTGATCGAAGAAAGATCCAATGTACACGTGGTGCAGCCCAAGAGCATGAAAGACATGGGCAAACGCTACGGCATGGAGATTTTCCACATGTACAACGAGGCATTCGCGCCCTTGCATGGTTTCTCTCCGCTGACAGACAAGCAGATAGCCGCCTACCTGAACACTTACGTGCCTATTTTGGACAAAGACTTCGTAGCGGTGGCCGTCAACGACCAAGACAAACCCATCGGCTTCCTCTTCTGTGTGCCATCACTCTCCAAGGCGGTGAAAAAGTCCAACGGACGCCTCTTCCCCTTCGGCTTTATCAACATCCTGAAGGCGCTGAAGAAGAACGACACCTTGGAAGCGCTCATTATGGGCGTAATGCCTGAATACCAGCAATGTGGCATTCCCGTGCTGCTGTTCAAATATCTGCACGAAAACTGCATCAAACGGGGCATCGACACCATCATCATGAACCCCCAATTGGAGGAGAACTACAAGGTGCAGTCGTTGTTCGGGGAATACACCACTCACCCGTTCATGCGCAGAAGAGCGTACAAACGTCACGTGTAAAGACGTAGTAAGCTGCGTTTCTACAATTTGTAATAACTTCCGAGGATTTTCGCGAACCAGCGCGACGGCAGGATGCGTTTGAGAATCACCGAAAGGCGTTGCTCAAGCGAGGCCACCACATAGCCGTGACGCGGGTTCTTTTTACGGATAATTTGGCTGATTTTAGACGCTAACACCTGCGGTTTCAGACCGCCGGTTTCATCGTGCTCCACCTTTCCCATCGATTCGGCGTAGGTGCGATAGACCTGCATCGCCTCGGTGTCGGCGGTCTTTTTCCGGCTGGCCGTGAAACCCGTCGAGAAATCGCCCGGACGCACCACTACAACCTGAATGCCAAACTGTTGTGTCTCAAGTCGCAACGCTTCGCAATAGCCCTCGATGGCAAACTTGCTGGCAGAATAGAAACCTTGGAACGGCAACCCCATCACACCGCCGATGGAGCTCAGTGCAATGATTTTGCCTTTTCCTTGCTTACGCATAATGGGCAGCACGGCGGTCACGAAATGCACCAATCCCATGAAGTTGGCGTCCATCTGCTCCCGAATTTCCTCCTCGGTGGCAAACTCCACAGGTCCGCCAATGCCCATGCCGGCATTGTTAACCAGCACATCGATGCGACCTTCTTGCTCAGCCACTTGTTGCACAGCACTTTCTACGGCCTCGCGGTCGCGTACATCCACTTTCAGATAATGCACCCCAGACAGCGGTTCCACATCGCGACGAACGGTACCATAAACAGTGTGTCCCTCTTGCGAAAGCAGCCGGGCAGTCTCCAAACCGAAACCCGATGAAACTCCTGTAATCAGAACAACCATGACTTATAGGATTTCCGCGTCCTTGAACGCTTTGGTGATCTTGTCGATAGCTTCGTCAACCTGCTCGAAGGTGTGCGTGGCCATCAGGGCGAAACGGATCAGCACGTCATTTTCGGGCACCGCGGGCGCGATGACCGGCGTGACGAAAACGCCATCCTCCAGCAAGCGCGAGCAAAGCCAGAAAGCCTTCTCGGAATTCCGTACAAACAGCGGGATGATGGGCGTCTCGCTGCGGCCTGTATCGAAACCGCGCTCCTTGAACTGGTTGCGGGCGTAGTTGCTCACGTCCCACAGATGCTGGATGCGCTCCGGCTCGTCCAACATGATATCGATGGCCTTGCTGACCGCAGCCACGTTGGACGGCGGCATACTGGCACTGAAAATCAGCGAGCGGGCATTGTGTTTCAGATAGTTGATGGTATCGGCATCGGAAGCGATGAAACCGCCCAACGAGCCAAACGACTTCGAAAAGGTGCCCATGATGAGGTCCACCTTGTCTGTCAGTCCGAAATGGTCGGCAGTGCCCCTGCCCTGATGTCCCAAAACACCCAAGGAATGGGCATCGTCGAGCATGATTTCCGCATCGTATTTGTCCGCCAAGGCCACCATTTCAGGCAACGGGACGATGTCGCCCTCCATTGAGAAGACACCGTCGGCCACAATCAGTTTGACGGATTCGGGTTCGCATTGTTGCAGGCACTTCTCCAGACTCTCCATGTCGTTGTGGGTGTACTTCAATGATTTGCCGAACGCTAAACGGCTGCCCTCAATGATGGAGGCGTGGTTGAGCCGGTCGAGAAGCAGATAATCGTTGCGGCCGCACAACGCGGAAACCACCCCCAAGTTGACTTGGAAGCCCGTGCTGAAGCACAACGCACCGTCCTTGCCTACCAATTGGGCCAACTTATTCTCCAATTCCACGTGGATATCGAGTGTTCCGTTGAGGAAACGAGAGCCGGAGCAACTCGTACCGTATTTGTCGATTGCGGCTTTGGCCGCCTCCTTCAGACGCGGATCATTGGAAAGACCCAGATAGCTGTTTGAGCTGAACATCAGCACATCCTTGCCCTTAATCTTCACCACCGTGCTCTGTTCAGACTCTATTTCTTTATAATATGGATAGATTCCCTTTGCTTTTGCGATTTGAGGCGCTCTGTATTGCGCACATTTGTTTTGTAGAAGATGATTTCTCATAGGTGATAATATTATTCTGCAAACTTAACTGACAAATTATGAATAATCAAAAACAACAAACCGGAATAATGATTTTTCATATCTCTCTGATTTTAAGTTTCTTTAACATTTGTAAAATGCGCCAAATCAATTGTTTTTGACGAGCGGCAAAAATACATAAATTTTTGTACTTTTGCCGCCGCTTAAAAAACGGGCTTTTTTTTATAAAAAAATTGTAAATTCAATATGGTTTTCGTAAAGATCTACCGATTTTTCACACGGCATAAATTCCTTTTATATGCACTTTTGGTTTTAACCAGTGTTGTTTTTGCGTTTTTTGCCACAAAATCTAAATTCGAAGAAGATTTGATGAAACTTTTGCCGAAGTCTGAAAAGTCAGAGTGTGACTTGGTGTTCGGCAATGTGAAAGTCAAGGACAAGCTCTTCATGCAGATGACGGGTGCGGAGCCGGAAGTGATGGTCGGCTATGTTGATGAGTTGATGGACTCCATCCTCACCAACGACGAGGGCATCGCCAACACGCTTTACCGTCTGGAGCCTGATATGGCGCTCAACGCGCTCGATTACGCCATGATGCACGTGCCGTCGTTCGTGGACACGACCCTGTACGCCCGATTCGATTCCGCCATCGCCCACGCCGACGAGACCATGGCACGCAATCACGAGCTGATCATGAACGACGAAACCGGCATGGTCTCGGAGCTGGTCTCCACCGACCCGTTAGGACTGCGCGAGTGCCTGATGCCCGACATCTCCAGCGGCATGGGCTTCGCCCTCATCGACGGGCATCTGTTCTGCCCCGACAGTTCTGTGGCACTGATCTTTATCGCCCCCGACTTCCAAACTTTCAACTCCCAAGAAGGTGGGAAACTGATCAATCATCTCCGCGACTGTATCCAGCAATTCAACAAAACGCATCCAGATGTGGAGGTGCTGATGCATGGCGCTGTGGTGGAGTCTGCCAACAATGCCAGCACCATGAAACGGGATATTGCCCTCACCATCGGCATCTCTTTGGTGCTGATTCTCCTCTATTTATGCATTAGTTTCAAGAGCTACAATATCATCTGGCAGAATGTGCTGCCCATCCTTTATGGAACCGTCTTCGCATTGGCCTGCATGTATTGGATCAAGGGCGGCATGTCGTTGATGGCCTTGGGTGTGGGCGCCGTGATTTTGGGCGTTGCACTCAGTTATTGCTTGCATATAATTGTGCATCAACGATTTGTAGGCGATGTGGAGCAGATGCTGAAGGATGAAGCCGTCCCTGTTTGCCTCGGCTGCCTCACCACCATCGGTGCGTTCCTCGGACTGATGTTTACCGAAAGCGAGCTGTTGAAGGACTTCGGACTGTTCGCCACCTTCGCGCTCCTTGGAAGCACCTTCTTCGCGTTAATCTTCCTGCCCCATTTCCTGAATGTGAAAGACGCCAAACACAGCAAGAAGGCATTCAAATTGATTAACAAAATCAACAACTATCCATACGATCGTAACCCTATCATTATCATAGCTTTATGTGTTGTCATTCTGATTGGGTTCATCTTTTCAGGCAAGGTTCAGTTCGACAATGATCTGAAACATATCGGATATGAGAGCGAAGATTTTCAGAAATCGCGGCAATTGTATGAGGAGAAGAACGACCAAGGCGGTATGCAGCGGTATTATGCCGTCACCGCGGCGGATTTGGACGAGGCCTTGGAGGCCAATATGGCGCTTGCTACCACTTTGGATTCGTTACGCAAGACCGGGGACGTTTTCTCCTACACACCGGTAGCATCGTTGTTGTTCCAGTCGCAGGCGGAACAGGAACGCCGCATTGCCGCCTGGCAGCGTTACTGGACCCCCGAAAAGGTGGCGCAGGCGATGTCAGCCGTCAAGGCAGCGGCTTTAAAAAACGAGCTCCCGACCGACATTTTCGTGCCTTTCCAGGCCATGATCGAGGCGGAATACGAACCCGGCAACCTATACGAATCGGGTATCGTCCCCGACGGCCTTCTCTGCAACTTCATCGAAGAAACTGATGGCAAATTCTTGATTTTCAACGCCCCACAGTTATCCAAAGAGAAATTGAAAGAAGTCGATGACTGCGTTGCCGCCAAGCCGCACGCCGTGGTGGTCGATCCCTTATACTACACAGGAGGCTTGATCTCCATGATTCACAAGGACTTCAACATGGCATTGATCATCTCTTCCGTCTTTGTGTTCGTTGTACTGCTGCTTTCTTTCAGAAACATTCTAATATCGATCCTCGCTTTCCTGCCGATGTTCCTGAGTTGGTATGTGGTGCAGGGCTGGATGGCCATCCTTGGGTTGTCGTTCAACATGATCAACATTGTAATCTCCACGTTTATCTTCGGTATCGGCGTGGATTACAGCATTTTCGTCATGAAAGGGCTGATCGAGGGGCAACGTCAGGAAGAGAGTCGTCTGTTAGAGTATCATAAAGTGGCCATTTTCTTTTCGGCTTTGGTGTTGATTGTCGTGATGGGGGCGATGTTGTTCGCCAAACACCCAACCATCGTTTCCATCGGCGAATGCGCGTTGATTGGCATGATCTCCACCATCCTGATTACCTACACGTTGCAGCCGCTGTTGTTCCGCTGGCTGATGAAATGGCCGTTCATGAAGCGGAGAGTGGAAAAATAAAAATTTTACTTTTGCCGCCCGTTTCAGTCTAGCAAAAATTATTATCGAAATATGAAGAAAATACTGACCATTGTCATTGCCATGCTGGCATTTGCCGCTTCCGCCCAGAAGGTGGAGGCCCGTTTCACCGAATCCAAATTCATCAAGGCCTCCGGCAAAACCATCGAGGCAGAAGGAAATCTCAAACTATTCTCCGCTGACAAGATGGAGCTTCGCTACACCAAGCCGGCCGGCGACTATTTCATCATCGACGGCAAGACGATGAGCACGAGTGTCAAGGGCAAGAAGACTGTTGTGGACACCGAGAAAAACGCCGCCATGCGCACCCACCGTAACACCCTGATGAACTGTGTCAACGGCAATTGGAAGCAAGCGGCCTCCGACAACAACGCCGAGACCTCCGTGGCAGAGAAGGGCGCCAACAAGGTGGTGACGTTGAGTGCGAAAAAGTCGGCCCCGCGCGGCTACTCCAAAATCATCATCACCTACCGCAAGTCCGACAACCTTCCGATAGAACTGGTGTTCGAGGAATTCAACGGCATTGTGACCACCTACAAGATCTCCAACATCGTCAAGAAATAATTCTTCGGGAAATTTGACGAAAACAAAAAGAGACGCGAATCATCGCGTCTCTTTTTTCTATTGCTTTTTGCTTAATCAAAGAACCCCAACCCGCTGATGGCACCCAACATCTGGTCCACATAATCCCACGTGGTGGGCGACCATTTGAAGCCCAGACGATAGAGCACCTGCGTGGTGTAAGCGTTGACAACGGGTACGCTGGTGGCTTTCTTTCCGTGGGCTGCATCCTTGTAGGCGAGCAGACTGGAAAGGGTTTTGGCCTTCTGAGGATCATTGCCCGCACTTTCCATCGCAGTGTTGTACTCCTCATCCTCCACGAAGCGGATGTCCGTGCCGATGTTGTTGAGGCCGCTGAGCACGTCGCCGAGGAACAGCGCGTGGTTGTTGTAGGTGTGGAACACACAGCATTCCTTGGGCGTGGTGCTGAGCAGGATGATTGCCTGCGCGACCTCATCAATGGGCGAGAACTCCACCTTGCTCTCATAAATGGAATAAGGACAGCATCCCAACATGTTATAGACCTTGATGCGGCCCATGAAGGCGTTCGTGGAGAAGTTGATCTGGAACTCGCCGTCTTTGGCACGTGCCGCGAGATTACCGACGCGGATGACCTTGGCCGACAGCCCGTTTTCCGCAATGGCCTGCAAGATTACCCGCTCCGCTATGAACTTGGAGTGGACGTACTGGTTGCCAAGATATTGTCCGTCGTAGAGCCGCTGCTCATTGAAGACATAATCGGGAGACATGGTGTCGTTGACGTTGATACCGGCAGTGCTGTATGTGGAAATGTGTACCAAACGCGCACCGGATTTCAGACAGAAATCAACGCAGCGTTGCGCACCACCAATGTTAACATCTTCAATCTCAGTGCCTTCGCTAAAATGTTTCACCACCGCCGCGCAGTTGAAAACCGTGTCAATCTTCGCTTTGACAAGGTCGGTCAGGTCGTTGGTGACATCGCCGAGCACGATGTTCAGGCGTTTGCCGAACAGTTCATCGTAGGTTGATTCGAAGTAGTAAAACAGCAGCGTCTTCAGCCGGTGTTCAGCGGCATCCAGATTCTTGTCACGTACCAGACAGTAAATCTTCGGCACGTCCGAACAAATCAGTTCCTGCAACACATGGATGCCTAAGTAACCCGTTGCGCCAGTGAGCAGCACGTTGCCCAACGACTGGCGCTCACCATTCCGGAAGCCATCCAGTGTGTTGTTGCTCAATAAGTTGTGGATGGTGGTATAATCAAAATTAGTCACATCTTCCTCTTCCGTGTTGAGGACGGTTGCGCCCGTAACGAGCGCGGCGAGCTTCCGCGGGGTGTTGTTGGCAAAGACATCGCCGTAGGCCACGTGATACCCGATTTTGTCGGCCTCGAGGATGACGCGAGTCACCATGAGAGAGGTGCCGCCCAAGTCGAAGAAGTTGTCGGTAGTCCCGATCTTGTCCATAGACAGAATGTCGCTGAAGATTTTGCAGAACTGGCGTTCCGTCTCGTTGGCCGGCGCCACGTATTCGCGGTCCGAGGCCTGCATGACAGGCGTTGGCAACGCTTTGCGGTTCACCTTCTGGTTCTGGTTCAGCGGGATAGCGTCAATCTGCATCGTGGCCGCCGGAATCATATACGGCGGTTTCCGCTGGCCGATGAAGGCATTCAACTCCTTGACATCGACTTTATTGTCGCTGACGATATAGGCGGCAATATACTTGCCTCCATTCTCATAATCGAAAGCTTGCACGGTAACATCCTTGATGCCTGGGAACTCGCGGATGACGGCCTCCACCTCTTTCAACTCGATGCGGAAACCGCGAATCTTTACCTGGCCGTCCTTGCGACCCACAAACTGGATGTTGCCGTCAGGGAGGTAGCGCACGATGTCGCCAGTGCGATAAATGCGCTCATAGCCAGAGTCTTGGCTAAATGGATTCTTCAAGAAGGTCTCCGCTGTCTTTTCAGGCCGGTTGAGATAGCCGCGACTGACTTGCGCTCCGCTCACCCACAATTCGCCGGCCGCTCCAATGGGCAGTCTGTTGAATTGCTTGTCCACGATATAGAGTTTCAGATTGTCTAACGGTTTCCCGATCGGGATGTCCAATTCGTAATCCTTCACCCAGTAATTGGTGGTGAAGATGGTACACTCCGTGGGACCGTAGCCGTTGTACATCTTGTAATTCGTCGGCGGGTTGAGAGCCGACAGCTTCTCACCGCCCACGGCAAAACAGCGCAAAGAATGGTTCTCGACATTGGAGGCGAACTGGTAGCCCACCTGCGTCGTGATGAAAGAATGGGTGATGCCCTGCGTGTTGAAGTATTCGTTCAAGTCGGGCAGATTCAGGCGAATATCGTCGCCAATGATATGGACGCAGGCACCGCAAGTCAGCGCCGGGTACATGTCCATCATGCAGGCGTCGAAACCGTAACTGGCGTAGGCGGCCACGCGGTCGTTGGCGGTGAGGCCATAATGCCGCTGGTACCAATGACAGAAGGCCACGAGGTTGCCGTGTTCGAGCTGACAGCCTTTCGGCGTGCCGGTAGAACCGGAGGTGTAGAGCAGAATGAAAAGGCTTGACGGGGTTAGTAGAGATGTTTCATGAAACGTCTCTACCGTCTCCAATGTCGCAATATCCTTGGTCAAGAGCACTTTGCCTTGATATTCGTTCACGATGTCGTGCAACTCCTCGTCGGCAATCAGCATCTTGGCTTTGGCGTCTTTCATCATGAAGTTAAGACGCTCAGCGGGATAACTCGGGTCGAGCGGCTGATAGGCGCAACCAGCTTTCAGCACGCCGATCGAAGCAATGGCCATCCACTCGCAACGCGGAATGAGCACCGACACGACATCTTCTTTTCCAAGACCTTGCGAGGCGACATAAGCGGCAATGCGCTCTGAAATAGCATCCACCTCACGATAGGTGTATTGCTTGTCGTGATATACAACCGCTAAATTATCAGGCGTTTGCTCCACTTGACGACGGAACAGCGAAACGATGTTCTGCGTGTTGTCGTAAGGCACTTCCGTTTGGTTGAAACTATCGAGGAGAGCGGTTTGTTCGGCATCCAGCAAGGAAACATGCAGCAGTGGCGTTTCGGACTGACGGATGAAGGCGTTAACCGCATTGCAGACCGACTGCGCCAAACTTTGCATCAGGCTTTCGCTATATCGGCCGTTGTCGTATTCGATGCAAACACCTGGCATGCCGCCTTTTTCCTGAATGTAAAAAGCAACGCGGAACTTCGGCGTGTCCAGTTCAAGAGACTCTATATCAAGTTTCTGACCATTGATTACATATTGGTCAATCACTCCCATTTGATAGGCAAACATTATCTCCGCCGACAAGTCGTAATCCGCGGCAATTTGCGCGAACGGATAGTTCTCGTGACGAAGCGTCTCGTCAAAGTTCGCGCTGGTCTCGTTCAAGAACTCCATCACGCTCTGCTCGCCAATCTGTGTACTCAAAGCCAACGTGTTGACGAACATGCCCACCGTGTTGCGGATGCGCAAATCGGAACGGCCGTTGCTGATGGTGGTGATGCAGATTTGCTCGTTGTTGGTGAAGCGCGAGAGCGCATAGAATACCGCCGCCAAGGTGAGGTGCGCGGGCGAAAGGTTGTGTTGTTTGCAGAAGCCCTCTATCGTGCTGAAATCCAGTTGGCTGAAGACCTCGCTGACGGAACCTTGCTCCAAGGGATTGGTCAGATCGGACGGAATCTCGGTGACGCCTTCCAACTTGCCCAAACGTTCCTGGAAGAAGGCTTGGGCTTCGGCATGTTTCGGACTCTCCTCAGCCGCCTTCTCGTCGGCGACGAAATCGGCATAGCTGATGGCCTCGGATTCGATTTCACGACCGTTCATCAAATCGCATAACTGGTTGACAAACAAATCAAAAGAACTGCCATCGAATATCAAGTGATGGACATCGGCCAAAAGGTAAACCCGCTTTTCCGTCGTGACGATCTCCATACGGTACAAGGGTCCTTTTTTCAGGTTGAACGGCTTGACAAACGCCAATTTGTATTTCTCCAATTCCGCTTCGCTTAACTTGCTCTGTGTGATAACCACAGGCTGGTTGGCATCCACGATTTGCACGATGTCGCTGCCTTCGCTGCCGAAATGCACGTTGAACTGCGGATGCGCCTTGATGATAGTCTCAACGGACTGCGCCAGCCGCGCCGTGTCAGTATCCTTGGGGAAACCGACCAACGATGGGATGTTGTAGATGGTGGAGGTTGGTTGCTTCATGCATTCGACATACACACCCATCTGCGCGTAAGAAAGCGGAACATCGCTTGATTCCGCATGATGAGTGGCGGATTCCGCACGTTGTTCTTCCGATTCTTGCGGTGTATGCGCCGCAGCATTCAGTAGAAGGTTGAGAATTTCATTTTCGATATATTGGATATTGCCTTTCTTGACCAATTCTTTGGAATCCACCGCGACGCCGTACTTTTTGTTGAGTTGCACGGCCAGTTTGATGGCGGAGATGGAGGTAAGTCCAACGTAGCCGAGCACGGTGGTCACGCCGAAATCTTTCGTGCCTACGATGCCCGCAACGATTTCGTGCAGTTCCTCTTCCAGAATGTTCATCGGAGCATTGCTCTCCACCTCAGCGGCAAACGCTTTCTTTTCGGGCTTCGGAAGGGCTTTCTTGTTCACCTTCTGGTTCTGGTTGAGCGGTATGCGGTCGATTTGCATCGTCACAGCAGGCACCATGTAAGGCGGTTTCTCTTCCATGATGAAGTTGTTAAGGGCTTCGACGTCAATCTGCTCGTCTGCAACGATATAAGCTGCAATGAACTTGCCGCCGCTCTCTTCGTCAAAAGCCTGCACAGTGACATCCTTGATGCCTGGGTATTGGCGGATGATGGCTTCGACTTCCGTGAGTTCGATGCGGAAACCGCGTATCTTCACCTGTGCGTCGCGACGGCCTACAAACTGGATGTTTCCATCAGGCAGATAACGCACGATGTCGCCAGTACGGTAGCAGCGACCCCAAGGAGTCTCCACGAAAGATTCGGCAGTCTTCTCCGGACGATTCAGATAGCCGCGTCCTACCTGAGGACCATTGACCCATAGCTCGCCGGCAGCACCTACAGGCAACCTATGCCCGTACGCATCCATGATGTACAGATGCATATTCTCCACTGCCTTTCCTATGGGGATGTTCTGCAGCTTCTCCTTCACAGCGAATGCCGTTACATAACAGATACTCTCAGAAGGACCATAGCCGTTCAAGAGCAAATAGGGAGGAGGCGTGACATCGGCCAATTTCTCACCGCCAGTGATAAAAGCCTTCAGGGAGTGATTGGAGATATCGTTGACAAAAGAACGGGCCACCTGCGTCGTCATGAACGTATGGGTGATGCCGTTCTGCTCAAAATAGTCGTTGAGCGCGAGGAGGTCAAGACGGATCTCCTCAGGAATGATATAGACGGTAGCACCCACTATGAGCGGAGGCCATAATTCAAGCAAACAAGCATCGAAACCGAAGCTGGCATACGCTCCTATGCGACTTTCCGCTTCTACATGCAGGGCATGTTGGTGCATGTGGCTGAATGCCACCATATTCCGATGTTCGAGTTGACATCCCTTGGGCACTCCTGTAGAGCCACTGGTGTAGATTAGCGTAAAGAGACTCTCGGGCTTGGGCCCGGCAAGTTCCTTGGATTCCTTCAGGTTCTCAATGTCTTTCGTGAGCAACACTTCCCCCTTGTATTCATCCAAGATGGAACAGAGTTTCTCGTCGGCAATCAGCAGTTTGGAAGCAGTATCCTGCATCATGAAGCTCAGGCGCTCCTTCGGATAGGTGGGGTCCAACGGCTGATAGGCACATCCTGCCTTCAGCACACCCAGCGAGGCGATGGCCATCCATTCTGAACGGGCTATCAGAATGGCCACCACATCCTCAAGTCCTAATCCTTTCGATGCGATATGGCTTGCAATGCGGTCACTGATTTCATCCACCTCAGCGTATGTAAACCGCTTGTCCTTGAAGACCACAGCCGTCTTGTCGGGCGTTGCCTTGGCTTGACGGCGGAACAGCGATACGATGGTCTGCGTGTCATCGTATGGATTGTCGGTCTGGTTGAAACTGTCGAGCAAGTCGCATTGGTTCTTGGTGCAGATGTCAATGTCGCGTAGGAGGGTTTGGCTTAGGAAGCCCTCCAAAACCGCCTCATAACTCTCCATGAATTGGTCAATCAGCGTCTCGGAGTATTCGTTGGAGCTGTATTCCGCTCTGATATGATATTTTTTGCCGACATAGAAAGCCATCAGATAAAGCGACACTCCCTCGTTATGCTTGCGGAGCTGTATGGCCTCCATGGGTTTGCCCATCAGTTCAGTGTAATCAAGTATGAGGCCATGCCATGCAAATGTGGTGTTGATTTGCAGGTTGAGGTCCGTCATCATGTCGGTATAGGAATAGAGGTCGTGCTTGCGGCAGCCGATCATCTGTTCCTCGCCGGCTTTCAGGAAGTCAAGCACGGTGGTCTCATCCGTGAACTTGGCATAAACGGGCAGCGTCTTCACGGTCATGCCAACGGAATGTTGGAACTTCTGCTCGGTGCGGCCGTTGAAGACCGTGGCAAACAGTGATTCATGCTCGTTGTTGTATTTGGCCAGCAGGAAGGAATAGGCCGACGTGAAGAAAGTGCTTTTTTTGATGCCGTTGGTCTTGCAGAAGGCATCCACCCGATCCATGTCGGTGTCGAGAATGCGGAGTTTATGGGCGTCCGTGTGTTCGGGAATCTCCAAGTCGGGCATAAGCTGGGTGAACGTGTCGCCGCAATCGAAGTTTTGGGCATACCACTGTTTGCCTTCCTCGAAGGCCGGTGTTTTGCGCATCTCCGCTTCGGCAAGGGCAAACTCCTGCATCGACATCTCCTCGGGGGCAAGCGTGATGCCATTGTAAGCCTTCTCCACATCGTAAATGATAATGTTGTACGAAGTGCCGTCGCTGATGATATGGTGCATGTCGAAGAACCAATAAATATGTTCCTCATCGCGCATCACTTTGGTATGAAACAGCCTGCCGCCATAGAGTTTGAAAGGCTGGATAAACTCTCGCTTCTCTGTCTCAATGTCCGTAAAATTTGAAACTTGAAACCTGAAACTTGAAACCTCATCCGTATCAATGGTTTGCAAAGGCTCTCCCTCATCACTCAACTCAATGCGTGTAAAAAAAACGGGATGCGCCTTTATCGTCGTCTCAATGGCGCGACACAAACGGTCGGCATCGAGACTGCCGTCAAAGACAAAAAGAAATGGGAGGTTGTAAAAGACTTCATTTTCGTGCTCCATGCACTCGACATAAATGCCTAATTGCGATTGGGACAACGGTGATGTGTTTTTCATATCGTTTTTGTTTCTCTATTTGTTGTTGTTCGATTATGGGTTCCGGCTAATAGCGAACAGCTATTGCTTCTTCTTGTCATTCCACGGCAGTGTGAAAATCGTCGGGGTGACGGAAATCATCACCCATCCCCAATGCAATTGGCGATTCTCGGACACGTGCTGGAGCTTCTCCATCGTTTCGGTACCACGCATATAGGAATAGCCGGCCCCCACTCTGACGAATTTCGCAAAGGAATAGTTGAGCGACAACTCGACCTCATGACCCAACGGCTTTTTCATATTTTCGAGGTTGGTCGCGATAGCGAAGAAGTGGTATGCGGCGTTGATGTTCAGCCCCTTTACAGGACTGACAGAACCGCCGGTGTAGAGATTTTGCAAACCAGGGGTGAATCCGCCCACATAACTGTCCACATAGAAGAAGTCCATGGCGCCGTAGAATTCATGGTGGGAACCGAAGATAGGACAGAAACCCCGAATCACATCATGGAAGACCATGCCGAGGTTCCCTTCCGCCGGAACAGCAAAATACTTGTCGCCACTCAGGTAGTCATAACCGACAAAGAGATTGTAGAAGTCATTCGGTGTAACCTTGAGTTTCGCACTTCCCATATAGGCATTCAACGGGATGCCGTGCTCCTCCTTGCCCATTTGGTAATAGAAGGCGCCCTCCATCCTTACGATACTAGGACTCAGGACCATATAGGTGCCAAACAGCTGTTGGTAGAAGGTCTTGTCTGGTTTTTCCGACTTCAGACTCTGCATGCCGACGTTCATACCGAGTAATGAAATCTCAAAAATTGATTTTGGAGTAGTATAGTGATACCAAAGCGTCTGCATGGTTTTATAAGGCTGAATACCACCGGCATAATAGCTGGTTCCGGCGGACACATTGTCGCTATTCTGGTTGTAAGCCAGAAGTGCGTGCACTTTGTGTCCATAACCCTCAAAACCGAATTTCAGCACATCATGAGTGGGCGCGGTCATGGTCCAGTCATCGTAACCTAAGATACGCTCGTCGTCATATTCCAACACTTGCCGGCCGATTTTGGCGAAAAGCCCGGTTTTGTTATGTCTCATCGAAAACCAACCCTCGGCAAGACTCAGTGTCCCGCCAGCTTGTCCCCAGATTCCAGAGAACTGCGGCGAGAGTTTCACCTCAAACCAGTCGGCCCTCTTGTAGCCGAGGTTAATCCGGTACTGGCCCATGATGAATTGAGCCTTCCGGGAGTTTTCGTCCTCATCCTGGAGATCAAAACCACCCACACGAATCTCTCCACGGGTGTTGATTTTGGCATCAATAGTAAATTCGTTGTCTGCCTCTTGTGCAAATAATCCAATGTTGAGCATCACAATGGCGAACAAGAAGATCCATTGTGCTGTTTTGTTCAGAAATCCATTCATCGCTTATGCAATTATCTCGAAAATACCATCCAATTTTGTCATCTTGAAAACCTGCATCACATCGGGACAGACGTTTTTCAAGTACATCTTACCGCCTTTTGCTGCCACCTCTTTCCTGATTTTCAAGAAGATGCGCAACCCTGAACTGCTGATGAACGGCATCTTCTCACAATCCAAAAGGATGTTCTGGTCCGCATGCTGCATAAGCGGCTCGATGGTTTCAGCGATTTGCTGTGCAGCCACCGTGTCCAATCGTCCGTCAAAAGCGGCGGTGATGGTATTTCCCTCTTCCGTAATGTTTATGTTCATAATGTATTATTTTGTTGGTGTAATTTATTGGTTTATCAAAAAAAATGCAAAAATAATGTTTTTTCTATTTATGATTTCAATTTCTACCAAGCTCTTGCCCCTATCGAGGCTGCTCAAGGAAATGGTTTAATATATTCTATAGCTTTGGGGTTACCCCCTGCCAATTGCTAACTACTAACTGCTAACTTTTTCCGCATCTTCAGCACATTCCTCCCCTCCTCATGCGCATACCTCACCTCGTCCATAATCTCCTTGATGAGATGGATGCCCAAGCCGCCAATCTGTCGCTCCTCAAGCGAAACGTCAAGGTCGGCTTCCTTTTGCTCTAACGGATTGAACGGGACACCAGTATCGCTAATGGTCGCACATATTTGTCCTTTCACAACTTCCAAGGTGAGTTCCGCCGCGCCTTTTTCTCCCTCAGGATAGGCATACATGATGACATTAGTTGCCGCTTCTTCCAAAGCAAGGTTTATTTGCGGCATCAACGACTTGTCAAGGTTTTCTTGCTCAAAGAAAGCATCCAAAAAGGGTTCTAACTTGTCGAGTTCTCGGATGTTGTTGGTGAGCGTAAGAGTGTTCGTATGCCCAAGATAACGAATGGCCAGCAGCGTGAGGTCATCGCTCTGCTCAGCTTGGTTCACGAACTGTTGCACCGCCTTGTGTAACTGCGCAAGCTGCTCCCGCGCAACCATCGCACCAACAGAGGCTGCTGCATCAAGGGTCCTCTCCTCCCCGAAGAGTTCCTTCTGCTCATTTTCCGCTTCGGTCAGACCGTCAGTGTAGAGCAATAGCGTGTCTCCGGGTGCCAGAATCATTTCGTGGGCAGTATATTTCGCGCAGGCATCAACTCCAAGCAGAAGGGAGGGCTCGGTATTCAAATAATCCGCATGACCGCCCTTTATCAAAATCGGGGGATTATGCCCCGCGTTGCAGTAACATATTTTTCCTGTGGACAGGTCCATGGCCCCTAAAAACATCGTGATGAACATGATGTCGGGGTTATTGTCGCTGATAGTGGCGTTGAGGGCTTGCACAATACTGTCGGGGCGGTCGTCCCGGGCCGACAAGGTGCGGAACAGACTGTGGGCGATGGCCATCAGCAGGGCTGCGGGCACCCCTTTGCCGGAAACATCACCGATACAGAAAAGCAATTTCCCGTCGCGCACATAATAGTCGTACAAGTCGCCGCCCACAAACTTAGCCGGTATCTGCAATCCACTGATGTCCAACCCATTTGCAAGATTGTTCGGCAAGCCTGAAGGCAACAGTGACTGTTGGATGTCGCGAGCAATGGCAAGTTCGTCCTCAATGTGCTGCTCCTTGGCCCGCACCTCGTTCAACTTCCACAAGTTCTGTACAGAACGATAGGCAATGAAGAACACCGCCAAAATTCCCGTCATGACCAGCAAAGCGAAAAACAGACTGGATCGCCGTAGCCGTTTGTACATGTCGGCGTCCGGGATGGTGATGGTCAGCGTCATGTTCTTGCCATCAATCTTCTCCGAGAAAACATGGCACCTGCCCTTAGGAGTTTTTGACGGAGGTGGCACCAATGTTGTGCCGTCGCCGGCAACTAATGTGCAAAAACTGTTGGGATAAAGTTTTATGCTTCGAATGATACTCACGAGGGTGTCAATCGCGACATCCGCACCGATTAGACCCACCACCTCCCCGGTCTTGTCTCTGACTGGAGCGCTGTAGGTCATCAGAAATGTCTTTCCTCCGGCATTGTCGTAATACGGGTCGCTCCAGATTCCTTTCTCGGATGCCATCCCTTCCTGAAACCAATCCATTTGGAGATAATCATGGCTCGGACCGCCTATCTGCCTGGCGACCAATGTATCATCGCCTTTCTGATATCCTACGTAAACCTCAAACCAACGACCTTTTTCAGGATAGTATCCCTCTTTGAACGCAATGCCCGAACCCATGATCCGGGAACTGGATTCCACGGTGTGACGGGCAATGTCGAACATCGCATCAGGGTCGTCAATAGCGTATTCCACCATGGGTTTTATGGAATTCACAACGGTCTCGATCTTCCCTGTACGAATATGAATCATCATTTCGGTGTTCTTCAGGGTGGCCTCTGCCCGTTTACCTGCAACATGAAGCGCCTCTTTCCGAATATGGAAATAGTAAAACACACTGACCAACGCCAATACGGCAATGGCGGAAATGATTTTCAGGATTTCCTTTTTAGCGAATGCATATTTGTTTGTTAGAGCTGACATGCCGAGGTCATTAAAAATTGATGCTGCAAATGTACATAATTATCGGACACACAGCAATTCGCACCATTTTATTCACTCAACTCCAACCACTCTGTCTCCTTTTCCTCAATTTGAGCCTTTATCGACTCGTATGCTTTGTAGAGTTCCCCGGAAGCAATGGCTTCGGCGTTGTCCTCAGGATTGGCGAGCCGCTCCTCTGTGTCGGCCAGAAGCCGCTGCAACAATTCCAACTCATCTTCTAATTTGCGCAGCCGGTTCTTCTTCTTGCGGTCATCAGCCTCGCGCTGCTTCTTCTGTTCCCACAACTCTTTGTTGCTGGACACCTTCTCTCCGGAAGCACTGGATGCGGTAACGTTCCGGCTTTGTAATTCGTTGAGCGTCTCCATCTTACGCTGCGCCAAGAAATCATAGACATCGCCGACGAAAGCATGCATCTGATGGTTCTTGAACTCATAGACCTTGGAAGTGAGCCCTTGCAGGAAGTCACGGTCGTGGGAAACGAGGATCAGGCTGCCTTCATACTGCAACAGGGCGTTTTTGAGCACGTCCTTGGAAGGCATGTCGAGATGGTTGGTCGGCTCGTCGAGGATGAGCAGGTTGAAGGGGGATAACAGCAGCTTTGCCAACGCGAGACGCGCTTTTTCACCACCGGAAAGCACTTTCACCTTCTTTTCGGTGTCTTCCGTGTCGAAGAGGAAGCTGCCGAGGATGGTGCGGATTTTGGGCCGGATGTCACCCACCGCCACATCGTCAATCGTCTCGAAAACGGTCTTTTCGGGATTGAGCAGTTGCGCTTGGTTCTGTGCATAGTAACCCACAACCACCTGATAGCCAAGCTGCAATTCACCGCTTTCAGGGGGCAGCGCACCCACGATGGCTTTCACCATAGTGGATTTGCCCTCACCGTTGCGGCCGACGAACGCCACGCGCTCGCCACGCTCAAGCCGGAAATCGACACCTTTGAGAACGCCCGGCTTGGTGTCATAACCCAACGAAAGATTCTTGCTCTCCACCACCACAAGGCCCGAGTGCGGCGCAGGCGGGAACTTGAACGATATGGAACTTTTGTCGTATTCGTCCACCTCCACACGGTCCATCTTCTCCAGCATCTTGATTCGGCTCTGTACTTGCCGAGCTTTGGTGGCCTTATAACGGAACCGCTCTATGAATCGCTCAATCTGCGCAATTTCCTTCTGTTGGTTCTCATACGCCGACTGCTGGCTTTCAATGCGTTCCAAGCGCTGTTCCACGTATTTGGAATAGCTGCACTTGTAATCCTGAATATTCCCTAAAGTGATCTCAATGGTACGGTTGGTCACTCGGTCAAGGAATGCGCGGTCGTGGGAGACGAGAATGACGCAACCGTCGTAATTGGCGAGGTAATCCTCCAACCACTGGATGGATTCGATGTCGAGATGGTTGGTGGGCTCGTCAAGGAGAATGATTTCGGGCTTTTGGAGGAGGATTTTAGCGAGGCAGACACGCATCTGCCAGCCATTGCTGAACGAGGACATCGGCTGGTGAAACTCCTCGCGGAAAAATCCCATACCTGCCAGTACTTTCTCGGTTTCAGCCTCTATTGTGTTGCCACCGAGGTGGTTATATCTGTCATTCAAGTCAGAGAGTTGTTGTGTCAGCTGGGCATATCCTTCGGATTCGTAGTCCGTGCGTTCGGCCAACTCGTTGGAGATATGCTGCATCTTGCGTTCCATAACCCGTATCTCCTCAAATGCGGAAACCGCCTCGTCCCATACGGACAGCGTGGATGTTCCGGCGAGTTCCTGCGGCAAATACCCTACCCTATGGCCGGAGGTGATGACCATCGTGCCCGCTGCCGGCTCAATGTCACGGTGGATGATCTTCAACAATGTCGATTTCCCGGCACCGTTGTGCCCCACAAGCCCGATACGATCCTTGTCACCCGCCACAAACGAGACATCCTTGAAGAGGAAGTCTCCAGTGAAATTGACTGACAGTTTGTTGATCTGAATCATTATGTAATGGTTATGGGTTATAGGTTATTGGTTATTGAAGCTGGGGTATTGTGATTGGTGATTAGTGATTAGTGATTAGTGATTAGTGATTAGTGATTTGTAAACAGTGAGCAGTGAATTGTGAACAGACTATAACTCTCGTCATTTTATCATCTTTCATCGTCTCATCGCATCATCGCCTCATCGTTTCATCGCCTCATCGTTTCATCGTCTCATCGTTTCATCGTCTCATCGTTTCATCGCCTCATCGTTTCATCGCCTCATCGTTTCATCGCCTCATCGTTTCATCGCCTCATCGTTTCATCGCCTCATTGTCGCAGCATCTCAAACGGATCCTCCTTCTGATTTTCCAGATAGGAGACCCTCCCGATGTTGAGGAGCATGCCCATGGCGCAGCCGGAGACGAACAAGGAGGCGCCGCCGCTGCTGATGAACGGCAATGTCTGTCCGGTGGTGGGCAACAGCTCGCAGTTCACCCCGATGTGGACCAATGCCTGGCACGTGAACCAAAAACCTATTCCGAAGGCTAAAAGCCTCCCGAAAGTGCCTGTCGCCTCTTTGGCGATTTTCCGCGCTCGATAAAAGATAATGAGATAAGACAAGAGCACCAACACGCCGACCACGATGCCGGTCTCCTCAAACAGAGACGCAAACGCATAGTCCGTCTCTTTCTCCGGCAGACGGTTTTTGATGACTCCTTTTCCTGGTCCCGCGGGATTGAAGCCGGAACGGGCAATAGCTGACCTGGCCAGAATCATCTGGTCACCGTAACCGTCGCTGTTGTCCTTGGTGATGTAATATTCCCAACGGTTGATGAACGTTGCCATACGTCCGATTTTCGCTTTCCTGTCATCACTCATATTGGCCACCACAATGACGGCCACGAGGAGAATAGCAGCCACGATCCCTATCATCCCGGCAATGTCCTTGGTTTTGAAACCGCCGACAAAAAAGATAACAATGCCCGTGATGAAGAGGATGATGGCGGTGGACATGTTCATAGTGGCGATACCGGCACAGAAACCACCCAACAACAAAAACAAATACCGCACATTGGAAGAACTCAGTTCCCCGTGTTTGTGGTACTGACGTGCAATATAATTGGAAATGTAGAAAATAATCAGGAAACCGATGAAGTAAAACGTCTGCACGTCGCGACCGAAAATGGTGACACCACGCACCGCCTGCGACAACATGGTGAGTATCAGCAGGGCGGCGGCCAGGAAGAGAAAGACAGGGGCGAACACTCCCAGTTTGCGATAATCTATTTTATAAACGATGAACATGCCAATGTAACCGAACAGCAGGTGTTTCAGATGCTGCAAAACGATATTGCCGCGCATACTATAGACCATGACGACAGAAATGGCCGTCAGGAAAATCACCACAATAGGGATGATATTGTCCGTCTTCAGCTTGATTTTTCGCAAAATGCTCGCCCGCGGGGTGTCAGCGTTGGTCTCCATGACAATGACGGATTATAGTTGTGCGACAGCCGCTTTGAATTTTTCTCCACGTTCACGGTACGTGAGCTGGCTGTTCCCATGAATACCAGGGGCATACAAAATCACATCACCTTTCTGACAGGAGTAGAAAGCATGGTTTACGGCGTCTTCCATGCTCATAGTCATCATCACGGGAACCCCCATCTCGGCCAGTCTTTGGTAAACATCAATGTTATAGACTCCTTGCAACACCACCTCCTTGACCTTCGTTTTCACCTCTGACAGGACATCCTCGGTAAGGGCATCCAAAGTGTCGATATTGGTGATCCAAACGGTGGGCTTGGTCATGGACTGCAGCGAATACCATACCGCATTGGCGGTTGTGGAGCGCGCGTCATCCACGAAATCAACACCCGAAAAACTCTTGACGTGCTCGAGTTTGTGCGCGTTCCCTTCAAAATCGGCCAACGATTCGGCAATATTCCTCTGACGTAATTTAATGAGTTGCTCGGAAAGCGTACCCACACGCGGGTTCGCGGTTTCCCTGGCTTGTTCAAACAAGCGGAAGCTGTTGGTTTTTTTAGTCGGCATAATGGTTTTGATTTATTATTCTACTTTCTTTTATTTATCCAATTATCTTATTATCTAATCATCGTCTCATCGTTTCATCGTCTTTCATCTTATCATCTCATCCTCTCATCATCTCATCATCTGACTTTTAACGTCACAATGGCCAACACAGCGAGAATCATGCTGACCACGATAAATCGCTGTACGATTTTCGATTCGTGGAGCCCTTTTTTCTGGAAGTGATGGTGCAACGGTGCCATCAAAAAGATCCGGCGACCCTCGCCGTAGCGTTTCTTGGTGTACTTGAAATAGGACACTTGCATAATCACCGATATGGACTGAGCCAAATAGACCCCGCACAATATCGGGATGAGAAGCTCTTTGCGGATGATGATGCACGACACGGCCACAATGCCACCGAGGGTCAGGCTTCCCGTGTCGCCCATGAACACCTGGGCGGGATAGCAGTTCCACCAATAAAAACCAATACAAGCACCTATCACCGCAGATATGAAGATCACCAATTCCCCAATATTTGGTATATACATGATATTCAAATAGTTGGCAAAAATAACATTACCTGAGACGTAGGCGAGTATGGCGATACCCACCGCAACGGAAGCGGTGGTTCCTGTCGCAAGCCCATCCAGACCATCCGTGAGGTTCGCCCCGTTGGACACGGCAGCGATAATGAACACAATGATCGGGATGAAAAGCAAAAACGACCATTTCCCGCTTTTGTCACCCATCCAACGGGTCAGCGCAGAATAGTCCATCTCGTGGTTCTTCACAAACGGGATGGTAGTCTTGGAGGAATGGTGTGGTTCATCGAACAACTTGGGAGTGTGGGCGTTCTCTTGGTTCTCCACCTGCAGCAGCTCGGTGGAACTCACCTTCGTCAAAGACTGCTTCTGCACTTTCTTCTCGCTGATGACGGCATCCGGATGGAAATACATGGTCGCGCCCACCAAAAGACCGAGGATAATCTGCCCGATCAACTTCTTTCTCGGCGAGAGGCCTTCCTTGTTCTTTTTGAAAACCTTGATATAGTCATCCGAAAAGCCGAGCGCACCCAACCATATTGTCGTGAAAATCATCAGTATGATATAGATGTTGCTAAGGTCGCATAACAGCAAGGCAGGAATAAGAATGGCCGCGATGATAATGAGACCACCCATGGTCGGTGTACCGGCCTTTTCGTTCTGACCAGCCAGACCAAGGTCACGAATGCTCTCCCCTATTTGTTTCTTCTTCAAATATTGGATGAAATATTTCCCGATGAAGACGGAAATGATCAAAGCCAGTACGAATGCCATCGCGGAACGAAACGAGATGTATTGGAAAATACGGGTTCCGTGATAACCGCTTTTATGAAGCCAAGAAAACAGATAATACAACATAATCTACTGACTTATTTGATGTTAAAAAAATTCTTTATCTCTTCCGTATCGTCAAAATGATGTTTGACGTGATTGATTTCCTGATAGTTCTCGTGTCCCTTCCCCGCCACAAGCAACACCCCATTGGCTTGCAACATCATGCACGCCGTCTTGATGGCCTCATGACGGTTTTCAATAACCAGCACATGTTTCGATTTGCTTGAGGGAACGCCTTTCTGCATATCATCCAAGATGGCCAAAGGATCTTCGGTGCGGGGATTGTCCGAGGTCAACAGCACCTTGGAACTGTACTTGCAAGCTATCTCCGCCATCTCGGGTCGTTTCAGCGCGTCACGGTCCCCGCCGCAACCCACCACGGTAATCACCTCCGCTTCCTTGCCCACGATATCGCGGATAGTCTTGAGCACGTTTTCCAGCGCGTCTGGGGTGTGGGCATAATCCACTATGGCGGTGCCTCCATTCCCGACATGCAGCATCTGGAACCGTCCTGCCGCACTCTCCAATGCACTCATCTGAGCGAGAGCTTCGTATTCGTCCATGCCTAACAACACAGCCGTTCCATAAATGGCCAACAGATTGTAAGCGTTGAACTTACCGCACAACTTGAAATAGACTTCGCGGTTGTTGATACGCATGTGCAGCCCCGTGAAGGCATTCTCCATGATGACACCCTTGAAATTGGCAGCGGTGCGCAAACTGTAGGTATGAATGGCCGCTTTCGTGTTCTGAACCATCACACGGCCGTTTTTGTCGTCCACATTGGTGAGTGCAAAAGCGGTTTTGGGCAGTTTGTCGAAAAAGGATTTCTTCGCCGCAATATAGTTGGCAAAGGTCTTGTGGAAGTCCAAATGGTCATGGGTGATATTGCTGAAGATCGCACCGGCAAAACGCAACCCCGACACGCGGTGCTGGCAGAGCGCATGCGAACTCACCTCCATGAAACAGTATTCGCAGTGGCGTTCAACCATCTGTGCCAGCAGGCGGTTGAGCTCCACGGCATCGGGAGTGGTATGCGTGGACGGGATCTCATCATTGCCGATCTTGTTGACAATGGTGGAGAGAAGGCCTGTTTGGTGACCTGCGGACATGAACAGCCGATGCAGAAGCGTCACTGTGGTGGTCTTGCCGTTGGTGCCGGTAATTCCCACCAGCTTCAGCTTGCGGCTCGGATGGTCATAGAAAGCATCGGCCAGCTGTCCTAACGCCACAGAACTGTCCGTCACCTTGATGTAGCAGACGTCCTCGTGTATCGTTTCGGGCAAGGTCTCGCAAACCACCACCCTGCAACCTTGAGCAATCGCCGCCGCAATGTACTTATGGCCATCGGTTTGCGTACCACGCTGTGCCACATACAGTTGCGATGAGCCTTTCGGCTGCGCGACCACACACCGCGAGTCGAACAGGATTTCCGTGACATCAATCTCCGGACTTCCTGTCAATTCGCATCCACGCAACGCTTTCAACAGTATATCTAATGGTTTCATTGTCTCTTTTAATGGTTATTGGTTATAGGTTATTGGTTATTGAAGCGGGGTTATAGGTTAAGAGGTTATAGAGGTTAGGAGGTTAGAAGGTTATGGTTTATTCCTTGACATCCCGGCAGGGATGAAAGCTCGGCAGAGGCGTATCGCATACGCCCGACATTCACGGGTCCAGGTACAATTTCACCGTATGCGTTTTGTCATCGTAAACCTGTGTTTTGACGCGTCCTTTACCGATGATTCGTGGGTTATAACCGGCGCGAATCATCTCGGTGACGGCATCGGAAGCCATCATGCCACGCACGTCCGGCATTTTCTGATAGGTTTTCGCCTGCAAAGCTGTCACGGTCACATGTCTGTTCGTGTCGGCGGCATCCACTCTCAGATAAGGGACATTGGTCTCATAGGTGACCGTATCGTATCCCAGACCTTTCAGCAAGCTGTTGAAATACTTTTTGCGGACAGGTGCGGTGCGTTCCAGCGGAGTGAACGGGAAATCGCTCGCCTTGCGGGTGGCACTGTAATTCGAGCTGTTCATGATACTGCGGGCAATACGGGCGAAAGCGTCCGCCGCCACCGTACTATGCTGCGGCACGCCATAGATATAGACGATAACAGTATATTGCGGCTTGTCCATCGGGAAATAACCGCAAAAAGACACGGCATTGATGTCTTTTCTATAATTGCCAATACTCTCGTCCCAAATGTCACGTGTACCCGTCTTGCCGGCGAACATGCAATTCTCGTCACGGAACCGGTAGGCCGTGCCATGCTCGCCCCACACCACCTGCTCCAAATATTTCCGGGCTTTCATTATCGTGGTGTCGGAGGCAATCTTCTCGATAAGAACTTGCGGCTCAAATCGTTGTATGGTATCATACGTGTCCGTGACATAGCGCACGAACAGCGGTGCCATCATCTTACCGCCATTAGCGACAGCATTGTAATACACCAAAGTGCGGATAATCGGGATGTTGAAACCGGCCCCGAAACAGGTGGCGTAATAGGTGTTGAAGTCGTTGGTGCCGTCTTTGATTCTGGCAGGCATGATGTCCCCGAGCTGGCTATGGATGGTGTCCAAAAGTCCGAACTTCTTCAACTGCTCAAGATATTTCGGGAATCCTCTTCTACCATACGTTGTGAAAATCATTTCGGCGATACCGACGTTGGAAGAGCGCTTGAAAACCTCGATAGGAGGAACTTCAACAGGGTTATACTTGTGATCGCACTTGTAATACCGCTTGATTTGTCCCGATTTTGTGGGAAATTCAAAAGTATGATTATAAATGGGATACACTTTGCTGGTATCATCATCGTTTTTCTCCAGATATGCCAGCAGTGAAGCCAGTTTGAAAGTGGAGCCGGGTTCCACCTTGGCATCAAGGGCATATTCCATACTTTCCGTGTAGTAGGAAGCATCTGCGGCGGCGCGGCGCAGGTTGGAGATGGCCTTGATTTCGCCGGTCTTGGTTTCCATCACAATGGCACAGCCCCATTCGGCATTCAGTTCCGAAAGTTTCCGTGAAAGTTCGTTATGCACCGCGTGTTGAATCTCCAACTTGATGGTTGTGTGGATATTATGTCCGTCTTCCGGATCCATGCGCTCCTGCAACGGCACTTTGGCGTGGTTGAGTTCGAGGTATTTCTTACTGCCATCCACACCAGCCAGTATGTCGTTCATCGTATGCTCCAGTCCGAACTGCCTGTCCGGCATCTCCACGCCCAAAGTCCGTTTCGCCATCTCCCCGTAAGGGTTTATGCGCACGCTGGCGGGCACATAGTTGAAATGGGTGTTGAGTATCCGCCTCCGAATGGAGTCGCCATCCTCGTTGATGACCGTTTTATACAAATACGGACGGTTCTTGATGAATGCCGTGTCCACGCCCATCACCCATATCTTCTCGTCCCATTCCTTCACGGGGAAAAGCGTGGCATATTTCTTCTTTTGGATATTTTTCGTGAAGAAGTTATAGTAATATTCCGCATTATATCTCGGGAAACGGTCTTTGAACTGGTAGTAGAAATCGTCGGACAGCTTGCGGAAAATCTCATCGTAAGCATTCGGATTTTTCTGCAAGGTGTCGGCATACTCGCGTGCGAAGCCCTTGCCGTCGAACGCCACCTCGAAAACGGTGAAGTTGGCCACCAGCACACGACCGTGGTCGTCGTAAATCTCTCCACGGACCGGCCGTAGCATATTCTCACGCACAAAGCAATAGGTGTCATCTGTGACCTTGTCCTCCCATCCGGGGACGGTCGTGTCCACACACTTGTCGGAAGTCCCGGAGGCGATGGCGCGCTCCACGATGGAAAGGTACAATATCTTGATCAGGCAGGCAACGCCCACCAGCACCATAAGCAGATACACTATGGTCATCCGCCCCAAAGTGGAGGATGATGCCTCCTGTTTCTCACTTGTTCTCATGTTTCCGCTCCTTTCTCTTAAACCAACGGCGTTTCTCCACCGGCTTCGGGGTCGCTTTCACCGTGAAACATTGTTTTTCGTCCGTGACATACCCTTTCTCCTGCATCTTTTGGATGAGAATCTTGTTTTTCTCGTAGGGTATGAACTGGTTGTTCGCCTTCAGACGGCTGATTTCCGCCTTATAGGTGTTTTGCAGTTCAATGATTTTCTTCTCCTTGATATGGATGCGTTGCTCGCTGATCACCAGCACGGTCACCAGCACAAGCAAAAAGAAGACATACAGATACCACGGGCGCATCTTCTTTTTCACCAATATCTCGCCACCGAAGATGTTGGAGAAGAATTCGCCGAACCGGCTCCTTTCCTGTTGCTGCGTAGGATTATGCTTTGACGTGGTCTCCATGATTGATCGGGATTATTTTCTCGGCGACACGCAGCTTTGCGCTTCGGGCGCGAGGATTGGTGTTAATTTCTTCTTCATCAGGCTGTATCGCCTTTCTTGTCAAAAGCTTGAACGGAGTCTGCGGATTGCCGTAGAAGTCCTTCTCCACCTCGCCGTCCAATTTTCCGGAACGCATGAAGTTCTTCACCATGCGATCTTCCAAAGAATGGTAGGAAATGACAACCAGTCTTCCACCAACTTTCAGTGCATCAAGCGTCTGCATAAGGAAAGACTCCAAGACAGACATTTCCTGATTGACTTCAATGCGGACCGCTTGGAAGATTTTGGACAGCGTTTTGTTCTCCTTGCCGCGCAACAGCGACGGTTTCAAGGCATCAACCAGCTGGTGGGTGGTGGTGATCGGATGATCTTCGCGTGCCTTGACGATGCGGTGAGCCAAAGCGCGGCCATCGGGAAGTTCGCCGTAACGGTAGAAAATATCGCTCAAGGCTTTTTCATCGTATTGGTTGACAACATCTTGCGCTGATTTCCCAGACTGGTTGTTCATCCGCATGTCCAAGATGCCGTCCTCACGGTAGGAGAATCCGCGCTCCGGTGTGTCGAACTGGTGGGAGGAGACCCCCAAGTCCGCCAAAATGCCATCCACGGGATATGCCTTATGGTACTGCAAAAAACGGGTGAGGTTCTTGAAATTCGATGCCACGAACGTGAAACGCTCATCGTCAACAAGTTGCGATTGTGCATCGGCATCCTGGTCAAAGGCAATGAGCCGACCGCCGTCCAATTCATCGAGAATGGCGCGGGAATGGCCGCCGCCACCGTAGGTGACATCCACATAAATCCCATCAGGATTCGTAACCAAATAATTTACAGAAAGTTGAAGGAGAACAGGGTTATGATATTCCATTGGGCCCCTCCTTCTCTGGCAAATAGTGACCGAGGTGCATCTCCTCGTTGAGTTTCTCCAAATCCTCAGGACTCATATCAAACTTCTCGTGATATTTCCGGCTGTTCCACATCTCGATCTGACCGTTATCCAGCACCATCACCAGCTCCTTGTCAATGGCATACATCTCCATCAGCGGCTTCGGGATGACGATGCGGTGCTGCGCGTCACATTCCAGCATGGCCGTGTTGCGCAGGAAGGCGTTGCGGTACAGTTTCACCCGGGTGAGGTTACGGTCCAGCGAGTTCAGATAGTCCATCTGCTTGCGGTAAGCCTTTTCAGACCACAGCATGATGTACTCGCCGAAGCCGTGCGTGACATAGAAAACTTCACGTTCCTCCTCCGACAACGCACGCAACAGGGCCGTGGGCAGCTTCAGCCGTCCGCTTTTCTCTATTGAGACTTCCCAATATCCGTATTCCGTTGTCATAACTTTTTCTATGCCAATTTTCGAGCGACAAAAATATAATTTTTCCACAACATATTTCCATAATTTGCAACTTATTTAATATTTGTTGTTAAAAATCAATGTTAAAATACTGATTATCAATATGGAAAAAGATGGAAAAAAGTTTTCAACATATTTCAACAATAGCAATATTCTACTTATAATCAATACCTTATGAAATCTTGTTGAAATAGTTGTTATAATGCTGATTATCAATAAAAAATCAAAAAGAAAACAAAATCATCCGTTCAAGATCACTTTTCAACACAAAGCTATTGGAAAAAAATGGAATATTTTGGAATTGTCTCGTCAAATCATCGTCTTTTCGTTTCATCGCTTCATCGTTTCATCGTTTCATCGCCTCATCGCCTCATCTCCAAATTTTGTATATTTGCCGCTCAAAACCTTAACCGAACCAACAAGGACATCATGGCGATAGAACACCTTGACAATTACCGCGAAACGGCCGTGCTGATTGCCGTCTCCACCCCAGATGTCGCTGAGGAAAAGACGATGGAGTACCTCGACGAACTGGCATTCCTCGTGGAAACCGCCGGCGGCGAGTGCGTGAAAAAGTTCATCCAGAACCTCGCCCACCCCGACACGCGAACCTATTTCGGCTCCGGCAAAATCCGCGAAGTGGCCGACTACGTGCACGAGAACAACATCGACATGGTGGTGGTCGATGACGAGCTTCCACCCTCACAACAGCGTAACATCGAGGAACTTACCCGCTGCAAAGTGATGGACCGCACACACCTCATCCTCGACATCTTCGCCAAGCACGCGCAGACCGCCCACGCCAAGACGCAGGTGGAACTGGCGCAATACAAGTACCTCCTGCCCCGCCTCACCGGCATGTGGACGCACCTGGAGAAACAGCGCGGCGGTATCGGCATGAGAGGTCCCGGCGAAAAGGAAATAGAAACCGACCGCCGTATCATCCGCGATCGTATCTCCTTGTTGGAAAAGCGGTTGAAGGAAATAGACAAGCAGAAAAAGACCCAACGCGGACACCGCGAGCAGTTCGTCCGCGTCGCCCTCGTGGGTTACACCAACGTCGGCAAATCCACCATCATGAACCTGCTCAGCAACTCCGACGTGCTTGTGGAAAACAAACTCTTCGCAACATTGGACACCACCGTGCGCAAGGTCGTTTTCCAAAATCTGCCGTTCTTGCTCTCTGACACGGTAGGGTTTATCCGCAAACTCCCGCACGGCCTTGTGGAGTCTTTCAAATCGACCCTCGACGAGGTCCGCGAAACGCATCTGCTGCTGCACGTGGTCGATATCAGCCACCCCGACTTCGAGGAGCAGATCCAGACCGTGCAACGGACGTTAGACGAAATCGACTGCAGCGGAAAGCCTACCGTCATCATTTTCAACAAGATAGACCAATACTCTTGGGTGGAGAAGGCGGAAGACGACCTCACCCCAAAAACCAAGGAGAACATCACGTTAGACGAGCTGAAAGCCACCTGGATGGCGAAACTCGGCCCGAAGACGCTCTTCATCTCCGCCAAAACGAAAGAAAACGTCAACGAAATGAAGGATTTCTTGTACGAAGAAATCAAGAAGCTACATATCCAAATCTACCCGTACAATAACTTTTTGTATTAGCTATTGCCCAGCCAACAGCTAATAGCTAATAGCCAAAAACCAAAAGCTACTTCCCTTTTTTCGCGGCGATCGACAGGAAGAGTCCGAGTATGACGCTGCAGAAGGCGGCGAAGAGGACTTGGAGATCCTGCGGCAGGCAGAAGGTGAGCGTGTGGGCGGGAATCCAGAACAGCGGGATGGTCTTCTTGAAGACGAAGCCCCACTGCACACCCCAGTCCATCTCGCAAATGTGCCGTTTAACGGCAACGGGCTTGAACAGTGCCGAGAAAGCGCCGCCGTGCTCGTTGATGTGCATATCGGAGATTTTGTGGACGGTCATGAAGACGGGGGCGAAGGCGGTGTTCATCATCACACTGACACAGAAAGCGCCGAGGAGTTTCAGCCACGACATCGGCTCGGACATGGCTGCAGAGATTCCGCTGAAGGCCGCGTAACGTTCCATGAAAGCCGGTACACCGAGGCGGAAGACGTTCATTGCCAGAGCAATCCACATGCCGAGAAGCCCCCAGACCACGAATTTCGGGGCGAGGCCGAAGCCCTTATGGTAGTACTGTCCTGTCTTCACGCGGCTGCCGAGCATCTCCCCGAAAGTGGCCAGAATGCCGAACTTCAGGAATGCCATCCACAGCGGGAAACGTTGGTTTCCAGCGCAATAGGTATCATAAACGCTGTCAAACAGAAAGAATGGCAGCAGGCACAACACAATGACTGCTATAACGATAATGTCCGATTTTTTCATACCTCAACACTGTTTTTATTGAAACGGCAAAGGTACATTTTTTTTGCGTCAACCCGATTTCACAATTCACAATTCACAATTCAAAAGAAAGTATGTAAAACATGTAACATCCGACGAGGAATTTCGTTATAAAGAAAAATTGACTTAATTATGAAGAAGATATTCGTGCTATATTTTTGTGTTCTAATATGCCTGACCGGAATGGCGCAGATCCGGGCATATCAGCCTTGGGATTCAGCCACTGCCACTGGGCCTCTGAACTTCATGACTTTGGATGTACAAAACCACCCATACATCAGGCTAAACTATAATGAAAGTTATAGCGTTGGCCCTGATAATTTTGAAAACTCTTCGGCCACAGGTCCAAACATCCATCACCAACTGATCACCACAAATGGCTCTGATCCATGTCGATGCTTCAACACAACAGGTTCAACTTACATCCACGAGAATTACTTTCCGACCACTGACGTCATCACGAAGCCCAATGGAGCTCCTGTTGACACGGTCATCCGGTTGGGCAGCACAACTCAAAACAACAACTCCCAAATTGAATACTGGTTCTACCCTAAGGTCAGTGAAAGTACTTTGTTGGTTTGTTTCTCTTTTGCCGAAGAAGATGTGGATTATCACGATAAAGATGAGAATCCCCGTTTTTACATCGAGTTGTTAGACGGTCAGACCAATCAACTCATCCAAAGCGGCTATTATCCAACGGAAGCAGCTACTGTCGCCGGCAATCTAACACCTACCAATAACAATTGGTCGTACAGCCGTTTCCTCGCTGTACCTAGTGGGGAAAACAGCAATCAAGACCACTCTGTATGGTCTGATAACTTGCAATCCTTCGTTTACTATTGGGCATTTCCGCAAGCCACACCCACGACATTCCCCTATCGTGAATGCCCTTCCAATCAGACTTCGGGTCAGTCATCCTATACGGTCAAATGGTTTGAGTACAAACCCATCGCCTTCAACTTGAGTTCCTACGCTGCCCAGCACAAATCTGTAAAATTACGGATCAGGGCAAAAGCTTGTGTGTATTTTGCCCATTGGAATTATGCCCTCTTTTACGCCAAGATGATTCCCAGTTCCATCCATGTGGATGCCTGCGGTTCCGAGCCCATACACCTTTCCGTACCCAATGGTTTCTTGGAAGACGTCTATGAATGGCACTACGGTTTTGACTCCTTGGATGCGACAACTCGACCTGAACTCCAAATCAACATCACCCCCGGCATTACCGGCACCGTCTATGATGTCATGATTGACCGCGATGTGCTTCTTTCCCAACCGGGAGGAAAATTATGGCCGTACTACTCCTGCAAGATGCGGTCCTACACAGGTGTCCCTTTCCTCTATGAGGCTGAAATCAAATCCTACTTTTTGGAGCCTAACATCACCTTTAAGCAGAAATTCGACAATTGCGACTTTCGCGCCCAGCTTATCGACTCCAGCCGGATTTTCTCCGTGACCCCGCCCGGGCCGGGACAAACTGAGGACGACACCACCTTCCAGCAGACCCACCACATCCAATGGTTTGTCAAAAACTATCAAACTTCGCAACCCAACAACGACCGTTTTGACTCCATCCCCAACCGATATGGCGACACCAGCTTCACTTACGTCTTCAATTATCCATATATAGACACTCTCACTGGTGAGGCCTTCATCAAAATTGTTATCCAAGACTCCCTGCAGAAGTGCATCAAAGACACCATAAAACGCATCCAGCTGGACTTGAAGGCCATCCGGGACACGCTTACATACGACACGATTTATACCTGCGAGGAAAAAATGCCATACGTGTTCGACAGAGCCTATTTCGGTGAAAACCAGATATGGAACAGCGAAGGCACGCGCCGCGTCACCTATAACGACACCGCCTGGAACGGCTGCGACAGCATCGTGGACGTCACCCTCATCGTCCGCAAACCCAAAGTGGAAATCACCTCCGACCCGGATTTCTGTGAGGCATTCTCCACCAACCTGACCGCCGAATGCGCGGAAACCGTGCTGCAGTATAAATGGGAGAACGGGGAGACCTCGCCCTCCATCACCATCGACGAGCCTGGGCGATATTCCGTCGAAATCATCAACAAAGACAGCTGCAGCTCCACGGGAAGCATCGTCATCCCCGCCTGCAAACCTTATCTTAACCTGCCCAACTCCTTCTCGCCAAGCAACCAAGACGGCTTAAACGACTATTTCTACATTCCGCAGAGAAACCTCATCAAAGAACTGGAATTCACCGTCTTCAACCGCCATGGGGTAATGATCTATCACACCACCAACAAGGAGTTCGAATGGAACGGCACCGAAAATGGCAATCTGTTCATGGGTGCCACCTACAACTACATCCTCCGCATCGTCGATTACGAGGGAGTGGCCTCTGTACACAAGGGGTCCGTCACGATTTTCTAATTTGTGACTTGCAATATGAGATTGCGAAATGTACGGGTGTCTGGACGGGCACCCTTTTTTTGCGGTTCCGAGTGCCCTTGCGAGGCAAAAACGATACTGCCGTTTTTCAACCCTACTACGCTAACGAAAAAATAATATCTTTGCGGCACCGTTTTTGAACACGAGACTATACACCGTTCGCAAACCGTAAACCGTAAATCGCAAATCGTAATAAAAACCACCGAATATGAAAAAAACGTTTACATTAGTTATGCTTTTAGCGGGTTTCTTGGGCTTGACGGCCCAGAACACCATCTTGAACAGCGATTTTGAATTGTGGTCTTACGGGAAGCCCGTGGGATGGACCGTAGGGCTTCACGGAGACATCACCTCCATCGTGAACCTTCCCGTGGAGGTCAATTTCGGCACCCAGAGCAATGAAGCTCACTCGGGCAACTCGTCCGTAAAGTTAGTCTCTGGCGACTTCACGATACCCTACACGCAGTTTAGCTTCAATCTGCCGGGGATCCTGCAAGCCGGGGAGTCGGAAGGGTTCTCCATTCCTCTGGAAAACATCATGAGCATCATCCAAGCCATCCAAGACACCACCGGCAACTCGGGTTTTGACCCTGAGAATCTGGCCTCCCTGTCATCGCTATTACAGCTTCTCTCCAAAGGCGTCCCCTGCTCCACCGTCCCGGCATCGGTCACCGCTTGGGTGAAATACCAACCGCAAGAAGGCGACCAGCTCATGATGTTCGCCGTGGCGAAAAAAGAGGGTATGCCCATAAGCTACAACTATGGCATCTTCCAAACAGAAGATCCTGACGCTTACCAGAAAATCGGGATTGACCTTGACTCACCCAATGCGGAGTGCGACTCCATCATGATCATCATCCTCTCCTCCACAACGATGAACAGCACTTCGGTTCTCTTTGTAGATGATATCGCTTTGGAATACAGCGGTGTAGGCATCCCCGAACTTGAAGATTTTGACGGGAGAATATACCCCAACCCGGCCTGCAACCAGTTATTCATCCAACCTGACAACGAGAATGTGTACGAATGGACCCTGACCGACATGTCAGGAAAAATTCTCCAGACAGGCAAATCCTCCGGAAAAGCCATTCTTGACACAAGATCTTATGCCACAGGCATGTACCTGCTACAAATCAAGGCCGACAACAAAATCAGCACCCATAAGGTATCGATTCGATGACAACACCGCTGATTTGGCTCGCGCCGTTGCATGGGATCACTTCCTATACATTCAGAAACACCCTATGCCGTCACTTTGGCGGCATAGATTGTTTTATGGCTCCTTTCCTGCCTGCACAGCCCGCCGGCAAGTACAGGAAGAAGGTCTGGCAGGATATTATCCCCGAAAACAACACCGCCCTTCCCCTCGTTCCGCAACTGATGGGCAATCGTCCGGATCATTTTGTGGATACGACACAGATGCTGAACGAACAATTTGGTTACGAGCACTTTAACATCAACATCGGATGTCCTTCGTCCCCTGTTGTGCGCCATACGCGCGGCTGCGGCCTGATGCCCCACCCTGACATCGTGGAGCAGATTGTGGCGGAAGTGACAGGGAAAACGCCGTTCCGCATCTCCCTGAAAATGCGTCTCGGCCTGCACAATGCCAATGAGGGACGCAACCTGCTCACTCGCCTTAACGACTATCCGCTGGATTTTCTGGTCATCCATCCCCGATTGGGCGATGATCTGTACGAGGGAGTTCCCGATTGGGACACCTTCGCGGAGTTTTGCCAGCTGACGCAACACAAAATCGTCTATAGCGGAGACATTTTCACCGTGGAAGATTACAACAGGTTGGCTGAGCGATTCCCGCAAGTGTCGGCCTGGATGCTCGGTCGCGGATTGTTGCGGAATCCATTTTTGGCTGAAGAGATTAAAGGACAAGATATTGGCGACAAAAGAGAACGGTTCCTCAATTTCTATCAGGACTTTATCGAAAAACTGCTGCCCATCCGAGGCGAATCGGGCACCTTGGCCAATCTGAAAGAGTTATGGCACTATTTCGCAGTTTTCACCGGTTTATCAGAAGAAAAATTGCAGCAATTGTTACGGATATGCGATTTACGGGAATTTGTGGCAGTTAGCAGTTAGTAGTTAGCAGTTGGTGTTCCCGAAATTTCCCATCTTATGTCTCTTATCTCACGTCACACGTTAGACGTCACACGTCTTACGTCACACGTCTAAAAAAATGTATATTTGCAGTTGGTGAATATTTTTGACTCACATTCGTAAATATATAAAAATCAAATAATTAAACATCAAAAGTATGAAGAAAAATTCTATCATTTTGTGTAAGGCGGCTTTGCTGTTATGCTGCCTGACAAGTATGGTCGGTTTGACACTTGCTCAAACCACCTATACGTTCAGTAATTATCCTGCAGGAGAGCAATATGCTGTGAATGAGGTACATATTTTGGATGATGCGATGACACTCGTCACGAACGAATGTCATTTCACCACTCAATTGCGCGTCTATTCTAGCTCTTCACATGATGGCTGTTTTTATTCCTATGCTTTACCTCTTTACATTGACAGTATAGCTTTCAATATGGGGTACAAAACTGACAATGTGAACATTTATGGTAGTATTGACGGTGACAACTGGAATTTGGTCGGTACCATTGCAGTCACCTCGACCAATTACAGTGATTATGGATTGTCCTTTGGAAGCAACAATTACAACTATTTTAAATTTGACGTTGCCGGTTCTCAGCAGATCCGCGTGGTTTCCATGACAATGTTTTACAAATCCACAGGGCCGTCTGGCCAGGTAGCCCAGATTCCGACATTTTCACCTGCGACAGGACTTTACACCAGCCCCATATCGGTAACCATCGCCACAGAAACGGCCAATGCCTCCATCTATTACACTCTTGATGGCTCCACCCCCACCACCAGTTCCAATTTATATACCGCTCCTTTTACCATCAGCCAGACCACCACGGTGAAAGCTATCGCCACTGCCAATGGTTATGCCAACAGCTCTGTGGCCACTGCCACCTATTCTTTTCCTGAAATTATAGCCAACCTTGCAGCTTTCAAGGCTTTGCCAGATGGTTCACAACCCTACATTATCGGAAACGACGTTACCTTTGTTTTTGGCAACGGTGCATACACTTACGTCAAAGATGCCTCCGCTGGACTTCTGCTTTACGGCAATAATGGCGTTGCCAATGATTTTTCCGAAGGTGAGCAGATTGCGAACCTGAATGGTTCAAAGACTTCATATCATAATCAAATTGAGATGACGGTTGCCTCTTACGAGATTTCCACTTCACCCAGCGTCGGCACAGTTGAGCCTATAACAGTGACCATCAACCAATTAAAAAATAATTACAACACATACGATGCTCAACTCGTTACGATTCAGGACGTGACTTTCCCTGACGGATTTACAGGTTCATCTTGTAATGTCATTCACGGAACCGACACGCTCTCCTTGTACAACCGTTTCGGTGTTGATACCACATTAGCGGCTGGAAGCACACACAATATCACAGGATTTGCTGCCATCTACAACTCTACAATCCAGCTATATCCTCGTTACAATCAGGATTTGGACGTACAATCTTCCGTTATCACTCCTGAAGTTGCCGCTCCCGTGTTCAGTCCGGCTGCCGGCACCTACACCGACAGCGTGACGTTCAGCCTCACCTGCACGACGGAAGATGCCACCATCCATTACACCACCGACGGCACCGAGCCGACAGAAACCTCCACTCTCTACAGTGCACCGGTAACCTTGACCGCCACCACCACCGTCATGGCCAAAGCCTTCAAAACTGACTGGACCGCCAGCGAGACTGTCACGGCTGTCTATACAATCACCAACCAGCCCGCATCCAACGACACGATAATCTATGCCGTTGGTTTTGAGGATGAGGAGGGTTTCACCGCCAGCAACGTCTATAACAACACCACGGTAGCTTTCTCCGGAGCGGATGGAGCGCAATGGGGCACTTTCTACGGCACACCTTCCACCAACAACCATATCGCCGGCGCCCAGTCCATGCAAATGCGCTGGTACATCTCCGCCGCTGAAAACATCGGTTACACCTACACGAACTTTGACTTGCACAACGTGACCCACGTCACTTTCGCAGCGATGAGCACCAACGGTTTGAATGTCAAGGTTTCCCACTCCACTGACGGTGGAAGCACCTACTCGGCCGGACAAGTGTTCACGCTGGGTTCCACCGCACAAGTTTTCAACTATGTGGTGGATGAGGCAGGCAGCTATAACTTCGTTCGTCTGAAATTCGCCATTGAGCTGCCCGAGACCAACCCCACCGCCACCTCCCGCGTGGTCATTGACAGCCTCGTGGTCTTCGGTGTTCAAGGACAGGCACCTTCAGTAGTGACAACCCCTGTCATTACTCCGAACGGAGGGTCCTATTACGAGCCTCAGACGGTCAGCATCACCTGTGCCGATGCCGATGCAGTGATCCGTTACACCACTGACGGCACCGAACCCACAGAGAGTTCCACCGTCTATAGCCAACCGTTTACTGTAAGCACCACCACGACCATCATGGCCAAAGCGTGGAAAACCAATATGACCCCGAGCTTCACGGCTACGGCCACCATCTCATTCCCCACTCAGGTCGCCAACATTGCCGCCTTCAAGGCCGCTGCCTCCAATGAGCCGCAACAGATCATGAGCGACGTGACCTTCGTGTTCCGCAGCGGTCGCTACGTGTTTGTGGAAGACAACACCGCCGCCATGCTCATCTTCGACAATTCAACTCCTGTGATTACCAATACCTATAACGAAGGCGATGTCATCCATGCCGGTGTTTTCGGCAAATACACCACGTATCAAGGTATGGTGGAGATGGTACCCACACATAACGCTCTTGAGGCTACTGGAACACCTGTAACGGTCACGCCCGCCAACGCCACCATCTCGAACATCAAATCTCAATATACAGATGTTTACGAGTCCAAACTGGTGCGCTTGAGCAATGTAACCTTCATCAGTGGCACCCAATTCGTGCAGAACGGCGACACGATGGCCATCTACAACCGTTTCAACACCGTCACCACGGAGATTTCCGCCGGCGATTTGGCCGATGTAACCGGCTTTGTCAGCTACTCCACCAACCACGGCTACCAGATTTATCCTCGTGGCGACGAAGACATCGACATCCACACTGTGGTGATTATGGACACGGTCGCCACACCAGAATTTGACTTGTTCAAAGACGGCGAATTCTATAGAGTGAATATCACCTGCGCCACAGAAGGTGCCAGCATATACTATACTCTTGACGGTACCGATCCTGACGAATCCGCTAATTTGTTCACCGGCCTTTTCCCGTTGACACTCAATGTGCATTATACACTGAAGGCCATCGCCATGAAGGAGGGTATGGTGAACAGTGCCATCGCCGTTTACGATTACAATCCAAGCGGAATCAACAACTTCGAGCTACGCAACAATCTCAGCGTTTATCCCAATCCCGCCATCAACAATGTGACCATCAATGTGAAGAATGACAATGTCACCATCGAAAAAGTGGAACTTTACAACATTTATGGTCAACTGCTGAATATGATGTATGTGAACGGAAACACGGCAGAAGTTTCTGTCCATGCACTCGCCACGGGCACCTACTTCGCCAAGATTTTCACCGACAAGGGTATTGTCACAATGCCGGTGATACGGAAATAATCTGATTGTCCATAAAGACGATGTGCACATCGTCCTTACCTTGAAGGAGGCGCGACATTTATTTGTCGCGCCTTTTTTGTCTGTTGCCTAAAAATGATTATCTTTGCCGAAAATTTGAAACATGAAAAATCTTTCCGATTTTCCACCGAAGTTGTCGCCGAAAATGAAAATGGCCGATGCAATCAACCAGTATCACAGTCTGTTGACCGTTCTTCCACGTCTTAACATCCCTCTCGGATTCGGAGAGAAGAGCATTGAACAACTCTGTTCCGAACACCACGTTTCGCTGCCCCTGTTCACCCTCATCAGCCGTGTCTATTGTCAGGAAGACTACTACCCGACGGCTAACGAGCTGCAACAGTGCCCCATGGCCGACATCCTGCAATACCTCGTTTCTTCGCACAAGGACTATTTAGAGAACAAACTCCCGCACATCGAGCACCACCTCAACATTTTGTTGGAACCGATGGACCGGAAATACAGCACGTTGATCACCAACTTCTACGCAGAATTCCGCAAAGAGATGGAGAAGCATTTCCGTTACGAGGAAGAGGTGATTTTCCCTTACTTGCGGCAGATCCTCTCCGAACAGGAAGCCACCGAGTCCGCCACCTATCAGAAGAACACTTTCCATCAGCAGCATGACGACATTGAGGACACCCTCAACGATCTTTCCAATCTGTTGCTCAAGTACATACCCGCCGAAATTTCCCCCGTGGAGCGCGTCGATATGCTGTTAGACGTTTATGCCCTCTCCAATGACATTGCCAGACATGCCATGATGGAAAACCGCATCTTAGTTCCGTATATCCAACTGTTAGAATCCAAACGCCATGACTAAGATCGCCATCGCCGAACCCTCAATCATGCTGCGCATCGGACTAGAGCAGCTGCTCCGGGAGCTGCCCGACGCAGAGGTCGTCTTCTCCACCGACAACCTGGGTTCCCTATACGCGAGAATCAACGCTCTGCGCCCGGACATCCTGATTGTCAATCCGTTACTATACGACTACGCCAAACGCGCCACCATACGCGCCGAGTTTGACAGCCTGCCGAACCTGCGTCTCATCGGATTGGTCACTTCTTACATCGAATCGCAGCACCAGCGGCAGTTCGCCGGCATCATTGAGCTCAACGACGACCTCCAGCGCATCAAATCCACCATCAACCAAGTGGTGAACACCATCCAATCCGACGGCGATGAACCCGACACCGACCCCCTCTCCGACCGCGAGAAAGAAGTACTCATCTGCCTCTCCAAAGGACTGAAAAACAACGAAATTGCCGACACCCTCAACATCTCCGTCCACACCGTCATCACCCACCGCAAGAACATCGTCCGCAAAACCGGCATCAAATCCGTCGCGGCCCTCACCGTCTATGCCATCCTGAACAACCTCATTGAAGAAAAAGACATTATCTAATGTAGAATGTAGAATGAAGAATGTAGAATAATACGGTCGAAGGACCATTCCCCCCTTTAGGGGGGATGCCCGAAGGGCAGGGGGGTAAAACAACTTCCTTGAGCAGCCCCGAAGGGGCAAGACGCGCGAAGCGCTAATAACCCCACACAAGCGAAGCGCAGTGTGGGGACACCCCAAAAGAACACCCATCCACTATGAACATAAAAGCCCTACTATCAACAATGCTGCTGTGCCTCGGCATGGCAGCCACCGCGCAGGAGAACGACCCCTACGCCGGCTACGACCGCGTGACCCTCTACGACAGCATGACCGTGCGCATGGAGGAGAACGGCCTCAGCCACTATGTCAACCACCAGCGTTACCGGATCTTGAGCGATGCCGGCGGGCGCGACTACAACACCGTCATCGTCGATTACGACCCCCTGTCAGCTTACTGCGAGATCCGCGACGTGGTCGTCTATCGCCACGACGGCACGGAGGAACACCCCGACTTCATGGTCTGCGACTATCCCGCCCCGGCTCACATGATCTACTGGGGCGCGCGACAGAAGATGGTCGCCCTCGGCCGCCTCGAACCCGGCGACGAGGTGGAGTTCCTCACCTACAAGAAGGGCTTCACCTACGCCCTGCTGCAAGGCGACGACCCCGACGCGAAGTACATCCCGCCCATGCGCGGCCACTTCTACGATATCGTCCCCTTCTGGAACAGCCAACCCGTGAAGGAGAAAGTGTATCAGGTCAGCGTGCTGACCAACAAGAACTTGCAGTACAAAATCTACAATGGTAACCTCAACGTGAAAACGAAGAAGGACGGCGACCGCACTATCTTCACCTTCGAGAACAAAGACTATTTCCCGTTGAAAACCCCGCGCTACACGGTGGCGAGCAACGACATCGAGCCAAAAGTCATCGTGACCACCGCGAAAGACTGGGAAGCCAAGTCGATGTGGTTCTACGGCGTGAACGAGGACTTCGGCAGTTTCGAGGCCACACCGGAGATCCAAGCAAAGGTCGATGAGCTGCTGAAGCCGGCCAAGACCGAGAACGACAGCTTGGACATCCTCACGCACTGGGTGGCCGACAATGTGCGCTACTCCGGCATCTCCATGGGCGAAGGCGAGGGGTTCACGCTCCACAAGTGCGAGATGACCTTCCGCGACCGTTGCGGCGTCTGCAAAGACAAAGCCGGAATGCTCATCGGCATGTTGCGGGCGGCCGGGTTCAAGGCCTACGCCGCGATGACGATGGCCGGCGAGCGTATCGAAGACATTCCCGCCGACCAGTTCAACCACTGCATCACGGTGGTGCAGCGACGCAACGGCAACTATCAACTCCTGGATCCCACGTGGGTGCCGGGCGTGCGCGGCGAACTGTGGTCCAGCGCGGAGCAGCAGCAGAACTACCTCATGGGACTCCCCAACGGCGCGAAGTTGGGACTCACGCCCGTTTCCGACCCGAAAAACCACTACGTCAGGATGACCGCTAACACGCAGGTCACCAAGAACGGCACGCTGAAGGGCACCGTCACCATCACCGCCGACCGGCAAAGTGACCGCACCGTGCGCGGTGTCTTCTACGGCTTCCGCACGGAATGGCAGCGCAGCGTGGAGGAGATGTTCTACCAAGAGTACCCCAACGCGAAGCTCAAGAGCGTGAAATACACCAGCGAAGACGACTACCTCAAGCAACCGGTAAAGATTACGTATTCGTTCGAGATCCCTGATTACGCAACCGTTACCGACAACGAGATCATCGCCACGCCGTTCCTCGCCAACGGCTTCTACACCTTCGCCATGCGCCACCTCTACTACAACACGAGTCTCGAAAAGCGCGACTACCCCTTCACCGACCGCTGCTCGCGCTACGTCGCCATCAGCGAAACGATGAAGGTGCCGTCGGGCTACACCCGCGTGAGCGCGCCCGAAGCACGACAATTCGTCACGCCAAGCATCTCGTTCAAAGGCGGTTACACCATCGGCTACAACATGGTGACATTCAACGAAACCATCTCCCTCGGCAAACGCGTCTATGAGGCCTCCGAATGGCCCGCGTTCCGCAAAGCGGTGCAGTGCCAACGGGGGTACATGGGGAATCCCGTGGTGTTCGTTAAATAATTTTCATATAAATTATCAATAAACGCCAATGAATTCGCCAACAACCATGCTATCACCTCAACGAATTCAATAATTCATACATAATTCATGGCAAATTCATGATAATTCACGTTAAAAATACAATAATGAAAAAATATATATTTCTGTTATTAATAGTATTCGCAAGCTTCTCCGCATTCGCCAAGGCCCCCGAAAAGGACGCCGTCTATAAGCTCATCTCCAAGAGCTACACGTTGAACACCGACGGTTCGACCGAGTTCCGCAAGCGCACGGAGCTGCAGATTTTCACGCGGATGACGTTCGACCATTTCGGAGAGACGTTTATCACGTACAACCCTGATTTCCAGGAACTCATCATCAACGAGGCCTACACCATCCGTAAAGACGGCAGCAAGGTGGAAACTCCCGCAAACGCCTTCAACCCGATGTTGCCGGAGGGCTGCACAAAATGCGAGCGGCTCAACGGCATCCGCACCATGGTGGTGACCCATACGGCATTGGAGTACGATGCCGTCATTGTCCTCGACTACACCATCCGCTCCAAGAACTTCTTCTTCCAGGAGTTGTTGGAAAAGGTCGATTTGCAGGAGGAGGTGCCAGTGGAAAAGTATGTGGTCAGTGTGACCACGCCGGACTACAAGCCCGCGAAATTTGTGTTGAACGGGAAACTTTCCTACACGGAAACCGAGAACACCGACAAAGGGATGAAAACCACCGTAATGACCTTCACCAATCTGCCAGAATATCCTACGGATGAGTACATTTTCCCTGGTGATTATAAGGCCGTCACGTTTTACACGATGGATGAACCGCATTATATCGTCGGCAAAATCGCCCAACAAAATGCTATGCAAAAATTTAGCAATCAAAAGATTACAGACTTCTTCACGAGTCGATTCGCAGAAGAGATGACCGATATGGACAAGGTTTTGTCAGTCAGGGATTACATCCACGACAATATCCAGACCAATCATCTGGATGCCAGCGTGTTGAACTATATGTTCGCCTCGCCGCAGCAGGTGTGGGAGAGCAACTGCGCGTTGCCCATCGAGAAGAACATCCTGTTGGCGGGCGTATTACAAAGTTTGGGGAACGATGCGCAATTAGCGTTTATGGGAAACTCGTTAGCCTCTGATTTGAAGACCGTTGTGCGCATCCAACGAAATGGAGCAACCGATTATATTTCTGCTAACGAGATTGAAGAACTGAGTTTGGACGCTTTCTTCGCGCCCGCCACACTCATCATGCAGGACGGCAAAATAGAGAATGTGACGGCACAGCCCATATCCGTGGAAAGAGTGGCCGAAATCACGCTTGAAAGCGGAAAATTGGATGATCCGGTGGTGAAAATGGAACAGAAAGTGGAATCGCCACAGATGAAATATCTGCAAGTGCATGGGATCGGCGACACAAAAGTGTCTGTTTCGCAACTCTCTGGCAAATATTACGAAATGACCATCGACGACGGCGACTACGGCACACCAATCCGTTCTGTGAACATCCACAACAACCGCAAATACGATGTGGACACGAAAGAATCGAGCGAGAAATACGGTTATTCCGTCAAATTGCCTGCCAACGTCCGTTGTCTGACGAAAACCTCACACAAAGAAATCACCGTGGAGGGCGCCAAACTCCTGATTGATGTTGTGGTGGGCGGTAATACGATAATGATTACAAGGACGTTAAATCTGCCCAAAGAGGGCATTTCCGCCAAATCGTCGAAGAAGTTCAAGGCGATGATGGGAGAGTGGGAGACACCGGTGAAGGTGGTGTTTTCCCTGTAAAGACGCAATCCAAAGCGTAGAATGCAACTTTCATGCCGTTTCAGGTAGAAAACATTTAGTTAATTGTTAAAAAATCAATATTCAAAATAATATTAATGTAATGGCGAAGCTTATCAGAAAAAGTGTATCTTTGCCGCGTTAAATTCAAACCTGAAATAAAATGAAAGACACTAAAATCACGTATTCTATCGAAGAGGCCCGGAGATATGTGGCCAATGCCGAGGATGTTATCCAAAAGGCCAAGTATAATCCTGAGACACAGTCTTATATGGATAGCAAATATGTTCGGACTGCTGGGGATATTCTGTGGAAAGGTTGTTTGATTGCCCTTGACACGGTCTTTCAGGTGCGCAAGGGCAAAGGTCGTCCGTCAATCGAAAAATACCGTGATGCTGTTGCGAAACGGGACGGGAAATTACTGAGTTTTGTTAATAACGGATACGACGTCACCCATCTGTATATGGGTTATGACGGTACAACGGATAAGAAAATCTGTGACAGAGGATTCGAAATCACCAACCACATCATTGACCACTGCGCGATGATGCTGCCGAAGCCGGTGTGCGCGTGAGAGTATAACGAAACAATATTAAAAAAGCGTGTTTGGAAACACGCTTTTTTAGATTATTACTGTAAATTATTCGTTATCTTCTACAGGCAAAGCTTCCTCTTGTACCGGCATTTCCTCTTCGCCAATGCTCTCGTATTCCGCACGGAGCTGCTCGTAGAACTTGGTCGTGGTCATCTGCATGTAAGGGATCAGCCAAAGACACCCGATGAAGAAGGTGAATATGCCCAAAATCATCCAGCCGATGAAACTCAACTCCAGCAGGAATAGTTCCCACTTGTGTCCCATCATCATAGTGCGGCTCATCTGCAAAGTCTCTGTTACGGAAAGTTCCGGATGGTCGCGCAAAAGGAAAGGAGTCATTGCGTATGCAAGACCAAGGATGATGCCCGGCACAATCAAAAGGGCACAACCACAGACGACAAGCACTACCATCAACAGTAAGGTTCCCAGCACGTGTAGGAAATTCCTGTACCCATAGAACAGGTCGCCAATATCCGCTGGAAGATCCTGACGGGAAGAATGCAGGTGGGCGACGGAGAAACCCATACTCATCGGGAGCATAAGAAGCGTCAGCAGAAAACCGGTTCCTGTAAGGAAAAAAGCCAGCGTGGCAAAACTGCTACCTTGGAAAATAGTTCCGAAATTGGACAATGTGGAGGCAAGCCCGTAAAGCAACATATAAACAAACGTGAGTCCCACAAAAGAACCCCATTTGCCTTTCAGCGTGGCCAAAGCCTGGTCTTTCAAATCGTTAATTTTTCCCATAATGTTTCAATTTTATTGGTGAATGATTTTGGGGCAAAAATACATTTTTTTGTGAATTGAATGAAAAGAAAACGCAAAAGGATAAAAATCTGCTAACAATGTGAAATCGTCTCTACTTCGTCTTATATTTCAGTCGGAGGTTATAGGCGAGGAACTGCGCCACCTGGTCGGTGGTGAAAGGAGTGACATTGATAACGAGATCGTAGTTGCGAGCATCGTAGCGGGATTTCCCGGCGAAGGTCTTCGTGTAATTCTCACGGGCCTTGTCAATTTCATCAATCAGTTTGCGTGCCTCCTTTTCATCGACTTTGCACTTTTTCATGATGCGTTTCACACGATGCTCCATATCGGCGATGAGGAAGATTTTGATAGTGTCGGGGGTGTCCTTGAAAACATGGAAGCCAGAACGACCGACTACGATGCAAGACTCATGCTCGGCGAGATCGCGCAGGGCTTTAGCCTCTGCATAGTAGAGCTGTTGGGAAGTCACCTCAATGGGCTGTTGAGTGTAAGTGGTAGCAATACCGAACTGTTGGTAGAAACGGCAGAACTCTGACCACCAGTTGGTTTTCTCCGCTTTGATTTTTTCCGCTTCCTTTTCGGTAAGGTTGAATTTTTCGCGAATGGTAGCGAGGAAAGTTTTGTCATAGAGCTTCACGTCGAGCAGTTCGCTGAGCTTCCGGGCAATTTCATGGCCGCCGGAGCCGAATTCACGGTTGATGGTGATGATGAATCTGGTGTTTTCCATATCTTTTGTTGTTAATTTCAATTAATGGGGGCAAAAATACATTTTTTTGTGAATTGTGATTAGTGAATTGACATAAACTTAAACAAAGACTTAAGACTATGACTTTTGCGGACAACAATAAAAACAAATCACTATTCACTATTCACAAAAATTAGTATCTTTGCTCGCTGATTCAAACTTCCGATTATGGCACAAACTATTGAAATAAAAGAAGTTAAAAACAGTGAGGACTTGAAGAAGTTTATACAATTCCCCCGGAAACTGTATAAGGACTGTCCTTATTACGTGCCTGCGTTGGACAAGGGCGAGGAAAAGCTGCTGACCAAGCATCCGGCTTTGGCTTTCTGTGACTTACGAATGTGGCTCGCCCTTCGCGAAGGTGAAATCGTCGGACGCATCGCGGGCATCATCAACCACAGGTGCAACGAAATCAAGGGTCAAAAACGCATCCGCTTCGCCTGGTTCGATGTCATTGAAGACCCCGAAGTGGCTAAAAAGCTGTTCCAGACGGTGGAAGAATGGGGAAAGTCGCAAGGTCTGGAGGAAATCTGCGGTCCCTCGCGATACTCCAACATGGAGAAACAGGCCATGCTCGTGGATGGATTCGACCACCTCACCTCTCTAGGTGCAGATTACAACTTCCCCTATTATCCTGAGTACATGGATCTTATGGGCTTCGAAAAAGAAGTGGACTACATCCAGTACAAGGTAAAAGTGACGCCCGTTTCCGAACGGATTTCCCGCATGGCCGACCTTTTAGGCAAGAAATATCACGTGCATCTGCGCGAAATCAAGGACAAGGAGCAATTGAAAAGGGACGGCTACGCCTTTCTGGAGGTCCTAAACGAAAGCTACCACGACATTTTCAACTTCATCCCGCTCACCCATGAGGAGATGACCTGGATTATTGATGAGAACCTCTCCGTCGGGATTTTGGATCTGGTTTCCTTTTTGGAAGATGACAACGGTCAGCTGGTGGGCATCGCCATGAGCATACCTTCGCTGAACGAAGCGTTCAAGAAAGCCAACGGGAAGATGTGGCCATTTGGGGCGTTCCATATCCTGCACGCGCTCCGCAAGAACAAAAACGTCGATCTGCTGCTCACGGGCGTACTGCCCGAATACGCGCACACCGGCATCCACGCCATCTACCACAAACAGCTCCACGAGGCCTTCCTGCGCCACGGCTTCGAATACGCCTACACCTCGCAGCAACTGGAAGACAACATCGCCGCCCGCATCTGGCAGAAGTACGACTCGGAAGTGATTGCAAGAAGGAGGTGCTATCGGAAAAGAATTGATAATTGATAATTGATAATTGATAATTATTGGGTTAGTACTTATTTCTCCCTTGTCAAAGTCTTCTTATTCTCAAGTCTTCCCATTCTCTATTAAATCCAATATCTCAAATCCAAAGTCCAAAGTCTCAAGTCCAATATATCCAATGAACAACAAATATGCCATAATTACGGGGGCGAGCAAAGGTTTGGGCCGGGAGCTTGCATTTGAGTTGGCGCGGCGGGGTTACCCCACCCTATTGGTCAGTTCAACCGAAACCGTACATGCCGTGCGCGAAGAAATCGTCAACAAATATCCCGTTGATTGCCAGTCATTCATTGTGGATTTATCCGATGAGAAGGCGGTGCGGGAATGGGCGGAATCCATCGCGAAAGAATACCCTATAGGCATCCTCGTCAACAATGTGGGAACGGGCGGCAGCTGCGCCTTCGAAACCGCCGACATGGACTACCTGCTGCGAATTCTCCACCTCAACGTTTTGTGTACCACCATTTTGACAAAGTCCCTGCTCCTGAATCTGCAACAAAACACACCCGCCCACATCTTAAATGTCGGCAGTATGGCAGGATTCACCGCCACCGCCTACAAGACTATCTATCCAGCATCCAAAGCATACGTCCATGCCTTCTCAAAAAGTTTGCGCGAAGAGTTAAAAGATACGGGAATTTCGGTCACGTTGGCCGCGCCCGGCGCGATGGCCACCAACACGGAAGTAAGCGCCCGTATCGCCAAGCAGGGCTTCTTCGGCCGCGCCACCCTGAAATCCACCTCCGACATCGCCCGCAAATACATCAAAGGGATGCTCCGCGGCAAACGGCAGATCATCCTCAACCCGCTCAGCTACTTTCTGACCAAAATCATTCCCGAACGATGGCGCATACCCCTGCTCTCCCGCATCGTAAAACGGGAACTTTAACGATAGCCAAAAGCCAATAGCTAAAAGCCAAAAGCTATAATCCAAACATGACAATATTTTTACTATCTTTGCACCCTCAAAATCTGATACATTGGAAGAACAGGATATACAGAAAATTCAGGCTGCACTGAAAGAGACAAAGACCATTGCCATTGTCTTCCATTTCAATCCCGACGGGGATGCTTTGGGCAGTGCGCTGGCCTTATACCATTATTTTCAGGACGAAGGTTATGAAGCCTCTGTCATTTCACCCAACCCGTTCCCGAACTTCCTGCAATGGATGCCCGGCGCAGAACAGATTATCGTGGCACAGGAGAACCTCGTGGAGGCGCGCAAACGCATCCGCAATGCAGACATGCTATTCATCGTCGATATGAATGCTCCACACCGCGCCGGCCAAGACCTGCAGAATGCGATTTCAAAATCCACCCATTTCAAGGTGCTGATCGACCATCATGTGCAGCCCGACATCAAATGTGATGTCATGTACTCCACACATCTCACAACCTCCGCCTCCGAATTGGTATATGATTTCCTGTACCAATATCTTACACCCGAAAAGCCTATCACAAAAGAGATTGCCGAATGCCTTTATGTGGGGATTATCACCGACACCGGCTCCATGTCTTATACCTGCGACTACCCGAAATCCTACACCGTGTTGCGCAAGCTTATCGAAGCCGGCATCAACGGTGAGGAAATCCATCGTAAAGTCTATGACAACTACACCGAAAGCCGTATGAAACTGTTGGGGCTGGCCTTGTCGCAGCGCATGGTGGTGATGCCGGAATTTGGTGCCTCCTATATGTATCTGACCAAGAAAGACCTGACCGACAATGGTTTCCAAATCGGTGACACGGAAGGGTTTGTCAACTACGGGCTATCCATGGGCATTGTACATTACACTGCTTTTTTCACAGAGCGCGACAACCGAATCCGAGTGTCCTTCCGCTCCAAGGGAATTGTGGATGTCAACCTTTTCGCCCGCAAATACTTCGAGGGCGGCGGGCATGCCAACGCCGCCGGTGCCTTTTATCATGGCTCCATGGAAGATGCTATTGCTCACTTTGAAAAAGCAGTACGGGAAAATGCGCAGCAGTCTTAACAAGCGAACTTGCAACATCTGTTTTCTTGCGCTTCTCACACTCTTTTCCAGCGCTTTCTCCTCCTGCCACCGGCAAAACGCCACGGGAAGCGTGGTCGTGTCGTCGGATACGGAAAAAGAGGAAAAGGCAGACCCCTACGTGGAAGGCAACAAGAACATCATGCGGCGGGAAAACGAAGAAATCCAGATGTTTCTAAAACGGTATGGATGGGACATGCAGCGCACCGCCACGGGACTCTACATCGAAGTGTTGAATCCCGGCAACGGAGAACTTTACAAGGAGAACGACCCTGTGACTTTGGAATACCGCACGTTCCTGCTTTCCGGCGAGATGATCTACTGCTCCGACAGTCTCGGCAAAAAACATTTTGTGGTAAACCGCTCCGAAGAGATCGACGCATTGCACGAGGCAGTGCAACTGTTGCGACCGGGCGCAAAGGCCCGACTGGTCATCCCTTCCTATCTGGCATACGGAGTGGCCGGTGACGGTGACCGCATCCAAGGCCTTCAGCCAATCATAATGGAAATCACACTTTCAGAAACAGCCGATAATTATTTGAAAAACAACCATATACCTGATCCTTATAATTAATAACGATGAAAATCAGATTCCTGATATTGCCATTCCTCTTCTTCCTGATCTGTATTTCGGCCATTTCCTGCCGGAAATACAGTGGCTTCAAACATGACTCTTCCGGATACTACTACCATTATTTCAGCTGCAACGAGAACAACGGTCAACCGCAAACCGGCGACTTTGTGGTCGTCAACATGGGAATTCGCACAACAGACACTGTCATTTCGCCCATGACCCAGAACAACATGTTGATTGACGAGCTTTACAGAGGCGACATCTACTGCGCCCTGCGCGACATGCACCTCGGAGACAGTGCCACCTTTATCTTCAACGGCCCCCAATTCTATGAAGAATTTTTGGGCATGGGAGAGTATCCTTACGGGAAAAAACCCATTTATGTTGACATCAAGTTGCTGAAAATCATGTCTAAAGAGAATCTGGAAGAAGCCGAAGAACGCTACCAGGAACAAAAGAAACTTATCCGACACATAGAGGATTCGTTAATTTTGGATTATGTTGCCGAATATCGTTTTGAGGACAAATATTATGGTCTCCATTTCACCTATGACAAAAGAGGTTCGGGACCAAAGCCGAAGAAAAACCAGACCGTGCAGGTATTGTACCGCGGACGCAGGCTGGACAACACCGAATTTGACAATTGTACAGATGCCGAACACCCCTTAACTTTTGAATTAGGGAAAGATCAGGCGGCAAGAGGTTTGGATGTCATGGTGCAGAACATGTGCGTGGGCGACCAAGTGACAGTCGTATTGCCCTCATCATACGCTTTCGGTGACAAAGGAAACGAGGTTTTCCAAATTCCTCCTTACACCCCGGTGGTTTATACTATCGAGTTACTTAAAATCGTAAAATAACAATCATCATTAATAACAGAAAAAAAGAAAAAATGAAGAAAAACGTAACAAAATTGATCCTTTTCGGGATTGCAGCGACCCTTTTACTCTCACTCGGAGCTTGTAGCAAATACAAAGGATTCAAAAAAGCCAAATCAGGTTTATACTATCAGTTTCATGTACAGAATGACACCGCTGACCAGCCTATGACTGGTGATTTAGTGGGTGTTCTGATGTCATTGCGCGCAGGCGACTCCCTGCTCTTCCCCATGATGCCGAATGAAATGGTTATGGACTCCCTTTACGAGGGTGACATTTTTGAAGCCATCCGTATGATGCATGTTGGAGACAGCGCGACTTTCATTCTTGACGGCAAACAATTCTTCGAAAAGATGATGAACCCTGCTCAAGAATACGAATTTGGCGAAGATCCTCTCTATCTCGATGTGATGCTTTACGGAGTCATGAAAAAGGCAGAGTTCGAGAAAGCCAAAGCGGAGTTTGAAGCCCAGTTGGATGACAGAAAAGTGAAAGAAGTGGAAGAAATTGACGAATATCTGCAAAAACACCCAGGCATGAAGCAAAACCAAGCAGGTGTGTATGTGAAAAACGTTAAGAAAGGCAATGGAGCCAAAGTGGAACCGTTGCAGACCGTGAAGGTCCACTATACGGGCCGTTTCGTTGACGGCACTGTGTTCGACAGCTCAGTGGAACGCGGTGAACCGTTTTCCTTTACGGTGGGTGCCGGCCAGGTGATCCCCGGTTGGGACGCCACTGTCTCCGAAATGAAAGTCGGCGACAAAGTGACCGTGCTCATCCCCTCCAGCATGGCCTACGGCGAAGGCAGACAAGGTATTCCCCCGTATTCCCCACTGGAATTCGACATCGAACTGCTGGAAATCGTGAACGAATAATTTATTGGCTATTAGCTTTTGGCTATTGGCCATTTGCTAAAAGCTAAAAGCCAGAAGCCAAAAGCCAAAATTATGTCCGGACAAAATTACGCCCTACGAATTGCGCAGGCACTCCAACTGACGGAGGAGCAGGTACAGAACACCCTGAATTTGCTGGAAACCGGCGCCACAATCCCTTTCATCTCACGATATCGGAAAGAGGCAACAGGTTCATTAGACGAGGTGCAGATCGGGAATATCAAGGACTTGTATGCCAAATGGTTGGAGCTGGATAAACGCCGCGCCGCTATTCTGGATTCCATTGCCGAACAGGGCAAACTCACCCCCGAACTTCGCAAACAAATCGAAGAAGCCGAGACTATGAGCGTTTTGGAGGACTTATACCTCCCATACCGCCCGAAACGGAAAACCCGTGCATCCGTGGCGGTGGAGAAAGGGTTGCAACCGCTATCGAAACTGCTGTGGGCACAACGCCAGCTGGATTTGCAACGCGAAGCCGCCAAGTTCGTCAACCCTGAGAAAGGGGTGGCGAATGTGGAAGAGGCCTTGGCCGGCGCACGCGACATCATCGCCGAGAAAGTCAGCGAAAACCCCAATATCCGGGCTCGCCTGCGCGACACGTTCCTTCGCCACAGCCGCATCTCCACCCGGCAAATCCCCGACCGGATCGACGAAGAGGGGAAATACCGCATCTATTACCAATCGGAAGAGTTTCTCGCCAAAGCCCCGTCGCACCGCATCTTAGCCATGTTCCGCGGCGAGGAAGAAGGCATCCTCCGCGTAAGCATAGCCCCCGACGAGGAACGCACACTCGCGGACATGAAACGCCGTATCGTCAAGAACAACAGCAACTCCGCGCAGCAGGTCTGGATGGCGGCAACCGACTCCTACAAACGGTTACTGCAACCTCAGATGGAAACGGAAATGCGCAAATTCTACAAGGAAAAAGCCGACAAGGAGGCTATCGCCGTCTTCTCGAAAAACGCTCGGCAATTGCTGTTGGCCGCCCCGCTGGGACAAGTCACCACTCTCGCCATCGACCCCGGCTTCCGCACCGGCTGCAAAGTCGTGATTCTCGACCCGCAAGGCAAACTACTCTACAACGAGACTATCTACCCGCACCCGCCGGTGGCGCAGTACAAACTCGCCTCCGACAAGCTGAAACGGTTGGTCCTCCAGTACAAAGTGGATGCCATCGCCATCGGGAACGGTACCGCCGGCCGCGAAACGGAAAATTTCGTCCGGCACATCCCCTTCGAGCGGGAGGTCAAAGCCTTCATGGTGAACGAGAGCGGCGCGTCCATCTATTCGGCGTCGCCTGTGGCCCGCGAGGAATTCCCCAACTACGATGTCACGGTGCGCGGCGCAGTTTCCATCGGGCGACGACTGATGGATCCGTTGGCCGAGTTGGTGAAAATAGACCCGAAATCCATCGGTGTGGGTCAATACCAGCATGACGTGAACCAGAAAATGCTGCAGGAGAGCCTGCAAACCACCGTCGAGAGCTGCGTTAACTACGTGGGCGTAGAGCTGAACACCGCCAGCAAGCAGCTGCTCTCTTACGTCTCCGGTGTCGGGCCGGCATTGGCGCAGAACATTGTCGATTACCGCAACGAAAACGGGGCCTTCGCCTCCCGCGAAGCATTGAAGAACGTACCCCGTTTCGGAGCCAAAGCCTTCCAACAGGCAGCGGGATTCTTGAGAATACGAGGTGCCGAGAACCCGCTGGACGCCAGCGCGGTACACCCCGAAAGCTACAACGTGGTCAGCCAAATGGCCGCCGACCTTGATTGCTCGGTAGCCGACCTGATGGCCAACAAACAGCTCCGACAACAAATCAAACTGCAGAAATACATCTCCAAAACGGTCGGAATGCCCACCCTGCAAGACATCATGAACGAACTTGACAAACCCGGCCGCGACCCGCGAACCCAGTTCGAAATGTTCGAGTTCGACAAAAACGTACACACCATCAACGATCTTTACATTGGCATGGTGTTACCGGGCATCATCACCAATATCACCAACTTCGGCTGTTTTGTCGATATCGGCGTTCACCAAGACGGACTCATCCACATCAGCCGCCTGAGCGACCACCGCATCTCCGACCCGTCCGAAGTGGTCCACCTCAACCAAAAGGTCATGGTGCGCGTGGAGAATGTCGAAATCGACCGCAAACGCATCAGCCTCGCGTTGGAAAAATAGGACAACTGATTTCCAAAAAATTTCTACACCGTAAAAAAAAGACCGACATCGCTGCCGGTCTTTTTCTTTATGAGACTTATCGAATTATTTCTTGATAATCTTGTGCATGGACGTGCCGTTGTCGGTCGTGAGTTTCAAGGTGTAGAGACCGTTGGCAAGGTCTTTCACGGAGACGCGCGTCACTTCACCAGTCTCGACTTTCACTAATTGGCCTTGCATGTTGAAGATTTCCACACGCTGAACCTGATTGTCCGAAGAGATATTAATCATATCAGTGGCAGGGTTCGGATAGATAGCCATTTCACTGGTGTATTCTTCAACACCAACTGTTCTTGTGACATCAATCATGTACGTAGCCTTGCTGCCGAACTTGCCGTTGTCACGGAAAATCTGCGTACCATCCTCAGCCATCAACTTGAACCAACCTGTACCATAACCACTGTTTATACCATCACCTTGACTATCATAAACCTCAAGACGATGACATCCTAAAGTTGTAGGGGCGAACGTAAAGGTATGTTCAGCAGAGGAGTTGGTAAAGGGACCGCCGGATAGCACCACGTTGCCTTCAGGACCAAAGATTTTGAACGTCGTTTCTGTGCCATAGTTGTCGGTTTTCACAACAAGCGTCATGGTTCCGGCACCTTCATGTACATTCTTCTTAATTGAAAGTGTTTTGGCAGGAAGATCAACATCCACGCCATTGATTTGCGTGATTTTCACACTCAACGTATTGTTGACATTGAGGTTAAGGTTAAAAGTAGGGATGTTAACATCGGTGATGTCAAATGAACTTACACTGCCGTTCCATGTGGCAGTTTGCGTGTTGCCTCCAATGCCATAGGTGTAATTCAGAGAAGTCACCGCTTCGGAACCTTGGTTCATGAACTTGAAATAGGCATTGGCCTGATCGTCACACGTCAAAGACGGTGTCTCATTCAAATTGACGATACGTCCGGAGAGAGCAGGCAGGTTGATGCGTTCAATGGGAACTTCAATGCTGGTAAGCACTTCCTTATGACCTTCACAAACAAATGCGATAAAACTCAAATCCGAAAGCACAGCTTCAATAGCATTCGGAGAGCCCAATTGAGCAGGAATCACATATTCGTAATTCTTCTCCACCAAGGTGCCTGGGGCTATGCTATCAATTGTTTCACCCCATTGGCCCGTAATCAGATGGCGCAACATGTGCATGTGGGTGTACTGGCTGCCATCCACCTGTGCGGGATTCATAGACATACCTGCTTGAGAACCCAACACATTGTCTTGAAGAATGGCAACATTCAAGGCATTGGAGGTAACAGTTTGGGAACCTGTGTAATAGAGTTGGACACGGATGTTTACTGTTCTGGTGCTCATATCAAGCGTACCCTCAGCTGCAATGTTCACAGGAGAGGACATACCAAGAATTGTGTTCGCACAAGAAGGCCAATAGTCTCTGTAAACATCCAACACGGAAGAATACTGTGAGAAAACATGACGGTTAACGGTTCCTGCAGGATACCCCGTAAGGCCAATTTGATTAGCCAATGCATTACCCCACTGGGTAGTGTATGTGTTAGCAGAATAATTACCCTGATGGATATTAATAATATTGACACGATCCGGATGTGCGGCTTTTACTTCATTAGCCTTCTTGTGTCCGGCAGGACACCAACCGCAGTTAATACCCGTGTACTCCTCAATAAGTACATTACGGTTGGAAGGGGTTGTTGACACAATCGTGTCGGTGATTTGTGCGAAGCCAGTCAATCCAGCCATAATCGCAATAACTAACAGTAAAGTTTTCTTCATACTTTGAAATAATTTATGTGAACAATAATTTGCTAAAAAAACCTTGCAAAAATACACTTTTGTTTGAAAAAGTCAAGAAAAAAAATTCAGGGTCGATGATGAATGTAAAATAACTTAGACTTAATACTTAAACTTAGACTTTTGTTGTGGAGTGAGTAATTTCGTTAGTTTATTTGCCTAAGGACGAGCTGGATGGTGTGGCGGTTGTTTTGGCGAATAATAACTTCTTCTTTATCAAACATTTTCAGAATTTCTTTCTCTGATTCAGAATCATAATGCCTAATTGTGACCAAACGGATATCTTCGTTGAATTTCACCACAAACTCTTTGCCTAATGCCTCTATGCAGGGCTGCAACCGTAACGGCACATTGTCCGTACACACCGAAAACGTAAGCGCGGAATTCTGGATCAGATTGATTTTAACCCGATACTCAGACAGAACATCCAGAATTTTGGACAAATTTTCAACCCCGATAATGGAAAAATCTCGCGGGGAGACCGAAAGCAGCAGCTGGTTATCTTTCACGATACAGGATGGAATTTCAACTGTATCAGCATGTTGCGTAATCTGGCTACCTTCATTTTCCGGATGGAAGAAGGATTTTACGAACAATGGTATCTGTTTGTTATGCAGCGGTCTAAGAGTTTTAGGATGGATGACACTCGCACCATAGTAAGCCAACTCCACCGTCTCGTGATAGGTCAGCGTGTCGATTTTGACCGCATTCGGGAAACGTTTCGGGTCAGCATTAAGGATGCCGGGCACATCTTTCCATACGGTAACACTCTCGGCATCAAGAGTGTGCGCGAGAATTGCGGCAGAGTAGTCGGACCCTTCGCGCCCGAGTGTGGTTGTCTGGTTCTCCGCTGTGCCCGCGATGAACCCCTGCGTCAGCACGATGCCGTGCGCTCTATTCTGGAAATAGGGTTTTATGGTGTTGCCAGCCAATTTCTGCGTCACCGTCCAATCGACATGCCCTTCACGGTAGGTGTTATCCGTACGTATGAGCTGCCGTGCATCAAGCCATTGCGTTTCAACACCTTGGGCATTAAGATATGTGGAAATCAATGTCGTGGAAAGCAGTTCGCCGAAACTGACGACACGGTCATAGTCGTAGTCAAAATTGTCGGAAGTGGGCCGTTGCAACTGTTCGTTCAGAAGGGTGAAGAGCCGTTCGGACTGGGGCTGGAAAGGGTTCTCAGTACCCATAAGTTGCGCTGCAACAGTCTCATGGCTCGTCCGCAACTCAGCTAACAACGCGGGTACATTTTCAGGCGCATGATAATAGGCATCCAACAGCTTCTCCAAGAAATTGGTGGTCTTGCCCATAGCGGAGATCACGACCACAAGTTGCTCGTTTTCATAACGATGCAAAATATTCTTCAGATTTTCGATGGCTGGGGCGTCCTTCACTGAGGCACCGCCGAATTTAAAAACTTTCATCGTATTTTATTCGTTTTTAAGGACCTGCAATAATGTTGTACCCACCACTCCGAGCGTGTTCTTGTCAATATGCTGAATATTGTCATTCAACGTATGCCACACGGGGTCGAAACCGGTGCCGGATGCCGCGTCATAGTGGATGATGTCGATCATCTTGAACGACGCATATTTGTTGACATAGTAGTGGTCGTCGGTGATGACGCCGCCGGGTTTGTTCTGGAAATACTGGCCGTGGCCGAGTTCGTAAGCCGTGGACCACACTTTGCGAACCACCTCCTGCGCGTCGCGCAAGGAGAACTGCTCCTGCATGAACTGTGCGTTCGGACTGCCGACCATATCGAGCAAAATGCCGTAATTAGCCGTATATCCTTGTACATGTGGGTTTTTAGCCCAATGCTGCGCGCCCAAGCCCCACCAATCGCCGGGAACGCTCTCACTCTCTTTCGGACCATAGTCTTCCGCATCGAAAAAGATGATATCGACACCGACATTGGGCTGCGACTCATGGAGTTGGCGTGCGATTTCAAGCAACACCCCTACCCCGCTGGCACCATCATTGGCTCCGTCGATTGCCTTGTTGCGATTGGCCGGGTCGGGATCGTGGTCGGCGAAAGGACGGGCGTCCCAGTGCGCGGCCAGCACAATACGTTTCGTCCTCTCGGGTCCGAAACTGCCAATGAGGTTGGCACATGGCCACGACTTTCCGTCATAGGTTTTCGCGGTGAAAGACTGATTATAGACCGTATCGCAATACGTTTTCAGTTTGTTGAGAAGCCAAATTCGGCAGTTCTCATGCGCCTCCGTGCCTAACACGCGCGGGCCGAAATCAGTTTGCGCCTTCACAAAAGCGTACGCGGAATCGTTATCAAATGCCGGAAGGGTGACGGTAGGCTGTGGGGTGTCCTTTGGGGTTTTCTTAGTGCGGTCGCAAGCCGGAAGAAAGACAACCGCCACCATAAGCAGCATGAATATTGACTTAATTTTCAACATGTTACAATAGACTATTAATATTTTTCTATGTTTAAAAATTGATTGGCGAAGATACAAAAAAAGAGGTTTCAAGTTTCTGGTTTGATTGAAACCTGAAACAAAAAAGGCGACTATGCAGTCGCCTTTTTCTGTGGCGGGATCGAGAGTTGAACTCGAGACCTCCGGGTTATGAATCCGACGCTCTAACCAACTGAGCTACCCCGCCTTTTTTGAGGCTGCAAAAATACACTTTTTTTGGATAGTTTTTCAAATGTTGAAAAATTTTTCTTTCACCGCCTTTTTACCGAAAAAATCGTATCTTTGCAAACAAAATTCACGATTATGGCATTCACGTTTTTCAACAACAGAGAACCCCGGCAGTTCAACTACAAACCCAGGTACTACGACCCGAAGAAAGAAGAATCCACCGGCGACGCACGGAAAGACTTCGCCCGCAACCTCCACGACGAGTGGCAAAGCAAGCGCAACCACACCGGAGACCGCAAGAACAACTCTTCGATAACCATCCTTTTCATGATATTCTTCGTGATCGTGCTCGCCCTCGTACTCTGGAAATTCTTCTAACCCGAACAGGTTTCAGGTTTCAGGTTTCAAGTTGAGACTCACCTGAAACCTGAATCTTGAAACCTGAAACCACATAACCTTTTAACCATTTTTAACCCTATGGAAGACATCATACGCCTGCTGCCCGATGCGGTGGCGAACCAGATAGCGGCCGGAGAGGTCGTGCAGCGACCCGCCTCTGTGGTCAAGGAGTTGCTTGAAAACGCCGTGGATGCCGGCGCAACCCAGATCCAACTCATCATCAAGGATGCCGGCAAAACGCTCATCCAGGTGACCGACAACGGCAAAGGCATGTCGTTCAACGACGCGCGCCTCTGCTTCGAGCGTCACGCCACCTCCAAGCTGCGCAAGGCCGACGACCTGTTCCACATCTGCACCAAGGGATTCCGCGGCGAGGCCCTCGCCTCCATCGCGGCCATCGCGCACGTGGAGCTCAAAACCAAGCCCGCCGCCGACGAGATGGGCACCCTCGTGCTTATCGAAGGCGCCGACATCAAGGAACATGCGCCCGTCACCTGCGCCGACGGCACCTCCATCGCCGTCAAGAACCTCTTCTTCAACGTGCCCGCCCGCCGAAACTTCCTCAAGTCCGACAAGGTGGAGCTCACCCACATCGAAGAGGAATTCTACCGTGTCGCGCTCATCCACCACGATCTCACCTTCCAATACTATAACGACGGCAAGCTCGTCTTGCTGTTGCCCGCTTCCAACATGCGCCAGCGCATCGTCAACGTTTTCGGTCAGCACTTCAACGACAAACTTTTCCCCGTGGAGCTCAACCACGAACTGATGCGCGTCACCGGTTTCATCGCCAAGCCCGAAAACGCCAAGCGGAAAAGCGAGCAGTACATGTTCGTCAACCATCGCTACGTACGCCACAGCCTGCTCAACTTCGCGGTCGAGAAGGCGTACGCCGACCTCATCCCGCAGGGTTCGCACCCCGCCTACTTCATCGCCCTTGAAATCGACCCCGCTATGATCGACGTCAACGTCAGCCCCACCAAAGTGGAGGTCAAGTTGCAGGACGAACGGTTGTTCTTCGGGTTCCTCAACTCCACGGTGAAGAAAGCCCTCGGCACCATGTCGCTCACCCCGATGATCGACTTTGACGACTCTTTTCCCGACATTATCACCGACCGTCCCGAGAACAAAGAGATTGTCGCGCCCACCATCCGCACGAATCCCAACTACAATCCTTTCGACAAAGTGCCGGAAAAGAAGCACAATTCCCCGTTCCAACAGTTTGGTGGCGGTAATTTCCGTCGCGAGACGCCCACCTCCAACGACTGGGAAAACTTCCTCAAAGAGCTGAATGTGGAAAAGGTGGAATACCCGAAAGAGGAACAGCAACAGGTTGAATTCCAATCTCATACTGAAGAAAACCAACTCGACATTCCCGAAAATATCCCGTTTTTCGTGTTCGGAGGCCGCTACCTCTTTTTCGAGCTGAACGGTCAGGTGATGGCCGCCGACCTGCCCAACGTGCAGGAACGCATCCTTTACGACATGTACGTCAACGCCCTGAAGAACACCCCGATACGGCCGCAACAGAGCTTGTTCCCGCAAACGGTGACGCTCACCGCCGCCCAAACCGACTTGGCCATCTCACTGAAGGAGGATTTCCTGCGATTGGGCTACGACCTCGAAAAGATTGACAACACGCACTTGGCCGTCAACGCCACCCCCAACGATGAAGAGGAAGAAGGTGACGTGCAGGCACTTATCGAAAACGTGCTGACCGCCTACCAGACCAACCAAGTCATCCACAAGGGCGACAAAATCGCCGGCATCGCGCAGAGTCTGGCGCGACAGAAACGCTCCCGCCAGCGCGTGCCCGCCACCCAAGAGGAGGTCAAAGCGTTGATCCGCAAATTGTTCGAAAGCGACATGCCCACGTTGACACCGTCTGGCAAAAGCACGTTGCACATTTTCGGAGCGGAGGAGTTGCGACACTATTTCGAGTGATGATGAACAAAAATATACAATAATCACCAAAAATATGCCACGAATTGTCAATAATTAATCTTTGTATATAAAACACTTGTATTCTATAAGAAATAATGAAATACAATTTTTGAATAATACATAATCAATTCGTGATAATTCGTGATAATTCGTGATAATTCGTGATAATTCATGTAAACAATATGAAATGTATTACTGTTGACAATCTGACATTTGCCTACGACGACCGCGTGATTTTCAACGACTTGTCTGTCAGCTTCCCGCAAGGCGGCTTCTGCTCAATTCTGGGACCGAACGGTTCCGGCAAGACCACGTTGCTGAAGTGCATCGTGGGGTTGTTGCAACCGAGTGGCGGCACCATTATGTTAGAAGGGAAGCCGATGTCTGAGTACAAGATGATGGATTTGGCGAGAAAAATTGCCTATGTGCCGCAATATCAGGACATCGTGTTCGACATTTCCGTGTTCGACTACGTGATGTTGGGGCGCAACCCTTATCAGACCCCATGGGAGATGCAACGCACTGAGGACAAAGAGATTGTGGAGGCAATGTTGCAAAAGTGCAATGTATGGCACTACCGCGACACATTGATACAGTCGTTGAGCGGCGGCGAGCGTCAGCGGGTGATGATCGCCCGTGCCATGGCGCAGCAGACCGGCATCATGCTCCTGGACGAGCCGCTCTCCAACATCGATGTCACGCACAAGTTCGAGATCATGGACATCTTGCAACAGTTAAATGAGGAGCGGAACGTCACGGTGCTCATCATCCTCCACGACTTGCCGATCGCGAAGGCCTATTCCAAGCAGGTGTTGTTACTCAAAGAGGGAAAGATGCTGCACTTCGGCGACAAAAACGCAGTCCTGACGGAGGAAAACATCCGGAACTGTTTCAATCTGACGGAGCGGTATGCCGTGTCCGAGGAGGGGTTTATTACGAAGAGACTTTAGCTTTTGGCTATTAGCTATTGGCTGTAAATAGCCGAATGTTAAAAGCTAAAAGCCAAGAGCCAAAAGCTAATAGCCAGACGATTATGAATAAAATAGGAATGAAACATGAAATTCCGGATTACAAATGCATTTCGTATCGGAAAAAATACTATTTTTGCCGCCCGAAAATGGAGAGATGGCAGAGCGGTCGATTGCGGCGGTCTTGAAAACCGTTGAGGGTAACACCTCCGGGGGTTCGAATCCCTCTCTCTCCGCAGAAGCCCGAAACTCAATCAGAATCAGCAAATTACAAGCGTAGTTTGCTGATTTTTGCGTTAAAATCGGGACAGAAAATGCCCGGTCGCCCAAAGAGAAGAGAAAAAAAGCATAAAAAAAGAGGACCCGAAAGCCCTCCTTTCATTTCTCATGGCGTATTGCATTCATTTCATCGCTTCACCGCCTTCCTCACCACGCTCACCCCTCGCTCGAAGTTGATCTTTACGAGGTATGTGCCGGAGGGATAGGGCGAGAGGGCATGTTTCTTATAAGTCTCGAGGTCCACTCAATGATTTATCGCTTGTATGGGGCCTAAAACAAAACGTACAGTGAATTTTGCCTGAATTTTGCCCGAAAATTGCCTGAAAAACAGTGGGTTATACTGAATTTTGCCGGATGGGCGAGACAAAACAAACTGTACCAAAACTTATATTTTGGTTTAATTTTTGACGGGCGAGGAGCCCGTTTTCTGTAGCAAAAGTTTAATCGGGGTTTGCAGAGGTTGTATTTTGCCCGTGGAATGGCTGTAAATGGCCGATTCTGCGGGCTTTTTCGTGTGCTTTAGAGGATGGGCGGAAACGGGTGGAATCACACGGATCCGAACGCCTTTTTATACCCTTGAAAGAATGTTGCAACGGGTGCGATTTGTACCCGATTTTGCCGACAGACTGACAATGGACTTACAAACAGACTTACAACAGACTTACATTTTTTGTGTCGAAAATGTTGGATTGAAAGGGGTGTTTGTGCCGATTTTTTCACGTAACTTGGCAAAATTGAGGAAATAGAGGGGGTATTTTTCGCCACTTTTGAACCGTTTTATTCCTGTTTAAATGGCTAAAAATCAGTGTTGTAGGTTAATTTTGCCGGATTTGGCGCGTGTGTGTGCCGTTTTGGGGTGCGCGGGAGGCGGGTGCGGCGGTCGCGTGGTGGGTGCGCGGCGTGTGCGCTACTCCAGACGGATCACACCCACCACAATGCTCAGACTGCGGATGTCGCTCTTGGGGATGCTGAACGGCGGATAATTTTCGCGGTTGTCGGACACCAGGAGTATGCGGTCGGGATCCTCGTCCTGGAATACGCGCTTGACCAAAGCGCCCTGGCTGCTGTCAATGACATAGATTTTGCCCCACTGGAAAAAAAGCACGTCATGCACGCGGCGGCAGGCGAGTATGTCCCCGTTACTATATTTAGGATACATGGATGAACCGGAAACACGGATCATATACTCCACGTTGAGGTTGGCAAAATCAGGGATGATGTAGTGCGCACAGTCGATGAAGCGCGTGCCTACCGGATCATCCGTGGGAAGCCCCGCCACCGCCTCGATCGGGATGAGCGGGATGCCCGTGCCTGGCTCTGTAGCGAGGTGTGCTGCCGGGAGGTCGCTACGGAGCATTGACCCGCGTCCTGTGACTAACCAATCCAGCGAAATTTCCGGAAAAGTATTTAGAATCGTCTCTAAATTTGCCGATGTAACACTCCCACCTTTGTCCAAAAAGCCATTCGACAGACCTGTTTTTTTATAAAAATCTGTCTTGGAAAGATTTTTTTCTTTTATGAAAATCAATAAGTTAGACTTCGTATCCATTTAAAAGTAGATTTTTTTCTCAAAATTTAGCCGATTGATTAGATTTTTTTCTAATTTTGCCGCGCAGTTCCATAATGGAATTGGCGTGTAAAAATACGAAAATTTCAAAACGAAGTTACAATGGAGAAAACACCGAAGAAAGTATGGACGAAGAAAGGCACGGGGCTGATGCTGGCGCGGAGGTTCCGGGTGTCACCGAGATGGGTGAGCAAGGTGCTGAACGGCGGCGGAGACAGCCAGACGGCCCGCAACATCAGAGCGGTGGCCGTGAGAGACTACGGCGGAATCCCCATTTACGAATAGAAGATGGAGGCGGACGATGAATACATTGCTATCATATAACGGTCGGATGGGCTTTGAGGCGCGTTTCCTTTGGGAAAGCGGCATCATGAAGCGCGGTACCTATGACCAGAACGTGGCACGGCAGCGCATTGAGGTGCTGCACCGGTCCGCTCCGGGCATTCCGGCGGTGGTGGCTTACGACACGCTGCCCCTGCACCTCAAGAGCAAGGTGGACCGCGCACTGGCCAACCGTGGCGAAGCCGCCGTGAAGGAGGGTGCGCCGCAGATCTCGGTATTTGAGAGCCTGATACACGAGGATGCCGATGCCCGCTGCTTCTACGCCGACTACCAGCTGACCGACGGAAGACCCCTGCCCGCGCACGTGCAGACCGAGTACTACAACAACGCCATCGTGCTGAACGCGGTGCGCGAAATGCTGACCATCCGCAAGGGCCGCCGCGATGCCTGCAACATCAGCGGCAACCGCAAAAACGGCCTCTTCGCCAGCGTGAGCGCTGACGTGAACGCCGTGAACCGCGACCGCTATCCGCACACGCTGCCATCGAACGACCGCCGCCTGCGCGACCGCTATAATGCCTACTTCCACAACGGCAATCCCGACTATGAGAGTCTTATACACAAGAATTACTGCAACCAGAACAGCCGGAAGGTGACGGAGGCGGTGAAGTGGATGATCCTTTCGCTCTACTGCCAGAAAAACAACCCGTATGCCGACTGGGTACACGCACAGTATATGCAGTTCCTGGCCGCCGGCATCGATGTGGTGGATAGCCGCACGGGACAGATCTTCGACCGCCGCGACTTCACCGATGAGAACGGCGCACCCCTCACTATCAGCGAGAGCACGGTGTGGAACATTGTGAACGCGCCCGAGAACCGCGTGCTGATCGACAGCATCCGGATGAGCTACCACAAGTTCGGCGCGTTGAGCCGTCCGCACCACCACCGTCACAACGCGATGTTCAGCTTGAGCAAGGTGAGTCTCGACGACCGTGACCTGCCTCGCAAGATGCACGATGGCAACCGCGTGAAGGCCTACTACGCATACGACGTGTGCAGCGGTGCTCTTATCGGAGCCGCCTACAGCCGCAAGAAGGACACAGACCTGTATATCGGCTGCCTTCGCGATATGTTCCGCTTCCTTGACAGACGCGCTTTAGGCCTGCCGCTGGAGATGGAGGTGGAAAACCACTTGGTGAACCAGTTCGAGGACGACCTGATGCGGGCGGGCAACCTGTTCCCGTTCGTGCGCTGGTGCGCCCCCACGAACTCGCAGGAGAAACACGCTGAGCAGTTCAACCGCGCCAAGAAGTACGGCTACGAGAAACGCTATCAGGACGGCATTGGCCGTTGGTATGCCAAGCTGCCGGTGAACCAGACAGAGGGCGAGCGGTTCTACAACGATCAGACCGACCGCTACGAGATCAAGGAGAAAACCTACAGCTACGAGCAGTTGGTGGCTGACGATATGCAGATGATCGAGGCCTACAACAACGGCCTGCACCGCGACCAGAAGACCTATCCGGGGAAAACCCGTATGCAGGTGTTCCTCGAGAACCTGAACCCGCAACTGAAACCGATGAACCGCAGCCTGTTGCTGCGCTACATCGGAAACCACACTTCAACCAGAATCCAGCGCAACCAGTATGTGCAGGTGCAGTATGCCGACTACCAGCTGGAGGATCTGTCGATGTTGAAGCGGTTGAAGCCGGGCAACTACAGCGTGGACGCCTACTGGCTGGATGACACCGACGGCACTATCGGCGAAGTTTATCTGTACCAGGGCGGGCAGTATGTGGGCAAAGCCGCACAGATTGCCACCTTCACCACGGCACAGGCGGAATGGACGGAGGCCGACACAGCCGCGATAACCGAGCAAAGCAAGTATATCAGCAAGTTCGACAAATTTGTCCGCGAAGGCAAGGACAACATAGCCAACATCAAAGTTCTACCGGCTGAGATGCCGGAGGGTCTGGACTGCCTGCCAGGGAAAGCCCCGGATGTAACCCTGCAAGGGTCCGCCGCCGGGGAGGTTGGAGGCGCGAGCCTTGTTCCACCCGCCTCCCCGCGTCCGGCGGATGACGATCTGGACGCGCTGATGGAGAAATACTCCGCTGCGGACTACCGGGAATACGCCATTGAAATGGCATAGCAACGAATTTTCAAACCAATTAAAACACCAATAAAATGAACATCAGTAAGGAAATCAAGGAAAAGGTTGTGGAGGCGATGAAAGAACGCCGTCCGCACTACGCCAGCGACGCGAAATTCGCAGTGGCATTGGGAATCAGCAGCTCGCAGTACAGCCGTGTGATGCGCGGTGACTGGGAACGGGTGCTGAGCGACAGCAACTGGATCAGCATCGCCCGCAAATTAGAGGTGACGCTGAACGCGCTGCCGGAATGGAAGACCGCCGTGACCCCGGTGTATGAGTTTGTGACGGGCCAGCTGCAGTTCTGCCAGGACAATGGCAGCAGCCGGATGCTGTGCGACGTGGCCGACATCGGCAAGACCTACACCGCCCGCTGCTATGTGCGAAACCACGCCAACGCCGTCTATATTGACTGTTCGCAAGTGAAGACCAAACAGAGACTTATCCGCCAAATCGCCAGGGAGTTCGGGGTGGGAAGCGTAGGAACATATAACGATGTGTACGCAGATTTGGTGTTTTATCTGCGGAGCCTGCCCCGTCCGCTGGTGATATTGGACGAAGCCGGGGACCTGGACTATGCCGCCTTTCTGGAGCTAAAAGCCCTGTGGAACGCCACCGAGCGGTGCTGCGGGTGGTATATGATGGGTGCCGACGGTCTCAGGGAGAAAATCCGCCGCAGCATTGAATACAAGAAGGTGGGTTACGAGGAGATTTTCAGCCGTTACGGCAGCCGCTATCAGCGTGCCACTCCGGAGAGCGAGAAGGAGACACAAGATTTCAAAAAGTTGCACGCCGCCCTCATTGCCAAGGCCAACGCCGGCGCGGGCGTGAACATCCAGCGGCTGATCGCCCAGTGCGACAACTCGCCCCGCCGCATTTATGACGAACTGATGAAAGCCAACCGCTAAACGCACGGAACTATGAGAAAAGCATTGTCAGTGACGGACATCTGCCGGAAGAGCTACGAGACGTTCCCCTTCGAGGGGGCGTGGCTGGAGGCTTTCGGCTGCCCGGAGCGCGTGGGCACGTGGATAGTGTGGGGGCAGTCGGGCAGCGGCAAGAGCACCTTTGCGGTGCAGCTGTGCCGCGAGCTGAGCCGCTTCGGCAAGGTGCTGTACGACAGTCTGGAGGAGGGCACCTCGCTGACGTTCCGCAACAAGATCGCACAGCTGCAAGATGTGGAGCGCGGCCGCTTCCAGGTGGTGAGCGAACCGATGGAGGCACTGAAGGAACGGCTGGCCAAACGGCGCAGCGCGGACTTCGTGATCATCGACAGTTTCCAGTACACCGGCTTGGATTACCGCAGCTATCTGGCACTGAAACAGACACTGGCCAGCAAGTTGCTGATCCTCATCTCGCACGCCGACGGCAAACTGCCCAGCGGACGCGCCGCCAAGAGCGTGATGTACGATGCCTCGCTGAAGATATGGGTGGAAGGCTACCGCGCCTACAGCAAAGGCCGCTTCATCGGCGAGAACGGCGGAGTATATACCATCTGGGAAGAGGGGTCGCAGATCATTGGCTTGAATAATCGATAATTCACTTAAATAATCACCAAAAATCCCAACAATTATGAGTACAACAGTTTATTATCCGAGAGTTAGGAACATCAGTTTCTACGACAACAACGGCGTGGTGTGCGGCGGCATGTACGGCCTCGTCGCCAAGGAGAAGTTCATCCGGCTGCTGAAGTCCGGGAAGTTCCCGCGAATCAGCCTTCGCAAGAAGGTGCAGGTGATGCTGAGAGGAGGTGCGAGATGAAAACCGCGACCCCGAATCTGAGAACCACGGAGCAGAACCGGCGGCTGTGGTGGCTGGCCGGGCAACTGGGTCTCGACAAAGAGGCGATGGCCGATGTGGTGCTGGAGTTCACCGAGGGCCGCACCTGCCACACCTCGGAGCTCACCTTCCTGGAGTGCCGCGAGCTGACGGAGTTCCTGCAGGGCACGCTCATCGGGCACGACCGGCGCGACAGCCGTGCGGAGCGCACCGACCAGAAGCGTGACGGCGACCCCGACCGCGTGAAGCTGGACCGCCAGCGCAAGGGCGTGATCCGCGCCATCTACCGCTGGCTGGAGCTGAGAGGCGTGACCAACGCGAGCATGGACTACGTGAAGGCCATCGCCTGCCGTGCCGCCAAGGCCGACAGCTTCAACCGCATCTCCCCGGACGCGCTCACCCGCGTGTATGCGGAGTTCTGCCACAAGCAGGAGTCCCTGTCGGCAATGCGGAATGTGGAATTGGGAATTGCAATGCAAAATTAGGAGTTATGGAACAAGGTATAATAAAGGAGTTTATTCGTGTCAACCATTTGGACGCACCCGATTATGCTCTACGAGGCTATTTTGATGTTCTGACAGTCAAACAGCCATACGCTTCCATGTTGGTCTCAGGTGTGAAGAAGTTCGAATGCAGAAACTATCGTCTCCCTGAAAAATTTGTAAGTGAGCCAATTCTTATCCACGCAGGAGCAAATCCGTTGGCTGTCAAAGTCGAAGTGAATGAAGGGGTATATAACTACTTCCTTAATCGAGCAAAAAATGAGAATCTGTTTGGCTGTATTTTGGGCGTTGTAGTGTTTGGCGAAACTGAATTGTCCCCATGCCCAACATTCTACCAATACAGATGGCCGGTACGGGAATATTTACAATTTACAGAGCCCATCCGCGACATTCGAGGCCAGCAGGGCATTTGGAAATTAGTACTTTAATCACCAATTAAAACCCAAAGAATTATGGCAGAAAAACGCTATTTATTTAAGCATAGGCTTTCGCAAAAGAGCAGCTTTGTACGGATTGCCGAGGCCGTTCGAGCACTCGGATACGAACTGAGAACCGAAAAAAGAGGGGTGACCATAACATGGGAAGAACTAAGTGTCAGTGACCCCGGCAAGACTGTCTTTCGTTCTCAAGGATTAATAGATGAAAGAGTGCCGGAATGGCTCAACGAGCAGCTTGAAGGAAAGGGGCTCCTTAGACCCATGGAACCAGAAATTTAATTTAATCTTAAAACCCAAAGAATTATGACAAGAAATGAATTTGACGCGCAGATGCAGCGTCTGAAGTTAGAGTACACAAGGAAAAGTAATAACATCAACCGCCGGAAGGATGAGGCGGCAAGGGACAAGAGGATGCACCTGATGGCTCTCAGGACGAAACACGACCGGGAGCATCGGGTGGAGATGGACAAACTTGCCGAGCTCATGCGGGCGAAAGCCGCCCTTTTTGACGGCGACCCGAAACGCGACCAGCTTGCTATGGAAATCAGGATTGCGGAGAAACGCATGTCGATGATGAGGAACGAATATCAAGCGGAGTGCCGCTGTGTCATTGACGACACCTACACACTGCGCACCATCCTCGACGATGAGGCCCGTGCGCTGACGGAGTGGTACGAGAGCGAGAAGACAAAGGTGTTTGACGCATTCGAGGCTGTCAAGGAAGACAACCCGGACAACCAGGACAACACACCGCTTCAATAACCAATAACCCATAACCCATAACCTTTAAGAAAAATGGCAAAGAAAAGAGAAAAGAAGACCGTTTACAGCGGCATCACATCGGAACAGATGGAACAGGCATTCGCCGATTATGCGAAGGCGGACGCGAGACAACAGAAAATCACCGCCGAGATGGACATCCAGATGGCCAAGATCCGCGAGAAGTGGCAGGACGAGCTGACGAAGCTGGCCGAGACGAAAGACAATGCTTTCGACATCCTGCAGGCCTACGCCTTGGAGAACCGCGACGAGCTGTTCAGCAAGCGCAAGAGCTTGGAGACCACCCACGGCACCCTCGGCTTCCGCACCGGCACCCCGACGCTGGAGACCAGGAAGGGCTTTACCTGGGCGAGCGTGTTAGAGATGCTGAAGGAGTTCCTGCCCAACTATGTGCGCACCAAAGAGGAACCCGCCAAGGACAAGCTGCTGGCCGACCGCGAGGACGAAGAGGTGGCCGCCCTATTCCCCAAGATGGGGGTAGTTGTGGTGCAGGACGAGACGTTCTTTGTGGAACCCAAGAAGGAGGATTTGTAGGGGCGCGATTCATCGCGTCCGCATTTTCCAAACACGATCGGTATGAAGGTTTACATTGCAGGAAAAGTCAGCGATCTTCCCAGTTGGGAGGTGTTCATCAAGTTCGCCCAGGCTGAAATGTGGCTGAGGGAGAAGGGACACGAGACCGTGAACCCGCTGCGGCTGTGTTCGTCGAAATGGACATGGGAGCAGTGTATGCGCGTGTGCATCACGGAGCTGGTGAAGTGCGACGCCATCTGCCTGCTGAAGGACTGGGGCGACAGTCCCGGCGCCGTCACCGAGCACTACGTGGCCTCGCGGCTCGGGATGCGGGTGATGGTGTTCATACCGAAAAACGGGATCTTGAGTAACGCCGTTTGTAGAGACGTTGCGCGCAACGTCTCTACAGCGGACAAAACCGAAAGACAATGAGAAAATTTGTATTGACATTTCCAGGAACCGAGGGTGACATTGTGTTCACCTACGACGACGGCGAGGTGCTGCAGGGCGTGTCCTTCAACGGCAACTACCCGGAGGAGCAGCGGCGGAATGTGCTGCGGACGCTGCCGATGCGCCCGGAGGTGCTTCAGCGGATCAACTGGCGCGACGGCATCCTCACCGAGGAGGCGGAGAAGGTGACGTTTGAGATGTTCTGGGACCGCTACAACGACAAAGCCCGCAGCAGCCGGGTGAAAACCCAGCGTGTGTGGGACAGGATGCCGGAGGGAGAGCGGGTGAAGGCCTACCGCTACATCAACCGCTACAAGAGCTCCATTCCCCAGGGGGTGTGCATGAAGTACGCGACGACGTATCTGAACGACCAGCTTTGGAACAACTGAGCAATGCTGAATGCTGAATGCTGAATGTTGAATATTGAATAAACAATTCACTAATCACTAATCACCAATCACAATTATGAGCAAATTCAAACTTAAACTGAACCAGATGGAGATGAAGACTTTGGGGTCGTGCTGTGTGTATGCGGCGCGGAACATGGGGAGGGTGGAGTGTGTGGCCGGACTCGCCATCCTGGAGACCTGCGAGCGGCTGTGGAGCCGGATGCGGAACATGTACCGTCCGGATCGCGACAAATACACCCTCCGCCTGGGTGCGATGGAGGTGCATACACTCACCGCCACCGTGCTGCCCGCAATGCGGGACATGGACGAGCCGATTGTCCGCACCATGGGCTATGCTTTTGCCGAAGAGCTTCGCAAACAAAGCGAACGCGAGATTAACATCTACAACGCGATGCGCTATGGTGACGCTTGATCTGATATACGGCGTGATGACGAACTTCTACCACCAGACGTTCCGGCTGTCGAAGTCGCGCAGCCCGAAGGTTGCGGAGAAGAAGCAGATGTTCGCTATGCTGGCCAGACACTACGGCCACCGAGTGGTGGACATCCGTGACTACATGGGCTGGCGCAACCACGGCAGCGTTTGCCTGGCGGTGCGCCGGATGCAGGGTTTCATCGATGTGTATCCGAAGGTGCAGCGCGAGGCCGTGGAGCTCCTCAACAAGGTGGACGAGGCCGCCGGCCAGAAGTATCTGGAATTTGATTCGGCGGTCTGACCCGGAAAAATTATTAACAACATACGATTAACGCCCGCGAAATGCGGGCGTTTTTGTATTTTTGCGGCGTAGAGAAAACACGTATGGCACGAAACCGATTGAATTACCTGCTGCACTGCAAGAAAGTGGTGGACATTGTGAACCAGCACTACGAGGAGGGGTGGACCACCTACGCCGCCGTGTGGCGCAGGTATGTCAATCCCGTCTATCCGATGAGCTACGCCACCTTCATCAAGATTATCAATATGCCGGGAATTGACCGCCAGATCGAGGAGGCGGAACGGCAGGCGGCCAGCGAACGCGACCGCAGGTTGGTGACTAACCGCTGCCAGCTGTCGCTGTTCGATTAGACGCAGGGCGAATGATTATTCGCCCCTACAGCCGTCTGATTTCCGGAATCACATTCACGTATTGTTTCTCCTGCACGATGGGAGTTCCGTCCATCCCGGTCATCGGGGTGTTGGCTGATGTGTCCGTCACCCTGCAGACGTATTCCTCCACGCTATCGACGTAGCGTTCGTGGTTGTGGTTGGGGATGGTCTGGGTGCGCATCCAGGCGTTGGAGCAGGGTGCGGTGAAATTCTGCATGGCGGCCACCACGCTGTCCACAATGTCGAGGTATTCCAATGCTCGGTCTTCCAAGTCATCCGGTGTGTAGTCGGCGGTGAGGGCGTGCCATTCGGTGACGATGTGGAGGCGGGTGATCAGGTCGGCGTCCTGGACACGGTTGCCGAGGGTGCGCCACTTCATCGGGAGGAACTCCACGAAGACAGCGGGGGTGAGGAAGGGGGTCTCCTGCTCGATGAACTCCACCTGCTGGTTCCAGAGGTCGAAATGTTTGAAGAGAGGTTGGCCATCCGCACCGGGGATGTTCTTCAAGCGGTTCTTGATGGCTAAGTAAAGTTGTTTTTTCATTGTTTGGAAATTTGTTTGAGTTTGCGTTCTATTTCGGATATGATGAGGGCGTTGAGTTCCTCGCTCTCACCCATAAACTGTCGCTTAGGCATGATGAAACCGCTTCCTCTGCCCGCCCGGAGGCCTTCGTTGTGGACACGTCCGTAGGGCTCTTTGGCAAATGCTGAAGGCGCGGTCCAGACAACCACTTCCCCCTTGGACACATACTTGACCTCGATCGATCGGGCGAGGTCGCCAGTTTCGCCGGTGAGGATCTTGCGGGTGGTGCGTGCCGGATGGTTCCGGGCGGCCGTGCGGAACGCCGCCGTGCCCGGGGTGCGGCGTTTCACCTCCTGCCACTTCACCCGTCCCCACGCCTCGTTCTGAAAGTTCTTCTTGAAGTAGCTGACGGCGGTCTTGCCGGCAATGGTGGGGCCGTACTTGTCAAAGAGGTCTTTGAACTCGTTTTTCAGCCGGCCGATTTCCTTTCCAAATTGCTCTGGTGTCATAATGATTGAATTTTTGCGCGAAAATACTATTTGTGGGGACTTCAGCTGTCGTTTGTTCGGATTATCGGTATAGCCATACCGATTTTTTGTATTTTTGCGGCCTGTTTAGCTTGAATGGCATTATGGACGACAATCAACTGCTGGAACAGAATGAGGTGCTGAAGCAGCAGCATTCTGATCTTCAGAAAGAATTTTGGAAAGAAAAGACAAAGTGGCTTCGTTTCCTTGTAACGACAATGTCAATCGTTCTCGGCATTCTGATTTCTGTGGGACCCGATTATAAATCTCCACTCCATATTGGGATTTGCTTTGTAATTGGAGTGTTTCTACTGACGCTGGGTATTCTGTTTCTATCAGTTTGCCTTTATTCAGGAATACACTATAAAAGCCGGGGAATTGTGTTGTTCGAAGAAGAAGCCAAAAAAGCGATTCAAGAGCGTCGTCGGGCGCAATCGGTAAAGGTTCAACCCCGAGCCATATTCTCAATCTCCGAAGTTTGCGGATACATTTGTTTCGTGTTGGCTTTACTCGCTTTATGCGCATACATGTTTTTACGCTTGTTATGATTTTTTCTTTCATAATTTTTCGTTTTAGGTGTTTGTATATTGAAATTTTTGTATTTTTGCCGCTGGAAAGCCGAGTGTGAAAGAACCCCTTGTTCTTCTGCGGTTTTCTTTTTTTTTAGTAGGGTTCCGTAATTGTATAAAGGTTTAGACCTCCTGTTTTAAATTCACCTATCTTTACCTGAAACTCATAGCCATGAATACTTATTTTATACACTTTCATGGTGCTGAATAATTTTTTGCGTTGATAGAAGATACTACGGTGATTGTTGTGTGACAAATCAATCTCTTCATCTGGTAGTTGTGTAAACAGAGAAATGTATTTGTCAAAATTCAGCGCGATTTCCTGTTTGTAGAAATAAGACTTATCTGTTTTTGCTCCTTTTGTTATCTCTTGGATAGTAATATTATCTACCAAGACATTACCGATTGAAGTATTAAAATGTAAATCAATATCGCTGTATTTTTCCCTGTTGATTTCGCGCACAGTTCTTATCACCGCTGTTCCCGTATTGTTTCCCGCCTGTTGGAAGTACGTGCAGTTCTCGCCGAAGATTTCCCCGGTTTCGGCGGGATTGCCTTCGAGGCCTTTGGCGTGGTGTGCATCTGTGGGGTTGCTGTCGGTGACGGGGTCGTCGGTCTCCTCCCAGTCGCACTTGCAATTCCATAAATTCCCAGGTTGGTTTTCGCTCCAGAACGGGTCGGACTTCGCCCATACCCGGTTGTAGAACACCATGTGTTCCTCTCGTGGGTTTGCGCTGCGGGATGGCAGCCATTTCAGGTTCGGGTACAGCTCGTTGGCGATGGGGTCGGAGGTGAAGTCGGTCCACTGCTTGGCGGTGCGGGCACGGGCCGTGGCGGTGTTGTACTCCGCTGCCTGGTAGCGGTTAAAGGTGTTGAGCACCGCCTTGGCCACTTTCTTGTATTCGTCATCGTCGGTCCATTTTTCCCGCTGTTTTTTCAGCTGCTCGGTGAGATGGTAGGCCTTGTATGCGGCAAAGCGGGTCACGTTGCTCTGAAGCTGTGCCTGGAGGTCGAAGTATCGGTCACCGTAGTCATCGGAGCGGAACACGCCGCCCACGGCTTTGCGCAGGTTGTCGGAGTAGGCCTTATAGACATCAGGGTGTATGTTCCCGGCATTGCCTTCCATCACATCCCGGATCACCTTCTCGTACAGCTCCCGTTTGGAGAGGTTGTAGAGCGTGGGGAAGGAGAGCAGCGCATCAAGAGCCTCGGCCGTGCTGCCGTGGAAGTAGAGGTCGTCAAGTTCTGCCAGGGCGTTTCGGACGGACAGGTCGCTGCCTGTCCTCAGAAGAAAAAATTCTTCAGGCGGTTGAGCAGGTTGTTGGATCCGCGCCGGGGTCTGCCGGTTTCATCCTCCTTTAACGGGTTTTGCAACGGTGTTTCAAAGGGGGTGAAACTGTGCGCCATGCGCAGCTCTTCCTTCAGCTCCTCGTAGTTGTCGGGCTTGGGGATGTCGAACTCCTCGTAGATGTAGTCGTCAGCGATGGGCAGCTTGTCGCTGATGGAGTTGAGCACGTCCCATTTGGTCTTCAGCTCGTTCCAGTCCTTGTCCGGGGACTGGTACCAAATGACGCCGCCGGTGACGTTGATGCCGAAGCGTTTGAGGATGGCGCGGAACCGGGTGTTGAGGATGGCCAAGATGAAACGTTTGTCGCTCTCGGTCTTCTCGTCTTCCACCTCCTTGTGGATTTCGCCCAAGGAGCGTGCGCCACGGTCGCCCTGTTCGGTGGTGAGGGTGTTGCCGAGGATAATCTTGGAGATGGAGGCGTCGCAGGCCTGGATGAGGCGGTCATACACCTCATTGCTGCCGGTGCTGCCGCCGGTCTCGTGGATCTTCAGCTCGGTGCTGCGCGGGTGGATGCTGTAGCCGGAACTGCCCCACTCCTGAAGCCCCTGTTCCAGTTTGGCGCGGGTGGCCTCGTCATAGTCGTCGTAGATCAGTTCGCGGAAGGGCATCCCGAACATCTCGGCAAACTGGCTCCAGTCGCCGAAACCGCCGCGTTTGTAGATGACGTACTGCGCCGCCTTCACAAACAGCCCTTTGTCGGTGGGGTCGCCCGCCCACAGCATATAGTTGGCCAAGGGGAGTTCCCTGTACAGCCAGTCTTTCGACACCAATGACTGCTGGCGGCTCACGCACTCGAATCCCTCCTCCGGATGCACGTGCTTGCGGGGTATGAGGTCGTAGTCGATCTTGTAGGTCTCCTCGTCCTCGTCGTACCACACATTGTTCACCTGGATGAGCGTGTAGCCCCAGGCGATGCTGTTGTGCAGGTCGCGGATAAGCAGGCGCATATCGGGCGAGTTGAGCAGGGAGGAGATTTCCTCGTCCTCCACGCCGTCGCGCACGAACACCAGCTCTTTGTTGAGCACCGCGTCCTGGCGTTTGCCCCAGGTGGCCTCGATCTGCCCGTCGAGCAGGATGTCGTCGTAGAGGTCATATAGGTAGGTGCGGTTGGGATTGGTGATGTTCTCGAACGCCCGGATGGCGTTCTTCCAGTTCTCAATGTCCTGCGTGTTGTGCGGGGCGTTGTGGATCTGGATGTTCTGCACTATGATGTTGTCGGGGGTCTTCCCCTGTTTTCTTTTTACAGCCATGGGTCAGTATTGGTTTTTGCGTTTGCGGTTGCCTCCGAAGGAGACGTAGGAGGAAGTTCCTGTGGGTCCGGTGAGGCGGGTCAGCCCGTCGATGGAGGCCCGCTCGGCCTGCACCTCCTTGAGGTAGCGGATGGCGTTGTTATAGGCCGTGACGCGGCTTTCGGGCATCGACACAGGACTGGCGATGCAGAAGCAGTTGTAGAGGGCGATGTCCCTCACGAGCTTCACCACCATGGGCAGGCGGCTGTCGCCGGTCTTGGCGAACTCGGCGCGGATGTCGTAGCGGGCGGTGAGATAGCTCTCCACTTCGGACTGCGCCTCGACGATAGCCTGGTTCATATTTTCAACATTACGGGCCACCACGGCGATATGTTCGCCGCGTGCGCCTCTTTCGAGGTCTTCGGGTTGCAGATACATGTCGCTAATCGTTTTTGGGTTTCGTGTAATAGAGGCACACACGGGTCAGCTCCACGCTGTCCCTAAGCCTTTTGTGCAGAATGCCCTCCCTGATAAGCAGGTTGATACGAAAGCGGTCGTACACCCTGATCTTTCCGAACACTTGTATAACATAGTGGCGCTTGCCGGTCAACTTTTGCATCCTGTCTGCATGACGGATGGCGTTGCGTACCTGAAGATACCTGATAAGTCGTTTGCATAATTCAATCATTTTTTTGGTGAAACATTTAAGGTTAAACACGTCGTTTATTGCGTGGGCGTCTGCCCATAGTCAGCATTTCTCCAGACCGCTCCAGCGCTTTCTGCCCGGCCACGAACACTGCGCCCTCCACGCTGTCGGGTCCGTCGGCTGGGGCTTTGAGCTGCGGGCTCACAAGCAGGAACTGTTCGGCCAGCCGCTCCATGTGCGGATTGCCCCGCTTCGCCTCGTTGAACACAAGGCGGCATTCCCGGTTGAGGGGTTCCAGGTTGCCTTCTATGCGGTCGTATTTGTCCGGCTTGCTGCGGGTGTCGGGCACCATGTTCAGATAGTAGCCCTTCTCCTTCGCCTTGGTTGCGAACAAGGGTTTGAAAACCTGCTCGTAGAAAGGATCCTGAAGGGTGTTGTTCTCCACGTAGTTGTAGAGCTGCGCGGTGGTGTTGCCGAAACCCTCGTTGATGTCGTAGAACCAGTCCACGAACTCGGCGTTGGTGGCGTGGTCGAGGCGGCAGTCCAGAATGTAATAGGTGCCGTCGAGCAGCCCCACGGCGCTGATTGCCTTCATGGAGCCGGCCTTGTTTTTGGAATTGGAGGGCGAGGGGTCGCCGTAGATGATGATGTACCGGAAACGGTTGGTCTTGGGAACCTTTCCCCACGTGAGCTCCTTGAACACGTCACCCTCTGACAGCGGGTTGTTGTAGTATTCCTGCTGTTTGGCGCGGGTGCTGATTTTGGAGAGGATGAAGTCGATATCCTCCTCGCTGTTCTTGCTCCAGGATGACTTCCCGTTTTTGTCGCGGATGTTCACGATGTCGAATTTGTCGGCGGCCTTGCCGGCGCGGGCGATGCAGCAGTCTTTGGCGATGATGTTGCCGTTGAACAGGATCCGGACATCGCCGGACACGGAGACGGTGGGGATGAGCGCCTGTTCAATCCAGTCCCACTTCTGCTTTATGCGGTCGGGGTTGCGGCACTCCTCGTCGGTGTCAATATCGTCGATGAGGATGAAATCGGGACGGGCGGCCTCGTTGCGGGTGCCACGGGGCGACTGTCCCGCGCCCAAGGCACGGAACGAGCAGCCGCATTTGGCGATGAACTCACCGTCCTCCCAGTGCCCTTCCACCTTCTGCTCGCCGTAGTCGTTGATGATGCGCAGGTTCTTCTCCAACTGCATCCTGAACGGCAGCATCAGGCGGCAGGCGTTGTCGTAGCTGTTGGACACCAGCAGGAAGTTGCGGATCCTGCCGGTGAGGGCCAGGTAGAGCACCTCGAACATGGAACGCGCCGACTTGGCCAACTCGCGGCTCCACGCCCGCACCTCGTACCAGCGTCGGTGCGCGAACAGGCGTTTGGTGGCCGCAATGTGGAACGGCGCGGGTTCGGCGGTGCAGTATTTCGGGAAATAGTATTTGAACCACTCCTCCGGATTGGCTTCAAGATGCGCGATGCGTTTCTGTCGCTCTATCTCGCTCTCGGAGCTGTCAACCTCCACATCGGAGATGAACTGGCTGTAGTATTCCTCCCAGTCCTTGAGCAGCTGCTTGTCCGTAGGTTTGCGTATCTTGGCCATATCAGAGACAGGATTTGATGTAGGCGTTGAAGAGGCGCGCCACCTCCTTGCTGGTGTCGAACCCGGAGGTCTTGCGCACGAAGGAGAGGAACTCCTTGCCGGTGGCCATCTTCTCGGCGATGTTGGTTTCGGTTTCAAGATTCTTGATGGCGGTGGTGATCTTGACAATGGTGTCCGCCTCCTTGGATCCGGCAAAGTTCTCGCCTTCCTCGCGCCCCTCGATGGCGTCGTTGAGGCGCTTGAGCTGCCCGTAGAGCCGTGCGAGCTGCACATCCTTGCCAACCAGCAGCGAGGTCTGCAACTCCTCCCACTTGCCCTCTTTCACCCATTTGCATACGGTCACCTTGCTCACTCCCACACGCTCGGCAATCTCGGCCTGGGTTATACTTGAATCGTTCAAGTATAACTGGCGGGCGTAGTCCTTTTTCTGTTCTCTTGTCAGTTCTGCCATAATTCCGTCTTGAAAAATCACGGCAAAAATAGCGTGTAAACACAATGGAAGTTGTGAATGTGGCAATGGGATATATGGCTATATTGTTGATAGATACAAAATAAAAATATGTCGCGGGAGGGCTGTATTTTTGCCGCCTGATTCAATGTAAACCCAAAAAAGATTTGACATGAAAAAGTAAAAAAGGAATGGCAAAGCAGAGTAAAACAGCAAAGAGGAACGAGGGTTTCGAGATGTATCTTTACGGCATCATCGGACGCGGGCTGGACATCGACACCAACGTGCTGATCGCCACCATCGAGTCGAAGCGGAAAGAGGGTGTGCGCTCGTTCACATTTTACGTGAACAGCGACGGAGGAGAGGTGGCGCAGGGCGCAGCCCTGTTCAACTACTTGGACCGCACGGACGTGGACATCACCTGGGTGGTGGACGGCATAGCGGCCTCGATGATGGCCGCGCTGATCACCAACCCGAAACACCATGTGAAGGCCGCCCGCCACGCCAAGTTCATGTACCACCGCGTGAGCGGCTACGTGTATGGCAACAGCGACGAGACCAGAGCCGCCGCCGATATGATGGACAGCTTCGAAAAGACGCTCATCGAGATGATAGCTCTCCGCACCTGTAAGAGTGCCGAAGAGATTCGCAATCTCTATTTTGACGGCGTGGACCACTGGCTGAGCGCGGAGGAGGCGGTGCAAGCCCGTTTGTGCGACGAGATCATACAGACCAATATGAACATAAAGGAGTTGGAGAACGTTACGGATGCCCGCAGCGCCTTCAACTACTACAATAACCAAATTATTAACTTAAAACAGCAAAAGATGGATGAAAAAGCATTTGCCGCCGCACTGAACATCAGCGAGACCTCCACGGAGGCCGAAATGCTGAATAGTGTGCGCGGTGTGGTGAATGAGAGAAACACCCTCCGCCAGCAGCTGCAAACCGAGAAGGACAAGGTTTCCAATCTGGAGAACCGCCTTCAGGAGTTTGAGCGCGGCAAGGTGAAGAATCTCATCGACTCGGCCATTGCGGACAAGCGCATCGGCGAGGACGACCGCGAGGCCTACACCAAGTTGGCCGAACAGGACTACGAGAACACCGAGAAAATCCTGAACAGGATGAAACCGGTGACGCGCGTGAAGGACAGTCTGGAGACAGGCGCGACCCCGAAAGAGGAGGAAGGATGGGACTGGGACAAGTACCACCGCTCCGGTAAGTTGGAAAACCTCAAAAAGAACAACCCCGGCCGCTATGCCGAGCTTTACAAGGCGAAGTTCGGATGCGACCCCAAAAACTAAGCATTATGTCGTATATCAGAAAAGAGACCAACGCAAGTTACAACTTTGTGGCGCCCAACATTGAAAAAGACGCCGACAAAAAGGTGGAGGTAGTATTCCCCACCGCAGAGTTAGTGGAACCCACCCTCAGCTCCAACGCCGCAGAGGTGAAAGTGGAACGCGACACCACCATTGTTGACCTTGGCACGCTTGAAGCGGCGGCCACCCTGACCCTCACCCCCGGCAACAGCCTGAACATCGGTGCAAAAGTGGTGGTGAAGGCCGCCAGCGACGGCACCGCCCGCGCTGTGACCGTGAAACAGGACGCATCCACCACGGTGGACACCATCAGCGGCACCGCCAGCACCACCAAGGCGAAACAATATATGTGGACCGGATCCGCATGGATTGCTATCAGTTAACAACCAAAACCGAAAGAAATGAAAAAAGGATTGAGATTCATTATGAGTATGCTCATGGCACTTACGTTGTCATGTGTTGTGGGGGCGGCCACCGCTCCCGCTATCGGCGCAGCCACCTTCGTGGCCGCCAACCTGGTGCATGTTCCCGCCGGTTCCCTGGGAATGGCCGTCACTCCGGAAATCTGGACTGACTATATCATCGGAAACCTTTTCAAGACCAACGAGTTTCTCTTGCACTCCGTCGATGAGTCGCAGTATGTGATCGGGGGAACGGTGGTGCATATTCCGCAGGCGGGCTCGCCCAGCGGTGTGCAGCGCAACAGATCCTCGCTACCGGCAACCATCACGCGCAGAAAGGACGTGGACATCACTTACGCATTGGATGAGTTCACCACCGACCCGCGCTTTATCCCGTATGCCGACAAAGTGGAGTTGAGCTATGACAAGATGGACAGCTGCATGACCGAGGATATGACATACCTGCACCAGCTGACCGCCGAAGCCATGCTCTACAACTGGCGACCCACCTTCTTCATCAAGGCCACCGGCACCAAGGATGCCAAAAACACCATCCACGGTTCCAACTTGAGAACCGGCGTGACGGTGGAGGATTTCGCCAAAGCCAAGGTTATCTTCAACAAATGGGGCATCCCCAAGGACAGCAGGTATGTGCTTCTGAACACCGAGATGTACGAGCAGCTCTGCTCTGACATCCGCAACTCGCAGAACGAGAATCTGAGCGCGATCTACGACAATGTGACCGGCGAGCTGCGCAAGCTCGAAGGGTTCACCATCGAGCAACGCGCCACCGCATTGCTGGCTTCCAACTCCACCCTGACCGCCGTGACCGGCAACAAGTATTTCAGATGGACCGGCAACGACCTCACCTATACCGTGGAGGACTACGAGGCCATTGAGCGAGGTGAGAAGCAGGAGGGTACGACCGACTGTTGCTACGGTCTGTTCTGGCATCCGTCGTGTGTGGCCCGCGCCATGGGTTCCACGCAGATGTTCAGCAAGGAGGGCGACCCCACCTATTACGGCGACATTTATAGCTTCCTGCAGCGCCTGGGCGGCCGTGCCCGCAGAGGCGACAGCAAGGGTGTGCTTGGATTGATCCAGGAATACCACGCAAGCTAACAACCAATAACCACGCATATCATGCCGACACCAAGAGGAATACGGAACAACAACCCGCTGAACATCCGGCACAGCCGGGACCGCTTCCAGGGCGAAGTGGTCCCGAGCCGTGACGGGGCGTTCAAGCAGTTCAGCAGCATGGCTTACGGCTACCGTGCCGCGTTCGTGACACTGGCCACCTACCTGGCCCACGGACGCAACACGGTGGAGAAGATTATCCGTGCGTGGGCGCCTCCCACAGAGAACAACACCGAGGGCTACATCGCCCACGTGGTGCAACGCAGTGGCGTGGGACGCAACAAGGTGCTCACGGCGGAATCCGGCGGCGACTACCGCAAGATAGTCGCTGCCATGAGCCACTGCGAGAACGGCATCCCGGCTAACATGGCCGACGTGGAGGCGGGGTTCCGGATGCAGAGCAAAATTAGAAATTAGTAATTAGAAATTAGTAATTATGTGGGAGATGATTTTCACTTCGCTGGGAGGCACGTTCCTGGGTACGTTCTTCGGCTGGTTCTTCGGCCGGAAACGCCAGAACATCGACACCATCGACGCGGCTGTGGAGACCTGGAAGAAGATCGTGGACTCGCTGCAGGAGCAGATCGACCGCCTGTTGGAGCAAAGAGCCTCCGACGCGGCCAAGATAGAGTCGCTGTCTGAACAGGTGAAGCAGCAGAACGCGCACATCGAGGAGCTGAAGGAACAGGTTTCATCGATGGAGCTGAAGGTGAAGAGTGTGAACCATCTGGAGAAGACCATCGCCCGCTACGAGAAACTGTTGGACGCTAACGGAATCGAATATTAAACCCCTTTTGTTAAGATTGGCCCCGACGGTGTAGAGACGTGCCATGGCGCGTCTCTACAAGCCGGAGGGAAATGACAAGATGATGATAAAAATGTGGAAATGGATTGTGTGGGTTGTGCTCATAGCGGCGACGGCGGTGGCATCCACGGCGGCGGCCCTTGAGGGGAACCACCGACGGTCACTTGAAAAACAGGTGAAAGAGCAGTCGGTGGTGATCGACAGCCTTCTGAGCCGCGACCAGCCGATGTTGGACGTGAAGCTGTATGTGACCGATAAATCCAGGAACACCATCTACGGCCGTTACAACAAGGGGAATATCTGGATGCCGCAGGAACGGCGTTACATCCTGGAAGTGGATAGCATGAACATGAGAGTCAGGAATTAACGATTTGCGATTATAAGATTTTAGAATTATGGACCCCAACAACAAAAACAGCAAGCCGGTGAAAAAGGCAGCGGGAGGTGTGGCCTACCCGATGCTGAAAGACGGAAAGTGGTTCTGCTCTGACGGGCAGTATTTCACAGATGCCTATTTTGCCCGGATGCACGAAAAACAAATCAAAACCAAACAGTCATGAATGATATTAAATTCGAGAAAACCAACGGCGGTCTGGGCAGACAAACGGGATCTGAAGATGTGATCAGCGGTCTGATTTTCGCCGGTATGGGCTTCACGTTCGGCGACGCCGATGTTAATCTGAAGGGCTTTGACACCGCAGCAGTTGACGATCAGAACAATGCCTCTGCCTTTGCCCGGAAGTTCATCTATCCTGAGCAGCTGAAGGATGCGGGCATCGTGTTTACCAAGCCAGGTGACGGTTCCGAAAGCAATGGAACCCTCTCGAACATCGAGATTGCCAAGAACGTGCTGTACTACCATATTACGGAATTTTTCCGAATGAATCCTGAAGGCGTGCTGTATGTGATGATAAAGGCGAACAGCGCAACAGTTGAAGTCGATGACATTGCCACGCTGCAGACCTACGCAGGCGGCAATATCCGTCAAGTTGGCGTGTTCAACAGCACATTGCTGCCCATTGAAAAAAGCACCACAGGTGTCACCGGCGTTCAGGAAGTATGCAAAAATCTGGAAAACGCGCACCGCCCGCTGAGCGTTGTGCTGACCTACAACGGTGATAATGTCACTTTGGATGACTTGACAGCCAACAACAATAACCCAGCCGCTGACGGGAATTGTAATGTGTCGCTGCTGATAGGATGCGATATGGACGCCGGGCTTGCAGAAGCTCTGGGTGACAACTACTCCAAGTATGGATGTATCGGCCTCTGTATCGGTGCCATCAGCAAGGCCAATGTGCATGAGAGCATTGCCTGGGTGGGCAAATTCCCATTGGGGCTTAAAGCCCCCGCCTTGTTCACCGGCAACCTGATCCGCAACATCGCCACCCACAAGCTGGAGGAGCTGAACGACAAAAGATACATCTTCCCCGTTATCCATGCTGGCGACGCGGACAACTACTTCAACGACAGCCACACGCTGGATGTCGATTCTTCGGACTATGCCTACATTGAGAACGTGCGCACGATCGACAAGGCCTGTCGCGGCATCCGCGGCAAGCTGCTGCCGTGGCTGAACTCGCCCTTGCGTGTGGATCCGAGCAACGGTCAATTGGAGAGCGGCATGGTGTCGTTCCTGGAGACCACCGCCGGGGAAGCCCTGGAGGAGATGGAGAAGGCCGGCGAGATCAGCGGTTACAAAGTGGAGATCGACCCGGCGCAGAACGTGCTGGCCACCTCCGCCTTGGAGATTGTGATCAAGAAGGTTCCCGTGGGCGTGATGCGCAAAGTGACGGTGAAGATCGGCTACACGACTTCGCTGTAATCTATAACCTAAAATCCAAGAATTATGAACGGACTCAGATATAATTCGATGATCAACGGGGTGGTTCACTCCTGGAGCAGCGTGCAGGTGATTATGGGCGGTGTGCCGGTGACTGGCATCAACAAGATCGACTATGACAGCAAGCAGACCAAGGAGGCCATCTACGGCGCCGGACAGAACCCTGTGGGCAAAGGCTATGGCAAGATTGAGAACAGCTGCACCATCGGACTCCTCCGCGAAGAGGTGGAGGCCATGCGTGCCGCCTCCCCCACCGGAAGACTGGCCGACCTTGCCCCCTTCAACATCATTGTGCAGTACTTGCCTGTGAACGGCCAGAAAAAGGTCACGCACCGCATCCTTGGCGCGGAGTTCACCAACGACGGCGGCGAGCTGAACGAGGGTGACACCAGCGACTACAACGAGTATGAATTGCTCGTGAGCGACATCCGATACAATTAACCCCATTGCAGAGACGTGCCATGGCGCGTCTCTGCATTAACCCTAAACCTAAACGATTATGGAAAAAACCGAATTGAAAGGACAGGCGACGGCGGCCGAGATTGCCGTGTGGAAACGCGAGCACGGAGATGTCTATCAGGTGACTGTGGGCGGATCCGCGTGCTACCTGAAAAAACCCGACCGCACCACGCTGAAGATGGTGGCGGCGGTGGGCGGCAGCGACCCGGTGCGGGCCAACGAGGTGCTGCTTGAGAACTGCTGGCTTGGCGGCGACGAGAGCGTGAAAACCGACGACGAGAAGTTCTTCGGGGTGAGCGCGAAGCTGGCCGAGCTGGTAACTGTCAAGGAGGCCGAGCTAAAAAAGCTCTAAGGGCCGCCCGCGACAGGGTGAAGCGCGACGGCCTTGCGATGATGGACTGGCAGCTGCGCTACCACTACCACATCGACCCGGACACGCTGACCGATACCCAATGGGCGGAGGCGGTGGCTGCGCTCAACAAAATAAGGAAAGAGGAAGCGGGAAAGACAGGACGCAGATGAGCGGTTATGCCCCGAAAATGGACTTCCAGAACATCTGTTCCCTTACCGCACGGATGTAGGCTTTCCGGGCTTTCCGGGCCTGGCGGCGGCTTACATAAACAGAGTGCCGCTGCCATGGGAGAGGAGATTCCCCAAATCCACGCCTGCAGGCTTTTTCAGCCGCTTTCAGGCGTTTCTTTTCAGCCCTCACCTCTGCCCTGTAGGCGTTCCACCGCTCGGCATACCGCTTCCATCGCTCCACCTGAGCCTCGCTGGCACGTGAACGGACAACAGCGGCCACGAAGCATCCGAAAGCGAACGCCAAAGCAACCAAAACCAATATGACTTCTGCGACATTCATCGCGGCAAAGATACAAAAATAAACAATGGCAACCAACAACACGGTAAATTTCACCATCAATTTCAACGGCAACGCCTACAACGGTGTTGTGCAGTTGAGTAATGCTGTGAACCAAGTGTTGAACCCAGCGGTCAAAGAGACTACATCACTCTTTGAAAAAGTTGGCAACGCCTGTTTTCTGTTGAACAGTATCTTTGATATGGTGGGCCGCACCGTCGGCTGGGTTGTGGGCAAGCTGTCGGAGTTTGAGCAGGCGGGCCGCGCCCAAGCGGAGGCGGAGACGAAACTGGCGCAGGTGATGCGAAACACCATGGGAGCCGCGTCGGACGAGCTGGACACGATACGAGAACTGGCTGCCGCCCAACAGAAGATTGGCGTGATCGGCGACGAAATCCAGATTGCCGGGGCGCAGGAGCTTGCCAGGAATGTGACGCAGTTCTCCACGCTGGAGAAACTCATCCCGGTGATGAACGACCTGACGGCGCAGCAGCAGGGCTACAACGCCACACAGGAGGGTGCCGTGGGCAACGCCCGGATGCTGGGACGCGCCCTGCAGGGCAACATCATGCTGCTGGAACGAAGCGGCTACCAGTTCACCGAGGCGCAGAAGCGGGTGATGAAGACTGGCGACGAAGCGCAGAAGGCCGCCGTGCTGGCGGAGGTTCTCTCTCAAAAGGTGGGCGGTGTGAACGAGGCTTTGGCCAACACCCCGGAGGGGCGCGTGGTGCAGCTCAACAACGCCTACGGTGACCTACAGGAACGCCTTGGCGGGCTGTGGGCGAATCTCAAGGATTCCCTCTTCCCGGTGTTCGACGGTCTGATCCAACGCGCCGACGGCCTCATCGATGTGATCGAGGAGAAGATCGGGGCGGCGAAGGAATGGATTGCCGGGGCGGTGGCGTGGCTTTCCGACGTGTGGAACGGCATCAAGGAGCCGGTGATGAACACGGTGTCGAGCCTGTGGACCTCGCTGAGGACCATTGTGGGCAACATTGTGAACTCCATCGCAGGCATCGTGCGCAACAACATCACGCTGATACGCGGCATAGTGGGTGCCATCGGCTGGACGATACGCACTGTGGGCAACGTACTGGCATGGGTGTCGGGACTGGTGACGGGGTTTGTGAACTTCCTGAGCGGGGCGGCGCCGATAGTGCTGGGCTTCGCGGGGGCTTACGGAATCCTGACATTGGCCACCAAGGCGCAGGCCATCGAGCAGAGCATCTTGAACGGCGCAACCATGCTGGGCGTGGGCATCGGCAAACTGTTGGGCGGAACCATCGCGTTTGTGAACGCGGTGATGGCCGCCAATCCGGTGTACTGGATCATTGCGGGGATTGTCGCCCTGGCGGGAGTGATCACATTCCTCGCCATCAAGGTGAAGGGCTGGGGCACGCTGTGGGAGGCGGTGGTAAACTTCGCCAAACACACGTTCACGGCGTTCACCTACCTTGTGCAGCAGAAGTGGAACGTGATGATCAACGGACTGATGATAGGCCTCGACAAAATCAAGGAGGCCTGGTACAAGTTCCGCAAGGCGGTGGGCATCGGCGACGAAAGCGAGAACGACGCCGCTTTGGCGAAGATCGCACAAGATGTGAAAGCCCGGCAGGAGAAAATCGCCGCCGGGAGCAAACTGGTAAGGGATGAGCTGAAGGCCGCCCGCGACTCGTGGAAGGGTGTGGATCTGAAGTGGGACAAGAAAGTGACCGCCAAGGATGCCGTGGCCAAAATCAAGGCGGATCTGGGCATCACCGACCAGAGCGCGGTGACGAACATCGTGAACGACCAGAGCAGCGGCGACACCGAATTGAACAACGAGCTGTCGGACGCCTCTACCAAGATTTCGAGCGGTGGAAAAAACATCAAGAACATCAACATCACCATCAACGACGGGCTGGTGCACGGGGTGCAGAACTACTTCAACGGCAGCGACGACAATCCGGAGAGCGCATCGGACTTCATGTGGCGTCTGGCCAACGCCCTGCAGCTCGTTGTAAACGATGTGAACTATGATTAGTAATTAGTGATTTGTGAATTGATATGGGAGCGATAGTGATACACATACCTGGGAAGAGTGAGCGGCAGGCGCGTTTCGCGGCGGCCAACGCGCTGAGCGCGGCCGAGCAGGCAGGCAGGACGCAGGGCATGTCGTGGGCGCGATATGGCTGGTACCAGGCTGCCCTTGGCACCGACCCCATTGTGTTCGACTACTACACCGACCGGCTGCGCACCGACGGCTCCCAGTATGACAACAACCTGCTGCTGCGCACCGCCGACATGGGCACCGTGATCGAGATCATTGACGCCCGCATTGACGTGACCCACGCCAACACCATCAAGAATACCGCTGTAACGGGTAGGGCAGGCACTGTAAAAGAGTTGATTCAAAAGAAAGACTATGCCATATCCGTGAAAGGAAACCTTGTTGGGGAGCGCAACAAGTTTCCCTACGATGCGCTGCACAGGTTAGAGATTATCCTGAACGAAGAGAAGAGTTTTGAGGCCAAAAGCGTGTTGTTAGAGTCGTTTGGCATTGACTGGGTAGTGCTGAAAGAAGCAAAATTCAGCCAGCAAGAGCTGAAGTACTTCAACACCTTGCCTTTTACGCTGGAATTTGACAGCGACTTTACATACAACTTTTTAGTGGAGGAGGAATAATGAAAGAATCTCACTTCATACCCGGCCAGTTGTTGACGAAGCGGACCTTCAGGTCTTCCCAATTGTCCACTATCTGTATGGTGAAGTCAGGCCAGTTGTCAACGAATTTCCATTTGCCGCACTCATCCGCCCAGTTGTCCACTACCTTGACACTGATGTCCTGCCAATTTTCCACGACCTTGACTTTGAGATCCGCGCCGGACGATACGATTTTAACCCTGCCATATAGCTTGATGCCCTTGCAGGTGCAATCCTCAAAAGCGGTGTCTGACTTTACAAAAACGCTGTCAGGCTCGGCAGCGTAGAGAAGCGAGCCGAACAGAACGATTAAGAACGAGAATATCAAACGTTTCATAATATAGAGATTTACGATGTTGACCTTGAAATGCCAGATAGAAATCCGCAGCAAAAGTACGAAAAAAACCGTACGGTTCGACTATGCGAACAGCATTGAGGTCAAGACATCGTGCAACAGCCTGACGGACACGGCGGTGCTGAAGCTGCCCCGCAAGATGAGCTGGCGGGGGAAACCGCTGACGGACTATGTGCGCCGCAATGACGGCATCACCATCCGGGCGGGCTACGCGGAACACGGCCTTGAAACGCTGTTTCAGGGCTATGTGAAGGACGTTGAAAACGGGCGGCCGGTGGTGATCACCTGCGAGAACGAGATGCGCCGCCTGAAAGGGGTCACCGTGGAACCGGAGATCATCCCCAATTTCGACATCCGCGCCTTCATGCGCCGCTACGCCCCGGACATCCGGGTGGCCGGACCCGCCAGGATGGACTTCGGCACCGTGACCGTGGAGCGGCAGAGCCTGGCGCATTTCTTGGACGGGCTCACAAGCAAGTTCAAATGGTTCCGGGCGTTTTTCCGGGACGGCGTGTTTGTGGCCCTCTTCGACCCGGACGGGCTGGATGACGTGAAGGTCGTCTCCCTCGATCCCACACGGAACATTATCAGCGACTCGCTGAAATACACCCTTGCGGAGGACGTGAAGGTGTGCGTGAAGGCCACTTCCATTCAGGAAGACAACACCAAGATAGAGGTGACGGTACCGGTGGAAGCGGAGGCCAACCCGTCGGAGTATGAGCAGCGGCATTTCCTGCTTCCGGGCTACAGCAACGCCGCCTCGCTGAAAGAGGCTGCCGAAAAGACCCTTGCGGAATACAAGACCGACAAAATGGAAGGCACGCTGACCCTGTTCGGCATCCCCTTTGTGCGCAAAGGCGACGTGGTGCGGCTGACCGACAAAGACCGTCCGGAGCGCGACGGGAAACGGTTCCGCATTGATGCGGTGACATACAGCTTCGGTACCGGCGGCTACCGCCAGGAGGTGACGTTAGGGAAAAGAGTTAGAATTTAGCGGTTATGGACGACATACATAAGATAAAGGATTGTTTGCGGGAATTGGCGGGAGGTGCGCCGATCGAGACGGAGGTGGCGAAGGTTCTCTCCGTGGACGGCGCGGTGTGCAAGGTTTCCCGTGTGCGCGACGGGATGGTGATCGACAGGGTTCGCCTGAACGCCATCAGCACGGCGGACAAAGGAATTGTGGTTACCCCCAAGACCGGAACGTATGTGCTGGTTTCCCGCCTCGGCGAGGTCAACTGGTTCGTGACCCTCTGCGGCGAGGTGGAGAAAATCTCCATCGACGCGGAGGCGGACATTGTGATCAACAGGGGCGGATATGGCGGTCTGATTAGAATTGAGGATTTGGTGGGAGCGATTAACCGATTGGTGGAGGTATTCAACAGCCATACACATACAGTGGTCGAGGCTGTCGCCAAGTCGCCAGAATTACAAATGCAACGATTAAATAGAAACGATATTGAAAACACTCATATAAAACACGGAGACCCACAATGAACGGCATACTGACAGACGACAACGGAGACCTGATCATCACCAGCGGCCACGTGACGGTGGGCGACAACCGCGAGCAGTGCGCCCGGCATCTGATAACCGCCTGGACGGGCGAATACAAGCACGCCCCCATGCTGGGCGGCAATGTCAGGCGGATGATCGCCGGCGGCCACGACCCTTTCTGGGCGGGCCGGATGAAGGAGCAGCTGAAACAGTGCCACATTTCGGTAGAACACTTGCGGGTGAAGGAAGGGAACGTTGAATTGATAATTGATAATGGATAATTGATAATTGACGGTGAAACGGTATGGCAAGGAGTATTAGAGAAATAGCGGACGGCATGAAAGCCGATTTTGTGCGCAGCGAGGCGTTGCGGACAGCCTTCGGGCTGACGGCGGGTTACGACCCGGACGGCGACGCGGTGGCACAGGCGGCCTACTATGACCAAAACTTCAGCGCGGTGAGTGTGGAGACCTGCATCCTGTATGTGGTGGCCGCGTGCGCCGCCTTGGTGGAAAACCTGTTCGACTGGTTCACGGCGGACGTGGACGAGAGAGTGAACGAGGACCGCTACGGACGCAAGGGATGGTATGAGAAGACGGCCAAGGCGTTCCAGATGGGCTACCCGCTGAACGAAGAGACGGGCAAGTATGACACGGTGGTGGAGGAAAACAACGAGGCGCTGATTGTGAAGCACGCCTCGGCGGAGGCTAACAACGGTTTCGGTGTGAAACTGAAGGTGGCCAAGGGGGAGACGGGAGCACTGTCGCCCTTGGACACGGACGAGCTGACCGCCTTCGAGACCTACATCAACCGGCTGAAGCCCGCTGGCGTGCCGGTGACGGTGGTGAACCGCAGTGCCGACCTGTTAGCCTTGGACATGGCGGTTTATTACGACCCGTTAGTGTTCACGGAAGCCTCCGCGATGCAGAAGGTGAAAGACACTGTGACGGCCTACCTTCAGGGCATTGAGTTCAACGGCGAGTTCACCGTGATGGCCATGGTTGACCGGCTGCAGTCCGTGACGGGCATCGACATTGTGGAAGTGAAGGGCGTGCGGGCAAAGCACGAGGGCTATGGCTATAAAGACGTGGAATACTACAACGGATATCCCTACGTGCCGGAATCAGGCTATCTGGTTCTTGGCGATGACATCGAGCAGGACATAAAACTGATTGTTAGACAATAGAGATGAGCGAGTATGATGTGGATATAAGGAAGTTTGCCGGCGGATGGCTGCCGGGGGCGCTGCGGGGCACGGTGCGCGAATGGGCACTGGTGCTGATCCAGCCCTTCAGGAGCCTGCACCACCGTTTCATGCAGTATCGAGAGGAGAAACTGCGGGCGTTGCAGTATGACGCCACCACGGTGCGCTTGGAAGCGATGCTGAACTACTACCTGCATGACGAGCTGGCGGAGCTGGCCAACGGCGGGCGCATCTTGGTGGAGGACGGAGCGGCGGTGCAACAATGCATAGTCTATTCGAAGCATGAACATCTTCCGGTGATGGTGGGGATGCAGATGATACATTCCTGCACCGCATGGGGCGCGGTGCCCTTTGTGGTGAAGATCCCGGCCGCGCTGCAAGGCAACCGGGACGTGTGGAACCGCGTGGACCGGCTTGTGAGGCGATACAAGTTGTTAGGCACGAAACACACGATTGAGTATTACCAGGATTAAAACAACAACGATATGGAAAGATTATTGAACATAAACAGACCCGAAGGTTTCCCGCTTTGTGCGGAGACGTTAGAGGTGCTGAACGACAACAGCGAGATGTTCTCGCAGTGGCTGAAGGAGATCCCGCTTAAAAACCGCCAGGCGGTGATATTCGGCAACCATCTGTTGGTGTGCCAGAACCTCCAGAAACGATGGGTGAAGTTGGGTGCGGTGAGCGCGGCTTCAATGAGCCAGTGCAAGCTGGTGTTCCATACGCCGGTGAGCCATACTGTCCGAGACAGCAACGGCCATGAATACTTTGATGTGTGGCTGACAGAGGAGGCGGACATTGTGGACGAGACCTCGCCCGGGGCGCAGTGGACGATTCTCGGACTTTCACATGTGTTCGAGCTTGGGCTTTGGTATGACCATCTGCCTTCGTTCGAGGCGGGGCTGTCAGCTTCCTCCGTGAGCGGAGGTTCATTTGTGGAACCTATGTCACTCTATGATCAGGGAAACATCCTGCGCGGGAACAGGGAACGCACCCAGATGCGTTTTGCTATCACATACAACATAAGGGCTACATTGTCATCGGTGTTGTCTGTCCCGATGCCTGCCGAATGTCCCGACGGCACGCGCTTGGATGCGGATTTGGAGGTCATAAGCACAGGGATACATTACCCTGTAAGGTCTTATATTAGCGGGGGAATGTTGTTGGTGGACATTGGCCGATGGCTGAAGGACGAAGGGCTTTTTTCAGGGCATGGGTATGATTGGATACAATGCAATGACATCATCCGCATCAACAAGGAGGTGCTGCTATGACGGGCAGGGACCGGCAGACGGTGGCCGACATGGCCGTGGAGCACAGCGGCAGCGCGGAAGCGGTGTTCGCCATCGCCCGCAGGAACAGCATCCCCGTGGATGCGGAGGTGGCCGGGATGGAGCTGGCCGACGAGGCTGTGGCCGACCGCCGCACATGGGAGTATGTGGCGGGAACGGGCGTGAGCCCGGCAGGGATATACAAGGAAGAGGAGGATATGCTCACCACGGATGACGGTTCGATAAATGTGGTTACAGAAGACAATGAAACAATAATTCAATAACCTTTAAATGGCAATTAATATGAAGTTCAGGGAGTTTTTGTTGAGACGTTTATTGAAGGGAACCGACTATTTGGTCGGCTATGATGCCAGTACCGGTGAGTATATCCGCATCAGCAAGGCGGACCTTGCATCATCGATAGCCGCGATCGCCGCCGCGCAAACGCTGGCGGTGCAGTATTCGGCCAACGGCGAAAGCTGGCACGACAGCTACACGGCAGGCGACAATTATATGCGAATAAAGACCGGAAGCGGTGCGTGGAGCGACGCGATAAGAATCTGTGTGAGCGCATACGACATCTGGCTGCAGGCAGGGAACAGCGGCTCCGAGGCGGACTTTCTGGCATCGCTGAAAGGAGAGGATGGCGACGGAGCCGATCTCAGCGGCCTGCAACTGCAGAACATAGCCGGATATGCGGAATTCCTGCAGCAGGTGAACGCGGCGGTGGCCAATGCGAAGGCGGCCATTATTGAAGAGGTGGTGGTTCAAGCCGTAGAGCGCACGCTGGAACAGTTTACAGGAGTGCAGTTGGAGGACATCGCCGAAATCCGGAGCTTAAGCGAAGATGACTATCTGACCGTTGTGACTTCCGACGGGCTGCGCAAGGTGAGGATCGGCAGCTTCAGCGACAATGTGGCGGTGCGCACCGTATCAACTGCCGTACTGGAGAAAAGTATTCAGTCTCAGCTTTGCATACTGACTGTTTCTGGAGAGCAAAACGGCGAGAATAAGGATTTTGGTGTCCGAGAAAGATACATAGCTGGATCCGCGATGCTATTTTTGAATGGCCAACTACTAACTTTGAATAGGGATTACCGGGAAACACCTTTAGGCTTTACAATGATCGACTACGCGCCGAATAGCAACGATATCTTGACATTCCAAGCGGTTCCGAGATAATGCGACAAATATAATATTCATAAAAAAAAGAAAAAAATGGCAAGTGCAAAAACTTTAATCAAAGGTGGCCAGATAAAAATCAGCGACTTCATAAAAGGATTGGCCGACGTGAACTGGTCTAGCAACACTCTTACCGCTTCAGCTGCAGCCATTGCAGCGAAAATCGAAAATGAAATCGCAGGCGTCGCAGGAGCGATGCTCTACAGAGGCGAATGGAGCGAAGCGGCGACTGACACAATCAAGAAAGGGTATACGTATGTGTATGGGGGTAATTCCAACGGCAGTATAGGAAGCGGTTCATCGGCAGTAACGTTGGAAGCCGGCGACACGCTGATTGCCAACCGAGACAACGCATCGATTGCCGACCCAGCGCATTGGACGATAGTGCAGGTTAATATCACCGGTGCGGTGACCGAAGCCAACCTTGTTGATATGCTTGCGTTGTATATCGCAAACGGAAACACTAACGCGCTGGAAATAAGCACACCCACCAGTGGCACTAACGCAGGGAAACTGGTAATCACCGCCAAATTCCCGACAATAAGTTCAGGTGGTGCGGAAGAAGGGAAGTACATCGCCGGCCTCTCAATCGACCCGACAACAGGGGTGATCACTGTCAGAAAAGCAGAACTTATCAAATGGGAGAGAAAGATTTTAATGGAAGAAGTCTGTGACGGTCTAACAAACGGCCGGAACAAAGAATTCTTAACAAAACACAAAGTTTTCCCTGGTAGCAATTACGCCCTGTTTATCAACGGAGTGAAGCAGGCGGAATCGTGTGATGACACGACACTGGACTATTCGTTTTCAATAGATATCACACAAAAAGGGAAATTCACTCTCTCAAACAGCGCATACATCCCCGTGGAAGGCGATGTTGTGACGTGCATGTACATCGCCGAATGATAGACCTAAACCAGCTGAAGAACACAGAGGTATCCTCTCCGTCTGACGGAGAGGTGTTGCGCTACCGGGGCGGCAAGCTGCGCAACGAGGAGCTATGTGAGCTGTGGGAGGACACGGAGGTCACAGACAGGCTCAGCGACACATACCCAATCCGACAGGATTATGTCAACAACAACGGAACATGGTCGTCTTCCACCTCATACAAACATTGGGTGGTGCCGGTGGATAAGATACGCAAGGTTATGATCACCGCCAACGAACACGGCGCCTATTTTTCATTCTTTAAATCGTACGAAGCGGGGAATACTCCTGTAACAGAGTATGCATCAGGTTACAGCAACAGGGTGAATATTCCGTCCGACGGAACGCTTTCCATTGTAGTCCCTGCAGATGCTAAATGGCTGTACATATATTCCGGAATATCCGACTACTACAAACCCATATCCGTTCTGTTTACCGGCACTGGCATCACCGAGCACCGCGGCACGTCGTCGCAGTTCGTCAAGGGCGACGGCACGCTTGATAACAACACCTATCTAACCCAGGAGACAAACCCCGACTGGAATGCCACCAGCGGTGCAGCGAAAATACTCAACAAGCCGACAAATGTCAGCGATTTTACCAACGACGTGGGATACCTCACACAGCACCAGACAGTCAGGATGGTAAACGGAGAGACGCTGACTGGCGATGGCGGCGACATAAATCTGTATGACGGATTCTATTTTCCAAACGCCGTACAGGACAATGACGGGAATTGGTACGGTGCAGTAGTGATCGGTGATCAGGTATGGTTGGCAGAAAACCTGAGGACCACACATTATAATGACGGTACCGCAATAACAAAGGCTGGTGATAGTGATTTCAGTAACAGTGTTCCATATTACTATTATAAAAACGCAACCCAGCTTTTAAGATACGGTGTTTTGTATAACTGGGCTGCAATAATGAACGGCGCATCACCAAGCGATGCGGTTCCAAGTGGCGTATCAGGTATTGCTCCTCCGGGGTTTCATATACCGAGCAGTACTGAAATAAGCAATTTTCTTACCTATGTCAGCGGTCAAATAAGGTATAGATATGCCAATAATCCAAATAAAATTGGCAAAGCCTTGGCATCTACCCGATATTGGGGAAGTAATAGTACCGCCGGTAATGTTGGTAATGATAGAAACTCGAACAACGCAACCGGTTTTGGATTTATGCCTGGCGGAAGAAGAACTGAGGCGGATGGAACACAATATGTTGGTCACTATGGATATATGTGGACTGCTAGCGAGCTTTCTGAAACAGCCGCAGGTTGTTATCGTATTATATATGAAGGCGATGGTTGTCGTGCTGTTGCACAAAATAAAAAGACGTATGCATCCGTTCGTTGTGTTTCTGATTTGACTCCATTGCAATTCCGTGATTGGTATATCACAACACACGGCTCTATGCAGCACCACATCCAACCCGAGGTCAACAACGCAACACTGACCATCAAGGAGAACGGAACAACGATAGGCACCTTCACAGCCAACGCCGAAGAGGACAAGTCTATAGACATTGTCGTGCCCATGACAGCTTCGGACGTGGATGCACTGCCAGCATCAACCAAATACGCCGCGTCATTATCCCTGTCTGTCAACACAACAAACTTTGAGGTCACAGCACAGCTCAAAGACCAGAACGGAGACAGCATCGGTTCGGCGGCCATAATCGACCTGCCACTGGAGAGCGTTGTTGTAGATGGCTTTTACAACGCGCAGACAAAGAAGGTGGCTCTCATCCTCCAAAACAACAGCATAGTAGAGTTCTCGGTAGCCGACCTGGTGTCTGGGCTGCAGAGCGAGATAACGGAGCAGAACCCGCTTTCGGCCGATTTAGTAACGGACGGCAATGTCAACAAAGTTTTCACATTGACACTGAAGAACAAGCTCGACGGTATCGAGGCTGGTGCACAGGTCAATGTGCAGCCGGACTGGAACGCCACCACCGGGCCTTCGGCGATTCTGCACAAGCCGACAATACCCGCGGATAAGGTGTTCCGATGTCAGTTCCTCTACGTCAGCGGTGAAGGGTTGATGTTGGACAACGTTACTCCCAACGACATCCTCAACGCCCATATCGCCGGAAAAATTGTTATATGCGAAATGGTAACAGACCTGTACTCGACATCGACCATTAACGTTGTAATGATGTTGTCAGACACCGAAAACGGGCCGGCTTTCACCGGGGTAAGGGACTGCAACGGTCAAACGATATGTTTCAAGATGCGTTACGACACGGACGAGCGGGAATGGGTCGTCAGCACGGTAAATATCGGGCAGAGCCCGGTGCAGGCGGACTGGAACGCCACAAGTGGTCTTTCACAAATTTTGAACAAGCCAAAACACAGAACGATTAACGGCGAGATTCTGACTGGCGATGGCTGCGACATCAACATACATGACGGACTATACTTTCCAGATGCAGCTCAGGACTATGAAGGAAACACGTACGGAGCGGTAGTGATTGGTAATCAAGTATGGTTAAGCGAAAATTTGAGAACAAGGTTTTTCCCGAACGGTTATTGGATATATCCTGGCGGAAACAACGAAAGCGAAACGATACCATATTATTATAATAACGACAATTCGAACATTCCATTAAAAGAACGCGGTTACCTTTACAATCTTGCCGCTGTGCTGCACGATGCATCCACATCCGAAACAACCCCGTCTGGCGTTCAAGGCATTGCACCTGACGGCTGGCACATACCGAGCGCGGCGGAATGTGAGCAATTATTGGATTATGTTAAAGATCAAAAACGTTTTTCTGAATTTAGTGAAAATGGTTCCCTGCAATACGCAAAATCATTGGCGGCTCGTAAAAGATGGACTTCTACGAACTTACCAGGAACGATAGGTTATAACCAAGAGGATAACAACGCAACAGGATTTTCACTTGTGCCTTCAGGAACAAGGCAAGGTGGACAAATTGCGAGAGAGGGAACAATAGGCTTTTTTGCCACATGCTCAATATATAACGATACTGGTAATTGGTTAGTATACGGTGCAAATAATGCTGACGAACAATTAGGTTGGTTTGGTTCATATAAAACCGATGCGTTTGCAGTGCGATGTGTCAGCGACTTGAATCCGGTACAATTCCTGAGCTGGTATATTGAGAAATACGGCACGATCCAGCACAAGGTTGAAAGCATGAGGATATATAGGGGCGTCTGGGGCCTTCGGTCAAACAATAGAATTGAAGCGGAATTGGATGTTGATGATTTGAACAACGTAGATTTGAAAAGTCGCTATGGTGTACTACTGATTCTCAGTGTAACTACTGATATACCAGCTAACGGACGTCTAACCATAAAGGGAAGTGATGTGGTAGCAGAATCTGAAATCTATTACAGAGGAAGCAGACTAACTTCAGGACTTATTCAACGAGGCGATACATGTATTGTAATGTACAGATACATGGGAGGCACGAATCTAAGTTTTTTGCTGAGCAATGACAGATGGGGGCAAATGTTGTCTGCTTTGCAAGACACAGCCGTGACGATACATTCTGGTTCAGGGATACCGGATGACGACATTGGCAGCGATGGGGACATTTATATAATGACTACAACTTAATACAACACAATCATGCCAACAACAAGACTTATACCAAGTGCGTTTTCAGTAAACAACTCAAGTTATGTGACGGTCACAGACCAGAACAATATGTATAATACAACCGACAACAGTTCGGCTTACGCTACATTGCAGGGGAGATCGGGTAACAGAACTGCTCCTAACTATGTTTTTATCAACGGTTTCAATTTTTCCGCCGTCCCAAACAACGCAGTTGTCTCAAGTTTTATAATCAAGATCAAAGCCTACAGGAGCAGCAACCAGCGGACAGGTTCCAACGGAACTTACGACTACAGACCAAAACTGTCATCGTCGGCATCTAATAGCGATGTAATCAGCGGCACGGAATTGATGAGCGACCTTACAACAACAGCTGCATTATATACAATACCTACAGGATCACTCACATGGAACGACATTTGCGGATATGGTTCTGGATTTTCAATTGAAATACCATTGTGCAGCAATTCTGGAGCGTATCCTCGGGTCTATATGTATGGTGCAGAAATAGAGGTTACTTATACTATTCCAGAGCCTCCGGCCGGAGATACAATCTTCACCAAAGTGAATGGCAGCTGGGTCGAAGCGGCGGATGTCAAGGTCAAGAACAACGGCTCGTGGCAGAGCGTGAGCAAAGCATATAAGAATGTCAACGGCTCGTGGGTTGAGCAGAGCGACAAGTCGGCGATGTTCGACCCAAATGCGTTGTATTTGAGATAAAAAAACGCCGTTTAAAAACACGTACAATTTGTTTTAAAAAAAGTGCGCATTTTGTTTTGTCGATTATACTTGTTTCTTCCCTGCCATGAACTGATAGCCAATATTGAGGCCGATAGTCGTCATATTGAGCAACATTCTTCCTGACGACTGGTATTTGGCAGGGAATGATTGAATCGTACTATAGACAAAACTCATCCGTTTGGTGAAATCCACATTGAAGTTGAGACCAAAAACAAAATTATGGCTTGGGTTCTTGCCATGGACCAAGAAATTAACGCTTCCCGACAGGTTTGGAATCCAATATCCTTCTTGGTGACAATGCAATTTGGAAAGTCCAAATTGAATACCCGTAGTGTAGTCTGTTGGATTATAAATGCAATCAATATAGTATTCGTTAATGGAAATACTACCGTCTGGATAAGTTATTATTTGACCAAAGTCGTCATCTATATCTTGAGCACTTCTCACAAACGGCTTTACGGACAATCCCAACTCGCATTGCATCAACATCTTGTCATGGATTGGTTTGAGAAAGCTGGCTTGGATGGAGAAGCCCGAAAAACGATTTAGGGCAAGAATTATATTATCAGAATCATGCCAGCCGACAGCTCCATTCGCCCACACGGTGTCGGCAGGGACCACTCCTTCCAAAGTTATATGTGCCTTTCGGAAGAAATAACCGAACGGGATGCCTATGGAAAAACCAAAACCTTTCGCAAATGTACAACTGTATTTCAGGCTCAACTCGGGAGTATAGCTGTAGTCAATTTTTGGTGTTATAGGCCCTTTCTTGTCGATAGTTTTACCGCCGATTGCTATGCCGTTATTCAATTGCAGGGAAACCGCATGTATGGGTTTGGTAAAATCAAATGTGGTGGGTTCCATTGATTTCCTATGTTGCTTGCGATTAAATGTTTTGGGCAGTCCCACAAAGGCATATCCGAAATTAAACCCCACAAAAGACGATCCGTATGCAAAATCACCATCGTGCTGGGTAAAAGGTGTTTCCAAAGAAAAATAGCCCTTGTAGCGGGTTACAAAGCCCAAATTGACATTCACCCCGACAATGAAGTTGTTGCGCGGATTACGTTTCCTATGCCACAGAAAATCTACTCCGAATGACAAATCGGGCATCCATTTCCGATGGCAAGAACTGTTTGTGAAATTCAATACAGAATTAGGGGTTATAAACATATCTTCATAATTTGTGTACTCAAAAAAATATGGTAAATAAAATGGAAATGATAACCCTATGTTGTAATTCGCAAATAAATAATCCGTTAGAGTTTGCATATAAGTCGCTTTCAATTTCAGACCAATATAGTTAACATTCATAGGATTAAAATATCCGATACTCATTTCAGGATCCTTATCTATCCATATTGTTGAAGAAGTTTTGTCAAGAAATCGTAATCCAAAAATACCGCTCATTAATTCTGCGCTCCCTCCAAAACCCGATTTCGTTGTGAATTGATAGCCTAAAGATAATTCATTCCCGTATGAAATCAGCGGTGCCCAACCTAACGACGGATCACAATGATAGTCGAAATGCCCCTTGGGTCGAATGACATTGTTGTACTGTATTGTGAATGAGTGGACCGTCTTATCCGAAAACGGTCTTTTCCTGATAGTATCGTTATGGGCATACACCATCGTTCCTATCATCAGTACAAACGTAATACTAATAAGCTTTTTCATATCATTCTTGTTTTTTCGGTTTTCCCACGAGAAATACAACGCTCTTACTTAACCCTTATTAATAGTAGTGTGTCTCCGACACACAGCCTCGCGTAACCCACACCTACTCAGTCCATCTTCGCCACAACCCTCCGAAACAGCTCCTCTGCGGTGGTCGCCTTGTAGCAGTCCGAGAAATCCATGGGGATGTCGGGGGCGAAACCGTAGGAGGTCTCGGTGCCGTCGGGACCGAAGGTGCGCCAGGTGTTGAAACGGACAATCATCCCCGACGGCAGATTGAGCTGGTAGGGGTTGCCTGTGGCGCCGGAGGTCTTCTCACCGTAGAAGACGATGCTCTTGTCCTGATGTAGCCTCGATACCAACCATTCAGCGGCTGAAGCGGTGTTGTTGCCTTGAATCACCATCACTTTCCCCTTGAAATTGTCCGGGTAATAAGGGTTGGGGTACCTTGTGGACGGAATCGTATAGAAATAGGTGCCGTTTTTCATCTGGCACACGATATCGTCAGGATCGGCATTCTCCCCGCAGCGGTACGAACCCTGCGCCTTCATGTAGGCGATATTCATCTTGGAAAGGATGGTCTCCGACGAGAACGAATCTACCTTGGCCAGGAAACCAACCACATCGTCCGTGTTAAACGACTGACCGCCAACGTTGTGCGTCAAATCCAGAATGATGCGCTGACACTCGGCAAGGCTGTCCTTATGCTGCAGAAAGAACTGTTTTCCCGTTTCAAAGCAGTCCGTAAGCCGCAGGTAGCCCGTCCCCGACTCGCGATTGATATAGCAGACATTCTCCTTGTTCCGCTCATAATCGTTTACGTACCAGTCGTTTGACGGGTCATCCACCAACTTTTCCGCTGGCAGCGACAGTTGGTAGAGGGTGTCGCCCTTCAGCGTCAGGTCGAACATCGTCCCATACGGAAAAAGGGTCCAAAGGCCCATGAAGGACATGGCAATCTGCAGGCGGTGGTCGTCGTTGGTGGCCGGTACGTAGGGAAGCATGTTCTCGCGCATGTAGGTCACCGCGTCCACCCCGTTGATGCTGACAACCTCGTTCCCGACGCGCATCCTGTCTGCGTATTTCGAGGCGAAGTTCGTCAGAAACAGCTTGCCGTCCCTGTATTCCGTGCGGATGTACGGTTGCGCGAGGGGCGCAACCAACCACGGCGCATCCACCACGTAAGTGTGGCTGTTTTGGAAGCTGGCCAGGTACCGCATAATGGCCTTGCTGTACGCGTAATCGTCCTCCGTGGCCCTCACCACCGGCACAAACGCCCGGTACAGGCTGTCTGCATCTACTTCGGCGCAGTGGTCCATATTGTCGAAGTTGTACGCCATCTCCCGCCAGATTAGGGAAAGTTCGTAAGCTTTTTGGTCAGGGGTGAGGGTGTTGGGTAGGGGCTGGCTCTGTGCGAGGAACGGAAGGAGCAGCAGTGATAATGCTATTGTGATGAGTTTTTTCATGTTGTATTGGGTTTGTTATTCGATAATGGCTTGTTTTTCGGAACAAACGAGACTTTTAAGATTCACGACCTCGTGCCAGCGGCACGAAATCTCAATAACCCCATACGAAACGAACGGAGTGAGTGCCGTGTGGGGTATGCGGCGGGTGCAGTGCTGGGACATGCGTGCCGAAGGTACGCTACCATCCTAATCCTTCACACAACGGACAGATAAGCCTACATAGTTCGAGGTTCCCGCTTCTTGAAAGTTCGCCAAATCATTTTGAATATTCCTATAAGCAGCACCGTTTACTCCTACTTCAGTCGTGCTCCAAAACCAAGCTTCCCTTCCCAAAACGGAATATCCGCCACCATAATAATAACCTGCAGGTAAAGCACTAAAACCAGAGGCATTGTTGTACATCGGCAAATACCCTGGTGAACAATATATGGTACTACTCTCCCACTCTGTGGTGGAGGATAACGCTTTGGCTATCAAATCACTCCTGTGTCCGCATTGACAATCGTTTTGCGTACCTACATAATTTTGCATAACAATCCATTCCGCAGCGGAGGGAATGTGCCATCCTGTGGGACAAACACCTTGCACATTGCTCGGAACAGCAGTGGATGAAGAATTCCCATTCATAACCGCCGCCCAGTTATAGAGACAACCATAAGTGCTGACATTGCTGCTGTCACCTTCAGGGAAATAACGATAAGAAATACTATCACTAAGGGTGTCGGCAGTCGGAATATAGGTGCCATCAGCATAATGTGATGTTTTCAGATTCTCTTTCATCCAACATTGAGTACCGATTTGAACCGTATTATAGACATTCCCATCGTAGTCTGTTACTGTGGGATGTTGCGGGCAAGGTTGGCCGCCGGAATGGACGCTGTCCGTCTCGTTTCTAAGGCATCGAACCGACAAGAAATTTTGCCACCCATAATTCCAATGAGATAATGAAGCTCTGTCATACATCAAATATTCTATTGCCGCCATATTATTGTACAAGGATTGCGAAGAAGACCAATAAAACGCTTCGTAACCAAAGCTTTCATCATCGTAGTATCCTTCATAAACGCCAGCCGGCATAGCAGAAAAGCCAGATGCATTATTCGTGGAAAGGTCATTCCCCACCGTGCAGTTACCGCCACAGAATTGCCAACCCGATGTGGAAGCCAACGCTTTGCCTATGTTGTCAGGTTGGTTATCACATTGCAAATTACTCTGTCCCATCATGTAATATAGCAGCGTGTACCATTCCTGTTCACAGGGCACATGCCAGCCATCGGGACAAATGCCCTGAATGTCGGATTCTCCGCTGTTGAAATCCATTTGCATCACGGCAGGCCAATTGTATAGAAGACCGTATGTCGGTACTGTAGATGCATCGTTGTTTGGATAGCAACAGTAAGCATTCGTAGTACTGTTGGTTGTCGCTATCGGGATAGGAGTTCCATCGGCAAAATGTGTAGCACGCACATTCTCTTTCATCCAGCACTGTGCACCAATCTGGACAGTGTTATACACATTGCCGTCATAGTCGAACACAAGGGAGGTTCCACAAACGAAAACATCCGCTTCGGTGAACTGAAGTTCGATGGTCTGCGAAGAGAGTATCTGCTTTGTGACCGTCATACTGGTGCAGACTGCACCTGCAATCGTGGAAAAGCCTATGAACGATAAGGTATCCCCCAAAACAAACAGCTCATCCGTACTGCCTCTCCCGGATTTCAACAAGCTTGTCTCCAATTCCCCGTTTCCTACATAATGAATCCGGTCAACGCCAGCATTTCCTGTGTTTACCATCTTAATTGAGCTGCTCTCCTTCCCTATCTGCACATTCAACAAATAAGTTTGCGGTTTGGAAAGCTGAATCCGGTACGTATGGCATCCGGCACCCAGATTTTGGCTGAGGTGTGCCACTTTTTCGCCCTTCAAGGTGAATATTGCAATGTTGACCATCCCCGATTTCTTCAACTGCACCGAAAAATCTGTGATTCCGTTGAAAGGATTGGGTACATTTTGAGACAAAACGGGCTGTAAATCATGTTGTTCAACCCCAGAATTGGTCATCGTCAACGTAAGATCGGAAGCGTAAAGCACCTCTGTCCAGCCACGGCTAAGATTGCATACCCGCACGCTATCGAGTTGCACCGGCTGTCCATTGGCGTCCTTTCCCATGAATGTCAATGTGGTTTGTGCCATTACGGGCATAACAGTCATCGACAAAAAAACGATGGCCATAATTTTTCTGAATAAAGTGTTCATTCTTTCCATTGTATAATATTTTTGATAAACTGTTCATTTACATTAGTATGACGCAAAAAGTGCAAAGGGTTGCACCTTGTTGAATTTTTTTCAGATGGGTCTTATGCATCATTCCTCTCTTATTTCCGCCGCAAAAATACCATTCTTTCGCCCGTAAATATTCCGTCATTTCCAAAATATGTTCCATCTCAGCTAAAAATATGACGGACAGGGTGGATTATGAGGGTTAAAAGACAAAACGCGCACTGAAAATCAACGCATTAAGAAAATAGGCCGATTTGAGAGTTGAGACGGAATAAAGCGGTAAATTGAGACGGTTTAAGGGTTGAAAACAGGGTTTTGAATGGAAATAATGTGTATCTTTGCCTCCTGATTTTAACACTTTTGGTTATGAAAAAACAAACGCGCACCATTATCATCGTCCTGCTGAACGTTCTGTTCTGCGCCTACATGCTTTGGTTTTCCGCCCGCAACACCTATCTCCGCCCGTATGCAGGTAGCACGACTCGGGAACTGCTGGCGGGACTGATTCTGCTGGTTACTCTCTATACCAACTTTTTCCTTCTCTATCCGAAACTCCACAAAAAGCACCCGCTGGTTTATTGGGTGGTATTGGTCAGCCTTTGTATCATAGCCGCAGCAATGGACTTTGCAATCGCTTATCACCATATTATGTATTGCAATGGTGCGATAATTGGAGAAATCGGAGCTTTCCGTTTTTTTTCCCATTATTTTAAACTTTTAACGATTCGAAACGTGGCCTTAAACACTTTCCCGTTTATCTTCCGCGAAAGGCAAGAGCTACAGAAAGCGCTGGACAAGGAGGTGCAGATTGTCTATCAGGATGCACGGCTGCTGGACGTGTCCGACAAAGAACACAATGCGCGCCTTATCCCCAGGGACAACATCTACTACTGTCAGCAAGATGGGAACTACACCCGCATCTACGTAACGCAGGACGACCTATATTACACCCGCAACGGCTCCATGAAGTATCTTGAACAACTATTTGGTTCAGAGGAGTTTGTGCGCGTTTCCAACACGTTGCTGATTCCTTACCGATACATCCATTCCTGCAACGGCACCGAGGTGTTCATGAAACAGCTACCTTGGCAAAAAGAACCGCTCTCCTTCGCCATCGAGCCCAAGTACCTTGACCAGGCTCCCGGACAGATTGCCCTCTACCTCCTCACCTCCAAGGGACAGGAGACCATGAAACCTCCCAAACAAAACCGTAAGAGACGGAAACCCGTCAAACCTTCTCAGGATAAAACAGACGCTGTGCTTCAGTACATTAAGGAGCATGCGGGCAGCCAGACCAAGGAAATTGCCGAAAACACCCAATTCTCCCCGACTACAGTGGAGCGCTGCCTGGCCGAACTCCGCAAGCAGGAGCTCGTCACGTACAAGGGGAGCAAGAAGACGGGAGGATACTGCGTGGTGGGCGATTCGATGGAGAGAACGGCTGCGGAGACTGCGCAGGGGCAAGGGAAGATTGCGGGGAAAAAGGTGTTAAAAGAGAAGTCGGCCAAGAAGAAGCTGACCGAAGGAAAGCCCGCAGAACCGTCATCTAAGGAATAGGTCTTGCAATGCGGCAGCTGTTTGGCGCTGTGTTAGTTTTACTACTGTTTCTTTACTCCGAAAAAGTTGACCAGGCACTCGTCACCCCAAAACTCGGCGGCGAGGTCGAAGAGGCGTTCCACGTTGCGGTCAATGGGTTCGTCTAACCAGTCCACCATGGAGCGGCGGATGCGCGGGTGCGGGTTCACGTATTTGCCCAGAACACGGGGCTGGCCGTAGCCCACCGCCCACTCCCGCCATATCCCATGGATGGGGATTTTGAAGCTCACGGCCTCGGGGATTCCGCCGTCATGCTCTATCTTGTACTGTATGCTGTTGCGGAGCTTGCGCTCCACCTTGCCGCTCTTCTTGGTTATGGAGGTGACCTTCTTGCCCTTGGTGAACCGCAGGGTGTTGCGCCTCGCGGCGTTGCGCACCATTGCCGCCCACCGCCGCGCCTGCCGCAGGAACTCCTCGGCGGTGAGGATGTTAGTGTCCGTGGTGTCGGTTATGGTGTGGTTCATTGCTGTTGGTCTATTACTTCCCAATGGCCGTTCTTGTTAGGTCCGATATGACGAATAAGACCAGCTTCCCGCAGTTTTCGCATATTGTCTTTGGTTTTTCTCAAAGAAATACCCAATATTTCTGACAGTTCCGCAGCTGTGATTTCTGGAGATTCCGCTAATTTGTCAAGAATGACTTGCTGGTTTTCGGTGACCTTTGTGGTGACCTTTGTGGTGACCTCATGGTCTCCATCTTTCCTATTCCACATTGCGACAATCTCTTTCTTTCTGTGGAACGTAACAAAAACACCCAACGAATCCGCACGGAACTCAGGGGCATCCATCTCGGCTTTCTTCATGCCCGTCACAATCTTCTCAATGCCACGTCCCCACGCTTCAATGAAAATAGCCGTGTGTGCTCATATTTTTTGTATTTTTGCCCGTTGTTCGATACGAATAACAAACACGAAAGGCTAACCCATGCTCATCCTCTTCAACAAACCCTACGGCGTGCTGAGCCAGTTCACCCCCGAGGCGGGACACCACGCCCTCAACGAGTTCGGATTCCCGCCCGGCGTCTATGCCGCGGGACGGCTGGACCACGACAGCGAGGGCGCCCTGCTGCTGACCGACGACGGACGGTTAGTGAAAAGACTGCTGGATCCAAAGAACGCCCACCCGCGCACCTACCTCGCCCAAGTGGATGGCGAAATCACCGACGAAGCGCTGCAACAGCTGCGGAAAGGGGTGGTCATCAAGGGTTACCGCACCCGTCCCTGCAAGGCCGAAAAAGCGCTGCCACCGGAGAACCTCTGGGAGAGAGTGCCGCCCATCCGCTATCGCGCCAACATCCCCACCAGCTGGGTCCGCCTCACCCTCACCGAGGGCAAGAACCGTCAAGTGCGGCACATGACCGCCGCCGTCGGCTTCCCCACGCTGCGGCTCATCCGCGTCCAAATCGGCGACCTCGGCTTGGGAGAACTCCAGCCTGGCGAATGGAAAATTGTCAAATAGGGCGGAATAGCGTGTGAAAAATCACACCTTTATTTGAATTTCGCAACAGAATAAATGTAATTTTCCGTCACAATTGTGTCAATATGGTATTTTTCCATTGCGACCAATACTTCTTTCATGTTATTGCGGATTCCCTCACCAGTGAGTTTGAGGAGAGCCTCCTTGCGAGTCCAGAAAAAGAGAAATTGCATCATCGGATCCGGGGAAGCGTTGATTTGAGCCTGCTCATCGTCATTCATCGTGTAACTGACCAGCGAAGGGGAGATTTTCCGGGGCACTTCCACATCCGCCCCGACAGGTTGTCCGCTAATAGCGCATAAAGCCACATCGCCGGAATGACTGAAGCTGAAATGGATGTCAGGATGGTCTATGATGAAAGGTTTCCCCTCTTCCGAATAGCCAAAAACAGGATTAGCGGTGATTCCGTATTCTTCTTGAAGGCCCTTTTTCAACAGAAGGTAAACGGCCACGGAAAGGCGCCTTCCGTTTTCATGCCGGAACTTCAGCGCCTGCTCGCGCCGCTGCGAAGAGACCTCAGCCAAAGCAGCAGCAAGATCTAAATCCCCCGTATTTTCATTAATATATACCATTTAGTTGACAATCCTGATTTTGCACAAAATGAATATGCAAGCATACTCCCTACGGCATCAGCTCATCCGAACCCTCTACACCAGCGTCCGGATCAGCTGTTCCTCGTCGCCGGGAAGCATATAGATAGGCGGGATCTCAATCATCGTGTAAGCTCCGAACCGTTGCTCAGCCTTCATACGCACAGCCGCGCGGGCGACGGCCACCAGCACCTGACCGGTGAGTGCCGGATTGTTGATGGTCATGTTGAACTCGAACCGCTGGTTGTGGGTGTCACCGCTCACGCCGGAACGCTCCAGATGCACGCCGTGGGCCACGTTATTCAGCGCATCTACCGAGGGAACAGGAATCACGTGGGTCTCATCGTGGGCGAAGTAGTCGTCCGCGAGCAGCAGTTTCTCCACGGTGCCGAAGTCGGCGCCATCATCTAACTCGATATAGACCATGCGGCGGTGGATGCCCGTGCCGAGCGGGATGGTCATTGAGAGCGCGTCCTTCACGCCGGGGATGGCCTTGGCGGCCACGGTATGACCCATGCTTCTGCCGGGACCGAAGTTGGTGTAGGTGATGCCTTTGGGTGCGATGGCTGTGAGCAGGGCGCGGACCATGGAGTCGGAACCGGGATCCCAACCCGCGGCGATGACACTCACCGCCTTGTTTGCCTGAGTCAGCGGGGTCAACTGCTTGCGAAGGTCGTAAATCTGCCCGTGGATATCGAAACTATCGACCGTGCAGATGCCACGGCGCAGCAGTTTCTCCGCAAAGGCGGGCACTTCGCGGGTAGGCGTACACAAAGCCGCCACATCCGCCTCGATATTGTCAAGATTGTCGTTATGATGGTAAATGCCTGCCAGTTGCATGTCCTCGGCGGCCATCACCGCCTGTTCCACGGCCTTTCCGATGTTGCCGTAACCAATAATTGCGATGCGAGTCTTCATATTTTTCAGTTTTAAAGGCGCAAAAATACGAAATAATCAGAAAAATCATTCGAGAAATTTTTTTTAACAAAAATCTTCCTGTTGACTCTAAATTTTTACGTTATAACTTTTAGTGATTTACGGCCTTAGAGTAAATTTTATAATTTTGCAGAATAAATCCTCTTGATTTAAACTTGAATTATTTTTGGTATTAGAATTATAATAAAGCAATGATAACAAGAAGGTTGGCGAAAATCGTAAAAATTGTAAATTTTAAGGTTCAGGTCACAAGGATTTTACCACTCGAACTCAGCCCCTTGAATGGATTCTTGAATGGTTTTGGGAAAAATTTGAGATACAGGCGGGGAACGTCCGAAAATTACGCTCTTGATTTTCAGCGATTTAAAATAAAAAAGCCCAACCTTGCGATTGGGCTTTTTGCTGAAGAAGAGCGGAAAACGAGACTCGAACTCGCGACCCCAACCTTGGCAAGGTTGTGCTCTACCAACTGAGCTACTTCCGCTTATCGTACCACGGGTGGGACTTGAACCCACACGCCCGCAATGGGCAAGGGATTTTAAGTCCCTCGTGTCTACCATTCCACCACCATGGCAGCACATTTTCCAATGAACGTGTCACACGAAAAATGACGGCGCAAAAATACACTTTTTTTGTTATCCCCGCTATTCTTTTTGAAAATTTTTATCTATCTATTAATCAGATAGATGCAAGGAACTTTCCCCAACTGATTCTCCTCCTTCTCAAAATATTTCCGCCATTTCGACACCGATTGTGTCTTCAACAACGCATTCTCGCCCGTCAGGTTCGCGGCAATGCATATCCGCGTGGCCGGCTGCAACACATGGCAGATCGACGCCGTCATCCGGTTGTTGCGATAGGGCGTCTCGATGAACATCTGCGTCTGACCCGTTTTCACCGCCACCGCCTCAAGCTCCTTCAGCCGCTTCTCGCGGTCATACTGCTCCGATGGAAGATACCCATGGAACACGAAACTCTGCCCGTTCATGCCACTGCCCATCAGCGCAAGAATCAGCGAACTCGGTCCAATGAGCGGAACCACCTCAATTCCCAACTGGTGCGCCTTCTCCACCGCCTTGTGCCCCGGGTCGGCCACACACGGCACACCCGCTTCAGACATCACCGCCACGTTCTTGCCTTCCAAACAAGGTTGCAGGAAATCATTGATCTCCACCCCCTGCGTGTGCTCGTTCAATTCGAAAAAGGTCAGCTCGTCGATGGGTTTCTTGATGCCCGCGTACCGCAGGAAACGCCGCGCCGTCCGCACCGCTTCCACGATGTAGTAGTCCGTTTCATTGATGATATCCGCGTTCACCATCGGGAAGAAGTTTCCGAACGCGCCCTCCGCGATGGGAGTGGGGATGAGGTAGAGTTTGCCGGTCATAGTCTTGCGATTTACGATTTACAATTTACAATTTACAATTTACGATTTGCGATTTACGATTTGCGATTTACGATGCTCGAATAATCGCAAACCGCAAACCGTAATCAATACTCGACCCTTCCCTCAAACCCCTTCCACCGCTCAAACGTCACGGCAGCGAGTTCCGCGTCGTGCTGCTCGGTGGGGATGGAGTACTCTGAGATGGGTTTGCCAATCTCTTCATAGATAAACGTGTCGTCAAAGCCGGCGGCAGCAGCCACTTCGCAGGACGCGCCATAGTAAATTCGGTCGGGACGCGCCCAATAAATCGCGCCAAAGCACATCGGGCAAGGCTCGCTGCTGGCATAGAGTTCGCAACCAGTGAGCTGGAATGTGTCCAAGTTGCGGCAAGCGTCGCGGATGGCTTGCACCTCCGCATGCGCCGTGGGATCGTTATGTACCGTCACCATATTGCGGCCACGACCCACAATCTCGCCGTCCTTCACAACCACCGCCCCGAACGGCCCGCCTGCACCCGTCTCAAAACATTCGTTCGCCAGACGGATGGCCTCTTTCATGAAATCAGGATTGTACATTTTCGTTTGCTTTTTCGGGCGCAAAGGTAGTATTTTTTAGTGAATAGTGAGTGGTGTACAGTGATCTGAAAAAAACGAAACCAGAAAGCGCAAATCAAAAATCGTAAACCGTAAACCGAAAAATCGTACTTTTGCCGCCTCAATTCCGAAATAAAAAAGTAAAGACAATGGGAAACCAGAAATTCGTCATCACTATCAACCGCGAAGCGGGCTCAGGCGGCAAGGAAATCGCCACCAAGCTGGGCGAACTGCTCGGCGTGAAAGTATATGGTAAGGAAATCCTCGCCTCCATCCTTGAAAAATATAATCTCACCAATGAGGATGCCGAAAAGATCAAGGCAACCAAACCGGGCTGGTGGGCCGATTTCTGCCGTTTCTACAAGCAATTCGGCACCACCGCCGCCATTGCTTACGACTCCTTTGAAGTCGATTCGAAGCAACTCTTCATCGAAGAGGAACAAATCCTACGTAACCTCGCCTCCCAGGAGTCCTGCATCATCGTGGGACGCACCGGATTCCACATTTTCAAGGACAATCCCGACGCCATGCGGCTGCTCATCATCGCCAACCCCGAATGCCGCGTAAAACGACTGATGGATCGGCAAGGCGTGAACGAGGAAGGCGCCCGCGACATCATGGAACGCGCCGACAAGGCCCGCGAAAACTACACCAAGTCTTTCGCCGGCACCTCTAGATACGACGCCCGCAACTACGACATGGTCCTCAATGTGTCGGGCTTCACCACCGACCAGGTGGCGCAATTCCTCGCCGAAAATGTACGACGGAAATACCCTCTATAACGATTTACGGTTTGCGGTAAATCGCAAATCGTAAGTCACAAGTCACAAACCACAAAAAAGTGCGGAAACCCCAAAGATTTCCGCACTTTTCATTTTTCCGCGAATTCTAGTATAAAAATTCGCTTAATTCGCTTAATTCGTTTAATTCGCCGTATAGAAAGGCATCTTCACCGTCACGGCCTTCAGCAGACGGTTTCTCACCTTGATGAAAATCTCCGTGCCCGCCTTTGCGAACTCTTTCTTGATCAGCGCCGTACCGATACCCTTGTTCACGGACGGTCCGAATGTGCCGGAACGCACCTCGCCGATGACGTTGCCCTCGGCATCGCACACCTCGTAGCCGTTTCTCGGAATACCGCGGTCGATCAGCTCGAAACCGGCGATTCTGCGGGTCACACCGTTAGCTTTCAGGTCTTCCATGTACTTGCGGTCGATGAAATCCTTGCCATCCACGAACTTCGTGATCCAACCCAAACCGGCCTCGATCGGGGAAATCGTGTCGTCAATCTCGTGACCGTACAGGCAGAAGCCCATCTCCAGACGCAAGGTGTCACGGGCACCCAGGCCGATCGGTTTGATGTCGAATTCGGCACCAGCCTCGAACACGGCGTCCCAAATCTTCATGGCTACTTCGTTCGGGAAATAGATCTCGCATCCGCCGCTGCCAGTGTAACCGGTCGTGGAGAAGAGGATGTTGTCGATGCCGGCGAAAGTGATGATCTGGTTGGTGTAATACTCCATATCCACCACGTTCGCGCTGGTCAGCTTCTGCATAGCCTTGAGAGCCAGAGGTCCTTGCACCGCCAATTGGGAGATGCTGTCGGAGATGTTCTCAATCTCGGCACCGAAAGCCTTGTTCTGCTCGACCACCCATGCCCAGTCTTTGTCAATGTTGGCAGCGTTCACCACCAACAGATAATCCTCGTCGTGGAGGTTATAGACCAGCAGGTCATCGACGATACCGCCTTTGCCGTTCGGGAAGCAAGAATATTGCACCTTGCCCGGGAACAATGCGGCCACATCGTTCGTGGTGATGTGTTGCAGCAAAGCCAAGGCCTTGGGACCTTTCACGGTGAACTCACCCATGTGAGACACGTCAAACACACCTACCTTATTACGCACCTGCAAGTGCTCGTTGGTGATGCTGTCGTACTGAATCGGCATGTAAAAGCCGGCAAACTCTTCCATTTTGGCGCCCAACGCCTCATGTTTCGCTCTGTAAACGGTTTCTTTCATATTGGTTTGGATTTTTATTGTATTTATAAACTGAAATTTCCGACCGCAAAAATACATTTTTTTTTGTGATTGGTGATTGGTGAATTGTGATTAGTTTGCCCTTCAGCCCTAACGGGCTGCATCTCAAATGGCACGCCCCCTTAATTTATCGCTTTTCGTCGTCAATCCTCTCATCATCGTAAATCGTAAACCGCAAATCGCAAAAAAGGCGCAGCCACAGACCACGCCCTTCCTCACTTCATTACATTCTTCATTCTACATTCTTAATTCTTAATTGCACATAGTGTATCGTCTTCCCCTCCGCCAACCACATCTTCTCGTAAAACGTCTGCACTTCAGTAAGCAACGGATCGGCACCGCCCGCATACACATCGGGGATATTCTCCAAAAGCCCCCAACGCTGCTCTTTGGCCGTTTCAAGGAGGTATTCATACAAGAAGTCGCTGTCGGACTTTAAGTGCAAAATACCGCCGTTTTCGGGCCAAATCTGGCGATAATAGTCGTTGACGAAATGCGGACCCACCAACCGCTTGCGTTCCTTCTTGATTTGCGGATCTGGAAACGTCACCCAAATCTCATCCACCTCGCCGGGCGCGAAATATTGGCTTATATGGTCGATGGTGATGCGCAGGAACGCCACATTCGCCAACTCCTGCTCAATCGCATCCTTACAACCGCGCCACAACCGCGCCCCCTTCCGGTCGATACCGATGTAGTTGCGCTCGGGGAAGCGCTTCGCCATAGCAATCGTATATTCCCCCTTGCCGCAGCCTAACTCCAGCACAATCGGATGGTCATTGTGGAAATAATCCTCCCGCCAACGCCCCCGCAACGGGAACGCCTCCCCTATCCTATCGTATTCCGTATGTTGGAACAAATTCTTAAATGTCGCGTTCTCCGCAAATCTTGCTAATTTATGTTTTGCCATAATCTTTCAATTAACAATGTAAAATGTACAATGTACAATGAACATTTAAAATTTCTTTTTCTACCGAGCTATTCCCCTACCAGAGCTGCTCAAGGAAATTTCTAATTTCTAATTTCTAATTACTAATTGATAGTACGCTCCCCGTACCGCCATCAACTCTTCATGTGTGCCCTGTTCCACGATGCGGCCTTCATCTAAAACGCAGATGCGGTCGGCGTTTCGAACCGTGGAAAGCCGGTGGGCGATCATCACCACTGTGCGATGTTTGGAAAGTTCCTCCACCGACTGTTGGATCAGCCGCTCAGACTCCGTGTCCATCGCCGAAGTGGCCTCATCCAACACCAACACGGGCGCCTTGCGAAGCACTGCCCGGGCAATGCTCACCCGTTGCCGCTGACCACCGGAAAGCACCGTCCCCCGGTCCCCGACAACATGGTCGAACCCGTCTGGCAAAGACATGATGAAATCGTAAATATTGGCTGTTTTGGCCGCCTCCACTACTTCCTCCAGCGTGGACTCACGTCCCATGGTGATGTTGTTGTAAATCGTATCATGAAACAGCATCACATCCTGCGAAACCAACGCAAAAAGACTTCTATAGTCTGAAACCCGGAACTTTTCCACGGAAACCCCGTCTAACAGAATCTCGCCGCCTGTGGGATCATAAAACCGCATCAGCAAATCCGCCAAGGTGCTCTTTCCCGCTCCGGACTGCCCGACAAAGGCCACCGTCTGCCCTTTCTTCACCTCCAAATCCAAATGGCTGATGACCTCCGTGTCAGAATATGCAAACGAAACATCGTGAAAAGTGAATCGGTCTTGGAAATCCGAAATGGGCAACGAATCGGGTATATCCTCTACAACATCTCTAATAGAAAGAAACTCGTAAATACGATCTAACGCCGCCTCGCCACGTTTATAGTCAGCAAAAGCAGAAGAGATGTTCGACACGGGGGTGATAATCTGTGTGAAAAGAGCTATATAGGTGATGAAAAGCTCAGGAGACAGCGATGACCGATCCGACAAAACCAAGGTGCCGCCAATCACCAAAACAACCATCACAGAGGCCACGCCCAAAAACTCGCTCAATGGGTTAGCCAAATAGCTCTGTCTATATACTTTTTTCTGATTGTCGTGGAATTGCCGATTAAGATGGGTGAAATAACGATACGCACGTTCCTGAGCATTGAAACTGTAAATCACCCGTAGTCCTGACAACGTCTCTTCCACATGCGAAAGCAACACTCCCAACCGCTGACGATAGGTTTTCGAGGAACGTTTCAACAAGTGAGACAAGAAACCGATAATCAAAAAAGACAAAGGCATCAAGAGCACAGCCCATAGTGACAATTGATAGTTCAAATAGAAGAGGAACGCCAAATAGCAAAGCAGCGCAATAGGATCGGTAAGAAATTTCTGAAGAGAGGTAAGTACTGTGTATTCTACTTCCTGCGTGTCATTGACGGCTCTCGTGACCGCATCCCCTTTGTTCTGACGGGTGAAATAACTCAACGGTAAAGAAATCATCTTTGTGTACAAACGATTTCGTAACGAATAAAGAAAATCACTACGGACATGCGCCATCACCCACTGAGAAGAATAGGCGGACAAGTTACGGAGAAAAAAAAGCAAGACAGCACAGAGAATAATCAACGCCATTGACTGCTGAAGATTGCCAAACGGTATCACACCGTCAACAAGGGAAACAATATAAGAAGACAACGGACTCAGATTATCCAAATTGCCACGGAAAAGGAGTTTCACAAATGGTTCAATCATCAAAAAAGTGAAAAAAGTAAGCAGCACATACACGACATTCAGCAAGAATACCCCCGCCAAACGTACGGCATACTGTCGGATGAATTGTATGACAAATCCCTTTCTCATTCCTTTGTTAAACTACTATAACCTAATCTTAACCCTCTAACCTCTTAACCTCTTAACCTATAACCCCGCTTCAATAACCCATAACCCATAACCAATAACCATTAAAAAAGGGAGTTGCACGCGATGTGCGCACAACTCCCTTGCGTTATTCGATTTGCAAACTACCGAGACAAGGAAGTAACAACAACCTTCTTGGTGATGATGGCATCGCCATTGCGAACGGTCATAATGTATGTACCGACGCTGAGGTTATTGACACCGACTTCGAAGTAGTAGCTATCACTATCAATGTTGATCTTACCGGAGTAAACATTGTGGCCTCCGAGAGTGCTCAAAGTGACAGTAGCCTCACCACTCATGTTGTGGACACGAGCCTTAAGCGTGGTGGTGATAGCAGGTGCCGGGTTCGGCCAGACTTCCATATCAGGAGCGATAATAGATTCGTCAACTGTCAACTCAGAAGCAAGAGCAGGAGTAGCTGCAGGAGGATTACAATCATATTCATATCCAGTCACATTAATATGGATAGAATCCGTAATAAGAAGAGTGGTATCAGAAGCGTTGAAGAAGTGTCCACCAATAGCAGGAACACCATAATTATTCAAACCTTCCGCAGAAACAGGATTAACCATGTCATTGACAAACGGATACTGATAGTTATACGGGTCAGCCACTTGGAACAACTTGAACACAATCGTATAGTCACCCTCCATAGCAAATGGGGCAATTTCCTGAGTAACCTCACGATTAGCGAGGAAGTGCATCCATACGTCATCATAATAACTTGAGTTAGCACCATCAGTCAATCCGAAGGTTGTATAAGGATAGTGGTTACCATAATAGGTGTTATTAGATTGAACATTCGGAGCAGCACCAAAATAGTAAGAACTATCTATGCGCAGTTGTGAAGAAGAACCTGTTGTCGGTCTGAGGAAAGAGATAATGTTCTTAGTGTTCCACTTGTATTGAGGAAGACCATTATAGTTCGTATATTGCGTGCAAATATACTTCTGAATATGATTGTCAGAAAGATTAGTTTCTTGTGGAGCAAGTTCAAGTTTCTGACCATTACGGTAGAACTCATACTCAACATACACCAACTTGTCAGCATCATCACAATCATTGTTAACCATCCAGATATAACGGAAACTTTGACCAGTAGTTGCCTCAAAGTCATGAGTTTCTGTCTTCTCAGGCAAAGTCTTGAAAGTGAAGCCCGGCAGAGCGGAGACAAACACACTAGCATCGGTTGCAGAACTGCTGCTACATCCATTAGCGTCAACCACAGTGACAGATGCAGTGTAGGTTCTTGTACCAGTTGCAGGATCAGCTACAAGAGGATCCGTAGTGAAGGTGTTATCCGATTGTTCTGCTTGCTCAACGCCATCGAAGGTGAACACATAAGATTCAAATCCCGGAGTAGCCGTAAATGTAACAGGATTATTGTTACAAATATTCTCAGGTCCTTCAATCTCAACAGGTTCTGGATGATTGACGATAATATTAGCAGTAGCGGTAACAACACCGCAAGTGGCCTGAATCGTGACAGTAAGGGTAGCATTTTCAGTATAAGTAGCATTTGCATCGTAAGGCTCGCCATCGACTGTCCATGTGATAGATGAAGCATCATACGGAGTGGTTTCATCAGCAGTAATAGTCAAGTTAGCTGCTGCAAGATCAATTGTAGAACCTTCGCAAATGGTGATATCTTCGATAGAGGCAGTCGGTACAGTAAGCAGTTGAAGTTCTTGAGCATCCGTCTCAAACACTTCATCGCAAGAAGTAACCCACTTGTAGAAAACTGAAATAGGTTCGTTCACAACAGTTTCAAGCGTGATTGGATCTTCAGTTTCATCTTCGTCGTTCAAAACATACCAACCCTCGCTCACAATGGTAGCGACAGTGATGGTTTTCGTAGGCGCGGTAGCAATGAACGCAGACAAAGGTGAACCAACGCAAGCAGGCTGGAACTCAGGCTCCGTGTAGTCAAATGTCGGGATGTTCAAAGCAACATGTTCAGTATCAGCACCGCAGTAGTTTTCAGCAATCACAAGAATCTCACCGCCATTGTAGTTGATGACATCCTCGAACTTAAGAGCTGCTGTGGTAGCTGCTGAAATCTCATAATTATCCTGACCACCTTTGACAGCTACGCAACGGACAGTTCCTTCAGCAGAATGCCAATCCACCGTGTAGGTGATCACATCCGTAATATATGAATCAGGACAAATTGTTCCAGTAGTGACAGTTAACTCAGGCTCATCGATGATACAGACCGGGAACGGTCCAACCACATCAAAACCGCAAGAGTTCTCAGCATAGTAATAAATGTCAATGCAATTATCTACTGCCATCGTCTTGATATCGTTAACAGAAACAGAATCATAAGTGACAGTACCTTCATTCATAGTGGCAGTTGCCCAATAGGTGTGGATGAACGGAGAACCATTCGCTATGACATAGTTGAACATAGAAATTGTTGACAAATCAGGAACAACATCACCAGCATCATATTTGAAAGGCTCAAATTGGTAATCAAGGATAGTAGGATTCTCTGTAGGAGCAGGAGTCGGGGAAGGAATGTAACAGCCAAACACTGTAGCAAATTCTTCATCGAATTCATCAGCACAAACCATCAAACCTTGAGCATTCATATTGATTGTCGGTTTGTCAGACACCTTGACAGGAACAGTATCCGTATTGTAAGAACCGCAGTGGTTGCTTAACACAGCATACATTTCAGCGCCATCATAGCTGTAATCAACTATTTGATCACCGCTAACCAATGTGAATTCATTTTCGGCAACTTTCTTAACGTATGTACTAACCTCAACTTGAGAAGGATCTAACAAATCGTCACTATTGGTAATGATAACTGAAGCCAATGAATCAAATTCAAGACCAGCGCAAATAGCATTGGTGTCAACATAGCCTTCAGGAATAGTGTCAACATGCAATTGAATCAAATTAGAATATACAGAACCACAAGTGTTTGTGACTTTGAAGCCGAGGTACTTACCATCGTAAGACAACTTAACAGGAGTGACTTGATAGTAGAAACCATCAAACAATGTGTATTCAAGTACAGTGTAATCAACAGCCTCGGGAGAATCCTTAAGGATAACTTCAACTGTGCAAGCATCTGTTTCAGCTTCTTGATCATTGAAGACAGGCTCATTGTTTGCATCACAAGTAGCAACAGTATATTTGCATTCGTAATAGAAAGGAATTTCCATTACACCATCTTCAGATGCGCACAAAGTATCGATATCTTCAATAGGCTCAAGATTAGGAAGAGCATTCACTACGAAGTGGAAGTCTTTGGAGCTGTAGCACTGCATTTCAGAGCTTGAGCTGCAAGAAATTGTAAGTGTATTACAAACAACATCAGGATTGTAACTCAATGCATATTCCTCAGTGACTTCTTCACCATTAAGGAGAATCTGAAGAGTTTCCTCATCATAATTCGTGATTGTAATATTATTCATCAACTGACTGATAGTGGTACCTTCACAGTAAGAGCTTTGCAGCTGACCGGTGATCTCAGGATAACCGAGGACTGTCAGAAGTGTTGTCATAATCGTATCGCAACCCTCACCAACAGATTGAATCGTGTCAACGCGGCTTACTGAATACGGATATTCAACAGTACCATCAAGGATAGATGCCATCAGTTCTTCGTCAATGTCATAACCATTGAGTACAGGATTAACAACCACAACAGCACCAGGAGTCGGATTAATCGGGAGGTTGTCATTAGGACCAAAATAGATAGGAAGTTCGCAAACAGTCTCTTCATTGGTAAGACGTACGAGAGGATTAATACGCAAGTTGAATTTACCAGTTGCATAACAACCATTCGTGTCAATTACTTCAACACAGAAGGTAACATTCTTATTGTATTTCCATTTCTCAGGATCGCTTACGTATGCAGCAACAGAGTCAGGTGTGCTAATAAAGAATTCGTATTCAGGATTGTCGGTCGGGAGAACAGTGGTATGGTTCATTGTCCACCAAGCCTCTTCCCATCCGTTCTCAACAATACCTATGTAAAGTGACTCATTCTCACAAACTTCGGTAGAATTACCTTCGATAGGATCATGATTAACCGTATAAACGATGGGCTTAGTAGCATATACACAAACCTCAACACGTTTGAAGGCCTCACAACCAGTGAGAACGTTCGTGGCGGTTACAGTATAGAAGCAGCACATCTCTTGATCAGTAGGAACAGAGACCGTTCTACCATCTATATACTCATTGTAACATTCCTTATGCCATCTGTAGCGGAAATCGCCTTCGCATTCAGAATCCTCAGGAAGGATAGCAGTAGCCGTGATCGTGGCGTTCTCCTCATTGAGACAGTACTTACGACTATCAACCTCAATTTCAGGAGTGCACTCGTTCTGAGTATTGACTTCAACATCGATTGAATTCTCACAACCAGAATTGATTTCACGAGCAACAATATGATATACGCCAGGAGCCAGAGAATCCCAAGAGTTCACTGCGCTGAAAGCACCGCCATTAATGCTGTACTCGAACTGAGCAGGGTTGAACATCACGCTGGTAGCAGTAACAGTGATGGTACCATCATACAGTTCGGCGATACAAGCGTGGTTCGGGGTAACCGTGTCTGTGATGACGATATCGTTCTCCTGCTTCTCAACCTTGATGGAGTCGAAACCATCATAAATACAACGGGTAATAGTATCCATCACATAGAAGTAATAGGTGCTGTCCTTCAAACCGGTGAAGACATTGTCATTCTGGAATGAAGAGAACTGATCGTCAGTGATGCTGTACATATAGCCACGATTAGCTGTAGGCGGATAAACCGAAACACGAATAGCTTCAATCAGGTGAGAATAATCGAACTGGTAAGGACTATACGTGACATCCAACTCAATCTGACCATTGTAAGGCTCCTGACACATTTGGTTCGGGGTAGGAGTACCCGTGAGCGTCAGAGTATCGCGACCAGGCAGAACAGTAATGGTATCTGCGATAGGACATCCGGTGGTAAGGTTCGTAACCGTCACATAATAGATAGTGTCTTTCAACCATGCAACTGTAGAAGAAAGGTCAACGAAAGGAACATCCAAACGTGCACCCTCTTCGTCCGTACCAACAATACCGTATGATAACTTATAATCATACATGTTCAGGTTATCGTAAGGAGGCATGACAGTAATCGTACCATTACCAGGTTTAGCTACAGTCCAATAACAGAATGTGTTAGGAGTCTGTTTGAGTATGAGAGAGTCGAGTGTCTCTTGTGCAACAGTAATTTCACCTTCAGCCACGCATAAGTATTTATCCGTAACCGTATAGTGATAGTCACCATCCTTCAAGGAATTGAAGGTGACAGGAGAAATAGCATTTTCAACGGTGAACAATGTGTGAGCAATACCTTCTTCGTCAAGAGTGTCAAGCTTCACTGTATAAGGAGCATTATTCGCATCATAGTTGGTGATGGTGAGAATAACCTTACCGTCGTAAGCGGCGATTGTATTGTCACAAATCGTATTCATCACAGAGGAGTCGGCCACCACAGGAACAACCGTGGAATCATAAATGTCAAACTCCTGCTCGGTCACACAACCGTTGGCATTAGTAGCCACAACCTTATAATGGTTAGCTGCCAAATGAGTAGGATCAGCGACTTCACCCCAAATGTAGGTGACTTCATCACCACCTCCGATAATTACCACATTACCTTGTTCATCAACTATTTCAGAAATAGGAGGAACCATAGCACCGTTTAACACGAAATATTCATAAGTGTAAGCAGCAGCAGGGCTGACAGTCACAGAACCGTTCACAATGTCTTGCTCGTTCTCACAATACTGGTTCGGATGAGTAGTAATTTCGAAGTCAGGATTATTGGTGTTGTTACCCACATTCTTCGTATAAGAGCGGAAACAACCAGTAACTGTATCAGTACCGAAAACTTTATAGCTACCAGGATGTAAACCTGTAAGAGTTGTGGAAGCACCTTCATAAACGACAGTATCGGCAGCAACATCCGTAACCACAAACCAAACATTGGTCTTTGTGAATTTGAGTTTGCCATTGAAAGGAGCAACACAGTTCGTGTTAGCAGTCGGAGTGACTGTGAACGTCAAGGAAGCGGAAGACTGTTCAATGTTGACAACGGTGTCACTGATACAATTCGTGGTTTGATCAAGTTTATAGACCGTGTAACCGCCAACAGGAAGATCAAGATAAGGATAAGGCACTTCAACGCTATCCGCGTCAAAGACGATATAGCTGAAACCGTCTTCAGCAATAATTTCAATCCAACCGTTGTCATTTGTACAATGAGTAGGATTATGCGGAATAACTTCTGCATGGAACACAGGATCATTCGTATTACGGTCAATAGTGAAATCGAATTCGCTCTCACAACCCTTGTCGGTGGTGATGATGATTCTGTAATCACCGTCAACCAAAGTGTCGAAAACAATGGAAGTGTAATGAATCTCACCATCCAATTGAGGATTGTTCGTACCATGTTGGAGCAAGAACACGCCCAATTGATCTCCATTACGAGTATAGAGATCATATTTATAATGCTCAGGCATATTCAGCAACGTGATTCTACCATTGTAAAGGCGCTCACAATGCGTGTTGGGTTCAATCAAAGTATCAATATCAAACACCGTCTTATAAACTGTAACAGTATCCTTATCGGTAGCTTTACAGTTCAAAGAGTCAGTGGCTTCAACTATATAGATATATTTTGTGGAATCCATACCTTCGGCAACCATCTCGGTGCTGGAGAAGGTTTGGGCGGTAGAAACCTGGGTGAGACCTTTTGTCCACTTGAAGGTCACAGGACCATTAGCATTTTGGGTAGTGGCTGTGTGTGTAAAGGTGGCGGGCTCACAGTCAGCGGCCGGCACAACAGTAGCATCTACAGAAAGAACGTACGGGTATTTGAGATTCTCGAACATGCCAGAAATCTCAAGAGTATACGTTTGACAGAAAGAAACAACATATACTGTGACAGGAGTGTTCTCCGTAATGACAGTACCCACCTCAGGAGATTGCCAAATGGTGTCATACGGCCAGTTTCCACAAGGATTGTACAGGCTGTCGGCAACATATTGCATGAAGTCCGTCACAACCATCTTACAGTCGTTCACAAGCAAAGCTGTGTCTCTGTGAGCATGGCCAAGATACGTGATCGGCTTGTCTTCCACAGGAACAATGATTTCAGCATCCGCTTCACATCCGTATTCGATATCAACCACGTGAACCTGTGCATCATAATCATGTTTACACAGCTCAGGAGCAACAAAGATTTGAGTGGTGTCATAAATAGAATTCGTATCAACTGCTTGTGAGCCGGTCCATGTATAGGTGAGGCCAGGGATAACTTCAAGAGTGACAGCATCGCGGGCACCAATGGTGACATGACCTACGTTAGGACAATACGGCGGATTACCGATAGCAGGATCAACAGGGATGATGACAATATTCGGGGCAGCCTTAACATAAAGCTCAGCTGAGTCAGAAGCAGTACAACCGTAAGCGTCTGCAACAGTCATATAGATGACATAAGTGCCAGCTTCGGTAGGAGTAACCTTCACAGTGTCGAGATTAGTGTCACCAATGAAGTTAACAGCCGGGTTAGCGCAAGTCCAAGAGTAGGTCAGCGGTTCGGCTAATTCGAAATAAACGTCTGTTTTGATCTTGCTGGCGTCAAATGTGAGATCTGAAGATTCGCCTAAACAGATCTTGTCGGGATCTACCGTGATGGACGGGTGAAGGATCTCCAGTTTCTTCGGCTCGTTGAAATAGAACACAAAGGCTCTCACTGCGTTACCGCAATAATCGGTCACGACAGCTTCTATTTGAATTTGCAGGGTACCGTCGCCGTTACCAGTTCTGAAGATGTCGAGGCTGTCATACGCCAAAACGTGACCAAAGGTTGAAGATTCCTCAAAATAGAAGTCAGAATGAGCTTTTAACGTCTCAAAATCATATTCCATGCACTCATCCTCCACCTTGCCTAACAGGGCGAGGACAAATTCATCCTTAGAGAGGGAATTATAGGTGCAGTTCAAATCACGTTTCGGATTTAAGCGCTCGTGAAGCAGACGACCGTCAACCGTCACAAAATGAGGTCTTGTGGTATCATGAGCAGTGAAAATCTGGGTCAACGTGGAAGCGTTGTTACAATTGTCATAGAACGTGTAGGTTCTCTCCAGCACATTCTCGCAAGTATCCAGAACGTAGGTTGAATCTTTGTAGGTGAAACGGGCAATCTCTTCGCACTCGTCGTAAAGCTCGTCGAGGAGACCATCGAAACCGGCAAGAGTCTTGATGGTGTCAGGACGGTTCGCACCTTCAAAGTTACACACACTCACTGTATATCTCAAAGTGTCAGGTTCCACAACAGGAGGAACAGTATCCAAAGCGATGAACTTAGCCGTATCCATCACAACACAACCATTGGCATCGGTGACCTCATAGTAGAGGTAATAGACACCCTCGCACTCGAAATCTTCAATCTTGGTATAAGGTTTGTGATACGTGGTGACTTGATGGTTGTTCGGGCTGGTCAGCACATCGTCATAATCAGCGTCAAAGGTGGACGTCTGGTGGACTGAGTAGGGGAACTCCGTCTGCGTTGAGGTTACCAACATGTTGAAAACCACATTTGCAGGATGCGGGCAGATGGTATCCAGATAGCTGAGCTGAATTTCCGGAGTCTGGTGGAACGTCAGCGTTACAACAGCATAGTCAGCTGAATAACAATCTGTTGCAGCATTGTAAGCATAGACATGGTAAGTAATCACCGTGTCAATGTTCGTTGCCGGTCTGAGATCAGCCAACGTAACGGTGTATGAATCACCCGTGTAAACTGAATCGCCGTTGAGTTTCCAAACGCTTGTGGTGGAGCAGTTGTAGGTGTCGTTGGCACGGCTGACTGTAAGAGTCTTCGTGAGTGCCTCATCTTCATTACAAATATCGTATGAACCGCCTGTCGGAGCAGGGAGCTCTCTGATAGTAATGGTGATTTGAGCAGCCGGGCCGGTACACTCTAACACTTCGCCACACGTATTATAGATATTGGTCTGGCGGACATAGTACGTATGGGTACCCACGGTAGTGGGAGCGGCGGGGACTGTTGTGGTCCAGCCACTAATGCCGTTAAGGGACCATTCAAGTCTCACAGCAACAACACCCTTGTTGGCCGTGTCAGCCAAAGTCACTAATGAGTTCAGATCGATATAAGAGCATTTGCAGACAGCAAGATTTTGGGTTTGCACTTGCGGGGTCTCGCGCACGAAGAAGTGGAAACGATTCACGCTGTCGGTATGGAAATAGTAGCAGTCAGAGGCAGGATCATCACCTCTAAATTCACCAAAGGCAACATTGGTGTCAGGCATAGTAACATTGAAGGTATAAGGAGGACGTCCATAGACATAAGATTCGCCTTCGCACACTTCCTTACAAGCTTCGCCGAAATCGGGACGTCCGATAGTATCTTCTACCAAGACAGGGCCACAGCAAGACTGATGACCACCGACATAATCCCTTTCAGACATCGTTCCATCAGGATTCTCTTTCCAGAATTCGTTCATCCAAGGAGTACCGCCGAGGCGTTGGCGTACACGCATGACCAATTTGTAGTTACCAACTTGTTTCCATTTGAGAACAACGATATTTCTCGTTTGTTCAAAGAAGTCCATATAGAAGTAGTCATGATTTTGGCTGTAAACATTGACCTGACCGGCAGCCGGAACAATTTGTCCAAGTTGAGACAGGACAGCCATAGGAGTTCCCTGTTCCGCTTGCATAGCACCCGGATAGTTTGTCGGAGCATCACCGTGGCAGTTTAATCCAGAGATGGTATCAAGCAACGGGATACCAGAAACGAAGCTTTGGTCTTCACAATAACCGAATCCGTTAAACACGCGACCGCCCAGCCAATGAATGGACTGGCATTGGCCGTACTGATTGAGGTGGTTGTAGAAGGTGTAAATGCCAAACTCCGCGTAGTTGGAGAGGTTGTCATTCACCTCTTCCCACTCGCCGGTTACATCATTTTTGCGCAGGAGCACCCAGTCAATGGAGACCTTTGTTTTTGGATCCAGACCGCATGTGTTGCAGAAGTGCAACTCATACAGTTCTGTATTACCAATCGTGGTGACATTACCTGGCAATACGGTAGAGCCATTGAGAAAATGGCCCAACGTATGGCTCAACGGTAATTTGCCATCAGGCGGCATGTTCACAACGCCGTAAACAGTGTCGGGTTGAAGATTCTCAATCCAAAAACCACTTGTACAGCCATTGTCATTCTGCGCCCTAACGCCGAAGCTCAAAAGCCCCAGCAGCATGCTTAGAAAGCAAATTGATAATAGTTTTTTCATACTGTTTTTGTTTAATTTGTTATTTATATTATTTATTTTATTTATTCGAAATCCTTTTTTCGCTTATATTTCAACACTATACATTACTTTACACTATACATAATTTTTAACCTGCAAAAATACATTTTTTTTTTATTGTTTATCCATTTCTCTTATTTTTTTCGATTTTTTTCAAACTACATCATAATATATTGATTATTAGTCAATTAAAAATAATCAACAATTTTGGTTTTTTTTCAACAATTTGTTTTTTCCCTATTTTACTCGAAATTTTTAAAAAGATCGTTCATTTTTGTTCATAAAATACCATATTATATAGTAGTCCTTTCAATGGTTTATACGAGATGACAGATTATATGGTTACATCTTTCCTCTCTTACGTGCAAATTCCAAGAGGGTGTTAAAAAAAACGCGCCTGGAAATCATCTTTCCGGCGCGATTCGTCATGTCATCACCTATTCTCTATCTGACAATCTTGAATTCTGTTCTGCGGTTGGCAGCCCTACCCTCCTCGGTGCTGTTGTCAGCCACAGGCAACCTCATACCGTAACCCTTGTACTGCAAGCGTTCGGCGGGAATGCCTTTTTGGATCAAATAGTCATACACAGCCTTCGCCCTGTTTTCAGACAGGCGGTCGTTGTACTCTTCCGACCCTTGGTCGTCGGTGTGCCCCCCGATCTCTATGCGGATCGCGTTCTTCTTCAGATAATCGGCCAGCTTGTTAAGTTCCACAAAGGATTCGGGTTTCAGCTCTGAACGGTCAAAATCGAAGAAAACATTCTTGAGCGTCACAACTGTGCCCACATCTGTAGGTTGCAGGGAAATATCTTTCAGATAAGGTGACAGCTCTGTATAAGACTTCTCTATCTGGAAGTTCTCGGAGTAGAAGGGATAGTCCGGGTGGGAAACGTTGAGCAGAATGTTGCCGCCGGTATGCACACACGCAAGATAGCTTCCAGTCTGGGGATCAGAAGTGGTGGCTGTCAGCAACTGTTTGGTGTTCAAGTCAATCATTTCTATACGGGCGGACAAAGGTTCACCTGAGAAAGCATCCCTGACACGTCCCTTGATATAGGTGACGGGGTTCGGACGCAGCTGGTCGTCCAGTTCAAAGCTGTAGAGGTCGAGACCGCCATAGCCGCCATCCTTGTCGGAGGCTATGTATGCCACGGTTCCGTGAGCGTTGATGAAAACATTGATCTCGTCAGCCGGGGAATTGATAGGATAACCCATATTGACTGGTTCGCTCCAAGTGCCGTCAGCCTGCAAAGTGCTGTAGTACAGGTCATAGCCGCCCATTCCGACCCTTCCGTTGGAAGCGAAATAGAGCGTTCGGCCATCGCTGTGGATGAAGGGAGCCGCATCATCACCGGGAGTGTTGATGGCCGGGCCAAGGTTAACAGGGACGGAGAACTCGCCTTCGGCCGTCATGGTGGTTTTCCAGATGTCCATTCCTCCGAATCCGCCGGGACGCGAAGATGCGAAATAGACGGTCATGCCGTCAGCGGCCATGGAAGGCTGGCTTTCCCAGGAGGAGGTGTTCACCGGCGCACCGAAATTGCGGGGTCGCGACCAACGGTCACCGATACGCTTCGCCCAGTAAAGGTCGCAGCTGCCCATCCCGAAGTCGGCATCGCACATCGTATAGAGGAGGTATTTCCCATCAGGGGAAATGCATTGCGCCCCCTCGTTATATCCTGATTTGACCGGGGCGCCGAGTTCCTCACGGGGAAGCCACTCCCCCACCGACTTATGGCTACTGTAAAGATCTTCCTCGTTCAGGCAGAATGCACACACGGTACCCTTGTCCCGAGGACGCTTCACCGTGAATACAATCTGCTCGTCATCAGCGGTAAGGGCTGCCAAATACTCATCCCATTCGGAATTAATTCCGGAACCCATGTTCATCAGTTCGAAACTTCTGGGATTTTTCATGGATTCAATGGCAAACTTGCAATTAGCAATCGTTTTCTGGGCATCCGGAAGGATTTCAGGATACTGAATGCCTTTCTGCAAGAAAAGCTGGAGCGATTTCAGAGCATATTCGTAAGCTCCACACTTGGCACCCTCGTTTCCCGCAATATAGTATAACATCGGATCAGGATCCCCGATAAGGTCGATGGCACGCTGATAATTCTTCATCGCTGAATCTGACAAAAGGGTGAAATTGAAAATGTCACCCTTCATAATGTAAATATCCGCATAATTAGGATCCTTGGCCTGCGCCTGGTTGAGATAGCCCATCGCTTTAGTAAAATCCTGCAATTGCATGGCTTTTTTGGCTTTTTCGCACAATGGAGCCGCTTTGGAGGATTTTTGGGCGTTCATCTGCGACGGCACAAAAGCAGTCAATATGAACAATAATATTATATATACTATATTTAATTTATTATACATAATTCTATTAATCATTCATCATTACTTTCACTCGCTCCCAATACTCATCCATTTCTGAGAGATTCATATCGGTAAGTTGTCGGTTGTCAGCTTTGACCATTTGTTCCAGCAGCTGGAAGCGACGCATGAACTTACGGTTCGTTTTTTCCAAAGCGTCTTCAGGATGTACATTAAGAAAACGGGCATAATTGATAAGAGAGAACAGGACATCGCCAAACTCTTCCTCCATACGGGCTTGATTGCCAGCGTCCACTTCCACTTTCAGCTCCCCAAGTTCTTCTTGAACCTTATCCCAGACATCCTCTTTATTGTCCCAGTCAAACCCTACACCACTCACCTTGTCCTGAATGCGGTATGCTTTCGTGAGGGCAGGCATTCCAGAGGGAATGCCGCCAAGCACCGACCGGTTGCCTTCCGTCTGCAGTTTTATTTTCTCCCAGTTCTCATGCACCTCATTGGCGGAATCCGCTTTCATTTCGCCATAGATATGCGGATGTCTTCGGATCAATTTGTCACACAACTGATTAAGAACGTCTTTTACTTCAAATAATTGTTGTTCGGATGCGATTTTTGAATAAAAAACGATGTGCAGCATCAGATCGCCGAGTTCCTTGCACATATCTTTGTAATCCTTCTGGAAAATGGCGTCGGCAAGCTCAAATGTCTCTTCCACCGTCAGATTCCGCAAAGAATCGAACGTCTGTTCGCGATCCCACGGGCATTTCTCGCGCAACTCGTCCATAATTTCCAAAAGATGTCGGAAACCGGCGAGAGCGTCTGCGTATTTGTCGGGTTGGTTCATGTTGATTTAGACTTAGAACTTAGACATAGACTTAAACTTAGACTTTAACTTGGTCTATGATTAAGTCTATGTCTATGTTATTGTTAGTATGCTCTTGCGAACAACACCCGCTGATGTGACGGTTTTCCGGTCAGAATGCACTTGCCCTCTTCCTGCGGGTTGTTAAACGGGATGCAACGGATGGTCGCCTTGCAGAGATCCTTGATTTTCTCTTCGGTTTCGGGCGTGCCGTCCCAGTGAGCATAGACGAAACCGGGCTTGTTGTCGAGTAAATCGACAAATTCTTCCCAAGTGTCAGCCTTATAGGTGTGTTCTTCGCGGAATTTCAGGGCCTTGTTGTACAAATTCTGCTGAATTTCATCCAAAAGGTGCTGGATATGCTCCACCAAAGTATCAAAGGAGACGTTGTATTTCTCCATCGTGTCGCGGCGGGCGACCTCTGCCTCGTTATTTTCCATGTCTTTCGGGCCAATGGCTACGCGCACAGGAACGCCTTTGAGTTCATACTCGTTGAATTTCCATCCGGAGCGCTTTGTATCGTCGTTGTCGAACTTGACAGCGATGCCGAGTGCTTTCAGTTTTTGCACAAGTGTATCTACCTTATCTGCAATCTGTTGGCGTTGTTCATCAGTTTTGTAGATAGGGACAATCACCACTTGGATGGGAGCGAGCACAGGCGGAAGTACGAGGCCGTTGTCATCAGAGTGGGTCATGATAAGGGCACCGATGAGACGAGTGGAAACACCCCAGGAAGTAGCCCAAACATATTCAAGCTCATTCTTTTGGTTGAGGAATTTCACGTCGAATGCTTTAGCGAAGTTCTGTCCGAGGAAGTGGGATGTACCTGCCTGCAGGGCCTTGCCGTCTTGCATCAACGCTTCGATACAGTAGGTGTCAAGTGCGCCGCCGAAGCGTTCGTTCGGGGATTTCACGCCCATGATGACGGGAATGGCCATGTGTTTTTCAGCGAAATCGGCATATACATGGATCATTTTGTCGGTTTCTTCAAGAGCCTCTTCACGGGTGGCGTGTGCAGTGTGTCCTTCTTGCCACAGAAATTCAGCGGTACGGAGGAAAAGGCGGGTGCGCATCTCCCAACGGACCACATTGGCCCATTGGTTGCAGAGAATCGGCAGGTCACGATATGATTGGATCCAATTTTTATACGTATCCCAGATAATGGTTTCGGAAGTGGGGCGCACAATGAGTTCCTCTTCCAGCTTGGCATCGGGATCAACAACCACGCCCCCACCGTTGGGGTCGTTTTTCAGTCTGTAGTGGGTCACCACCGCGCACTCTTTGGCAAAGCCTTCCACATGGCTGGCCTCCCGGCTGAAAAAAGATTTCGGGATAAAAATCGGGAAATAGGCGTTGGAATGGCCTGTATCTTTAAACATCTGATCCAATTGACGCTGCATTTTCTCCCAAATGGCATAACCATAGGGTTTTATCACCATACATCCGCGCACGGAAGAATTCTCCGCCAAGTCCGCTTTCTTTACAATGTCATTATACCATTGCGAATAATTCTCATCTCTTGTACAAAAATTTTTTGCCATAAATACTGATATAAATTAACTTTTTATTACTTTTGCCGTCTATTAAAAAATTAAGGTGCAAAAATAATAAAATAAGAGATAAGGAGGACACTATGAAGAAACAATTTTTAATCCTTGCATGCGCAATAACCTGCTTATTAGCAGCTTGTTCCACTGCAAATTTCGCCTATTACGATGACATCTACTCATCATCGGGTGAAAAAAGTGCCCAAACCATGAAGTCTGCCGCCACGCAAACAGCGAACAACAACGCCACCGTGGAGGCGGATTCCATCATTTACGAGACCGATGAAAACGGAAATCTGTTGCGTACGTTGACCTATTATCCGGGTAGTACAGAGCCGGTAATCACCACCTATATGGAAGTTGCGGATGAACAAGAATCCGCTGCTCCCACATACGCTTCCGGTGGCGGCAGCAGCTACTCGTACGATCCTGACGATTATTACGACTATTACTACAGTTCCCGCATCCGCCGCTTCCACAACAATTACTACACCGGCTGGAGTTACTACGATCCCTATTTCACCAACATGTATTGGTACGATTACTATCCATCTAATTGGGGATTAAGTATTTACATGGGATACAACTGGTGGTGGCCGAGCTATTATTATCGTCCATACTACTATTCTCCTTATTGGTATGATTATGGTTTCCATTACGGTTGGGGTTGGCATTACCCGTATCACCACCACTTGGCTTACATAGATCCATGGTATCATCATCATGGCTGTGATCCAATTGACTACTATCACAACCACCATGACCAGAATCACAGCTATTACTATGGTCACCGCAACAACATAGGACCGTCAGTGGGCAACGGAGACAATCGTGGCGAGCTTCCCGAAAACGGGCATCATGGCGGTATGGCTGGTGGCGGTTATGGCAACGGCGAGACCAACAACCATTATTCCGTGACCTCAACGCCGACTTCCTTCAACCAACGTTATGACGGACTTGCCAGCGGGACCACAGGAGCGGGTAGTTCTTTCAACAATGGCGGCACCACTTCTTCCGCATCAACCACCCCAATTGTCGCAGGCGCCCGCACGGAAACGAAACCTGTCAACAGACCTACGGACATCAATGTTCAACCGACAAACACTGGGGTTTCCGTTCCCACGACTAATGCAACAACTGCAAGAGCAGAGTCTTCCACCTCAAATTTCACGGTAACGAAACCCGCTTCCTCGTCGAACACCCCCAGCACGAACGTTTCCTCTTCAAGAACGGAAACAACGGCCACGAGCAAGCCGAGCGGCACGGTAACACGTACGGTGGTGACTCCTTCCAGAGTGGTCACTCGTCCAGCCACCACGACCAGACCCACCACGACAACCAGACCTGCTTCAACAAATCCAACCTACTCAAATCCAAGAAATTACAATACCCCGTCTGGTTCCACGAACAATAATCCCTCGCATAGTACTCCTTCCTACAACAGACCCTCATCACCCAGTTCTTCAAGCACTCCATCCAACTACAACAGACCTTCAAGCAACAGCCGTCCCAGCTACTCTGCTCCGTCGAGTAACAGCCGCCCTTCCTACAGTGCGCCGTCAAGCAGCAGCAGACCCTCTTACAGCGCGCCGTCGAGCAGCAGTCGTTCCTCATACAGCAGTCCGTCGAGCAGCAGCAGATCCTCCAGCAGTTCATCCAGCTCATCACATAGCAGTAGCGGACATTCCGGTGGAAGAAGATAATTTTAATTCATAATTCATAATGCATAATGCATAATTTAAAACAATCAGGAATGAAAAGAATAGCAACATTGATTATCGTTATAATGAGTGCATTTGGAATGGCCAATGCACAAGGGGATTATGAAGCCTTCACCTTTTCGCAGGCCGACTATTTGGGCACGGCGCGTTTCATGGGTGCCGGCGGCGCATTTGGCGCCACGGGCGGAGATTTCTCCGCGCTCAGCACCAACCCCGCTTCCATCGGTCTGTACAAACGCTATGAAGTCTCCTTCACACCGATGTCGCTCAATTTCGGTTATACCGACACCTATTATCACGGTGACAAAAGCTCTGCCCAGAAGTTCAGATACACCCTGCCTCAGGCGGGCATTGTGATGACGCACAACATTCACCGCGACAACGAATGGAAATCCTGGCAGTTCGGTTTCGGGTACAACCGCATCATGGACTACAACAACACCTTCCGCGCCAACGCACAAGTGAATAGCACACTGATGGATATGGTATTAAACCACGTTAACGGGACCTCCTTCAGCAACTTGACAGGTGACGGATACTTGTTTTGGAATAGCTGGCTGATTGACACCATTTCAGGCACAAACGATCAATATTTCAGCCGTTTCAGCAATCAAAACCTCGATCAACGAGCTGTAGTGACCCGTCGCGGTGCCATTGACGAAATGGTGTTCAGCTTCGGCGGCAATTACGGCGACAAGTTGTACATCGGTGCCACGCTCGGTTTCCCGTTCCTCGACTTCAAGGAGACAACCACCTACTCCGAAGCTCCCGCAGAGGGCGGCGATTTGTATGGCATCAACAATTACACACTCGTTTCTGAACAACGGAACTCGGGAACAGGCGTGAATCTCAAGGTAGGTATCCTCTATCAACCTGCTGATTTCGTGCGCATTGGCGCTGCTTTCCACACTCCCACCTACTATTGGAAAGTCAAGGACAACTTTTATAGATCCATGATGACCAACTATTCTAACGGTAACAACAATGAAGATTCCTACAGCAACTATAACAGTTTCACTCTCACCACTCCTCTGAAGTTCAATGTAGATGCAGCTTTTCTCATTGCCAAGCGAGCGTTCATTTCCGCCGAATACGAATTTCAGGATTACGGAATGGCCACCTTGTATGAGGACAATTATGACTATGTCATGGAAAATGATGCCATCCGTGAGAAATTCGGCATCTCGCATAGTATCAGAGTGGGCGGCGAAGTCAACATCACGCAAGGGTTTGCCCTGCGCGCTGGCTACCGTCTGAAGACCTCCCCGTACAAGATGACAAATTCCCCGTATAACAACACCACCCACTTTATCTCCGCAGGTGTTGGTTTCAGAGGAAAAGTGATGTTTGGCGACCTGGCTTACGTTCTGCGCATGAACAAAGACTCCTACTGGCTGTATGATGCTTACGGCGCTCCTTGCAACTACGCTTCCAAAATCCACAGTGTCGTGGCCACTATTGGGTGTAAGTTTTAGACGTGAAACGTGAAACGTGAGATTTGAGACTTAAGACTTGAAACCTGAAACTTGAAAAAAATCATCCTCCTCTTCATAACTATCACAGTCGCCCTGGGTTGCGCCAATGCCCAGGAGCGACTTTTTTCTGACACGCCATGCGAATACATCACCACTGACATTCAGGGGAACGTTTTTCTCATTCATGGCTTCAATCTGGACATGATCTCCACCGACGGCACACGACAACTGAACTACAGCGATGCCGCTTTCGGCAGCATTTCACATGTGGATGCTGGCATCGCTTCCAAGATTCTCGTCTTTTATCGGGAAAACGGAACTATTGTCTTGTTGAACAGTGAGTTATCTCCTATCGGAAGTTCACTGAACTTACTTGACAAATCGTTGACAACCGTTTCGCTGGCAGCCATGGGCAACCCTAACAAAATCGTGTTATACGACGAGGCCAACCAGAATCTCACACTCACCGACCTCAACCTGAACATCCTCAGCCAATCTCGCATCACCTTCCCCGGGGAGTTCCACCCGACAGACATGCAGGTAATTCCAGAACACCGAATTGCCCTGCTCGACACACTTCATGGCATCTGCCTTTTCGACTTCTTCGGCACCTTTGAAAAAGAGATCCCGATTCCAGACGTGAAGGCCATGCAACTGATGAAAGACCAAGTCATTTACCTGAGAGCAAACAAGTTATACCAATACAGCCTGCCGACAGCATCCTCACCAATGTCTATCGAAACCATAGACATCCAATTACCTGAAATCAAGCAATTTCATTTCTTTCAAAACACATTATACTACATTGATGCCGACAATATAGCTCACAGAATGAGGTAATTACATATAGGAATATGCAATAAAAAAGTAGGGACGCGCCGATGGCACGTCCCTACTTCATTTTTCAAACGACTGTCCTACATCTTACTCGTGTTTATACACAGGCAGCGGCTGGTCAATTTGCTCGTTCCAAGGCAGGCCGTAACCACCGATTTCGTTCATGAAGGGATCCGGGTCGAACTGTTCAACGTTGAAGACACCCTTACCCTGCCATTTTCCGGTGAGAATCATCTTCGCGCAGAGCATGGCGGGCACACCCGTGGTATAGGAAACGGCCTGTGCGCCCACTTCCTTGAAGCATTCGGCGTGATCGCAGTTGTTCCACACATAGTAGGTGCGTTCCTTGCCATCTTTGACACCCTTGATCTGGCAACCAATGGAGGTTTGGCCATGGTAACCTTCGCCAAGAGAAGAAGGTTCGGGCAGGACAGCCTTCAAGAACTGCAACGGTACAATATCCATTCCTTTGTAGTTGATCGGCTTAATGCTGGTCATGCCAATTTCCTGCAGCACGTTCAGCACGGTGAGGTATTTCTGTCCGAAAGTCATCCAGAAACGGGCACGTTTGATAGTCGGATAGCTCTTCACGAGAGATTCAAGTTCCTCATGATAAAGCAGATACGATTCGCGGTCACCAATATTCGGGTACTCCACGGGACGATGTATCGACATCGGGTCAATTTCCACCCATTGGCCGTTCTCCCAGTATTTTCCGCGTTGGGTTATCTCACGGATATTGATTTCGGGGTTGAAGTTGGTGGCGAAAGCCTTGCCGTGGTCACCGGCATTGCAATCAACGATGTCAAGATAGTGCATCTCGTCAAAGTAGTGCTTGGCAGCGTAAGCGGTGTATATGCTGGTCACGCCGGGATCGAAACCGCAGCCGAGGAGAGCCATAATGCCAGCCTCTTTGAAACGGTCATGGTAGGCCCACTGCCAGCTATATTCAAACTTCGCTTTGTCGCGGGGCTCGTAGTTGGCGGTGTCCATATAGTTGGTCTTGGTGGCCAAACAGGCATCCATAAGCGGCAGATCCTGATACGGAAGCGCCACATTGATCAGCAAATCAGGCTTATAGCTTTCGAGCAGACGGATGGTCTCCTCCACGTTGTCGGCATCAACCTGTGCGGTTTTGATACGGTTGCCGCCGATGTGCGCAGCGATAGCGTCACATTTCGCCTTGGTGCGCGAGGCCAGCATGATTTCGGTGAAAACTTCCGGTACGGAAGCGCATTTGTGAGCCACGACGGATCCGACACCGCCCGCTCCGATGATTAATACTCTTGCCATTTCTCTATAGTATTTAAGTGATATTTACAGATTCTGTTTGAATCGGCAAAGGTAAATAAATTACGAATATGTACCTTCAATCCTAATTCTAAAAAATCGTATTTTTGCTTTTTCAAAAAAAAGAGAAAATATGAGAAAGAAAACACTTTCTGTCATCTGTATCTTGCTGATAGCCTGCATTGCTCTGACAGGATGCAAGAAAAAGAGCACTTCCGTGGAAGTCGCCAAACCCAAATTGACAGAAGAGCAGGTGAAAACTGCCAAAAACATCGACATCAACATTTTACGATACGAGCAGGACTTGTTCAACATGGACACCAAAGACATGGCCTCCGGCTTTAAGGCGTTGTACGGCAAGTATCCGGAAAACATCATCGCCAACGGTGCGTGGAACAACACCGCAATGCTGCAGTCCGTCAAAGGATTCATCAGCGACCCAGTCATCAAAGAGATTTACAAGGACACAGAGGCGAAATATGCGAACCTATCGGATTTCAAAAACCAAATCATCCCCGCGCTGACTCTTTATCTCACCCATTTCCCGAATGAAAAGGTTCCCGACTTCTGTACCCTCGTTTCCGGCATCGATTTCCAAATGCCCTCCGTTTTCGGTTACGAGAACACCATTTTCATCTGCCTTGACATGTATATGGGCAAGGATTACAAACAATATGCGCAAGCTGGCATGCCAAAATATATCGCCGCAAGATGTGACAAAAAATACATGGCAACAGATTGTTTCTCAAAAGCATTGGTTTATAAACATCTTCCGGACAAAACGCTGGTCACCCTCCTGGATAATATGGTATTTGCGGGAAAAAAGATGTTGTTCACCCAAACCATGTTCCCGAATGTGGAGCCGCAGGATATTCTCGAATATACGAAAGAGCAGTACAACTGGGCTATATCCCACGAATCTTCAATCTGGCATTATCTGATTGAAAAGAATCTGGTTTACGACAAAAGTGATGATGTCGCCCGACGTATGGTGGATGAGGCTCCGTTTACCCGCGACTTCGGAAACAATTCGCCCGGACGCTTGGGGGTTTTCATCGGCTTCCAAATCATACAAAGTTATATGAAGACCCATCCCGGAACCACTCTCAAAGACATAATGAACATGACAGATAGCCAGAAAATACTGAAAGAATCAGGTTATAAACCCAAATAAAACATTGATCCTGTGAATGTTAAATATTTATTAACATTTTACATTTGATAAATATTTATTTTACTGCGTTGAAATATCTCAAAACGGTTGTATTTTTGCCGTGAACTTAAAAACTTAATATTATGTCAGGTATTAACAAAGTAATCTTAGTGGGTCATTTAGGAAAAGACCCGGAAATCAGGACATTTGAGAACGGCAGCAAGAAGGCGAGTTTCTCGTTAGCGACGACCGAGTACCGCAAGGACAAGGACGGCAACCGCATTGAGATGACCGAGTGGCACAACATTATCATGTGGCGCAACTTGGCTGAATTGGCGGAGAAGTACCTGTCCAAGGGACGGCAAATTTACGTGGAGGGGCGTTTGCGCACCCGAAACTGGGATGATGCCAACGGTGTGAAGCACTACATCACGGAAGTGGAGGCCAACACCTTTACCTTCCTGTCGCCCAAGGAGAACAGCGGTCCGACAGTGACGCAGGTGCCCAACCAGACAATTGTGACACCGCCGCCACAACCGCAGCCAGCTCCGCCGGAGCCGAAGGTTCCAGAAGAGAATTTCTCTGACGACTTACCTTTTTAGGGTTCTTTCTTTTTGTTTCCATGGTTTTCAACACAAACGGCGGCCAAATGACCGCCGTTTGTTATTATTTGTAGAAACGCACCATGGCACACACCTACTGCAATTTCTCCTTCGCCAATCGCATGGCTTCTTCAACTGCAGCAGATACTCCGTCGGGGTTCTTGCCGCCAGCCATGGCGAGGGTCGGGTGACCGCCGCCACCGCCTTGCATCAGCTTGCCGGCTGCCCGCACCAGTGTCGGAGCATCCACTTTGTCCGTGAGATTTGTGCTGATGGCCACCGCCAAATTCGGTTTGCCGTCGTGTACGCCGCCCAGCACAACCACGTGGTTGTCACCCTCGCGCAACTGCAGGGCGACCTGCCGCAGCATGTCAGCAGAGTAATCGACAACTTTCGACATAAATAAGACGCCATTAACCTCTTCAGCATTCTCCATCAGGGATTTACCGAACTCCAAAGCCATCTGACGGTCAATGTCTTCCATCTTCTTACGGAGCATCTGGCAGTCGTCTAGCAACTTCTGCACCGACTGCAGCAGATTGGTGGCATTCGTCATGGCCTTCAGTTGAGTAATAGTATCCTGTTCTTCGTATATAAGATTTTCAGCGGCCTCTCCGGTTACTGCCTCAATACGGCGCACGCCAGCGGCCACCGCGCCTTCGGACACGATCTTGAACAGCCCGATGTTGCCCGTCGCGGAGGTGTGTGTTCCACCGCAAAGCTCTACCGCGTTGCCGAACTGGATCACGCGAACGGTCTTGCCGTACTTCTCGCCGAACAGAGCGATGGCTCCGCGCTCGCGAGCCTCCTCAATCGGCACATCGACAAATTCCTGCAACGGCAAGTTCTGGCGAATCATAGCGTTCACCATCTTCTCGGCCGCACGCAGCTCTTCATCCGTCACCTTGGCGAAGTGGGAGAAGTCGAAACGCAGCCGGTCGGAAGCCACCATGGAACCCTTCTGCTCCACGTGCGTGCCCAAAACCGCACGCAACGCATGGTCAAGCAGGTGCGTGGCAGAGTGGTTGTTAGCCGTCTTCTGCCGCTTCACCTCATCGATGTGCGCAGTGAAATCGGCCGTCACATCGGCAGGGATCTTGTTGGCGTGGTGAATCACCAAATTGTTCTCTTTCGTGGTATTGTAGATATCCACTGTCTCCGTGCCGTTGGTCAGCACACCAGTGTCGCCTACCTGTCCGCCCGACTCCGCGTAGAATGGGGTTTTGTCGAGGACAATCTGGAAGTAAGTCTTGTTTTTGGCAGTTACTTGTCTGTATTTCACTATTTTACAAACGCATTCCGCCTCTTTGTAACCGACAAACACAGTGGGGTTTTCCTGAGGAAGCAATTCAACCCAGTCGCCGGCGGAGATAGACGTGGCAGCGCGGGAACGTTCCTTCTGCTGGCGCAAACCTTCTGCGAAACCGTCCATATCGACGGTCAGGTTCTTCTCGGAAGCCATCAAGCAGGTAAGGTCTATCGGGAAACCGTAAGTATCGAACAATTCGAAAGCGAAATCACCGTCGATGACCGTCTTGCCCGCCATCTTCTTGACGTAGTTCTCGAACTTGAGGATGCCGGAGTCAAGGGTTTTGAGGAAGGAGGTCTCCTCTTCGCGGATAACATTCTCAATAAGCTGCTGCTGTGCCTTGATTTCCGGGAACTGGTGTCCCATCTGCGCCACGAGGTCAGCGACGAGCGCGTGCATGAAGGGCTCTTTGAAGTTGAGGAAGGTGAAACCGTAACGGATAGCGCGGCGCAGGATGCGACGGATCACGTAGCCGGCTCCTGTGTTGGAAGGCAGCTGTCCGTCGGCGATGGCGAAGGTGACGGCGCGCAGGTGGTCGGCCACCACACGCAAGGCCACATCCACATCGTGCTTCTCGCCGTACTTCACCCCGGCATTCTGCGCAATCTTTTGAATAATCGGCTGGAAAACATCCGTGTCGTAGTTGGATTTCTTATTCTGGACGGCCATGCAAAGACGCTCGAAGCCCATGCCCGTATCAACGTGCTTGGCAGCCAACGGGTGCAACTCGCCGGAAACCACGCGGTTGAACTGCATAAACACGAGGTTCCAGATTTCGATAACCAGCGGGTTGTCCTTGTTCACCAACTCGGCACCGGGAACTTTGGCGCGTTCGTCGTCGTCACGCAGGTCAATGTGGATTTCGGAGCAGGGGCCGCAGGGACCGGTGTCGCCCATCTCCCAGAAATTGTCTTTCTTATTGCCCTTGAGGATCCGGTCTTCCGGAAGATACGCCTTCCAGAAATCGAAGGCCTCCTGGTCAAAGGCGGTGCCATCTTTCTCGTCACCGGCGAAAACGGTGGCGTAGAGGCGGGATTTGTCGAGTTTCATCACCTCGGTGAGGAACTCCCACGCGTAGGCGATGGCCTCTTTCTTGAAGTAGTCACCGAACGACCAGTTGCCGAGCATTTCGAACATGGTGTGGTGATAGGTGTCGCGACCGACCTCCTCAAGATCGTTATGTTTGCCGGAAACGCGGAGGCATTTCTGCGAGTCGGCCACGCGCGGAAATTCGCGCGGGGTGTTGCCGAGGAAAATGTCCTTGAACTGGTTCATACCGGCATTGGTGAACATCAATGTCGGGTCATTCTTAATCACCATCGGTGCGGAGGGCACAATCTGGTGGCCTTTGGACTTGAAAAAGTCCAGAAAAGCGGAGCGTATTTCGTTGGATGTCATAATCTGAAAAATTAAAAGCGCAAAAGTACAAAAAAAAGGACAATTGAGAATGGATAATTGATAATTATCTGGGCACGATGGGAAATAGACGACGACTTAGAACGTATTATCTATATGTTTGAATATTTTGTAATTTTGCATTTTTAAAAATTATGTTGACCTTTTCTCAATTAGAACAATACCTTTCCAAAGCAGCTTGGATTCTCAAGGGTCCAGTGGATGCTGCTGATTTTAAGGTATATATATTCCCCCTGCTGTTCTTCAAGCGGATTTCGGACGTTTATGACGAGGAGTATAACGAAGCCTTGTCGGAAAGCGATGGAGACCACGAATATGCTTCCGGAGCGGAAATGCATCGGTTTATCATTCCAAAAGGATGCCATTGGAACGATGTTCGCGCTGTAACAACCAATGTCGGCAGCGCCATCAAAGGGGCGTTTTCTCAGATTGAGCAGGCCAATCCGCAATATTTGGCCAACATTTTCGGTGATGCCGCTTGGACCAATAAGGACAAACTGTCTGACGAATTGCTATGCCGCTTGATTGAGCACTATTCGCAATACAACCTCTCCAATTCCAATGTGGAACCTGATGTCTTAGGCAGAGCTTACGAATATCTCATCAAGATGTTTGCCGACCAGACCAATAAAAAGGCTGGTGAATTTTACACACCTCGCTCGGTGGTGCACCTGATGGGATTAATTGTCAACCCGCAACAAGGCGAAACCATCTACGACCCTGCTTGCGGAACAGCAGGAATGTTGCTGGAATGTGTCGAACAGGTGAAGCAAAACGGCGGCGACTTCCGCACACTTAAACTATACGGACAGGAGAAGAACCTGACCACTTCCACCATTGCCCGAATGAACATGTTCCTGCACGGCATTGAGGATTTCCATATTGAGCGTGGCGACACCTTGCGCGAACCCAAGTTTTTCAAATACGACCATCTGCAACAGTTCAACATTGTCATAGCAAACCCGCCTTTTTCATTAAGCAACTGGGGTGCAGAAGATTGGGCCGATGACATTTATGGTCGTAATATTGCCGGCACGCCACCTAAAGGCAATGGCGACATGGCCTGGGTGCAGCACATGGTGAAATCGATGGACGAAAAGACCGGGCGCGTGGCGGTAGTGCTTCCCCACGGTGCTCTGTTCCGCAAAAACGCCGAAGCTAAGATTCGTTCCGTGTTGTTGGAGAAGGATTTGCTGGAAGCCGTCATCGGATTGGGCGAGAACATCTTCTATGGAGCCACACTTTCCGCTTGCATTCTGATTTTCAGGGCAAACAAAGAGAAATCCAAAAAAGGCAAATTCCTTTTCATCGATGCCGCCGACCAAGTGAAAAAAGGTCGTGCCCAGAACACTTTGGAACCCGAACACATTGAGACCATATATAAATGGTATTCCGATTTCGAGGATGTGAAGAATCACGCTAAGGTGGTTGGAATCGAAGAAATCAAAGCCAATAACTATAACCTGAACATCCCGCTCTATGTGGAGAAAGAGATGACCGACAACCTGCCGACCTTGGAAGAGGCCAAAGAACAACTGAAAATTGCCGTTGAAGAAGCACGAGAAGCCGAGGATCGTTTTATTCACCTGCTAAACGAGTTTGCGAAATGACACTGAAAGAATTGGAATCATACCTCTGGGGAGCAGCCACCTACCTTCGCGGGTTCATTGATGCCGGCGACTACAAGCAATACATATTCCCATTGCTGTTTTACAAGCGCATTTGTGATGTGTATGACGAGGAGTACGAAGACGCCTTGGCCGAAAGCGACGGCGACCTCGAATATGCCGCCTTTGACGAAAACCACCGATTCAAAGTGCCGGCCGAGGCTCACTGGAACCAAGTGCGGCAGGTGACCGTGAGCGTTGGACAAGCTATCAGCAAGGCGCTGAATGAAATTCAGAAGGTTAACGCACAGCAGCTGCAAGGCATTTTCGGCGATGCCGACTGGACCAACAAAGAACGCCTTTCAGATGCGATGCTATGCCAACTTATCGAGCATTTCTCTAGCAAAAACTTGAACATCAAGAATGTGCCAAATGACGAGTTGGGTAACGCCTACGAGTTTCTGATTAAGAAGTTTGCCGATGACAGCGGTCACACGGCTGCCGAGTTTTACACCAACCGCACGGTGGTACGGCTGATGACGCTTATTGCCGACCCGCACGAGGGCGAAAGTGTGTATGACCCCACCTGCGGCAGCGGCGGTCTGTTGCTCAACTGCGCCATAATGCTCAAGGAGCAAGGCAAGGAATACCGCACTTTGCGTCTTTACGGACAGGAAATCAATTTGATAACCTCGGGTATAGCCCGAATGAACATGCTGTTGCACGGCTTTGAGGAGTTCAACATTGTGCGCGGCAACACTTTGAGCAACCCGATATTTATGGAATACGACGAACTCCAGAAGTTCGACATCGTGTTAGCCAATCCGCCTTACTCCATCAAAAGCTGGGACCAAGCGGCTTTTACCGACGACCCTTACGGCCGCAACATCTGGGGCACACCGCCACAAGGCTGCGCCGACTACGCTTTCCAGCAGCACATCATGAAGAGCCTGAAAACCGACACGGGGCGTTGCGTGGTGCTCTGGCCTCACGGCATTCTGTTCCGCGATGCCGAACGCGAAATGCGGCGCAAGATGATTGAGAGCGACTGCGTGGATTGTGTCATCGGATTGGGACCAAACCTGTTTTACAACTCGCCGATGGAGGCCTGCCTACTGATTTGCCGGATGCAGAAGCCCGCCAACCGTCGTGGCAAGATTCTCTTTATTAACGCCGTTGACGAGGTGAAACGCGACAAGACTATCAGTATGCTTGAAGACAAGCATATCGACAAGATTTTCAAAGCATACAAAGAGTACAAGGACATCCCCGGCTTCGCCAAAGTGGTGAAGAACGAGCAGATACTTGAAAACGGCGCCACGCTCAACATCTCGCAATATGTTTCACGATTGGAGGTGAAAGATGATGCGCCGAAACTCTCGTTTGAAGAATTGCTGGAAGAGTGGGAAAAGAACAGAAACGCGCTTCACCAAGCCATGGAACAATTACTAACAGAATAGAATAAACGAAGAAACTATATGACCGAAACCAACCGCATAGAATTCAAGCGTGAGCTGACAAAGGAACTTGATATTGAGAAAGAAGTGGTGGCTTTTCTCAATTATCGTGAAGGGGGCATCATCTATATCGGTATTGATGACAGCGGGAAACCTGTTGGAGTGAAAGATATAGATGGTGTTATGCTCAAAATAAAGGACCGCATCCGTTCCGGCATCTCTCCTTCACCAATGGGTTTGTTCGATGTTACAGTGGAACACGTTGAAAATGTGCCCGTCATCAAAGTATTCGTTTCATCAGGCAGCGAGAAACCCTATTGCAAGACCAAATATGGTTTATCTGAAAGAGGTTGTTTCATTCGGGTGGGCACAGCCGCCGAACCCATGCCCATTGCCATGATAGACGACCTTTACGCCCACCGTGTGCGCAATTCGCTCCGCAACATCCGTTCACCACGCAAGAACCTTACGTTTCGTCAACTTCATATATATTATGAAAGCAAGGGTCTGATGCTTAATGAGCATTTTATGGAAAACCTTGACTTATTGACCGATGCCAACGAACCCAACTATGTGGCATACTTGCTCGCTGACGAGAACAGCACCTCCATAAAGGTAGCCAAATATGCAGGCACTGACCGTGACATACTGATAGCCAACAACGAACTCGGCTATTGCTCGCTACTGAAAGCAACCGACCAGGTACTTGACAAGCTGAAAGTGGAAAATAATGTCAGCAGCGAAATAACCTACAAACGTCGTATTGAATCCCCTTTGTGGGACGAGCGGGCCATGCGCGAAATAGTCATCAACGCCATTGTGCACAACGACTACTATACCAATGAGGTGCCTCCAAAGTTTGAAATATTTTCTGACCGCATCGAGATAACCTCCGCTGGCCGATTGCCTATTGATATGACGCAAGAAGAATTCTTTGGCGGAGTAAGCTCGCCACGAAACAAGGAACTTATGCGGGTGTTCCGCGATGTGGATCTGGTGGAATCTCTAGGCTCGGGTATGAAACGCATAGGGAAAGTCTATTCACTTAAGGACATCTTCTCGTTTACCACAAATTTCATTCGCACCTCAATCCCATTTCACTCGCAGAAAACAGGCCGCACTCCTTCCGACGATACCGTATTCGACAATGTAAATGACAATTCTGGCAATGCAAATGACACGATTAATCAATTGGAACCTACCAAAAGACAGTTAGACATACTCTGTCTCATCGCAAATGTCGCCAACGGTCGTGGCAGTGTAAAAAGCGGACTGACGACCAAAGAAATCGTATCCAAACTTAACTGGTCGGAGCGTGTCATCTATCGTGAATTGGCCACACTCAAGCAGTTAGGACTTATTCAACGCATTGGTTCCGACAAGAACGGATTCTGGGCAGTGGCCAAGGAAGGGGAAAATGTTTTATATAATGGCAGTGTAAATGGCAATGTAAATGGCAGTGTAAATATCTTTGATGAATTATCTGAAAGACAGAAAGATATTGTTATTTTCATACAAAATATCGGACAAAATATCACGGAAAATGTCGCACAAAATGTCGCAGAAAATGTCGCAGAAAAAAACAAGGTAAACACAAAATACCTTGCCGACAAATTAGGAGTGAGCAGGAAGACCGTACAGAGGGAATTAGCTGAATTGGCTGAAAGACAGATTGTTCAATGGGTTGGCTCCGACAAAACCGGCCACTGGGAAGTGACCTGTCCCTCGAATGTCCCTCAAGATGACCCTCGAAATGTCCCCCAAGATGGCAGTGAAAATGTCGCACAAAATGTCGCAGTAAAAAGCAAGAAGCAATGAATGAACTACACATAGATAAAACCCACTGGAAGAAATACAGGTTTGACGAGGTTTGCCGGCAGGTGAACGAGGCGACGAAGGACCCTGTTGCGGATGGATTGGACCATGTGGTTGGACTTGAGCACATTGAGCCTAACAACCTGCACATTACCCAATGGGACACGTTGGAGAAAGAGACCACTTTCACCCGTAAGTTCAAGAAGGGGCAAGTGTTGTTTGGCCGCCGCCGTGCCTACCAGCGCAAAGTGGCCTACGCCGAGTTTGACGGCATCTGTTCCGGCGACATCTTAGTGTTTGAAGCCATTGAAGATGTGCTTCTGCCCGAATTGCTGCCGTTTTTGATACAAAGCGAAGGCTTTTTCCAAAAGGCGTTGGCCACCTCTGCGGGTTCGCTCTCTCCGCGCACCAAATTTAAGGAGTTGGCCGATTACGAGTTCCTCCTCCCGCCCAAAGCCGAGCAGAAGCGCCTTGCCGAGCTGCTCTGGGCCGCCGACGAGGTGGTGGAGAAGGAGAAGAGGGAGAGGGAAAAGGTGGAGGAATTGTACAATCATCAAATTGAGGATCTTTTTGTTGGTGATAAAGTCACATTTGGGAATTGTGCAAATATAAATGAAAGTACATTGGGAGCTAAAACTCCAAATGATTACAAATTTTACTATATCGATATTGCAAGTATCATTTCACCAAAGCATTTAGGTCCATTGACCGAATACTCTTTTGCAGATGCGCCATCGCGAGCACGTAGAATTGTAAAACAAAATGACATCGTTTTGTCATTGGTAAGGCCTTATTTGAAATCATTCGTCCAAATCAAAAATAATCAGGATAACCTAATTGCTTCTACTGGCACAGCTGTTGTTTCTGCAAAATCTGAAAACAGCACGGACTTTCTTTTTCACATGCTATTTTCAAAAGCATTCATGACATTTTGCAAAAACAGAATGAATGGGACAAATTATCCAGCAATTACGCCAGCCGATTTAGCTGATTTTCAACTACCATCATACAATTATGATGAGCAATTATCCATTGCAAACAAACTAAATGCAATTGACAATACAATTGAGCAACTTGAAGGTCAAATTGCTCTTTCACAACAGATAAAACAAGAATTAATCAATAAAGTGTTTTAGATATATGTTATTTAAGAAACTATCACTGAATAAGTGGAAACAGTTTGAAACTGTTGACATTGATTTCCACGACCGACTAACTGTACTAACCGGTGCAAATGGTTCGGGCAAAACCACAATTCTTCATTTATTGGCTAGACATTTTGGTTGGGGGTTTCAGGAACTTGCAACCCCTTCAAAAGACACTGCAACTGGTTTGATAAAATTCTTTTCTCGATTGTTTAAGAAAGACCAAAACTTGAATGAAAATCCTGTAATTGGAAACATAACATATGACAATGGGGAAACAGCCGATTTAAGGATCAATCACAATCAAACAGCAAAGTACGATGTAACAATTCAGTATAATCATAGAAATAATACAAATAAAATAACAGGACTAAATATTTCATCTCATAGAAACGTATTTAAGTACCAAGAAGTACCATCTGTTTCTACACAAAAAAGAGGCAGGAGAGGGGCTTTCCAACTATCGGAACAAAGTTCAAAAACAGAATTGTTACAAACGGGATATTATGAGCACAAACCTATTAACTATATAATAAAAGAGACCTTATTAAATTGGGCAATAGGTGGAAGTGGAAATGAATTTATTATTCCTGATGCTGAGTTAAGAAAAAACTATCTTGATTTTCAAGAAAAACTACGAATATTATTTCCTAAAAACATAGGCTTTAGGAAAATCTCTGTAAGGAATTATGAGATTGTTCTTGAAACAGATTCTGGAGATTTTATGATAGATTCTGTATCAGGAGGTTTAGCCTCGATAATAGATTTATGCTGGCAAATATTCAATTTTTCTGATGCATCAGAAAAGTTTGTTGTGCTTATTGATGAAATCGAAAACCATTTACATGCAGCAATGCAACGTTCTATACTACCTGATTTAATAAAAGCATTTCCTAACGTTCAATTCATTGTGTCAACCCATAGTCCTCTCATTATTGCCTCTGTAAAAGATTCATATATATATGCTTTTAGGTATAATGAAGATAATCGGGTGTATAGCGAAAAACTAGATTTAGTTAACAAAGCAAGATCTGCCTCTGAGATACTAAATGAAGTATTGGGTGTTCCTTTTACGATGCCAATATGGGCTGAAGATAAATTACTGGAAATCATTAACAAATATAAAGGTCAAGAGCTAACAGAAATTTTGTTCAACTCCATGAGACAGGAGTTTAAAGACAATGGATTAGAGAGTTTAATGCCAATTGCAATAAATCAAATTTTAGAATGATAAGATTAAACAAGATAGATGTCCCCGATAGTTTGAGAATCCACAAAGAAGAGTGGACAAATAAACTAATGGAGTATATTGATAACGAGAAAGAAGTTCCAGATAGTTTAAAGAACAAATATAATCAAGATGATGTAAAGATACAATTAAAAAACGAAACCCATGGGAAATGCATATATTGTGAAAGTATAATAGGACATATTGCATATGAGCATATTGAACATTATAGACCAAAAAAGAAATATCCTAAACTAACATTTGAATGGTCAAATCTTGGATTAGCTTGTCCTAAATGTAATACAAAAAAAGGTGATGAATTTGATGAAACATGTCCTATTGTTAATCCATATTCTGATAATCCTTCAGATCATTTTCTATTCCTTGGGACAATGGTGATTCATAAGCCAGATGACAAGCGGGGAGAATTAACAGAATTACAATTAGAACTTAATCGTCCAGAGTTGATGGAAGCGCGAAAAGAGAGAATAAATGCAATACGCAGTTTAGTAGATAAATATTTCAAAGAAACAAATGAATCGTTGAAAAAATTACTTTTAAATGAGATTAAAAAGGAAGTCAGTGAAGATAAACCATATTCTATGTGTGTGAAATCGGTTGTTAATCAGTTAATATAATTGCAGTCCATGTCCTTCAACGAAATAAACGCAGTGGAGAACTTCGTCATCTCCCTCACCCCCTGGCCCCTCTCCCAAGTGGAGAGGGGTGTCCAATGCCTCGGTACTCGTTCCGATACAGCACACTCACCATTCTCCTCCCCTTTAGGGGAGGCCGGGAGGGGTAAAATATTCGGGAGAAGTATAAAAAGCTTAACATTATGTCCTTCAACGAAATAAACGCAGTAGAAAACTTCGTCATCCATACGATGACGGGGGTGAACTTGAATGAGACCAGCATGGCGCACGAAGCGCAGGCGCCTTACGGGGCGCAGTGGGAGTACCTGCCCGCCACGGAGCTGCCGCGCGAGGTTACCGAGGTGATGGTGGAAACGGAGGTGAAAAAGGCCCTCATCCGCCTCAACCCCGAGATTGCCGCACAGCCCGAGCGCGCCGACGAGGTCATCTTCAAGCTGCGTTCCATCCTGCTGTCGGTCAACAGCACCGGCCTCGTACGGGCCAATGAGGAGTTCGCCGAGTGGCTCAAAGGCAACAAGACCATGCCCTTCGGCAAGAACTACGCCCACGTGCCTGTCCGCCTCATCGACTTCGAGCATATCGCCAACAACAAGTTCCAGTTGGTCAACCAGTTCAGCATCCGCAACCGCGAGACCAAACGCCCCGACATCGTGCTGTTTGTCAACGGCTTCCCTTTGGTGGTGGGCGAGACCAAAACGCCCGTACGGCCTTCTGTTTCTTGGCTCGATGCCGCCTCCGACATCCACGACGGCTACGAGAACAGCGTGCCCGAACTCTTTGTGCCCAATGTGTTCAGCTTCGCCACCGAAGGACGCGAACTGTTCTACGGTGCTGTGCGCACACCTCTGGAGTTCTGGTCGGCCTGGCGGCTCAACGAAGGCAGCGAGGATTCGGAAATGCCCGGCTTGGAGAACGTCTCTGCCGAGATGCGGCAGCTGCTGTCGCCCAAGACCTTGCTCGACATCCTCTACAACTTCACCACCTACACCACCAACAAAAGTCGCCAGCGCATCAAAGTGGTGTGTCGCTACCAGCAATACGAAGGCGCCAACAAGATTGTGGAGCGCGTGCTGGAGAACAAGATCAAACGCGGCCTGATATGGCATTTCCAAGGCTCCGGCAAGTCGCTGCTCATGCTCTTTGCCGCACAGAAGATGCGCCGTATGCCCGAGCTGAAAAGCCCCACGGTGATGATTGTGGTGGATCGCATCGACTTGGATTCGCAGACGCAGAACGTCTTCAAGGAGGCGCCCAACGTGATGCCCACCGAGGACATCGACACGCTGAACAAGTTTTTGGAGAACGACGCCCGCTATATCATCATCACCACCATCTTCAAGTTCAAGGACGCCAAGCCCAACATCAACCGCCGCGACAACATCATCGTGATGGTGGACGAGGCGCACCGCACACAGGAGGGCGACCTCGGACAGCGTATGCGCGCCGCCTTGCCCAACGCCTTCTTCTTCGGCCTCACGGGAACACCCATCAACAAGTCGGAGCACAACACTTTCTGGACCTTCGGCGCCTTGGAGGACCAAGGCGGATATATGAGCCGTTACTCGTTTGAAGACGCCTTGCGCGACAATACCATCTTGCCGCTGCATTTCGAGCCTCGCCTGCTGGACATCCACATCGACCGCGATGCCGTGGACGAGGAGTTTGAACGCCTCTCCAACGAGTTGGACGAGGATGCCAAAATCACCCTCAGCAGCAAGGCCGCCAAAATGCTCGAGTTCTTGAAATCGCCCGAACGCATACAGATTGTCTGCAAAGACATCGCCGAACACTATCGCGACAAAGTGGAGCCGCAAGGCTTCAAGGCGATGATTGTCACACCCGACCGCGAGGCCTGCCATCTCTACAAGATGGAGCTGAACAACTACTTCCCCGATTCCGCCTCGGCGGTGGTCATCTCCACCTCGGGCAAAGGCGAGGATGAACTGAAGCGGCTCTACAGCCTCACCAAAGATGAGCAGGAGAAGGTGATTGAGAAATTCAACAAGCCTGATTCCGAACTCAAGTTCTTGATTGTCACCGCCAAATTGCTCACTGGTTTCGACTCGCCCATCTTGCAGACCATGTATTTGGACAAGTCGCTGAAAGACCACACCTTGCTGCAGGCCATCTGCCGTACCAACCGCAAGTTCCCCAACAAGACCTTCGGTCGCATTGTGGATTATTTCGGTGTGTTCGACGATGCCGCCAAAGCATTGGAATTTGACGAGGATGTGATGAAGCAAGTCATCACTAACCTCAATGATTTAATCAACGAGCTGCCGCAAGCCATAGCCGATGTGCTGTCTCATTTCGAAGGCGTTGACCGCACCGTTGACGGCTTCGATGGGCTGCAGGCCGCACAGGAAGCCATCAACACCAACGAAAAACGCGATGCCTTTGCCAAAGATTATCGCCGTCTGTCCAATATTTGGGAATCACTGTCGCCTGACCCCGCTTTGGAACCTTACCGCGTCGATTACAAGTGGCTGTCCAATGTTTATCAGTCAGTCAAGCCCTCCGGTCCCGACGCCTTGGGCAAGCTGATTTGGTTGTCGTTGGGTGCCCAGACCAAGAAAATCATGTACGAGAACATTCACGTGTCGGGCATCCACACCGACATGGAAGAAGTGATTTTGGATGAGACCATGGTTTCGGCGTTGATGGGTAACAAGGATATGAAAGCCGCCAAGAAAATGGAGCGCGAACTCATCAAGCGGTTCAAGAAGCACGCTGACAAGCCCAAGTTTATCGAATTGAGCAAACGTCTCGAAGCCCTGCGCGACAAAGCCGAACAAGGCCTGATTTCGAGCATCGAGTTTATCAAGGAGCTCTGCCAGATTGCCCGCGAAACCTTGCAGGCCGAAAAGCAGGAAGCCGAGGTGGAAGTACGCAAAACCGGCAAGGAAGCCTTAACGGAGCTGTTTTTGGAACTCCGTACCGAAGACACGCCCGCTGTGGTGGGCCGCATCGTCGCCGACATCGACAGCATCGTGAAAGTGGTGCGTTTCCCAGGCTGGCAGACCACCAACGCAGGCGAACGCGAAGTACAGAAAGCCTTGCGCAAAACGCTGCTGAAGTACAAGTTGCACAAGGAGGAGGCGTTGTTCCAAAAGGCGTATATGTATATCAGGGAGTATTACTAAGCATTATTTCCCAATTTTTTATACCTTTGCCGTTTGATTTCGAATGATTCAGGAAAATATGGAAAAACTGAAGAAAATATTACCCGACATCCTCAAGGTAACTCTCTTTTTAGGATTAGGGATTCTATTTATTTGGTTATCAATCAAAGATTTAAGCAAAGAAGATGTACAGATGATCTTCTCTTCGATGTCGCTGGTCAACAACCCGCGCGGGTGGTTTTTCATCACGCTTTCGGCCGCGGCAATTGTAGCGGCGGACCTTGTGCGTGCCGCCAGAGCGAAACTCCTCCTCAAATCCATTCACTACAAACCCCGCTTGTCGATGATGTTCTACTCCGTGATGGTCTGCTACTTGGCCAACCTCGCCCTGCCCCGTCTCGGAGAAGTCCTCCGCTGCACCTTTCTGCAACGCTACGAAAACGTTCCCTTCCAGAAATCCCTTGGCACGGTTATCCTCGAACGCGCCGTTGACTTGGTCTGCTGGCTCTTCCTGCTCATCATCGCGATGCTGCTGAACAACGGCTTGCTGTCGCAACTTGTCGTGGATCAGGAAACGGGCACAACCCTTCAGGAATGGTTCGCGCAAAAAGGACTTAGCTACATTGGCAACTACTTGATCTACATTGTCATAGCTGTTATCGCCCTAATCGTTATTATTATCCGTGCAACACGCAACTGGTGGCAGAAGAAACCCGCGCTGGTCAAAGTTGCCGATTTCTTCAAGGGCATCTGGCATGGCTTTGTTTCCATCAAGGATATCCCCAAACCGTGGCATTTTGTGTTCTGGACCATTGCCATGTGGGTGTTATACTTCTTCGGTGTCTATCTTTTCTTCCATGCCCTGCCCTATCTGCAGCATGTCGGTCCCGGTGCCGCGTTCACCGTTCTCGTTTTCGGCACCATCGCCTTCATCATCTCGCAGGGCGGCCTGGGCGCGTACCCGCTCATCACCGCCGGCATAGTTATGCTTTACGGCATCTCTTACACGCAAGGGTTAGCCGCTGGATGGATCGGCTGGATTCTGCAAACAGCCGTATCATTGGTACTTGGATTTTTCTCCCTCGCCGTCACTTCTTTCTATAAGAAACATGATGCGGTCCTAATTCCTGAAGAAAATGAGTGATTCCAATATAGATATTGAACGAAAAATCGTCGGGCGGGACTTTTTCACTGAAAATGCCCTGGAACTGCACCGTCAGAAAATCGTATTCACTAACGGTTGTTTTGATGTACTGCATTTCGGACACGTCCATTATCTTCTGGAGGCCAAGAAGTTAGGCAATATACTCGTTGTGGGATTAAACAGTGACGATTCTGTGCGGCGGTTGAAGGGGCCGTCAAGACCCATCAACGGGGAAAAAGAACGCGCCTTCGTGCTGGCAGCACTCAGCTTTGTGGATTATGTCGTTCTGTTTGAGGAAGATACACCCGAATACCTCATCAAAGCCGTACGGCCAGACGTGTTGGTGAAAGGCGGCGACTATGCTCTTGACCAAATTGTCGGAGCAGACTTCGTGACTCAAAACGGAGGCACCGTCACCACCATCCCCTTTGTGGAGGGTTACTCCTCTTCTCATATCATCGAACAATTAAAAACCAAATAATGAAAAAATTAACCATTATCCTATTGTCTTTTTTCGCTACAACTTTGATGGCGCAAAATCCGGATGTCACCGCATACTCGCAGAATATCGCCTTGGCAGATTCTCTTAACAGTCGGCAAAGCATATCCAGACAGCCAGCATCATACCCCTACATATCAGAAAGTTACGAAATTCCAGCATACGGCTTGTACCAGCGTTATTGGGACACTTCAAATCTGCGGAGCAAGATGCTGGAGATTCCGTTCTCCAACGACCGGCTGATGCTGATGTTGGTGCAGGATGCCAACAATCCGTTTGTGATGCCGTGCCAGTTCGACAAAATCCGCACTGGCTATGGCGAAACAAAAAACGGCAGTTTCCACCCCGGGATCGATCTGAAAACTGAACCCCAGACCTTGGTCAAGAGCTGTTTCGACGGCGTGGTTCGTATGGCTTGCGACTACGGTGACTACGGTCTTACCGTGGTGGTGCGCCATTACAATGGTCTGGAAACCGTGTATGCCCACCTCGACAAGGTGTGTGTGATGCCCAACCAAATCGTGAAAGCCGGGCAAGTAATCGGGCAAACCGGCACTACCGGCAACACCAAGGAGTGCATCCTCCATTTTGAAACCCGTTTCATGAACGAATATTTCGATCCGGAACTGGTGATTGACTTTGAAGAGGAAGATGTGTTGCAGAACAATATGGCGCTGATGTCTCGCGACTTCAATATCCTGCCACTGGCTGAGGTGGGCAATTGGAAGCCGGCAACACCCAAACCAAAGGCTGCTGCACCGGACATCCAACCTGAAAAGACACAGACTGCCGTACAAGAGGAAAAAACTCAACCCAAAGCTTCCGGATTGGATCCGGATGCGCAATCACCCGAAATAACTGAACACCGCGCCCCTTCCGAACAATCCCACAGCTTGGATCCGGACGCCCAATCACCTGAAGTATCCGGGGAATACGTGCCTCAAACGCAATCCAAGTCCCAAGAGCAAGCTACCGAGGCCGTTTATCACACAGTCGTCGCAGGGGAAACACTCTACCGTATTGCCACAAAATACCACACCACCGTTGACAAAATAATATCCCTCAACAACTTGAAGAATGCTGACAAGATTGCCGAGGGACAGAAATTGCGGGTGAAATAAATGTAGGGATGCCGCCAATGTGACATCCCTACAAGATAAATTCGGAATTAAGATCAAAATTAAGATTCAGAAGGAATCTTTTCCTTCTCCTCTTTGAACGCGAAGATGAACGCCACTGCGACCACCAACGCGTAACCGGCGAAAATGTACCATGATGTGGACCAACCCTGCATGATGACGGACGGGTCAGCATGGTTTTTCAACGGAGTGAAGACGAAATGGTTGAGCACCACCTGCGCAGCGATAGTGCCGATGGTAGCACCAATGCCATTAGACATCAACATGAACAATCCCTGTGCCGATGCCCGGATGGATATGTCCGTTTCCTGATCGACGAACAGTGAACCGCTGATGTTGAAGAAGTCGAAGGCCACACCATAAACAAGACATGACAAGATGAAGAGCCACACGCCGGGGCCAGGGTTACCCAACCCGAAGAAGCCGAAGCGCAGCACCCACGCGAACATGGCAATCAGCATCACTTTCTTGATACCGAACCGTTTCAGGAAGAACGGAATCAGCAGGATGCAAAGTGTCTCAGCAATTTGTGAGAGCGAAATCAACATGTTGGCATGTTTTACGCCGAAAGTGTCGGCATATTCGGGGATGTGACCAAAACTGTGCAGGTAAGGGTTCGCAAAACCGTTGGTGATCTGCAGGGAGACCCCTAAAAACATGGAGAAGATGAAAAACACGGCCATCTTCTTGATCTTAAACAGCTTGAACGCCTGCAATCCGAACATATCCGCCAATGAGACGGCTTTGTTGTCTTTGTTGCATTGGCAAGCAGGCAACGAGAATGCGTAAAGACCTAACAAAAGACCGAGACAACCGCTCACCACGAACTGGGCGGCAGAAGCCTGGAACCCCAGCAAGTCCACACACCACATAGAAACAATGAACCCGACGGTGCCAAACACACGGACGGGCGGAAAATTTTTCACACGATCCAAACCGTTGACCTCCAACGCATTGTAAGAAACTGAATTAAAGAGGGCAATAGAAGGCATGTAGAACGTCACACCGATGGTATAGAGTGCGAACAACGGTCCGAACTGCACCGCATCGCCGGCTTGGAGGCCGTAAAGCCCGGCGGAAATCATCGCCACGCCAGAAATCAAGTGGCTGATACCCAAAACCTTCTGAGCTTGTATCCACCGGTCGGCGATAATACCCAAAATGGCTGGCATGAACATGGAAACGATACCTTGGATGGCATAGAAAATGCCGATTTGCCGACCCAGCCCGTGCGTGGCCAGATAGGTGCCCATACATGTCAAATATGCTCCCCAAACGGCAAATTGGAGAAAGCTTAAGAGAATTAGCCTGAATTTTACGTTCATATTCTTTGGTTTTATAAAAATCTAAATTATGTTTGGCAAGTCTAAGTCACTTCACCTTGAAATCAAAAAGGCATTCGTCTTCAAGGTATCCTTGTAGGTGATCGTTGATATGCACCGGACCCACTCCGACGGGTGTCCCCGTAAACAAAATGTCTCCCATCTTTAATGTCATGAAGCGGGAAACATACGAGATGAGCGTGTCAATGGAGAACAGCATCTCTCTGGTGTGCCCGGATTGCACCTTCTCGCCATTCAACAGTAGATGGAAATGCAAATCCTGCACATCGGCGAATTTCGTTTTTGGCACAAATTTCCCAACGACTGCGGAACCGTCGAAGGCTTTGGCAATCTCCCAGGGCTCTCCTTCGGCCATGCACTTGCGCTGGATGTCGCGGGCGGTGAAATCCACCCCGAGGCCGATTTCGTCATAATACTTGTGAGCGAACTTCTCCGAGATGCACTTCCCCAACCGATTGATTTTCACAATAATCTCAGTTTCATAATGCACCTCATCGGAAAAATCAGGCAGGAAAAACGGACGGTTGCACCGTGTGATTGCCGACTCCGGCTTCAAGAAAAACACCGGTTGTTTCGGCACCGCATTATGCAACTCAGCCGCATGTGCCGCATAATTTCTTCCAATACAGATGAACTTCATATCGGTTAGAAGAAATTGATGTTCACGGCAATTTCTACGCAACCAAGATTGGCACGCTGGTCAACCTTGCTGAGACTGTTCTGCGCTTTTCCTTTCCCCTTGAAGTAGTTGGTGATACCTTGTATGTAGTTGACTGTCAGTCCCGCTCGCATATTCCGGGTAATTGAATATTCGAATCCGAGACCTGCGATAAAGGACTCCCGCAACAATGCCGCTTCCTCGGAAGGCACTCTTTGGCGTGACCATACTTCGTTTCCGATTGTATAACTGTCAATGTTGGAAGCTTTTATATTGAAACTGTGCAACAATCCGGCATTACCGCAGATAAAGAAATTGTTGATGGATCCTGTCTTTAACGTAATCATCGTAGGAATAGTGAGATAAGTGGCTCGATAAGTCCGCTGCGTGTGAGTGCTGTCGGCAATTATTAACGACCCGAATGGGATATTGTCCAAAAACTCCATCTTCCCCCCGCGATGTTCGACGAAAAAGCCCGTGGAAAAATAGAAACTTTTCTTATGGGTAAGGTTGATATTCAGATTCAGTCCGTAGCGAAGCCCTATCACTATACCGTTTTTCTTATATCCTTCAGTATGGTCGTACATCCAGTCAAAGGCTTGTCCAAAAGTAACTCCGAAGTTGATACGACCTCCGTTGCACGGGTCTTTGATATACGTCGAGGACATCCGTGGCTTCTTCGATTTGTTCACATCCTGCGCGGAAAGCATCATCGTGCCTGCGCATACGATAACCGCCAATAACAGAATTGTCTTTTTCATATCCATAGGTTTTAATTTTGAAGCAGCAAAAATACAATTTTTCAGAATGTGTAACGCAATCCGAAATTCAAACCCCAGTCAAATTTGTGATCGGCAAAATACCGGTTGAAGACGCAGCGGTAACCCGGACGAAAATCGAATTGGAAGGCGAGGTAAGTGTCGATGAGGTATTCCAAACCAATAATGGCATTCGCACCGCCTTTGGCGTTGTGGCGGCTCCATTGCTGCCCATATTCGTCGAAATAGCTGAAAAGATTGTTCCATGTGTAGCCGATGCTTCCGCCCACACCCACGAGTCCGAACAAGTCGCCGGAGAGCCGTCCTTCGTACATGAAGTTCGGGGCGAGTTCCGCCGACCAAAGATGGGAACCATAGACATAACAATATTTGGTACCCGCATCGAGCTGGATAGTGAAGTGGTCACCGATGAAGGTCTTATACGAAACGGCTTGCGTGGTACCTACGGTCACGCCAATGCCGTGTTTGTAGGGGGCTTGGCCATTTGCATGAAACCTAAAGCCGGCAAAAAACATAACAAGCAGTATGAAAATGAATGTTCGTTTCATAATGGTATGGCTTTTATTTTTCTAATATACAACAGGTTATAACATATTTGCGCCTTTTGGAGCGCAGCGGCGAAAATACGAAATAATGTAGAATGATGAATTATGAATGCTGAATGCTGAATGTAAAATAGGGAGATATGCTTTGGGATAAACTTTGGCTTTTGGCTTTTAGCTATTGGCAAAAAGCTAAAAGCTAATAGCCAAAAGCTAATAGCCAATAGCAAAAAAAATGTACCTTTGCGGCATGTTAATGAAGACTCGAAATAATAGGACATGCGGACTGCTCCTTTTAGCAGTCCTGCTCACCACCGCCTGCAATCGGACAGAGGTGGTTCCCTGCGACGACTACCGGCAGGCGATGCGCGATTTTGTGGTGCGTATCAGCGAAACAGCGCGGGCGCAGCATCCTGATTTCATCGTGATTCCGCAAAACGGCATCGAGTTGGTGACCGTGGGCGAGGATGCCGATGCGGAGCTCGCTGCACCGTATCTGGCCGCCATCGACGGGCACGGACAGGAGGACCTCTTCTACGGGTACAATCGCGACGACAAGCCCACACCCGCAGCCGAGACGGACTATCTGCTGTCGTATCTCCGCCGCTCGAAGCAGACGGGGAATTGCATCCTCGTGACCGACTACTGCTCCCGTTCGGAGTATGTGGCTGGCGCCAGAAGCCGTTGCGATGCGGAGGGCTTTGTCTCCTTCGCTGCCCCGAGCCGCGAGTTGGACGTCATTCCCTCCGGTGCACCCACGCACGAGAACGCGCAGGACATTGTCCGTCTGAGCGATGCCCAGAATTTCCTGTATCTTCTTAATTGCGAACACTTTTCCAGTAAGACAGCATTTCTGGATGCCGTTTCCGCCACCAACTATGATCTCATCATTATAGATCTGTTTTTCGACAACGACATGGCATTCACGGTGGAAGAGGTGGAACGGCTGAAGCATAAGGCGAATGGCGGTAAGCGGTTAGTTATCTGCTACATGTCCATTGGCGAGGCGGAGGATTACCGTTACTATTGGCAGTCGGAGTGGAAGCGTCACAAACCGGCGTGGCTGGCTCGCGAGAACCCCGAGTGGCGGGGCAACTACAAGGTCCGCTACTGGGACCCCGCGTGGCAGGAGATCATCTGCGGTGCTGGCGACAGCTACCTCAACCGCATTCTCGCTGCCGGCTTCGACGGGGTGTATCTGGATATTATTGACGCGTTTGAATATTTTGAGAAGTAGGTCAGTGAGCACTGTGTTGTTGTTTGGATATTTGCCGCTGCTGTGGTACTCTTTATAATTACGAACCATATAAAATTTTGAATATGAAAAAAATCCGCTTACTCTCTTTGATATTGCTGCTTTGCTGCTTCTTTTCTGTAAAGTGCGGAGCGCAGGTGTCCTTGGATTTTAACACACTCGGCGTAAACAATCTTAACAGCTGGACTAATCACAGAACCGATCCGGGAATTTTGTGTGAGTATCCGGGTACGGTCATGTCAGACGTATCTGTCAATATAACAGCGGAATTGACCAATACGAGTGCTGCCGTTCTCTATTTTGGCGATGAGGTCTATGGCGGTGCTGACAATGTCAGGTTGGCCATGTACTTTTATGAAATGGGTTCCGGATGGAAAAAAATGTATTTGTATAATCCAGCCTCGCACGATTTCAATGTTATGCCAGATATTAATTTGTTGGCTTCTGGAGAAAGTATAGCTCTGCGGGCAGCCGCCGTCTTTCCTGCCAGGCTTTTTGTGAAAGAAACACCGCTGTACTACATGTCCAGCATAGTGCCGACAATGTACTTGGTGCTTGAGATTCCTGGGCAAGAGCCGATATTTTCGGCATTGCCGGAAACTGTTTTTCTGAACGGTGTGAAGCTGAATCCAAGGAAAAGTAAGTGTTATTCTTGTGGAGAAATATATTTGTTGACTCATAATTCAGAGTCCATTGACGAACTGATGTCATGGGTACCTGGTGAAAGGGCCAGTTTGACAGGTCTGTTTGGAGATGTGTATAAAAGCTATTATATGCTGGAGAAGGCATTTGTTTGCAACATGGATTACACACGCCGGTCGCTTCCTATTTACACGCATCCTTGATCGCTCATGGGCGTTTGACTCCGAAGAGGGCGGTGTAGGGTTCCGCCCGCATTCTTCCGCTCTTCTCATTGTAGGCATAGTGTTTCCCTTCCCGAAGGTATTTCATGTGTATGCTTGTACGATGGCTGATGGTTTTCTTTTTTTCAACTGAAAAAAAATTTTGTGTGTGATGTAACATTTTTGAAATTTCCATACTTATAGAGTGGAACAGGTTAGAAGAAACATTTAAAACCGGTACAGGATGAAACCAGAGAAACTTGCCGATGCGATGATTGTTTTCCTGTCGGCGTGAAGATTGGGCAATCCAAACGTCTCGTTATGTGAGACGGGGTGATGCTGTTTTTGACGAATCGCACAATGCGTGCCAAAGGCACGATATTTCAATAGCCCCACATTAGGCCGTTAGGCAGCAGTGTGGGGTGTGCGGACAATGCGCAAGGACAGCGTGTTGGAGACACGCAACTCACTCTCGCACAGGATTTTTGTTCCCACGTTCGTGACGCTGACACCTAAGATCTCCGCCATTTCAGTATGGGACTTTTCATCTAAATAGAGAAAAATTAGGGCTTGGTCCTCCTGATTGAGTTGGGAGATGAGTTCGTAAATTCGGGCAGATAGGTTCTCTTCAACCGAATTGTCCGTGATGCGTTCCTCCACCTCCGAAATCGACTGGAATTTGCGAGTTCCAGACTTCCTTACCTGCGAGATGGCCACGTTCAAAGCCACGCGGTAGAGCCAGGTGGAGGGCTGGCACGCTGGTCGCTTCACATAGCGTGGGTAGCTTTTCCACAGATTCAGCACAATCTCTTGGAATAAGTCCTCTTCGCATACGGCGTCACACAGCGCGGCATAGTAGCGGCATACCCCGCAAAGCTTTTGCCAGTTCTCCTGTACCAATTCCAGAAATTGTTCCTCGGTCGTCATTCTGCTACCTGTTTTATAGATTAATCGCGGAGGAGCGACAAAAATCACACTGTAGTGATTTTTTTTGCGGCGAAAATACAAATTGTTGCGTGTCTCCGACACGCTGACCCCGTGTGCGCACGTCCAACCCCACACTGCGCTCCACTTCGTTACGCTGATGTGGGGTTATTAAGATTTCGTGCTTTCAGCACGCGGGAAATGTTGCGACGCTTGGAAGCGTCGGCTCCTCCGCGCCGGCTCGCCCAAATTATAAAGACAAAAAAACAACAATCGTCTGTTTATATCCGAATAATTTTGTACCTTTGCGCGGTTTTTATTTGAAATCAAAAACTGTTAATAATCAACCAATTAAGAATTTACAATCAAGTTATGGCAGAAAAAAAATTTATGACTTGTGACGGTAACCAGGCTGCGGCCCATGTTGCCTACATGTTCAGCGAAGTCGCCGCTATCTATCCTATCACGCCCTCTTCCCCGATGGCTGAATACATCGACGAGTGGGCTGCTGGCGGCAGAAAAAACATTTTCGGTGAGACCGTGAAGGTCGTGGAGATGCAGTCCGAGGCTGGTGCCGCCGGCGCCGTCCACGGTTCCCTCCAGGCTGGTGCTCTGACCACCACCTACACCGCATCACAAGGTCTCTTGCTGATGATCCCCAACATGTACAAGATCGCTGGTGAGCTCCTTCCCGGCGTCTTCCACGTCTCCGCGCGTGCCCTCGCCGCTCAGGCTTTGTCCATCTTCGGTGACCACGCCGACGTGATGAGCGCCCGCCAGACCGGTTTCGCCATGCTGGCCACCGGCTCCGTGCAAGAGATCATGGACCTCGCTCCTGTGGCTCACTTGGCCGCTATCGAAGGTCGTGTCCCGTTCTTGCACTTCTTCGACGGTTTCCGCACCTCCCACGAAATCCAGAAAGTGGAAGCTGCTGACCAAAGCAAGATTGAGAAGCTCCTCAACTGGAAAGCCCTCAAGGAATATCGTGAGCGCGCCCTGAATCCGGAACATCCCGTGACCCGCGGCACCGCTCAAAACCCGGATATCTACTTCCAGACCAGAGAGTTGCAGAACAAATACTACGACGCTCTTCCCGACATCGTCGCCAAGTACATGAAGAAGATGAGCAAGATCACGGGTCGTGAGTACGCTCCGTTCACCTTCTACGGCGCTGCCGATGCCACCGACGTCATCATCGCTATTGGCTCCATCACCGATGTCGTCAAGACCGTCATCGACAAGGAGAACAAAGCTGGCAAGAAACTCGGTCTCATCAGCGTGCACCTCTATCGTCCGTTCAGCGTGAAGTACCTCATGGCTGTGATGCCGAAGAGCGTGAAACGTATCTGCGTTCTCGACAGAACGAAAGAACCCGGTGCCAACGGCGATCCGTTGTACCTCGACGTGGTGGAAGCTTTCAAGGACGACAAGAAAGCCCCGATGATCATCGGCGGTCGTTTCGGTCTCTCCTCCAAGGACACCACTCCGGCACAGGTTTTGGCTATCTACAAGAACCTCGCCGCTCCCAAGCCGATGAACCAGTTCACGGTGGGTATCAACGACGATGTCACGCACCGTTCCCTCAAGGTCGGCAAGGAAATCTCCATCCTTCCTAAGGGCACGTTCGAAGCCAAGTTCTACGGCCTCGGCGCTGACGGTACCGTGGGTGCTAACAAGAACTCCATCAAGATTATTGGTGACAACACCAACAAATACAGCCAGGCTTATTTCGACTATGACTCCAAGAAGTCAGGCGGTTACACCTGCTCTCACCTCCGTTTCGGTGACCAGCCCATCTTGGCTCCTTACCTCGTGGGTACGCCCGATTTCGTGGCCGTCCATGTTCCTTCTTACCTGAAGAAATATGACTGTCTGCGCGGTCTGAAGAAGAACGGTACGTTCCTCTACAACTCTCCGTGGAGCGTGGCTGAAACCAAGAAACATCTTCCTGATTTCGTGAAGAAATACTTGGCTCTCAACAATATCAACATGTACATCATCGACGCTACGAAGATTGCCGCTGAGATCGGTTTGGGCAACCGTACCAACACCATCCTGCAAAGCGCCTTCTTCAAGATTTCCGGCGTCATTCCTTACGACCTCGCTGTGGAGCAGATGAAGAAATTCATCGTGAAGTCTTACGGCAAGAAGGGTGAGGATGTGGTGAACATGAACTATGCAGCCGTGGATCGCGGCGGTGAAATCACCAAAGTCGAGATCCCCGCTGAATGGGCTAAGCTGGAGTGCAGCACGGACTTCGTGTTCGAGAGCAACCCCAACGATCCCGAATTCATCAACAAGGTGATGCGCCCGATGGTAGCACAGTGCGGTAACGACCTGCCTGTGAGCGCCTTCAAGGACATCGTTGATGGTACATTCCCGGCTGGTACCACCGCTTACGAGAAACGCGGTGTCGCTACTGTGGTTCCGGAATGGGATCCCACCAAGTGTATCCAATGTAACCAATGTTCTGTGGTTTGTCCTCACGCTGCCATCCGTCCCGTGGTGATGACCGACGCTGAGATGAAGAAAGCTCCGAAGGCCATGACTGCTATCGACATCAAGGCTCCGAAGGAACTCGCTGGCATGCACTTCCGTATGCAGGTTTCCGTGATGGACTGCACCGGTTGCGGCAACTGCGCCGACGTTTGTCCTGCCAAGGAGAAAGCCCTGACGATGAAACCGTTCGAAGGTCAGCTTGGCGAAGTCAAGAATTGGGAGTATGGTCAGAAGAAGGTTACCTACAAAGACAACCTCATCGACAAATTCGCCACCATCAAGAACAGCCAGTTCGCACAGCCTCTGTTCGAGTTCAGCGGTGCTTGTGCTGGTTGCGGTGAGACTCCGTATATCAAGACCATCACGCAACTCTTTGGTGAGCGCATGATCGTGGCCAACGCTACGGGTTGTTCTTCCATCTACGGTGGTTCTGCGCCTGCTACTCCGTACTGCAAGAACTGCAGAAGCGGCAGAGGTGTGGCTTGGGCCAACAGCTTGTTCGAAGACAACGCAGAGTTCGGTCTCGGTATGGCTACTGGTTACCGCAAACTGCGCAGCGATTTGCGCAAGAAAGCTGAGGAACTGGTCGGCGTGACCGCTTTCGACTGGATGCGCGAGGCTACCCAGAAGTGGCTCGACACCTACGATGACACCGTTGCCAACAGCGTTGCCACCGACGAGTTTGTGGCTGCTTTGGAGAAGGCCATCCTGCCTATTGACAATTGCATCGATTTCTGGAAATCCGAGGGCAAGAAAATTTACGGTGCCGAAGTGGCTGCCCAAAAGTTGGAAGAAGCCATGAAGGCTAAGAAAGCCGGCAGCCCCATCTGTCCCTGCCACGGTTGCGAGCTTGAGTCTGAACTGTTGGCCAACAAGGATTTCCTGGCAAAACGCAGCCAGTGGATCTTCGGTGGTGACGGTTGGGCTTACGACATCGGTTTCGGCGGTCTGGACCACGTGCTGGCCAGCGGCGAGGATGTCAACGTGCTCGTGCTCGACACGGAGGTTTACTCCAACACGGGTGGTCAGTCTTCAAAGGCCACTCCGGCCGGTGCTGTCGCCAAGTTTGCCGCTTCCGGTAAGAAGGTGCGCAAGAAAGACCTCGGCATGATTGCCAAGAGCTACGGCTATGTGTATGTGGCACAGGTCGCTATGGGCGCTTCTCAGGCTCAGTACTTCAAAGCCATCAAGGAAGCTGAAGCTTATCCGGGACCGTCATTGGTGATCTGCTACGCTCCTTGTATCAACCACGGCATCAAGGTCGGCATGGGTCGTTCCCAGCACGAAGAGGCCAAGGCCGTCGAGTGCGGTTACTGGCACCTGTGGCGTTTCAACCCTGCCGAGGAAGAGGCCGGTAAGAACGGTTTCCACTTGGACAGCAAGGAACCCGACTGGAGCAAGTTCCAAGACTTCATCATGGGCGAGGTCCGTTACAACAGCTTGTTGAAGACCTTCCCTGCCGAAGCCAAGGAGTTGTTCGCCAAGACCGAGCAGTTCGCGAAACTCCGTTATGAGGGTTACAAGAAATTAAATGACGGAAAATAAAATCATCCGTTGACCCGTAGGGGCGAATAATTATTCGCCCCTACATATCCCCAAACCGGGCGTTGACCATCGCGGTCGCGCCCGGTTTTCATATTGGATTATTTTGTAATTTTGCGGGGTTGAAAAATATGGATATGAAAAATGTTTTGTCTGACATAAAACATCTTGCCCTGTCGGTGGTTCCCGCAGGAGGTGCAGCGTGGCTGTACGGGTCACGCGCCCGCGGGACAGCGCACCGACATTCCGACTGGGATATTCTGCTCATATTACGGAAAGACATGCTCACTCAGGCCGATTACGACACCGTAAGCTATCCTTTTGTGTTGCTCGGATGCGAATTGGGCGAGGAAATCAATCCTATCTTATATACAGAAAAGGAATGGCAGTCATATCAGGCAACCCCATTTTATGAAAACGTCCAGCACGACGCTATAAATCTATTATCATGACACAAGAAGAGAAGAAATTATTGATCAACCGGCAGGTTGAGAAAGCGCATCACTTTATCCGGCAATCTGAAGAGATGATGACGTTAGGCCACAGTGATTTGGCTGTTAACCGTTACTACTATGCCTGCTTCCACATTGTGCAAGCGTTGTTTTTGCAAAAAGGTATATCCGTCCGCACCCATTCCGGAATGATTTCGCAGTTCAGCCAGCATTTCGTGAAAACGGGCATCGTCTCTTTGGAAGACGGCAGTTTGCTTGCCCGATTATTCCAACTCCGGCAGAAAGCGGACTACAATTGCGCGTACGATGTTACGGAAGATGAAGCAAAAAGTCTGGAGGAACCAGCGCATCGTTTTGTGGAGAAGATTGTTGAACTTATTGAGAAATAGATATTATCGTGTATTAGATAATAGGTATTAACGAAAAAACAACGAAAAGAAGAAACAGACTAAAAACCGATAATATATAATATAGATAGCGTTTGTGGCTATCCTTGAACGTCAAATTTCCACAACGTCCTCATTGCGAGGACAAAACTCATCAAGGATCAGTTATGAATGCCGTAGTGATACGGCGTGGAATAACTTGTTAGATGAGTAGGGCGTGGAAACCCTGACGTTCAGGCAAGGAACAAATTCCACGCTTTTTGTATGCACGAAATCAGGGAGATACATATAGGAAAACTCATCCAAGCGAAGATGAAAGAGCAAGGGCGCACCAACGTCTGGTTGGCCCGCCAGATTCCCTGTTCCCCGAACCATATTTATAAGATATACAACAGTCCGAGCATTAATACTGAAATGCTTATTCGCATATCAAAGATTCTTGACTATAACTTCTTTGAGAATTTTATCGAAAAAGGATAGTATTTACTATTAGGAATAGATAGTGTAACACAATAATTTATAGTTGATTATATTCTATTTTTGCATTTTTGAGTATTACTGACGAAAATATAGTTTATATTCAAGCAATTCGCTATGCAAAACATTATTCTTGTGGCTGAGCTTCGACAGCAGATGGCATCACGGCAGTCGGCGGTGGAGAAACGTCCGGGCGTGTATCGCTGGTGGTTTCCCAAAGACAATGCCGAAGAACTACTGTCGCATTTCAAGAACCGTGTTTTGCTTAAGGACGTGAAACTGCAAGAGCGTAAAATTAAGGGAAAGCAGTACGTAGCCCTCTATTTCGGCATCAGCAGCGATATGCGCCGGCGCATCCGTTGGCACATCCGCGGTCCGTTCACGAACTCCACCCTGCGGCGTACACTCCGTGCCATCCTCGCTCCTAACACCAACGACGATGCGGCTGCCTCCATCGTCAACCAGTGGCTCGACAGCTGCTATTGGGAATGGGACTATACCGACACGGCGGAAATAGCTGAACAACTGGAAACGGAGAAATTGGCGCAACAAAAGTTTGCTTATCCCTTGAATATCAGCAAGAACGAAACCATGCCCACTGCATGGATTGCGGAGCTGAAAAATCTCCGTGCCAATTCACCACATTGATTATATCATCACATCAAGATTTCATATCTTTAAAACGAACGAAAAATAACGAATTATGGCAAATAAAGTTAAAGTTTACGGCCAGTCGCAGAAATGGACGGCATTAGGCATCGTGGCGGCTTATCTTGAACTGCACCCCAAAGCCACTTTGGAGGATTTGCAAAAAGCATTCCCTGCCTCTGAAATCAACAACTCTTTGGACACCGTAGAGAATATCGGCAAGGCGGACAAATCAGGCAAGTTCGACGAAAAAATATCCAAACAAATCGGAGACATGGAGATGTTCATCACCTTGAAAGATGGCACCAAAGTGGCCTTTACCAACCCAATGTGGCCGGCCGACAAATTTCAGAAAATGACAGAATTGGCACAGAAATACGGCATCGATTTCGAAGTCAATGAAGCAGAAAAGGGAATGGGCAAGCGCGGAAGCTATCGCCTTGAAACAAAGAAATCAAAAACTTGGCTGTGGATTCTGTTTGCGGTGATTGTCATCGCCATTATCATCGCCGCGACCACATTAAAATAACAAACTTTTACCTAATAAAGAGGAAGCCGAAAATCTGAAAAAGAGTAGGCGAAATTAAAAAACAATAATTATTATGGCAACTGGAAAAATCACGAAAGGTGACAAGAAAAGAGGCAAAAAGATTGCCGGTCACATGGTGTGGCAAAATGAAGACAACTCCATCGAAGTCAGCAAGGCTTTGGTTGAGGAGTGTGGTTCCGTGAAAGCCGCTTTGCGTAAATTGGCTGAAAAAGCCGGTTTCAAATTCGATCCCGACTGGACAGTCCAACAACTGGGCAAAAAACTTCTGGATTTCGCAGAAGACAAATAATCAACTTTCAAGGGGATGGGCATCCGTCCATCCCCTTGTTGTCTAAACACATTCCATCATGGTAGTATTACTTTGGATTATCAACCTCCTCTCTCCTTTGGTTTTCATCGGAAGTGTGGTTTATTTTGCGTTTGGGGACATTGAGACATGGACCTTGATTGCCGGTGGCGGGGCGGCATTACTCGGCCTCATCATCGGTTTCACTGGCTGGGCAGAGACCGTGCCACCGCGCTGGTTCTGGGTCAAGAGCAACGTTGATCTGCTTGGCAGCCGAGTGGGCACCGCATTGAGCTATGCCCTGAAATTCTTCCTGATACCTGCAGGTGTGATGGGGATTATCGAAATTATTGGAATGCTGTAATTTTCACCATGGAAATATTATGGGATTCTTGAATAAAGCTAAAGAAGGTCTAAACATTAAGGATAGCCTGTCAAAAGTCACGGTTATAATCTCTGATGCAGCCAAATCCGGGATGGAAAAAATCAGCCGTTCCAACACAAAGGAAGTGTCTGAAGAGGAAATGCTCGAGAAAGGTTCAAAAATGTTGAAAGTGATGGACTGGGCTTTCGACAAAGCCACGGGCGACATACCCGGTTTGGGTAGCAGCAGTGACATGGCCAAAAAGTACCTTGACAAGTATGGCAGTGTGAATGCCGCTGTTGACCACCTCGTCAAATGGCAAATCACTTCTTCTGCCACGACAGAATTTGCCACCAGTTTTGGCGGCCTGCCCACCATGGCCATCACGTTGCCTGCAAACATCGCTGGTGTGATGGGCATCCAACTTCGCATGATAGGGGCAATAGCTGAATTAGGCGGATTCCACGAGCAAACTGAAGAAAAGAAGACGGGTATGTATCTGTGTCTGCTTGGGTCGCAGGCAGGCAACACGCTGTCTAAGACAACGGGACAATTCGCCATAAAACTTTCCACCGCTGCTTTGAAAAAGCTGCCCGGCTCGGTACTGACCAAAATCAACCAAGCTGTAGGGTTTCGGCTTTTCACAAAATTCGGTCAAAAAGGGCTTGTCAACATTCACAAAGCAATCCCCGTGGTGGGAAGCGTGGTGGGAGGCTCCATTGATGCTCTTTCCACATACTCCATCGCCAAAGCGGCGAAAGCCCTTTTCTTGAATGACATCATAGACTTTGAAAAACAAGAAGAAATAGAAACCGTGAAAATCAGATTGGTTATCAATATGGCACTTGTCGATGGTGTTTATTCGGCAGAAGAGTCCGAGATGTTGAAAATTCTGGTACAAGGCATGAACCTTTCCGACAAAAGCAGGACTATGTTATTTGCTGAAATAGAAAGCCCCAAACAGCAGAAAGTGGATTTGAGCGTTTTCAAAGACGATATGATGAATTCCACAACCCTGATGGCTGCTCTGGCTCAACTGGCGAAAGCTGACGGCACACTTCATCCTGCTGAAAAGCTCTATCTCCAATCCTTGGGTCATGAATTAGGCTATGCTGACAATGACTTGAAATTGCTAACGGAATAATTCGTACTATCAGTGTCAAATATATGTTTTCAGATATGAATAAATTATCATGACACCAACAGAATGGTAATCATCAAATTATCGTAAAGATTTATTCACCACAAGATATTAGCATTATGGGATTTTTTTTCAGATCATCAAAAGAGTCAATAGACAGAGACATCGCCTCCAAAAAGGAGCAAATAGCAAGGTTAAAAGAGGAAATAGACTCCGCAAAGCGCGATATAGCAGATGCAAAAGCGTATAACAAGGCACAGGGCAAAAAAGTACGCAATTTTGACGGGCTTTCATACACATTAAAAAGAAAGCAAGAACAAATGGCCAAACTGAAGGAAGAATTAGCCAAATTGCGAGAAAAGAAAAAGAAATAGGTTATTAAATGTTCTTCGCAAAGACCGAGCAATTCGCTAAGCTGAGATACGAAGGTTACAAGAAACTGAGTGAAGGGAAAACAAGATATAATTCCCAATAATTCAAAGGGGCAACAGGTGAAATATCCGTTGCCCTTTTTTATTTTTTATGATTTGTATTATTTTCTTTACTGTGACACAAACACGTGCAAACTCCACAGGCGACAGCCAGCCCTTCTTCTCGGCAGCGTTGTACTATTGAAACGGTTGTATCACAACAATCTTTTTTATAATATTTTCTGTTTTATTCACCCATTTGGCCAAAATTTGATGTGACAGTTGGCTTTATTCCAAAACGCATTATTTTACACTGCGATCTGCAGATTAATGTAGTCACGCTTTGGACCGACTTTTGAGTCAACATTTTTCCCGAAAGCATCCGACCTTTTAAGCATCTATGCTACTAAGTCAGGTAACAGCTAGCGGCATCACGCATGTCACCCAAAAGTATAGTCTTTCCTTAGTTTTTCAACCCTATTCCAATAAAGGAACTCTGAGGGGGTTGAGTTCTTCAACAACATATCTGCATTATGTCTCTTGGTACTCGTTATTAGAAAGCAAGCCTTCTTTGCTCTAGTCACCCCAACATAGTGTAAATCCAAATCTTGATTCCATGTGGGATATTGAGGATGATCCCAATCATTATCCACTATTTTAGAAACTGGCAGCTCCCATTTGTTAAGGTTCAGATGATACACGATGTCGAATTCCAATCCTTTTGCCTTGTGCAGTGTCATTATTATAACCTCATTTCCAGTTATCGGCCTATACGTGTCCAGTTTCCCTTTATCAGACAACACCGATTTAAGGTGGGCATTCGAAACACCCTCCTCGTATTCAGGAAGTACAATGTCACCAACAGCCTTGAACAACTTGGGCAATTCATCTTCTATATCCTTTATTAAAACAGACCTGATCTCTTCTTTCAGTTCATTAAGCCTTTTCCGTTCATTTATGGTAAATACATCGTAATCAACAAACTCATCAGTTACCGAAACAAATTTCATTGTAGCATCGAAGTAATACTGTAGCAATAGCCCATAAAGCCTTGAGCGGGGATTGAGGTCGGCATCCATTTCTGTTGACTCTATTACACGATGCGGTATAGCTAAATTCTGGTCCATTAGTTCTTGCATCCTTCTGGTTTTTACCAGTATGGCCACCTCGCGCTTGTCTGTAACATGATACTTCTCACAATCTTCATTGACGTAACGCTCAATATATGATGCCACCTTCACTTCATCGCCGTTCACCGTTATCAATTCCACACCGTCCTCATCCGTGTCAATCGGCGAACAGTTCTTATCCATCAGTCTGTTAGAATAATTGACAATAGGGGCAGAACACCTGAAATTACAAGCAAGCCTGAATGATGTAAACTCTTGATTCTGCTCTAATGATAACAAATACTTACTGCTCTTGTGAGCAAATCCAAATATCGACTGGTTGGCATCACCCACAACATTTCCAATAATGCCAAGCCCTATCAGTTCAAGAAAAACGCCGTTAGTATATTCATCAGTGTCTTGAAACTCATCTATGAAAATATACTTGTATCTTGCTTTGAAATAATTTCTGCAGGCAGGTGAAACTTTTAATATATGGAGAGCAAGCAGTTCAAGGCTTTCAACCATCACCTTGCCACTCAAAAACAACTCATAGAACAGTTTCCATGTCGGTTCCTTTATGCTATCGTATGAAGGATGTCCTTGGGTCAGCCACTCAAAGTCTTCTTTCTGTTCTTTCGTCAACTCATTATAGGCAATTGGTGTCACTTCACACGAAGGATGACCCATTACAAAACTTCCAAAGGGTAATACTATTTGGGTAAGACAAAAGCTGTCAATTGTACCAAAGAAAGAATTCTTGCCCCACACTCCATCAACAAGCGTACGCTGTTTCAAATTACCCGATGCTTTTCTGGTATATGAAATTGCAATCACGCCTTGATAATCAAGCATGGTGTTATCCCCGAGAATCTTCTTGATCTTCTCGGAAATGACAAAAGTTTTACCGCTGCCAGGCGATGCCATCACGACGGTATTACCTTTATGCTCAATGATACTATTCTGTATCGCCGTCGCTTCCATATAATTCTCCAATCACATTCTTGGCATCAATCAACGGCTCCGCTATCTTACTGTCTTTTAGCAGATGCAGTTTGTCCTTGTTGGCTTTCAGAAATTGATACATGTTGATTGCCTTATGTTTCTTCATTGCCTCAACAATCTCCTTCCCCGTCAATTTATCTTCGGGGTCATAAAACTCATGCAGGGCATCATGAAGCGAACTATTATACAAATCATTTTCCAAGTCAATATCAGCTATCTCAATATAATGCTTGTCCAATAACTCTTTAAACCATTCAACGGCTTCTGTAACTTCTTTCGGGATATTATTTCTGTCGGTATATCTCAGATGCTTTCTATGCTCATTGAAAAGTCTTTTCTCCTCCTCGTTTGCAAAGCAATTGGAAGCCAAAAAGCACTCAATTCCCCTCTCAATTCCGGCATGTCTGATTTCAGCCTTTTTAGGCACTGGTATTTCATCGTTATCCGTTCGCATTGACCATCTAATCTCCATTGCCTCCAAAATTCTGATATAAGTAACGAAATCAACACCGTTCACACATAGTATGCTGATATTGAGCCTGTCTAAATCAACGCCGATTTTACTGGCAAGCGTTCTATACAACATTTCTTCCGATGGCCCTTCCACAAGAATAACATAATCTGCAAAGAATGCCTCGGCAGGAAGCACACTCATCCGATAGCCAAGTCCCTCAAAGCCTTCTTCGATAGCCTCAGAGCAACCATCAGAGGCAACCATAGTTTGACTGTTCTCATCTTTATACAATCGAATAATGGAGTTGGGGTTGAACTCACTGACGATAAAAGGAGAGTGACTGGTTAGAATCACTTGCCCTTGCAACACTTGACCCAAGTATGATGCCAGTTCCCGCTGTTGATGGGGATGGAGATAAGCTTCCGGCTCTTCAATGCATATAATCGACACTTCGGTAGAAATAGCCGTCTGCTGGTTTTGGGTTGCCCATAGAGAAAGGTAGATTTGGTTGATTCTACCTTCACCACCAATCACAAGCCGTTTGTCTTTATGCTTCGATGATACGGAGACATTGGCAATGACCTGTTCCAAATCCATAGCCGACGTGTCGAACAACACTTGCTGTTCCTTGTTGTGTATTGACAATTTACTGAGCTCGCGGTTCAACTCGTCTGTTGCGGATCTCACATAAGTAAGTTCAGGTATTTTCTCGTCAACGAACTTGAGTTTGGCAGCTATTTCATTATAAAGCGTATCGTCGGCCTCCACCTCTTCGGCCTCTCTGTCCAGCTTCGCTTTGTTCAGCAATTGCATTTTCGATTTGTTGATGAAGCCCCAAAAATCCCTTCTACTGCCAATATACTTTATATTAAGATACCTGCGATAAAAAGGACCGGCACATTCCTTAAGGTCTTCCTCAGAGTCACTTTTACCACAATAAAACTGATACTCCACTTTACCGTTGCTATACCATGCTTTGTATTGAAGCACCAACTGGCCATCGTCGCTGATATAACCAGGCAGCCTTGCCACCACACAGTCCTCGACCACATCCTTCAGATATGCCCTGATAACAACCTCTCTGGTATCTTCGTACGCATAGAAGTCAGAATCCTTCAGTTCGAAGCTATAGTCGGAGAAGCCCCTGTCCATCAAAATCTGTAGTGCATATATCAAGTTGGTCTTTCCAACGTCGTTGGCACCTATGATCAGGGTACTCTTATTGAACTTAATTGTAGCCTCTTTATAGTTTCTGAAGCCTTTGATATATACACGGTCAATTCTCATAAGTATTTCAAATCCAATATTTATCAATTATTATTTCTCTCTACACCTCATCACTCCCCCTGTTGCTCTTTCAACAATCGCTCCATTTCTAATAATTCAAGCAACTCCATGTTGGTAAGCCCCTCTTCGTGGTTCTTTTTCTTCAGGAAAGCGATTCGTTCCGGGTCGGCAATAATGGGTTTTTGCTTCTTCTCTTCCACAATATGGAGTTTTTGTACCTCTGTAAAGACACCTTTCTCATCCATCATCATGCAAGCCGAAAGGTTCTTTATTTCACCAACTATCGTGTTGCCAATAATTACTTCCTTGCTTCCCAGGATATAGGTGTACAGATGATAATGCTTCTTACGAATAAACTCGCAGAGGATGTCTTTTCTTATCAACAACCCGACACCTTCATGTATTACTCCCATGCTGATGGCCACTATGGCATCATCGTCAATTCTCCTTACCAAACCACGTTCAGCAGTGTACAGCTTCATTTCCTCCATCAATTCAGCGCAAGGCATGGCTTCAGAATAACCGTACCTTTCTTCATCAGCCAAGAATCCGTAATTGTCTTCTTGCATCTGCTCATCATAAGCCACCATCAGTTTACATGGATAGGGGTTGCTATCATAACCCTCTTCCCATTCATTTCTTCCCAATCTTTTATAACTGTTGCTCCACGGTATTTCATTCCAGAGAAAATCAATGCAATCCGAGCGTTCCGCCATCCAGCGGCCATTAAAAGATTGTTTTTTTGCCCAGTCGAACATCTTTTTACTGTCAGTCTTCCTGACAAATGCCGAATTATAATACAGCATGGTTCCGCGCTTCTCTATATCCCTCTGATGATCAACAGATTCAAAACCATAAAGCCTCACCCACTGACTGCCATCCTCGCTAAGCCACTGCATCTTGACGGTTGGATTCGTAGCTTCCAAATCAAGCCATTTTCCATACTCTTTCACTTCATCTACGAGTGTTTCATCTTTTTTCGGCATCAACTTCATCTGTTGGGCAAATCCTTTGGTTTCTTCATTTGAGGGCAATGTCGGGTCAAACCGGTCATAGAGCCTTGTTATCCACGGCCAAGCCTCGCGTGTCAAGTCTTCACTATCAACATGCATACTCCATCCGCCAAGCCTCTGGTCTTTCACCAAACAATTATCACACAAACGTGCATAAACCTCGTCAAGAGCCAGCCATTGGTATTTTTTGCCTATACGCTCCGTTTTGTTGTGATGACGGTCTTTAGAATAACGGTTTGCATCATAATGCGACAACTCCTCATTGTATTTATAGCGATACCTTATGATTGGTGCCATCATTTTGGGAATGTCGTACAGTGAAACAGGGTTATATTCGTCCTTTCCGTTTTCAATAAAGAATTCTCCACTATTCGAAAAACTGTTTGAACCCAACGTATATCTGTGAAAATCAGAGTTTCCACCCATGGAATAGTACAGCAGTGAGGCACCTTTCCCTTTGCCGAAGTAACCTTCTGGAATCTCGTTTTTCAACATGTCCTTATAAGGGCTTCTGCTTTTGAATGGTAATATGATACGCTTGAAATAGTCTGCTGTAGGATCAATAACCAATGCCCTTTCCAGTGTTTTCAGTGTCCACTGTCTCAATATAATATCCACAGGCACATCCTTGTCGTGTTCGTAAAAACGACGATAAACCGTTTCAGCTATGTTCTTCAAAAGCAACTTATCTCTGCTTCTCAAACAAACACCATAGATGGCACAATACAAACCTTGCAACACATAGTGGTCGTTGCACGACGGGAACTGTTGAAGTAACCACGCAATATCATCAGTACATTCTCGCAGAAGCTTGTACAGCAACCTGATGATAAACATTCTCGCATCGGGGTCTGATGTGGTAAGCATCCATACTGCCACTGTCAAAAACCGGCGGCGATACTTCTGGTTTCGACTCATACGTACCAAATGGCGCAACCCGCCAGGACTCTCCACAAATTCATTCACCAAAACTGTCCATTCCTCATCCCTCTTGTTCATTTCCAAACTGCGCAAATAAGGATGCAGCGTATCAAACAACTTGGCCTTGTCGTCGTCAAGATGGCTAAGTAATTCACGCGGGTGATACATTTCCTTGTTTTGCTTTATCCAATCAGAAATCAACTTATAATTATGTTCATCGCCGTATTCATCTTTTGCTTTAACAAGTTGAAAACTAAATTTCCCTGATGTAAATTCATCAATAGTCGTTACCGTTGTCCTTCTATCCCACAAGGCTATCAGTGCCCTAACCATATTCTCAAATTTGGCTTTGCTCAAACCCTTTTGGGATAGCTCGGATTCTGTCCTAACCAGCAGGTTCACAATCTGCATGTCAGTCAATTTTGATGTCAACAAACTTTCAGCCTTCATCACATCAGCTATGTTTTCAAACTCAAACATCACCAAATCACCCTCTTCTTGATCTGAGAGGGTGTCCATCAGGATGTTCTCTGTCAAGAGGGCGTTAAGCAGGTTGTTTTTCCATGTACGCATAGGGCAAATCTTGTCAGCTATACGGCGTGCGTTCTGTCGCGGTATCAGCCCTGACCAACGTTGCTCAACCGAGAACCAAGCCAATTGCCTCATGCACATCAGCGTCACATTCCGTTTTTCGTCTTCATCGGCTAACGCTGACACCTTCATGTTTCTTGCAGTCAGGTACAACTCATACAGCAATCTCAAGTTCAGGTTTTCCCTTTCCGTTGTACTCATGAGCCGATATGACTCGCAAAAAGTAATCAGGAACAAGGGTTTCCGAAATTGTCGTCTATACTTTGTTTTATACTTGGGGTCTATTCCATATTTTACAAAATACTTGTCAATGGCTTTGGTTGTACCAGATGGGGTAAATCCTACCAATTCAATACTTTCGTAAAGCTTTTCATCTATGTTTTCTGTGATAACGTCTGTAAATGGGTCGCGTATGGTGAAAATAAGCTTGAGATGCGGATAATCCTGAATCTTTTTAATCAGCAAGTCCAATTGCAGTTTCCAATAGGTGTCACCCGCTCCCTCATTGAGGGCATCAATAAACAATACCGAATAATGATGGTTTTGTGCCGCCCTCTGTTCCATTCGCTTAATGTCATCTTCGCTAAGCTTGAGTTGTGAAAGCATCTTGTCCCAAGCATCCATCGATGAGTCGAATTGGCTTCCAAACAACAGATAAACATTGTTTTTCTGTTCCTTGGCAAGCCGATGTGCCAGGTGACAACTCAACTGCGTTTTGCCCGTGCCGGCATTGCCGTGCATACACATAAACTGTTTCTGCATCAGTTCAAGCTTCTCTAGCGACTGTTCAGCGGATTCTTTCAGCCGTTTCAAAGTCTCCCTGTACGGTGTTTTCGTTTGGATTACATTCCTTAATGTTTCGATATATTCAGGCAGTTTCCCATAATCATCCCCTTGGAAGTGAACCTTGACACCCGCTGGCAACTTGCTAACAACAGCTTTATTCCCTATAGCGGACACAAACTCTTTCTCAGCATCATCAGCATATTCCCGCAATAATTGTTGGGTTTTCACCTTCGTGGGATAATCATAGAAAGCCCTGATTTTTTCTTCCTGCTTTTTGTTTGGCGTATGTTCTTCCTCATGGTACCTGCCCGAAGCTCTTTGTATGGCTTCGCACACCTGATCCTCACTGTTTTGCAACGACACGTTTGAATCATCAAAAGCCTCCCATTTTGTTTCAATTTGGCTTACGCCCAAAGTTTTCAGCCTTTTCTCCATGCGGTTCACCGAACAGAAAGTCAGCTTCCCGAAGTTTTCAGTTGACACCACGCCCACCACATAGCCTTTTTGGGTCAGCACTGGTGAACCTGAATAGCCACCAAAGGATTTCAGTTCAAAAACCCCTTCCCTCACAGTCACTACATCATATTTCCTATTATTATCTATAATGTGAGAATGGGGTCTCACGCAGGTTTCTATTTGGCAATTACCACCACCAAGTTCTGTAGGAAAACCTATCACACTCAATTTTGCACCCTCTATTGGATCATAGGGTATGGACATCAGTTTTAGATACAAATCCTTGACTGTCCTAATCTGGGCAAATCCAGCATCGTTGCATGTCAGTAACACCACATCGTTTGCATGATAGCCTTTGGGGTGCACTTGCTTCGGAACAAAAGTATAGTCTCTCCCCTCGAAACAAGCCAACACTGGTTTCCCTCCGTTGTAGTATTCATCCACAACGTGTCGAGCCGTCAACAGGTTGGCTCCACCTACAAGAAAAGCCGTACCGCAATAGCTACCACACCTAACGGGCACAATCGCCTTTATGCGTTGTTCTTCAGAAAGCAAACACCAACTCATTCTTTCTGGTATCTATTATGAAATTGTATTTCTTCTGCAACTCTTTATCGTCTAGAAGTTCTTTGATAAGTGATGTTAGGTAATTGAAATGCATGGTCCTTTGATTAATTCCATTAGCAAGAGGTCTAAGCGCAATCCTTCCCACAGCCTCTACACTTGGACGTTTACCCTCTGTTCCGCCGGTAAAGAAAAAATTCCCCGAATCAACATGGCGCATCAGTTCCTTAGTCGTATTAAAGTGGCTGCCATGGTGTGACACCTTGACGGCATCAAACAACACTGGGAACGTCTTACCCTTATAATAATCCAGAAGTCCATTCATCACCACATCGGGGTTGGCATCACCCATCACCAGAATCCGATGGTCGTCTTTCTCCCACACAAACGCCAATGATGCCTGGTTGGCAGATGAGATTTCTTGAGTGTTAACAGGTGTGGCTGCCGCTCTCTTCAATCTGTTTTCAAGTGAAATTGCCCCTAATACATCCTTTTCCGAGTCACTTTCAACTGAAGGCTTTTGAAGCATGGCATACCTGAGCAATATCTCATATAAGTTTTCTTTGTCATCCCATTTACCAAGTGTTTTATCCACATTCAATTCGTCAAACAACACATGGCGGAATTCTTTGTCCAACTTTTCCAATTCATCTATCGTTGGCGACAAAAAGGTTATGGTGCCATTCTCTTTTAGGTCAAGAAAGTTCCCACAAACAGTATATTCTCGTCCCCACACTTTCTTCAACTTTGGATACTCCAGTATTGTAGCAGCCAACCCCTTCATTGCAGCAGGTGCGTCCACATCGTGTTCGATGAGGTCGCCCACAACGAGACCTATTTCCTTCTCAATAGCCGCCAATCTTTCTTTTTGATATTTGTTCAGTTTCTTTGCTCCACCTAGGGCATTCCTTTGGTAGCAGTTAAACACAATTTGACCTACCTTTATACTATCATTTTTCAACATATCTCTCACTCCGATGATATGGTCGTTGTCGATATGGGTAACAACGAGCAGGTTTATGGTATTTTTCAAGTCATTCTTAATGTATGAAGCAATCTCGTCAGTCAGTTTTCCACAATCCACCATTACGGAAAACTGCACCTCCTCCTGATTCATCAAAAGGAAGATGCAGTCTCCTATACCAGATTGAAATGTCTTGAATGTAACGTGCATATTAATAATTCTCTCTGTAATTAAACCAAAATTTTCTAAGCATCTAAGCATTACCTCCTTGCCCCCTCCTCACTTTCAAATCCCTCATAATTATCAATTGTCAACCATCAGTATCCCCTCCACCTCATGCTCCACATACGGCCCTTCCTTGCACTCGAAGATGACGGAACCTGGCTCCAGGGCTTCCACGGTGTGCCAGACATTCTTTCCTACGTTCACGCCGTAGCGGCCTTCCGATGGGTTGAGGACAATGTTTTCGATGATGGTGCCGTCGTCGTTGTAGGTGATGACACGTATCCTGCCACGCAACACAACAAATGACTCCTCTTTCTCCGGATGGCGATGAATGGGGATGTTTGCACCCGGTTCCACGGCATTCAGAAAACGGTGGCACTTCTCATCCATACTCTGATGAAAGTTAAGATTCATCCGCAGCCGGGGCGATGCCTTGGCCTGGGCGGTCAAGCTGTCAAGTATCTTGTTGTCTATAATCATAATGGTTTCTCCTGATACGAAAATGTGTCAACCCCTCCTTATTCCTCTTATTTTGTGTAAAACAAGGGACAAAAATAAAAATTTTTCTTATTCTGTCACTATGCACCCTAAAATATTTGTCCTCTTTGATATAAGATATTCACTATACATCTTCCGTCTATCATTTCGCGATTCCCTCGGATTGGCCAGCGGTGACAAAGTGCCCGACGCGCCTTTTGTTTTATATAATTCACAATTTGCAATGAATATATAAACAAAAAATTATATATTTGCCATGTTATAATAGATAGCAGATTATCTGTCTATTTAACTGAACACAAATTATTTATAAAACAAAAAAAACTATGACAACAGAAACAGGATTTATCCCGTCTCACGGCAACTACACTGAGTTGCTCTCTTACAAGAAATCGCTTATCGTCTATTCCGGCACGGTGCTTTTCTGCGAACGCTTCCTAAACAAGCGCGACCGCACCGTTGACCAGATGGTGCAGGCGGCGCGTTCCGGCAAACAAAACATCATTGAAGGCTCAATGGCTTCAGCCACGTCAAAAGAAACCGAAATCAAACTGACCAACGTGGCAAGGGCCAGTCAAGAGGAGCTGTTGGAAGATTACAAGGACTACATCCGCAACAATCGGGGTGTTATTTGGGGAAAAAATAGCAAAGAGGCCTTGTTCGTCAGGCGGTTGGCTTATCAAAAGGACGAGTCGTTTGAAACCTACCGCGAGTTTTTGGAAACGCGGGACGGAATCGTCTGCGCCAACATTATGATTTGTCTCGTGAACCAGTGCAACTTCCTCTTGGACAGGCAAATCAGGAGGTTGGAGCGGGATTTCGTCAAGTTTGGTGGGTTGCGTGAGAGGATGAGTCAAGTAAGGAGGAATTATCGGAAATATTAGGGTCGGGGGGGGGCTATAGGTCCTATAAGACGTATGAGACTTATAGGACCTATAGGCCAATTAAAAGAAGATTCTACGATATCTCACTCTGTTGCGACCTTACGGCCTTAGGTGATTTTAACAGCTACTAGTCAACAAAAACCTCGCCACCATCTCTCCTTGCGGTTCCATCGTTTCCAACGTTTCCAACGCCCGCCGTTTCACCGCATCGTCCTCGTCCTCGGCATGGTTGAGGATAAGGTGGCGTTCGTAGTCCACGGTGAACTCCGGGTGGCCTTGGAAGGTGAGGATGTGGCGGCCGATGCGGAAACCCTCGTAACGGCAGAAGTCGCTGGTGGCGAGGGGGATGGCACCTTCCGGCAATTGCATTACTTGGTCGTGATGGTTGACGATAAGACGCATTTTCTTGTCGGGGAACCAGGGGAGCAGGTCCGCGTCCAGGACCTCCATCTCGCGGATGCCCACGCCCCAACCGCCGGCATAGAGCTCCACCCGTCCGCCCAACGCCTGCGCGATGACCTGATGCCCGAAACAGATGCCGACGAGGGGGATTTGCTGCTTCGCGGCCTTCCGAATCCACTCCTGCAAAGATAAGATCCACGGCAGGTCGTCGTAGGCGGCGTTGTTGGAGCCCGTGATGAGGTAAAGCTCATCCGCGACGGGATGTTCTGGCAATTCGCCGTCCAGCGTACGAAACACCTTGAAGATGATGTTTTGGTTCACGGAATGGAACCGCTTCTCGAACAGATATTCGTGGCTCGGGATGCTCTCCGGCAACAGTCCGGGGAACGTGTCGCAAAGCAGGAGGTTGATGACAGGTTGGCGCATAGGTCTGTTGATTTCAGGCGGCAAAAATACTTTTTTTCAACAAACTGCAACCATTTGACTTTTTTGCTTCATAGTATTGTATAATGTTGTAACTTTGCCGCGCCGTTGCCTTCGGAGGGTGTTTTCGGACTTCGAGTCCTTCGCGGGACGGCGTGAAAGATTTTAAGATTATGAAAAAGCTGGTTCTGACTGTTGCACTAATACTTATCGCAGCACTGGGTATGGCGCAGGCTGATTTGCGAAGAGCCGAGGGCTTGAGTGACAGTGATTGGAATAGAATTAATGAATATCCCGAATATTTCAAGGAGATGCTTGCGGTTCAGGATAGTCTGATGGTCGGGCAAACAGTTTCCGTGTCGCATCTCCAGTCATTGATGCCCCGGACATACTATGAATTCCTCATTTTCATTAATATGGAGTATTATGCCGTGACCACCTCTGAAGGCGGGATCTTTCAGGTGGAGGACGACAAGGGTGTGTGGTCGGTGGCTGCCAATTACGCCAAAGCCGACAGTCTTGATATGATGAGACTTTATCTGATGTGGTTTGAATGGTGCGACGGTTGGATAGCGGAAGATGTCTGGACGGAAGCGGTGGAGATTGAACGTCGTAACCCTCAAAAATTCAAAAAGTTGATGGCATCTTCCAAATGGTACGAAGACTGGCAGGTGTTTAGGGAGGAATATATCAAATGGGAACAAACGGAAAAGGATTAGAAAACATTTCAAAAACGTATCAATATGAACACCTCTACCGAAAAACCGTTGGATTACCGCTGCTTTCTGCTCGGAATCATCCTGTATTGGATGTTTGATGCCGTTTGGGCATCGTTCACTCCGTTCCTCTTCGCGCTGGAAGCCGTGCTGCATCCGATATCCATAGTCATCGGGAAATCCCTGCTTTTCCTGCTGGTCTTTTACCTGCTGTTTCGCAAACCGAGGATGTTCAATGTCAAATGGGGGCATCTCGCAATATTTGTCGGAACTGTCATTCTGATGAATCTGTTGTCCGCATTCATCTCCGACCGTTTTTTTGATCTTGATTCCTTCGCGGACAATCAGATGAAATGGGATATTCCCAATTATACGATGCAAAATGTGCGGAAGTGGGCAAATCTTGTCACCTCGTTTCTCACCGTTGGCTTCTTGTGGTGGCGTTACGATTCGGAGAATACGGATGCGGACGAAACAGTGTCGTCAGGTGAATCGCGAAGTTATTATGGCGGAATCCTGTTCGCCATCACCTTGGGTTACGTCCTTTCCTTGGTTAGAGTGCTCGGCGGCGGATATTGGCAATTTGCCGACCATCCCATCTTGGTTGAGGTGATCATCTGTCTGCTGATTGTGCTCATTACCATTGGGGCTATCTTTATGTTGGTAAAAAGACGCACGACGGTGCTCTCCATCACCATGATTTTTATTCTCATCGTCATCCACTTTTTCTCGTCGCATTATCTGCCGAACATCATCTCCAATCATCTTACTCCCAATGACACCTTATACGGAAAGGTGAATATTTTCCCTTATGTCGCGACTATTTGCGACATTGCGTTCAATCTGGCCGCTTTTATCCTTTACCGCAGGGAGATGAAACAACAAAACGTGTGATTTTCCCCGCACACCTACGGCGTGCGAATAATCCCAGCCTGCCGCTATTTCAACAACTGCGCCGTGTGCGCCTTGGTGTTCACCTTCCCGATGGCGTCGATGATAACGCCTTGCTCGTCAATGACGTAGGTGGTGCGCAGGGTGCCTTCCGTCACCTTGCCGTACATCTTCTTTTCGCCCCAAGCTTCGTAGGCCTTCAAGATGGTGAGGTCGGTGTCGGCGATGAGGTGGAAGGGCAGCTCGTACTTGGCGATGAACCGCTGGTGCGAGGCGGCGGAGTCGCGGCTCACACCCAACACCTCGTAACCCATTGCCAGGAACCGCTGATAGTTGTCGCGCAGGTCGCAGGCCTCAGCGGTGCAACCCGGCGTGCTGTCCTTAGGGTAGAAGTAGAGCACGAGCTTCTTTCCGGCGAAGTCGCTCAGTTTCACGGTATTCCCGTTTTCGTCAATGCCCTCGAAATAAGGGGCCTTTGTTCCGATTTGCAGCATAGTTTTCAATATTTAGACATTCTTTTCAAATCCTTTTATCGGTTCCGTGTGTAAAGTGACGTACGTGTCCGCGCCAAAACGCTCCTTGAGTTTCCGCTCGATGTCGGAGGCGCGGGCGTGCACCGTGTCAAGCGTCAGGCTGCCGTCCATACGGATGTGCGCCTCGATGGCGATGCGGTTGCCAATACGGCGCGTACGCAGGTTATGAGGATCCGTCACATCCGGAAAAGAGACGAGGATCTCCTCTATTTCGTGTTCTGTCTCTTCAGGCAACGAACACTCTGTGAGTTCGTTCACACTTCCCTTGAGCAGCTCAACGGCCACCTTTATCAGCATCGCACCCACCACAATGGAAGCTATCGGATCCAACACCGTCCATCTGTCGCCGAGCAGGATGGCGCCACCGATGCCGATAGCCGCCCCGATTGAGGATAAAGCGTCGCTACGATGGTGCCAGGCGTTAGCCACCATTGCTTGCGAGTCCAAAGATTTCCCTTTGCGCATCGTGTATTGGTAAAGCCCCTCCTTCACAACAATCGAAATCAGCGCAGCCCACAAGGCGAGCTTCCCAGGTGCCTCCAGCTGCGCACCGTGAATCCAGTCGGCCAGCTTCACGGCTCCCGACACGATGATGCCCGTAGCCGCAGCAACCAACGCCAGCCCGACAAAAAACGTGGCCAACGTCTCGAATTTGCCGTGGCCGTAATCGTGCGACTTATCCTGAGGCCTCGCACTGATGTTAACAAAGACCAACACCAACAGGTCAGTTAGGAAATCGGACAATGAATGCACCGCATCAGCCAGCATCGCCGCACTGTTGCCGATCACGCCCGCAATGAACTTGAAGGTCAGCAAAGCGATGTTGCCTGCCGAGCCCACCAATGTGACTTTGTAAATCTCTTTTTCCCGTGACATTTTACTTTTCTATAGCATACTGCTTAAAACGCCCGCAAAAGTAAACAATTTTTTTCTACAGAAAACAACAGTTTTTCCTTCCTGCAAAGATTTGGCACATACGAACAATTGTTGTATTTTTGCCGCCAAAACAAGGATTATGAAACAGGAAAAGTTCTCCATAGCAAAACGGCTGAAAAGTTTCACCTACGCATTCAACGGGCTTCGGATCCTTCTCTTGGAGGAGCATAACTCGCGAATCCATTTGACTGCAGCCATTTGCGTAGTCGCAGCAGGCATTCTATTCCACATTTCACCGCTCGAATGGGTGGCGGTGATATTCGCCATTGGAATGGTGTTCGGCGGGGAGATCTTCAACTCCGCCATCGAAGACCTTGCCGATGTTGTATGCCCAGAACGCGACGAACGCATCAAAAAGGTCAAAGATTTGTCGGCAGCTGCCGTGTTAGTTTCCGCCATCACCGCCCTTGTTATCGGACTCATCATATTCATCCCCAAGCTTATGGCCTTGTTTGAATGAAACCCAAAATTTTGTATTTTTGCCGCTCATTTGAAAATATAAATTACGATGAGTCTCGAGTTATCAGAACAGGAAATTATCCGCAGAAAGAAATTACAGGATTTGCTTGATTTAGGCATCAACCCCTACCCCGCCGCCACATACGAAGTGAACGCCACTACGGCAGAAATCTTAGAGAAATACCCGAAAGACAACACCCTTTTCCAAGAGGTCAGCATTGCGGGACGTATTATGAGCCAGCGCATTATGGGCGCCGTCTCTTTCTACGTGCTCCAAGATGCCGTCGGCAAAATCCAAGTCTATGCCAAACGCGACGAGATCTGTCCCGGCGAGGACAAGACGATGTACAACAGTGTGTTCAAGAAATTGGACATTGGCGACATCATCGGCGTGAAGGGTTTCGTGTTCACCACTCAGACTGGCGAAATCAGCATCCACGTGAAGGAATTCACCATCCTCTGCAAGTCGGTGTGCCCGCTGCCCATCGTCAAGGAGAAGGACGGCGTGGTCTATGACGCCTTCCAGAATCCGGAACAGCGCTACCGCCAGCGTTACATCGACCTCATCGTCAACCCACAGATCAAAGACACGTTCATCAAACGCACGTTGCTGGTCAACACGATGCGTAACTATCTGAACGAAAAGGGCTACCTTGAAGTGGAGACCCCGATTCTGCAACCGCTGTACGGCGGCGCGGCAGCCCGTCCCTTCAAGACCCACCACAACACGTTGGACATGACGCTCTACCTGCGCATCGCCGACGAGTTGTATCTGAAGAAACTCATCGTGGGCGGTTTCAACGGCGTATATGAGTTCTCCAAGGACTTCCGCAACGAGGGCATGGACCGTTTCCACAACCCCGAATTCACCCAGATGGAACTCTACGTGCCGTACAAGGATTACAACTGGATGATGGACACCGTGGAGGAGATGGTCGAACGCATCGCCCTCGCGCTGCACGGCGACACCAAGGTGCAGGTCGGCGACAACATCATCGACTTCAAGCGCCCGTGGAAACGCTACACCATGTTCGAAGCTATCGAGCACTTCACCGGCACTGACATTTCTGAGATGACCGAGGAGCAGCTCGCCGCCTTCGCCAAGACGCAAGGTGTGGAGGTTGACAGCACCATGGGCAAGGGCAAGCTCATTGACGAGATTTTCGGAGAAACCTGCGAATCGAAGCTCATCCAACCGACCTTCATCTACGACTACCCGATTGAGATGTCCCCGCTGACCAAGAAGCACCGCAGCAAACCTGGTCTCACCGAGCGTTTCGAGGCGATGTGCAACGGCAAGGAGATCTGCAACGCCTACTCCGAGCTCAACGACCCGCTCGACCAGCGCAAACGTTTCGAGGACCAGCTGGAACTCGGCAAGCGCGGCGACACGGAGTCCATGGTCTTGGACGAGGACTTCCTCCGTTCCCTCGAAATCGGTATGCCCCCGACAGCCGGCCTGGGCATCGGCATCGACCGTTTGGCGATGATCATGACCAACTCTCCCTCCATCCAGGATGTGCTCTTCTTCCCGCAAATGCGTCCCGAGAAAAAGCAGGAAGTCGCCAAGGATGAGGAATTTACCGCGTTGGGCATGGATGCCGCATGGATCCCGGCGTTGAAAAAGCTGAACATCCTGACGTTGGAGCATCTGAGAAACGCCAACCCGAACAAGCTGCTGAATGACCTCGGCGGATTGCGCAAGAAGCTGAAATTAGAGGTTCCCGCTGCCACGTTGGAGGCCATCAAGGGCTGGATCGAGAAAATCGGGTGATTGGCTGTTGGCTGTTGGCTTTGGCTATTTGCTGTTAGCTGTTGGCTGTTATTTCGATTAAACGAAGTTCTTGTATGAAAAACAACTACTTTTTGACTGCCATTATCACTTTTCTGTTTGTGATGTCGGGGGTTGCACAGATTCCCACCATCGAACTGGTCTATGTAAAAGGAGGGGAATTCATCATGGGATGCACTGACAATTCAAATTCCGACTGTGCCCGCAATGAGATTCCGGCCCATCCAGTAAAGCTGAACAGTTTTTATATTGCCAAGTACGAAGTGACCCAAGAACTATGGATGGCGGTGATGGGCGGCAAGAACCCCTCCAAGGTTATCGGCGACAGCCTGCCGGTAACACGGGTAAGCTGGTATGACGCCCAAACTTTCATCGGCAAACTGAACCAGCTCACGGGCAAGAAATACCGTCTGCCCACCGAAGCGGAATGGGAATATGCCGCTCGGGGCGGACAACTTTCAAAAAATTACAAGTTTAGCGGGTCAAACGAGTTGGAAGAGGTGGCATGGTGCAAGAAGAATAGTGGGAACAAGCCCCACCCTGTCGGCACAAAAATGCCTAACGAACTGGGAATCTATGACATGAGTGGCAATGTGTATGAATGGTGCAACGATGGCTACGATTTTTACGAATTGAATTACTACGAGACCATTGAAAATCCGCAAGGGTACAATTTGAGCGAGTTAAAAGTCTTTCGTGGCGGCTGCATGACCAGTTATTGGGATGTCTGTCGCGTTTCCGCCCGTAACCCAAACACCCCTAACTACCAGTTCAGCTATACAGGATTCCGTTTAGCGATGGACGAAGATAACTAATTCTAATTGGGGCATTGTGTTTTTTTCGCTCAAAACATTCAAACGCATCCACGATATACCAATAAACGCTAAATCAACGCTTTTATCCGCAGAGTGAAAAAAATATTTCCCTGACAGGTTGCCATATCGGAAAAAAGTGTATTTTTGCCGCCGATTTGAGCCGAAGTGGCGGAATAGGTAGACGCGTTGGTCTCAAAAACCAATGAGGTAACACTCGTACCGGTTCGATCCCGGTCTTCGGTACCAACAAAAAAAGCACTTAACCAAACGGTTAGGTGCTTTTCTTTTTCTCCTGTTTCTTTTGGATTTTGTGGAGCCGACGGGAGTCGGACCCGCGACCTCATGCTTGCGGAGCATGCGCTCTACCAACTGAGCTACGACCCCTTGTTTTTCGGGCGGCAAAAATACAAAAAAATTGTAATTTCGCACCCCTAAAAATCACGGTCATGACCAAAATCCTTTTTGTGTGCCACGGCAACATCTGCCGGTTCTACATTCTCCTGGCACTCCAAGAGATTCAGGCGCTGGAGCAAGGGGTATCACTCCTTCGAAACGGGAAGCGCAAAACCGTCTGATCCCATCTAATTATCCTGCATCTTGCCTTGGGTGATCTCCACACACTCTTTCAAGAATTGTGTGTCGGGATGATCTTCTCCTAAAGCTGCCTTTAGAATAGCGAACGCTTTCTGGAAACACTCCAGAGCCTGGGCATACTGACCTTGATGATAGCAGACATTCCCGATATTGTTATAGCTGACAGCCACATCATGATGATTCTCGCCATAGACGGACTGGTAGATCGCCAGCGCCTTCCGATAGTATTCCAAAGCTTGGGCATAATCCCCTTGAGCCTTGTACAATGCTCCCACGTTATTGTAGTTGGTCGCCACCTGCGGGTGATTGTCGCCATAGACCGACCGGATGATAGACAATGCTTTATGGAAAGACTCCCGAGCTGGGGCATAATCATTCTGGAGAAAGTACACCAACCCGATATTGTTGTAACCTACTGCCACATCGGGATGTTTCTCGCCATAGACCGATTTGCAGATCGTGAGAGATTTCAAATAATATTCCTTTGCCTGGTCATATTCACGTTGGGCATAGCGAACAGCGCCCATGTTATTGTAGCTGACCGCCACATCAGGATGATTTTCACCATAGACCATCTTTCTGACATCCAATGACTTCTGATAATATTCCATTGCCTTCACATAATCACCTTGCGCATAGCAAGTAAGACCGATATTGTTGTAGCTCATCGCCACATCGGGATGGTTTTCCCCATAAAAAGACTTGTTGATGGTCAACGCTTTCTGGAAATAATCCATAGCTGGGGCATACTCCCCTTTGCTATAGTGCGCCCCGCCTATATTGTTATAACTGATGGCCATATCGGGATGTGGTCCTTCGTAAACATTATCCCATATCTCCAAAGATTTCTGGTAGCACTCCATGGCTTGCTCATAGTCTCCTTGTGTTTTGCAGACATATCCGATATCGTTATAGCATGCTGCCACGGCCGGATTGTCATTCCCATTTTGAGAGACCGCCTGGCGGAGGGCACGCTGGTAATAGGCGATAGCCTTGGGGTAGTCGGCGAGGTAGTCTTCCACGAAAGTGCCAGCATCCAGCTGCCAGTCCACCTTGGTAGTATCGAGTTCTGCTCTCAGTTCCAGATAAAAGGCGGCGGAGTCGTTCTGGAACTGGGCGGAGAACCTCTCGAAATAGCCATAGCAGCGGCGGGCAACCTCCTCGTTGTCGGCGGCGAACACTGCCTCGGCGCGACGCAGTTGTTTTTTACGTTCCTGCAGGGCCTGGCCCTTCTTCTTCTGCTCCAGCACCTCCTGACGCACATCGCCACGGGATGCCAGGAGCGAGTCAGCCTTCACAAAGTCGCCCTGCTCAATACAGAATGACACTTGGCGGTAGAACTCGTCCAGCAGGTCATAGTCTAGTTCGGCATAGCGCCTGGACATGTCGGCGATGAGTCGTTCTTTATTCTCCTGCTCTGCATAAAGGTTCTGTAGAGCTTGGCGGTACTCCTCCTCCGTCAGTTTGTTATGTTCCTTGAGGGAGTCTATCTCCTCTTCGCGCTGCTGCAGTTGCTGTTGCAGTTGGCGACGGAGTTTCCGCTCGGCAGCCAGCTGGTCGTCGGCCTGCTTGTCGGGTGTCTCCATCGTGATCACCAGCGGGTTGGAGGAGCAGGCATACTGTTTCTTCAGCACGTCGGGGTCTGAGAGCACATAGCCCTGCTTCCGCACATCGCTCAGGAAGAATTTTTTGTCGGGCGCTGTCAGGGTGAAGTTGCCGTTAGCATCACTCACAGTGGAATGGCCACCCGTCAGCTGGATAGCCGCACTGGCGATACGCTGGCCCGGAATCAGCTGCCCTTTGCTGTCCAGCCGCCCTTTGGTCTTCACATACCCCTTCTGGGTGGTCTGAGCAGAGACCATCGAGATGGCGGCCATGGCTAATATGACGGAGAATATAAATCGTTTCATAATAATCGTAAACAAGGATATGACGATGAATTATTGTCTGAAAATACAATAGGTATCGCCGCAGGGCATATAGAGGCTGTCCTCATGCAGCGGGATAGATGCCATGATGGGATAGGTCTTCTTTTGTGCCGCCAGCGGGATGGTCAGCGTGACAAGCCCCGTCTCGTCGGACCATACAGTGTGGCCCTCTATCACGACCTCCACGCCAGACAGATATTGTTCCGTCTGCGGGTCGTAAAGGCGGAAACGGATGTCGCCATAGACTGCCGGGTCGCGGGTCACATTCACCGACACCGTCTCGGTCAGCACCACCGTCGTGTCGGTGGTCAGGAAGTCGCGGCAGGAGACGGTCACATGGACAGGCTTGTTGAGATACTTGTGGGGGATGTTGCGGAAGACCACCTTCCCATCCATCGTCCGGAGAGTGTCCGTCTCGGTCTTGTTGGGGAGGGCCAGGGTCACCACAGCATCCCGCATCTCCGGCAGGTTGGCATTGTATTCCGAGACCTCGTTCACCCGCAGGTTCACATCCATAGGCAGGCCATGGCGCCATACGCCGACCAGCGCCGCGAACACAACGAGTATGCCGAGCATCCAGGCGATGGTCTTACGGATGAGCTGTCGGCGGTGGCGTTTCCATATCGTGTCGAACTCCACATCCAGCAGTTTGGAGACAAGCTGCACGTAGGCCCGCTCACGATTCAGGTAGGAGATCCGATGCACATCCTCATGGATGTTGGCGGCGAGGAGCTCGGGCAGTCCCAGCGTCTCCACCATGGGATTGAAACATTCTGTGTCTGGGTCGCCGCTGTGAGGTTCGCCCTCCACGATGAAAAAGTGTATATCCTGAGTCCTGCCCAGTTGGTGGAAGAAGGCCATCTCGCGGCCCACCCACTCCGACTTGGCCGAATGGGGCGAGCAGATCACCACCAGATGGCGAGAAGCCTTCAGCCGTTCCTGCAGCTCCTGCGAGAGGCCTCCCGGCTGGATGTCGGTAGGCGCGAAGAAGACCGGCTGGATGGGCGTCCGCTTCCAGCCGCGCTCGCTGCACAAGGTGGCCGGCATACGATAGTGTTCCAGCTTCTTCTGCAGACGCTTCCCCCACTTCAAGTCATGGGAGTTGTAGCTGATAAAGGCAAAATATTTATACTGCTGCTCCATAAACGATAGGCTCAAAAGGGTTATTGATGTTTAGGGACTATCTCAAAGCCGCTGACCATCAAGAACTTCAACGTCTCGGTGCTGGTCTCCCGGTCATAGGCTTTCTCCTCTTCAGGCAACTGAGCATAGGGAATCAGACAAGGATGCTTTTTGTCGGCATCATTGCGCTCCGGACCATAGGTCCAGCCTTGGGCAACACGTGCGGCCGCCCACACCTCGTGGACATGCTCGGCCATCTGCTCGGCGACAGCCTGCAACTCTTCGGGAAGCTCCACATGGGAGGTGTCAACAGTAATCGGAATATCTGGGGTTTGATTCATCGTGGTTAGGGTTTTAGAGTGTCGTCATGCGTAACAGCCACGGGATATATTGCGAAATCTCATAGTCCAGCTGTTGCACGTCTGGGGGCAGTTGTTCAAACGGACGAATATCATAATGGACATACAACTCCTTGTTGATTTGCAGTTTTCGGTCGTAAGATGGGTTCTCGTACTTGTCTTCCGCCTTCTTGGGCTTGCGAAACCCCATCAGCAGCTTCTCGGTATTCCAACGGTTGTGCTCCACACGGGCAAGCATCTCGACCTCCTCGGCGCTGAGGTCTTGAAGGTCTTGAGACCGGTCATCGGGCTCCAGTCCCCGCATGGTCCTCAGCGTGGCCAGTTTGCAGGAGATGCTGTATGCGCAATAAAGATTCGACCACTTCTTGGCCATGGTCAGAGCACGCCAATAGCGATCGGCCTCGGCCCAAAGCACGGTGGCGGGCACGGCGTCCAGATCTGCAAGACTAGTAAAATGGAAGGTGCTGTAGTCGGCGGTTTCATAAAGATAGTTCAACAGTTTGGCTTGCTTCAGCGGGGTCTCATCAGACCAATAGGCCATATCGTTCATGCCGAAAGGATAGATGTTGGCATAGCGATGTTGGCGCCTCTCCTGCACCAGCGTTCCGTCCTCCACCTTGCCATAAATATACACCTTGTCGTCAGCCGCCCGCAGGTTGGTGACGAAGTCGTCGGCACGATCCTGACGGATGAAGACCGGCACAGCATTGTCGTACACCTCGTCGGGCAGGTTCATCCCCGTCATGAAATTATGGCGCTGGTCGGATCTTGTGACGAAGATGGAGAGGTATTCGTGATCCTTATCCTGCGCCCAACTCTTGATCAGATGCTGGATTCCATCAGCATAGACATCCCCTTTGACAAATTCAAACTCGGTGTCCAGGAAGTCCGTGTCCGGCAGCTCCCGGGAGACACGCTGATCGATTTTCACAGGAAGATACGCCGCATCATCCTTCGACATATCGCAATAGAAGAAGGGCTGAACTTCAAAATAATGCCGGTTGCGGGTGACGAACAAGCGCATCTCCTCGTCGGCATTCTTCTCGATGAATGTGATGCGTGTCCGCAAGGCTTTATCGCGGTTGACATTAGGAAAATGGAGCAGATGGGCCGCTTCCATAGCCAAAGAAATGGAGAAGTTTGTGATCCCCACAAAGACCAGATGCACCCGTTTCGTGTCCTCATAGCATATGCCCTTGCCATAGACAGAGGGATACGGAATCTCCACAGCCACATTGTTCTTCTCCTTATAGGAACGGCGCACAAAGACTTGGGTGGCCCAGTCATCATAAAAGTTATACGGCACAAATTCAATCCCCAAGTCGCCGATCTGTGAGAATATCTCGGTAGTCTTGAAAGCCGAGTAGGTGTCAAAGTCTTCGAAAACGCAGACAACCCGCTTCGGAATTTGGTTGAAGTGGTTTTCTGTCAGATACATGTAGATATTATCCACGCACTCCACGTTGATGGCGTCATGTTCCGGTCTGGTTCGGTTGCCGACGATATAGATAGCCTCTGATGATTCCAGATGGATATCATGGTAGGCATCTTTCACCATCCGGTGACCGTAGGCGATGAATATCTGGTCCATCTTGTCGCGGGCCACGGAACGGAGGAGTATCTCATGCACCTGTTTGGCATCCAGAGCCGACAGCAGCACCACATCTGCTTTAGGCGTCTTGGCAAATATCTCGGTGATGATAGACGGAACCATGTCATCATAGCCCATGATGATGTAGTGGCCGCTCTTGACATAGTGCAGCAAGCCATCGCGGTGCGCATCCACGCGGTTGTCGATGGCGTTGGTGATAAGACCGATCATGATGCCGTTGAAGATGATAAGACCGAAGAGGTAGGAGATCCCGCTGGCCACCAGCAGCCATCCATGGACCCCCTCGCCAAAATAGACATAGCTATACGCGCTGGTATCTATCAACAGAAACAACGGCAACGACCACACCGGGATGCCTTTATATGCACAATAGGCTCTCCAATCAGAACCGGAGAAGGAGAGCAGCAGGTAGGATATCAGCAACAGGACGACAAACAAGACCAGCAGGATGAGGATCTGCCGACTGAAGCTGCGCGACATCGCCCTGTCGAGGAATAGTTTGACATTATTTCTCTTTTTGGACATAACCTATATTCTACTTAAGATTATACAATTATACGCTTGCCAGCCGAAAAAGTAACATTTTTTTTGCTTTGATAACGAAAAAAACTTTATTCAAAGCCAATAGCTAAAGTCAACTTTCGGCGCGACCACCATAAAAGCCACCCCACAATAAAGAATAATTGCGTACCTTTGCCGCCGCGAAACGACAGGGAGCCGTTCTTTGTTTGTGGCGCATTAAAAACCTGATATTAAAACTGTTAACTATAATGAAAAAGAACGTGACTATCATTACTACGTGCCTGTTGACCGCCGTTTTGGCAGTGACGGGCTGTTGGGCCGTCACGAAAAACAACACCGATAGCGACCCTACCCCGAACCAATACGCGAACACCATCACCGCACCGCCTGTGCCTCAAAGCATGACCTTCGCGGGCGAGGAGGTGCCCTTGGATGTCTATTGGGTACACGAAGCACTCGACCGTGAACTTATCGTCAACTGCTACCAGCACTCGAAGACGCTGCGCATTCTCAAACTCTCAACGCGTATCTTCCCTGTCATTGAAAAAATCCTTAAAGAGGAGGGCGTGCCGGACGACTTCAAGTACTTGTGCGTGGCTGAAAGCGGGTTGGAGAACGTCACCTCACCTGCGAGTGCCGGCGGATACTGGCAATTCATCCCTGGCACAGCCAAAGTGTATGGTTTGGAGGTTAGCAACGACGTTGATGAGCGTTGCCATTTGGAGAAAGCCACCCGCGCCGCATGCCGTTACCTCAAGAAGATGAAGAACCAGTTCGGTAGCTGGACCATGGCGGCGGCCGGCTATAACCGCGGTGACGGCGGTCTGCAGGCGGCAGTCGATGACCAGCAAGTGCACAATTACTGGGATATGTGGCTTAACAACGAAACCTCACGTTATATCTACCGAATCCTCTCGTTCAAGCTCATCTTCGAGAATCCGCAAGAATATGGTGTCAAACTGTGCCCTGCGCAGATGTATCATCCCGTTGAGACCAAGACCGTGAAGGTGACCTCCTCGATTCCCAGCCTGCCACGCTTCGCCGAGGAGCACCATGTCACCTATCGTGAACTGCGCAACCTCAACCCGTGGATCCGCAATAACAAACTCACCGTCGCCAGCGGCAAATCCTACGAAATCGAACTTCCTGAACATCCAAAATCAAACCATCGCGACCTTTACAAAGATTGCGAAAATCCCTACCTGAATCTCGGATCTGAGAACTGATCCCTTCTATCCACAATTCTTCATAATGCATTGCAATTATGCATTATGAATTATGAATTAATATTTCGGTTCCACGCCCATGTTGAAGAACATGAACGAGAAGATATCGACCACTTCGTCAATGGTCTTGTCGAGGGGTTTGCCACCACCGTGACCAGCGTTACTCTCAATGCGGATAAGGTGAGGCTTGTCACCGATGTCGCTGTTTTGCAATGCCGCCGCGTACTTGAAAGAGTGTGCCGGAACCACACGGTCGTCGTGGTCAGCTGTGGTCACCAAAATAGCAGGATACTCCTTTCCGTTCTGGATGGAGTGTAGCGGCGAGTACTTGTAGAGATACTCGAACATCTCCTTGCTGTCCTCGCTGGTGCCGTAATCCACCGCCCAATAGCGGCCGATGGTGAACTTGTGGTAACGAAGCATGTCCATGACACCCACTTGCGGGATGGCGACGGCGAAAAGGTCGGGACGTTGGTTCACGACGGCGCCGACGAGCAGACCACCGTTGGAGCCGCCCTGCAAGGCCAATTTCTCCTTACTTGTATATCCTTGGCTGATAAGAAATTCCGCAGCCGCTATGCAGTCATCAAACACATTCTGCTTTTTCATCTTCGTGCCGGCTTCATGCCACTCCTTGCCGTATTCGCCACCGCCACGCAAGTTTGCGATAGCCAGCACACCACCCTGCTCAAGCCATGCGACACGCGTCGCACTGAAGCTCGGGGTAAGTGAGATGTTGAAACCGCCGTATCCATAAAGCAACGTCGGATTGCTGCCGTCCATCTTGATTCCTTTCTTATGGGTGATGAACATTGGGACTTTGGTGCCGTCTTTCGAGGTGAAGAACTTCTGCTCAGTCACATATTCGTCGGAGTTGAACTTGATTTCGGACTTTTTGTACAGGGTCGATTTGTTGTTGGCAACATCATAACGGTAAATCGCCGCCGGGGTGATGTAAGAGGTGACGGTATAGAACGTCTCTGTGTCGTCGGCCTCGCCGCTGAAACCGCCGATGGAGCCGAGAAGGTCGTTGTCGAGGTTAGCGATGAACTTACCGCCCTCATCGAAAATCTTCACCACAGAATGGGCATCCTTCGTGTAATTGGCAATCAGCCGCTTGCCGATGTGGCTGACGCCCGTAAGCACCTCACCTTTGGTTGCGGGAATCACTTCCGTCCATCCCATCGTTGTGAGACTGCCAATCGGAATGCTGATGACTTGGTATTCCGGAGCGTTGTGGTTGGTCATCACAAGGAAGCTACCGTCAATCTCATCAATCACGGAATAGTCGTCAGTAAAATCGGTCACGGCCTTAATAAATTGCGCTTTGGGATTATCCAAATCTTTGTAATAAAGCGAATTTCCAGATGTTGACTCGGAACCGTAAATCACCAGATAGCGTTTGTTGACGACCTCGGCGGAAAAGCTGAGGTTCGGATTGGTGCGGTCTTCGTATGCCAACTGATCTTCCTTTTGGTCTGTACCGACCTTGTGATAATAAAGTTTGCCGTTTTCGTTCACGCCGGAGAGCTCGTTTTTGGGCTCCGGGAAACGGCTGTAAAAGAAGCCGTCGTCCTTCCACGCGATACCGGAGAACTTCACCCACACGAGATGGTCGCTCAGCTCCTCGCCCGTTGTAATGTTTTTGACGTAAATCTCCTGCCAGTCGCTGCCGTTGCGCGAAATGGCATAGCCGAGATAGTTGCCGTCATCGGAGATGCCGAGTGTGGAGAGTGCCACGGTGCCGTCATTGGAGAGTTTGTTGGGATCAAGCAGCTCAACGGCCTCTCCGTCAAGGGAATTCTTGTAGTAGAGGACGCTTTGGTTCTGCAAACCGTCATTGCGGTAGAAGAAGTAGCGGTCACCCTTCTTCCACGGCGCACCCTCCTTCGGGTAATTCAGCAGGTCTTTAAGGTGATTCTTCATCTTCTCGCGGTAAGGAATCTGTGCTAAGAACTTGTTAGTCACCTCGTTCTGGGCCTTCACCCAATTGGCGGTCTCCTCGGAATAGTCGTCTTCCAACCAACGATACGGGTCGGGCACCGCCACGCCGAAATAGTGATCGACGGTGTCGCATTTCTTGGTTTCGGGATACTCCACTTTCGGAATCTGGTTGTTTTTCTTATGACAAGCTACAAGCATAATGATGGTGCTTAATGCTAAAATACTGATTGTTAGCTTTTTCATCGGTATATTTTTTGATAACATTTGAAAATGCAAAGGTAGTATTTTTAATGAGCTGTGTGTAGTGATTGGTGAATAGTGAACTGTTCCGCCGGACAACTGCTAACTACTAACAACTTAAAGAATTGTGAATCGTGAATTATGCATTGTGAATTGAAAAAATCGTATCTTTGCCGCTTGTTTGTAATTTGAGATAAATTTTATGAAAAAGGCAATTGTTTATTGTATCGCATTGATTACCATTGTTTTTACATCATGCTCATCGCCCAAGAAGGTGAAAACGGAAGAAGCATCCGCGACCACCGGGGCCACGGAAAAGACAACCAAAACCAACAATACGCAAGAAATGACGAAAGTTTTATTGAAAACCACATTAGGCGACATCACCATCGCCTTGTACAACGACACGCCGGCACACAGAGACAATTTCCACAAATTAGTGAACGACAAATTCTATGATGGTGTGCTTTTCCACCGCATCATCAAAGGGTTCATGATCCAAGGTGGTGATCCCGACTCTAAAACAGCGAAAGCCGGCCAACGGCTCGGCTCCGGCGATGTGGGCTACACCATCCCGGCCGAATTTGTGCCAGCCCATTTCCATAAGCGCGGTGCCGTTTGCGCTGCCCGCATGGGTGACAACGTGAACCCGCAGAAAGCCTCCTCCGGCTGCCAGTTCTATATCGTGGATGGCACAGTGTATGACAACGACAAACTCAACATGATAGCACAACGTACCGGCAAGACTTTCACTCCCGAACAGATCCAGGCTTACACCACCGTCGGTGGCGCCCCATTCCTTGACGGCGACTACACCGTGTTCGGCGAAGTCATCAAAGGCATGGAAGTGGTCGATAAAATCGCTGCACAGCAGAAAGACGGTGCTGACAGACCCTTGGAGGACATCAAGATCATCAGCGCGACGATGCTGCGATAAGGACGAAGAGACGATGAATAATTATGATAATTAGAGGATGAGATAATGAGATAATGAGATAATAGGATGATAAGATGAAAGTTTTTTGAAATACCCCAAATTCTCTAATCATCTTATCCTCCTATCCTCTCAAATCACCAATCACTAATCACAATAAAATGAAAAGTATCGACGAAATAAGAGCGGAAATAGCAAATTTCAAAATTGAAAACGCGGAGAGTCTGGAGCAGTTCCGGATTCAGTTTTTAAGCAAGAAGAGTGAGATTCAGGGGCTGTTTGGCGAGCTCAAAAACATGGCGCAGGAGAACCGCAAGGAGTTCGGCCAGTTGGTGAACGACCTCCGCGACATGGCCCAGAACCACTACAACGAATTCAAGTCCAAGCTGGAGGCCGCCGCCGACAAGAAGTCGAATCTGATTCCTGACATCACCCGTCCGGCAGCCCGTCAGAGCGTCGGCTCAATGCATCCTATCTCCATCATGATGAGCGAGGTGCGCCGCATTTTCGAGGACATCGGTTTTTCCGCCGTGGAAGGTCCCGACATTGAGGACGACTGGCATGTGTTCACCGCCCTCAATTTCGCGGAAGAGCATCCCGCCCGTGACATGCAGGACACCTTCTTCATCGAGCTGCACCCCGATGTGCTGTTGCGCACGCACACCTCATCGCTGCAAGTGCGCACCATGGAGAAGCAGCAACCGCCCATCCGCGTGATCTGCCCCGGCCGCGTGTTCCGCAACGAAGCCATCACCTCCCGCGCACACTGCATCTTCCATCAAGTGGAAGGTCTGTATGTAGCTGAAAACGTGTCTTTTGCCGACATGAAACAAACTCTGCTCTACTTCGCGCAACGTATGTTCGGTGATGAGGTGCGCATCCGTCTGCGCCCCTCTTACTTCCCGTTCACGGAGCCGTCCGCAGAGATGGACGTTTCCTGCAATATCTGCGGCGGTGCAGGCTGCAACCTCTGCAAGCACACCGGATGGGTCGAGATTCTCGGCTGCGGCATGGTGGACCCCAACGTATTGGAAAACTGCGGTATCGACAGCACCAAATACAGCGGCTTCGCCTTCGGCCTCGGCATCGAACGTATGACTATGCTCAAATACCGCACCAATGACATCCGTCTCTACTTCGAAAACGATGTCCGTTTCCTGCAACAATTCAAAGCCGCTACGAAATAATGCATATCTAAGATACAAACACCAAAAAATATGACCAAAACGCAAAAAAGAATCAACAACCTGATTGGCTTGATCATCGGTATAGTGGCATCTGCCGTCTATATCATGACTGCCGAGCCTACCGTATCATGGTGGGATTGCGGTGAATACATCGCCACAACCTCCAAAATGCTCATCGGTCACCCGCCTGGAGCACCCACATTCCAGATTCTCGGACGTATTGCCACCTTATTTGCCGGCGGCGACGTCACCAAGATGGCATTCTGCATCAACTGTATGTCGGCTGTATGTAGCGGCATGACCATCATGTTGCTCTATTTCAGCATCGTGCGTCTTGCGCGTAAACTCGTGGCCAAATGGGGCGAAATGAACACTCCGCGCTTTATCGCAGTGCTTGGAACCGCCCTTGTCGGAGCATTAACTTACACATTTTCAGATACTTTTTGGTTCTCTGCAGTAGAAGGTGAAGTCTATGCAATGTCCTCTTTCTTCACCGCACTGGTTTTCTGGTGCATTTTAAAATGGGATGAGGAATATGAGAATCCGAAATCCAATGTGAACCCCAACCGTTGGATAGTATTAATCGCCTATTTGGTGGGCCTTTCCATCGGTGTCCACTTGCTGAACTTGCTTACACTTCCGGCCATCGGGTTGATTATCTATTACAGACTTAACCCGAAAGCCACCAGTATGGGCGCCGTGCTCGCTTTCGCCATCATCGCATTCGCATTCGGCATCTTCTGTTCGCCGATATGGATGATTCTGATTTGGCTCTTCGTGACCACTCCGCTGCTCATCCTCTGCGGCAAGAAAGGGGCTCTTACATCGAAAGCCGAATGGGGCGTCACCCTCTCGCTGATCATTTCGGTCGCATTGTTAGGCTTCATTCTTTGGGGCATTGTCCCTCAAGTGGTTAACCTCGCCGGCAAATTCGACCTCCTCTTCGTCAACTCTTTCCACTTGCCCTTCAACTCCGGCGTGATTTTCTTCTTCCTGCTCATCGCCGCCATTATCGGTTGGGGTATCTGGTTCGGCCATAAACGGAACAAGCCTGTTTTGACCATCAGTGCATTTTCCTTGATGATGCTCATTATCGGCTACTCGACATTTATGACGCTGGTGATCCGCTCCAATGCCAATCCGACCATTGACGAAAACAGCCCAGAAGACGCCGTCGCACTCCTCTCCTACCTCAACCGCGAGCAATATGGCTCCAATCCTCTGCTTTATGGTCAGAGTTACAACACCCGTGTGGTGGGATTCAAAGACGGCAGTCCCGTTTATCACCGTGACGAGGCGACCAAACGCTATGTGGTCACCAACCCGCGAAAAGGGGACACCCCCGAGTACGATCCCAAAGGATGCATGTTCTTCCCGCGCATGTGGTCCTCCGAGAAACAGTCACAATACATCGACTGGCTGAACAATCGCTACAACTCCGACAGTCCCTCCGACAAGGATAACCGTCGTCAGCTGGCACGCGGAGGCCTTCCCACCTGGCAACAGAACATTAAGTTCTTCCATACCTATCAGTTAGGCTATATGTATTGGCGTTATTTCCTGTGGAACTTTGCCGGACGGCAGAACGACCTGCAAGGTCATGGCGACTATCAGAACGGGAACTGGATTTCCGGCATCGGTGCAATCGACAACCCGATGGTCGGCAACCTGAAAGACCTTCCCTCCGCCATTGAACGCCCCGCACACAACAAATACTATCTGCTCCCGCTGATTCTGGGTCTCATCGGTTTGATTTTCCAAACAAAAAACGACAGCAAACACTCGTTCGTGGTGTTTATGCTTTTCATCATGACAGGCCTGGCCATTGCCATATACTTGAATATGTATGCCTTCCAGCCGCGTGAACGTGACTATGCTTTCGCCGCCTCTTTCTATGCCTTTGCAATGTGGATAGGTTTCGGTGTATTAGGCATTTACCGTTTATTCGAGAAGCTGCAGAGCAAAAGCGTGCAAGCCATTGGCGCTGTACTTACCACGTTGGTTTGCGTTGGCGCCGTGCCGTGCGTGATGGCCAAGGAAAACTGGCACGACCATGACCGTTCCGACCGTTACACTGCGTTAGCCGTGGCAAAGAACTACCTTGACTCGTGCGAACCTAATGCCATCCTGTTCACCCTCGGCGACAACGACACCTTCCCGCTTTGGTACGCCCAAGAGGTGGAAGGCTATCGCACCGATGTGCGTGTCTGTAACCTTATGTTGCTGAGTACCAGCTGGTATGTTGACCAGATGAAACGTAAGGCATACGAATCCGACCCGCTGCCTATTTCCATGACTTGGGATCAATACAAGGACGGTACCCGAGATGTGCTTTACTTGGAGGCAGCAAACAACCAGTTTGTTGATTTGAAGGCTGTTATGGACTATGTCAAATCACCCTCTTTTGACAATGTACGCAGTATCTTCCTGTTGAAACAAGGCGCCGGCTACCGTAGCAACGGTCGCCCGATTCCCGCCAGTTTCTCCTTGCCGGTTGACAAGGCTAAAGTCCTGGCTACGGGTACCGTGGCCGAAAAGGATTCTGCCCTTATCGTCGATCGCATGAGATGGAACATGAAGACCAACGGGGTGAACCCGCTCACTAAAGCGTATATCGTGATGATGGACATTCTGGCCAACAACAACTGGGAACGCCCGATTTATTATGCTTCCACCGCCGGTTCAGAGGCCTATTTGGGCTTGGAAGATTATTTCCAGCTTGAGGGCTTCGCTTATCGTTTGGTGCCCATCAAAAACACCACTCGCTCGTATGGTGAAACGGGACGTATCAACACTGAACGGCTTTACCATAACCTGATGGAAGTGTTTGACGACCATAGCCGTTTGGACGCTGTCAAGAATCCCAACGCTTCCGGTCACACGGCTTATCCTTACGCTTGGGGTGGCTTTAACGATCCTAAACTGTATCACAGCGAGGATAACACCCGTTTGGTTCCGCTGATGCGCAGACTCTATGCACGTCTTGCTGAACAACTTATAGCTGAAGGCGACAAGGACAAAGCACTCAAAGTGCTGGTGCACGGCAATGAAGTATTGCCCGACGAAAACTTCCCGTACGTTTCTGTCATGTCTTACATTTATGGTTATACCCATGGCTGTATGACTTATATGGAGGATTTCTTCAGAATCGGTTCTGATGAAGCCAACAAGAAGGGTATGGAAATGGCCAATAAGATTTGGGATGACCAGGTGGCTCTGTTCAACTGGTACAATGGTTGTGATGAAAGAACGCTGAACTATCGCAGTAGTGACATTCACTATGATTTCCTGTTCTTATATTATATGTTGAAGAACATCAAATACCCTGATAATAGTCTTGTACAGCGTTATAAAGAGATGAAGCTTGACAATGTGGCTATGAATTATGCCCAATCTTTGCAAGGAACCATCTCTGCCCAGCTTCGTAAGGCAGAAATAGATCAGCAGGCCATTGCAGGCGCATTCCAGGAGATGCACCAAATCCAGGAAATAGCCAATTTGATCGGCGACACACAAACTGCCCAAAAGATCCAAGACATGGCCGCTTCTCAAATCGACATGATGAAAAGCTTCTCACCGGAAATGAGCGCTGCCTTCCGCCAGTTCTACAACAGTATGGACGCACCGGAGCAGCCCGCCGCCGAGGAGTCTGAAGAAGCAATGGCTGATAACGAATAACACCCATAAATTGATTTTTGCACATAGAGACGCGCCGTCGGCACGTCTCTATGTGTTTTAAAAAATGTTACCTTTGCAGCCTAAAATTCAAACAAAAAATTTTATTATGAAAAAATTTGCAGTGATATTGTGCGGCTGCGGCACCTTGGACGGCAGCGAAATCCATGAATCAGTGATGACATTGCTTGCTATTGACCGCAATGGTGGTGAATATCAAATATTTGCGCCAAATGATTGGCAATACCATGTGGTGAACCACATCACAGGCCAGCCTATGGATGAGAAGCGCAACATGTTGTTGGAGGCGGCACGCATCGCCCGCGGCAACGTGAAGCCCATCGAAGATTGCCGTGTTGAGGACTTCGACGCCGTAGTGTTCCCGGGCGGAAACGGCTCGGCCAAAAACCTCTTCACTTACGCTATTGAGGGTGCGGCCTGCACCGTGCGCGAGGATGTAGCGAAGGTGATCCGTGCCTTCCACAAGGCCGGCAAACCTATTGGAGCCCTCTGCATTGCCCCTGTGATGATCGCCAAAGTACTGGGTGATGTCACCGTCACTGTCGGTAGCGACCCCGGCACTATCCGCAATGTTGAATCCTTCGGCACGAAGCACGAAATCACCATCCAGAAAGAGGTCTGCGCGGATGTTGCCAACAAAATCTTCACCACGCCCTGCTATATGCTACCCGCCCGCATTGGTGACATTGCCGATTGCGCCGACAATCTTGTCAAGGCCATGATGGCTGTTATTTAAGGTACATACGTCATGTAGGGGCGAATAATTATTCGCCCCTACATTGTTTGAAATAATTGAAACTCAATGAACAACATCGTCCTTGTCGGTTTTTCGGGTGCTGGGAAGAGCACCATTGGCAAAAGGCTTGCCAACAAACTGGACATGAGCTTTGTTGATCTTGACTTGTACATTGAGGAAAAATACCACACAGCGATTCCCTTGCTTTTCCAAAAGTATGGGGAATCGGTGTTTCGAACATTGGAATTCGCAGCGTTAAAAGAGGTCCTTAGTGAGGACAACACCGTCATTGCCGTGGGCGGCGGCACCCCGTGTCATGAAAAAGCCATGGATCTCATCAACGCCCATGCTCGAAGCATATACCTGAAACTAAATGAGAACGAAATTGTTGACCATCTTCTACATTCCAAAAAGAAACGACCGCTGACCAACCATCTGAACGAAACTGAACTCCGCGAATACGTAAAGAAGAATTTAGCCATAAGAGAACCCTTTTACCTGAAAGCTCAGGAAATCCGGACTCTCGAAGACATTGAAACTCAACTGCTAACTACTAACTGCTAACTATTCTTATACCCTCGCCATTTTTCCACCACAGCGCTAAAATCTTCCGGCAGTTCTGACTCGAACTGAATCATCTTGCCCGTTATGGGATGCTTAAATCCCAGTGATTTAGCGTGCAACGCCTGACGCGGCATAAGGTTGAAGCAGTTGCGGATAAACTGCTGGTATTTCGTAAACGTGGTGCCTTTGAGAATACGGTTGCCGCCGTAGGCTTCATCGTTGAAAAGCGGGTGACCAATATACTGCATGTGGACACGAATCTGGTGTGTGCGGCCCGTTTCCAACTGGCACTCAATCAGCGTCACATAACCGAAACGTTCCACCACACGCCAATGCGTGACCGCGTGTTTGCCTTGGTCGCTGCCTTCGGGAAACACGGTCATCACCATACGGTCTTTGGGGTTGCGCCCCACATTGCCTACTATAGTTCCGGAATCCTCCTCCATGTCGCCCCACACCAACGCCCAATACTTTCGTTCCAAATCGTGGTCGAAGAAAGTCTTTGCCAAGCGCATCTGCGCCAACTCATTCTTGGTCACAGCAAGCAATCCCGAAGTGTTCTTGTCAATACGGTGCACCAACAGCGGCTTCATCGGGGAACCGTCTTCCAACTTCTGGTCGCGCAGATAGTAGTAGAGCGCATTGACCAACGTACCGGTGTAATTGCCGTAGGCCGGATGAACCACCATTCCCGCCTCTTTGTTGACAATCAGCAAGTCATTGTCTTCATAAACGATATTCAAGGGGATATTTTCGGGCAGAATCTCTGTGTCATTGGGCGGATTGGGCATCAACACGGAAATCGTGTCTCCAGGACGCACCTTATAATTCTGCTTCACGGGTTTGCCGTTCACCAGAATACAATCCGCCTTCGCCGCTTGCTGCACTTTGTTGCGCGACGTGTTGGCAATCAGATTAAAAAGATACTTGTCAATGCGGAGCATTTCCGTCCCCGCCGTCACTTCAAATCGAAAATGTTCGTATAATTCGTCTTTCTCCCCTGAATTCTTTTCTATATCACTCATAGCTTTAGCTTTTGGCCTTTAGCCTTTAGCCAATGGCCAACAGCCAATAGCTAAAAGCTAATAGCTAACCCTACCTATTACAAGCTTTGCAGATTATTTTTTTCGCATCTTCGTTCTCCAAAACACAAGTCGGCAGTTTATCCATTAAACCGCACAAGCGTGCTGTGTTCCTGTCGGCAGCCAACTGCACTGCCTTGGTGAAGAGTCCGCTCAGATAGGTTTCCTCGCGATGCGCCGCCAATGAGACGTAAGAGAAGATGAAATCTTCCGAGATAGTTGGATCATCGAGGAAAGGATTCATCAAAGAGAGAGAATACATATAGTCATGCCGTTTATTAAAGTATGAAGCCAGTTTGAATGCGTTCTTCCAGCTATCCAGTTTCTGGTTGCGGATTTCTTTAATTTTGGCATACGTGCTGTTAATCAAGGCTGTAGTCTCTGTAGTGGCGGGAAGGGTATCCAGATAGTTGATCACCTTGAACTGATATTCAAGATTAAGGCTGTTGACACGGTCTTTCGGAATGGCGGAAACACCGTAGAGTTTGTCGATGGCAGCCTGAGTCTTGGCAATGTCGGCCGTGGTGTTGATTGTGGCGGCAAGAACATCTGCAACCGTGGTGTTGTACATCAACAACTGATTGGTTGTGTTGAGGTTATAAATCTTCGTCATCTGCTCGGCCATCGCCGGGGTCAACTTGGAACTCTTGTAATATTGTGCGTAAAGCTTGTTGTTCAACAATGTCTGATACTCTTTTTTGAAAGGAATCTCCATCTTCTCCAATGAAGATGAGGAGAATTTTCCGTTTTCCACCTGTTTCAATATGTAGTCTTCCACTGACATAGCAAAGCCGAGTTTTTTCGGATCCTTGACAGCGTTATTGAACTTCCACAAGGCGAAAGCCTCTTCGCCAGACGGAGAGTCGGCGTAATAGGTCACCGACTGACGAAGCTCCATCGTACGAAGCGGAGCCAAATAATTGGTGTCCAATATTTTGGCAGCATAACGATTGTAGAGTCGCAACTCTTTGGCAGCCTCTTCCAGTGTCTTGAAACTCAAGTCATAATACTCTTCATGCTGAGTGATTTTTTCCTTAAACTCATCCCAGCAATAATCATACACCAATTGGATATCAATACCAGGGAAATAGCGTTGCAAATCTTTTTTGATAGCGGCAGCGCGCTTTTCCTGAATGGCTTTGTAAGATGCGTCCTGATAATAGTCAGGAGAAATGTGGGAAATGAGCTCCACACTGTTGACTTTATACTGCGGGAGGTTCGGGTCTTTTTTGTCAAGCTTGAAACCGGCGGCGGTATAATCGGTCTTTTTCGCATCATACGGGAACGAGAGGCTGACGGTGCCGTCTTCGGGCGAAATCGCCCATTCGCCGGTGCTCTTGATACCCACCTCGTCTTTCACGAAGTTGATTTTCTCGGTATAGTCGGCACCTTTGCTTTCAATATGTTTGGCAATAACGGAGCGGCACACCCGATTGCCTTCCTTCAGCACCAGCACGGCAAGCTCCAGATTCTTGCTGTCATCCACATTGTCGGGCAACGTGCCGATTTTGGCGATAAGCTTGCCCGTTTTGAGATTGGCGTTCTCATTGGCGGCCAGCATTTTCTCAAAAGTGATGGGTTTGGTGACTGTCCCACGATGATACAAATCATAATCCACCTGATGATTATCGCACTCATATTGTCCCTCTTGAATGATATCGATGGCGATAGCATCGCCTTCCTTGCCAATGAGGCGTTTCAATTCCTTGTAATTGTCACAATTGACGTATATTTCGCCGTTTTTGTTCACCGACACCCACTCTGAAAGCATCTCCAAGCCGGGCTCGGAGGCACACTTCTTGCAGATTTTCTCATCATAGCCCTTCAATCCAGCTTGACCTTTGGTATAAGGGACATCTTTTTCATTATAACCAGCCTTGTAATTGTTAAAAGTGCGGTCGTTGCCGAGAACCAAGGAAATATACAAGCTTTTCATCGCGACATCCGTGTTGAAACCAAAGCCCATGTAAGTGTATTGCTCGTTAAGCATCACATCGGCAGTCTTGACATTCTTGAGGATCGACTGGACCAACGCAAGACAAAGATCGTAATACGAATATTCCGCCTCGCCCATGTATGCTTTCGCTTTCGTCACCAACTCCTCACCATTGCCGGCAAGGCCATATTTGCGCAAACGATAGTAGGTGGTTTTGTACGGGGCATTGTTCTCCAATGTCTTTTCATCTTTAGATGCTTGATAATCAGCCTGATATTGCGCCGTAGAATCCAGACTGAGATTGTGTTTGAACTTCGGGACATAGCGATATTCGGCACGGGCCAAATCCACCATATCAGTGAAACACTGATACAGAATTTTCTCGTCATAATTGTTCGGCGCAAAATTCCGCACATATTTGGCATTTTCCTTCAAGGTGGAAGGGTCAAACCCGCTGTATTGGTTTTCTGTTTGCGCTTGTGCTAAAACACTGAAAAACAGCACAATAGAAAAAATCGATAGAGTAGATTTTATATTCATAAACGACATTTTTAAGATTTCAATTTAAATTTAGCAAAGGTACATAAATTTCAAAATCAACATGCAACGGTTCATTTTTTTTGTAAAATATTTGTATCGTGGGATGAATAAACAAGGAAGGATATCAGCATTCAACCCAAATCATTATCCATCATCAATTATCCATTAAAAAGTGTATCTTTGCCAGTTTTTATTAAAAATTGTAAAATGCAGAATATCAGAAACATCGCCATCATTGCACACGTTGACCATGGCAAAACTACGCTCGTGGACAGAATTTTGTATCAATCTCACCTGTTCCGCGAGAACCAACAAGTGCAAGATTTGGTGCTTGACAACAATGACTTGGAAAGAGAACGCGGAATTACAATTTTGTCCAAGAATGTTTCCGTAAGATATAAAGGGGTTAAAATCAATGTGATAGACACTCCAGGCCACAGCGATTTCGGCGGCGAGGTCGAGCGCGTGCTCAACATGGCTGACGGCGTGCTCCTCGTGGTTGATGCTTTCGAAGGCCCGATGCCGCAAACCCGTTTCGTGACGCAAAAGGCTATCGAACTGGGACTTAAGCCCATCGTGGTCATCAACAAAGTGGATAAGCCCAACTGCCATCCCGACCTTGCTCAAGAGGCCGTTTTCGAACTGATGTTCAACCTCGGCGCCTCCGACGAGCAGCTGGATTTCCCGACCGTCTATGGTTCCGCCAAGAACGGCTGGATGGGTCCCGACTGGAACACCCCGACCTCCGACATTTCCTACCTCCTTGACACCATCATCGAGCACATCCCCGCCCCGAAAGTGGAGCCCGGCAACCTGCAGATGATGATCTCCTCCCTCGACTACTCCTCATACGTGGGACGTATCGCCGTGGGACGTGTCAAACGCGGCACCATCCAATGGGGACAGACGGTCTCTTTGGTGAAACGTGACGGCACCGTGCAGACCTCCAAAATCAAGGAACTGTATGTGTTTGAGGGACTTGGCAAGGAAAAGTACAAGAATCCGGTGGAGGCGGGCGAAATCTGCGCGCTGCTCGGTCTGGACGATTTCGAGATTGGCGACACCGTGGCGGATGCCGAAAATCCGGAACAGCTGCCGCCCATCAAGGTGGATGAGCCGACCATGAGTATGCTCTTCACCATCAACAACTCCCCGTTCTTCGGAAAAGAAGGTAAATACGTCACTTCCAGACATTTGCGCGACCGTCTCTTCGCCGAGTTGGAGAAAAACCTCGCCATGCGTATCGAGGAGACCGACTCCCCCGACCGTATGAACGTCTTCGGGCGCGGCATCCTGCATCTCTCCATCCTCATTGAGACGATGCGCCGTGAAGGTTACGAGTTGCAAGTGGGTCAGCCCCAGGTGATTATCAAGGAAATTGACGGGCAGAAGTGCGAACCCGTGGAGCAGCTCACCGTGCTGGTTCCGGAAGAGATGTCGAGCCGCGTCATCGACTACGTATCCCGGAAGAAGGGCGATCTGATGTCCATGGACACCGTCAACGACCGCGTTCACCTCAACTTCAACATTCCGTCCCGCGGTCTTATCGGACTGACCAACCAGCTGCTGACTGCCACCGAGGGCGAGGCCATCATCTCGCACCGTTTCATCGAATTCCAACCGTGGAAGGGTGAAATTGCGGGTCGTCACGCCGGTTCGCTCATCGCCATGGAGACTGGTCAAGCCTACGCCTACTCGCTGAACAAACTGCAGGATCGCGGCCGCTTCTTCATTGAGCCGAACGACCCGGTGTATGCCGGACAGGTCATCGGCGAGCATATCCGTCAAACCGACCTGGTGGTCAACGTCTGCAAATCCAAGAAACTGTCGAACATGCGCGCCGCCGGTTCCGACGAGAAGCTGATTCTCGCCCCGGCCATCAAATACTCGTTGGAGCAGTACATGGAGTTCATCGCCAAAGACGAATATTTAGAAATCACGCCGCAGAGTCTGCGCGTGCGCAAGATCATCCTTGACGAGACAGAGCGCAAACGCGCCGAAAAACGCACGTCCGACAATTAATTTGCACGTAAATCATGCAGCGGGAGGTCTTTTACGAACATCTTTGTGAGGAGCTGCGCCAAAACAGAGGGCTGTATCCTTACTACAAGCTGACCGACGGTTCGCCGTCGCGCCAGCAGTTCCGCAAAGCCTACTTTATGCAGCGTTTGGAGTTTTTGGACCGTCAAATCGACCTCGACAAACACCCGAAAATCTGGGACTGCGGCTGTGGTTACGGCACGACGGGCTTCTATTTCGCCATGAAAGGGCAACCCGTTTATGGTACCACGCTGGAGTATTACCCCGAAGAGTGGGAACGCCGCCGCCAGTTCTGGAGCCAATACGGCGACACCTCGCTCTGCACGTTCCAATACGCCAACCTCTTCGATCAAAACATGGAGGAAAACAGTTTCGACTACATTATCTTGCAAGACACACTCCACCACATCGAACCGTTGGATGAAGCATTGCCGATTTTCCGCCGTGTGCTCAAGCCCGACGGAAAATTGATTCTGATTGAAGAAAATGGCGGCTGCTGGATCAAAAGTGCGATGCTTTTCGCGCAACGGGGCAACAAACGGGTAATTTCCATGTATGACGACACCCTGAAAAAAGAGGTGCTGATGGGAAATGAGAACATCCGTCCGGAAAAGTTGTGGCGTAAACATTTCGAAAAGGCTGGCTTCCAAATGGACGAAAACAGCCTCCAATACATACGTTTCCTGCCGTCCCCCTGCTTTAATGAAAAAAAATTGCAAAAAAATATAGAAAAAGAGCAAAAGATATGGAAGAAAAGTGCATTTTTGCGCCGCCATGCCTTTTGGGGAATTAACATGGTGTTTGTGAAGGGACGATGAAAGACGATGATACGATGAGGCGATGAAAAAAACAGAGGGATTTTAAAAGGGCAAGAATATAAATAATGAAAAATTAAAACAATTCAGTATGAACGAAAATATCGAACAAAACAGTAAACCCGAAACCCGTTCGCGCAAATTCTGGCGTGTGGTGTTAGGTTCAATGGTGGGTTTCGTGCTCGCCTCCATCATTGTTTCCATTCTGAGTGTCCTGATGTTTCTCGGAATGATTGCCTCTTTTGAGAAGTTGGGCTCTTCGACAGCTTCCACAAATGTAAAAGACAACAGTGTCCTTTTGCTGGATCTGTCTGCGTCCATCAATGAGCGGGCCGTGGAAATGCCCTTCAGCTTTGGTGATTATATGCAAGAAGGACTGGGTTTGAACAACATTTTGGCAGCCATCAATGCGGCGGCCGGGGATTCCAAAATAAAAGGTATCTATCTGAAATCCAAGACCGTATCCGCTTCACCCGCCTCCACAAAAGCCATTCGCGATGCTTTGATAGAATTTAAGAAATCTGGCAAGTTTATCTACTCTTATAGCGATTTATATACGCAAAACGCCTACTACATGGCCACCGCCGCCGACAAGATTTTGCTCAACCCTTCCGGCGATTTGAGCTTCAGAGGCTATGCGTTCCAGCTCATGTTCTACAAGAATCTCATAGACAAACTGGATGTGGATGTGCAGATTTTCCGCCACGGACAGTTCAAGAGCGCGGTGGAACCTTACTTCTTGGATAAGATGAGCGAGGCGAATCGCGAACAGATGTCCACACTTGCCAACTCCTTGTGGACAGTTTTGGTGCAAGATGTCGCCAAATCACGTAAACTTTCTGTGGATCAGCTGAATAATATTGCCGACAACTTACTTTGCTCTTCCCCTCAAGAAGCTTTGAGTTTGAAATTGGTCGATAAGTTAGCTTATCCCGATGAAGCGGAGAAAATGATCAAGACAAAGCTGAATTTAGGCGAGAAAGATAAGATTAACTACGTGTCTGTCAACCAATACGCGAAGACTATTTCCAATAAAGAAATCAACACCGACAAAGTGGCAGTGATGTATGCCTACGGCAATATTTCCGACGGTAAAGGCGATAGCGAGCGCGGCATCTATTCCGAAACGTTCGTCAAGGAATTCCGCAAAGTGTATAAGAATGACAACGTGAAGGCCATTGTGTTGCGCGTCAACTCCCCTGGCGGCAGCGCGTTAGCTTCTGAAAATATCTGGCGCGAGATTGAACTCGCCAAGAAGGCCGGCAAGAAAGTGGTGGTCTCCATGGGCGACTATGCGGCTTCCGGCGGTTACTACATATCCTGCAACGCCGACTACATTTTTGCAGAACCCAACACCATCACCGGTTCCATCGGTGTGTTCGGTATGGTTCCCTCTTTGCAGAAATTCATGAAGAACAAGCTTGGCATCACAATGGATGAGGTGGGCTCCAACAAACATTCCGTCCCTGGCGGTCTGTACCGTCCGATGGACGAACTGGAAAGCCAGAAGCTGCAAGCCTCCATCGAAGACATTTACGCTACGTTCACGAAACGTGTGGCAGATGGACGTCATTTGGATGTCGCCTACGTGGACAGCATCGGACAAGGACGTGTATGGGCCGGCAGCGATGCGTTAGGCCTCGGTCTGGTAGATGCGATGGGCAACATCAACGATGCCATTGCCAAAGCTGCAGAGTTAGCCTCCCTTGACAAATACGACATCACCTATTATCCAGCACAAAAGGATTGGTTCTCTTTGATTTTCAACATGAAAGACGAGGAAGTGGATGCTGCTTTGCGTCAAAAAATGGGACAGTTCTACTATTTGTATGACGGAGTGCAGCAGGTGTTGGGCAACAGTGGTGTGCAAGCTCGCATGCCTATGATTATCACAATCGAGTAACTTTAAAAAACAGCAAATTATGAGTCCTGAGTTTTATACCACAGCCTTTAACATATACCTTTGGGTGATGATTGGCATCGCCGTGGTGGTTTTCATCTCCCTTTACTTTGTGAAGGCCGGTTACGGCATGTTCACCACCAGCAAATGGGGTAAAAGTATCAACAACAAGTTAGCATGGTTCCTGATGGAATTTCCCATCTTCCTGGCCATGATTGTCATTTGGTTAGCTTCTCCGCACCGGTTCGACCTTGTGCCTATGATCTTCCTGCTGATCTTTGAAATCCACTACTTTCAACGTTCACTCATTTTCCCATGGTTGATGAAAGGAAAGAAGAGCCAAATGCCTCTTGCGGTCATGTTTATGGGCATCGCCTTCAACATTCTGAACGCCATGATGCAGGGTTACTGGATTTTCTTCGAATCTTACAAGCAGAATTATCACGTGCTGGGACTTTCCTACACGGATGTCGCGTGGCTTTGGTCGCCGCAGTTCATCATCGGTGTCGTCATCTTCTTCTTCGGATTCTACGTCAACCTGCGCTCGGACTACATCATCCGCCATCTCCGCAAAAGTGATGAGGACACGAAGCACTATCTTCCGGAAGGCTTTATGTTTGAGTATGTTACCAGTGCCAACTATTTCGGGGAACTGATGGAGTGGCTCGGGTTTGCTATCCTCACATGGTCCATTTCCGGTTTAGTGTTCTTCATCTGGACTTTCGCCAACCTCGTGCCGCGTGCCAACGCCATCTATCAGCGCTACAAAGAAGAGTTCGGCGAAATCATGGAGAAAAAGCGTCTGAAACGGGTGTTCCCGTTCATCTATTAGCTGTTAGCTTTTGGCTGTTGGCTTTTAGCTGTTGGCTTTTAGCTTTTAGCGGTTTATAACCTGTTAACAGCTTGTGATAGAAAAATTTAACGGCGAAATTTCTATTGAAACTTCGCCGTTAAATTTTTGTCGTCCAACGGAAGGCGCTGTGGATAGACCCTGTAGTCCTTCCCCAGCTTCTCCCACGCCAGATAGCACTCCCGTATTTCGTTGCGCCAGCCCTTGCGGATGAAAAACTGCCCGGTTCGGTCCCAGAAATCGTTGATTTCGATGACGACCGGCCCGTCGTCGGTGATGGCGATGTCCCAGCCTGCGACTTTACAATACGGAAACGCTTGTTGGAAACGGATCACCTCTGATTTCGCAGCTTCCCAATTCTCAATGACGACTCCGTTCAGCGGATTGCCATTGTCGGGGTGGCTATCAATGTCTTTTACGTTGTGCCAGCCGTCAAACTGGATGGCGTGGCGGATTTCGCCGGTCTCCACATCGACGCAGACATCCACGTTCCCGCCGCCGCCAGCATTATCGACACAACGGCCTGCCCTACCGATTTTAATGAAGGTGGCGATTACCTTCGCTGAACCGTCCGGATAGAGCGCGGTCATGAAGCGCACCGTGTTCACCGAAGAATCATTGAATGCGGCAAATTGGTCAGTCTGGCGCACCACACTCTCGAAAATCAGCGCCTCCTCGCCCAAAACGGACGAAAGAGTGAGCTCTTGACCGTCAAAGCGGGTCATCAAAGCATCATCATCTTGATAAACAATGCTTTTTATCACCCAGACATTATCGCCATGCGAACTTTCCGTGGTCTTGATGACACAGGATTGCACCCCTTTGGCCTTCAGGATTTGCAGCACTCCAGCGAGATCCCCGGCACATTCGGTATGGACTGTATAACGCGCCTCAGGTTGGTAGTAGCAGTATAGTTCGGATGTCCTTATTCCTGTGTTTTCCAGCATCTTATGTGCCATATACTTATTCCGGGCCAAGGACATATATTTCAATGGGTTAAGCAGATCCAGGTAGAAATGCTGTTCGTTCAGGCCCAGGAAATCCCGACGAAACTCCTCGCTCCGTTTCTCAAATTCAAACTCGTAATACTCCTCATGCGTAAGTCCTTTGGTGCGATAGAGGGAGATATAGTCGCGTATCACCTTCATCCGCTGTGAAAACGGATACAGCCGTGCAAGCTGAATGGCATGATAAACTGCGGCTATGTTGTTTCTTATTACCATTGACTTAGACTTAGACTTAAACAACAACTATGACTATAACTATAACTATGACTTAGACTTAGACTATTGAAAATGCACCAATCGCTATTCACTGTTCACTGTTCACTGCTCACTAATCACTAATCACTATTTACAGATGTGTACGGACATAATGGTACTTTTCATCCATTTCGCTCTGGATATCCAGATCAAAAATGCGTTTCATGCCTGTCGCTTTCACGGAAGCGGGCATTCCCGCCAACATTGTGTAGGGTTCGATGTTTGAGAAGTCCTTGTTTACCAAACTGTTGGATGCAATGATGGTTTTGCTCGGCACGACCGCGCCCTTGGTGAAAGTAGTCCGGTTTCCAACCCAGATGTCATCACCGAGAATGATAGGTTTTGTCAACGGTCCAATCTCCCCGTTGCGGTTGAGGTTCTGCACATAGTGGAACGTCGTGTCCATGAACTGGCAGTCCCAGGCGGCGCGCACGTTGCTGCCGAGAACAATCCTGTCGAAGCAGAAAATCTTGAGGTTGGTGCCGAAATAGGATTCCCTTTCGCCGAACTCCAGTGTCGCGTTGTCGGAGATCACCACATAGGAACCGTGACCGAAAATGGCTGGACCATTGAAAATGAGGGTGCCGCGCACGTTCCAGATGCACTGCTGGATGGCGGTGTCCACGTAATGGTCGTTCTTCCCGATCCGAATCATCCCGGAGCTGATCGGTCCGTTGATGACGATTTTCCCCGACAGGCTGCGGAACGTCACCTTCCCGTACAACCATACCGGCAATTTCTTCGCCACCGCGAAGGGAAAAACCTTGAAATTGAACCAGAGGGTCTTAAGGACATTGATGGTACGTATGATGTATAGGAGGGTACGCATGATAGTTTCAAGTTTCAGGTTTCAGGTCTATTTTAAGAGAACATCGCGGTTTCAACGAGTTCGCAGATGATGTGACCGAGCATGATGTGGCTTTCCTGGATGCGCGGCGTATCTTTTGAGGGCACATTCAGCAGAATGTCGGCGTAGTCCTTCATCGCGCCGCCGGTTTCGCCGGTCATGGCGATGATTTTCACGCCCATCTCCTTGGCCACCTCAAAAGCATTGAGGATATTCTTGGAGTTGCCCGATGTGGAGATGCCCACGATGACATCTCCGGCTTTGGCGGTGCCGCGCAGGAGCCGCGAGAAGATGAGGTCGTAGCCGTAGTCGTTGCCCACGGCGGTGAGATAGGAGGTGTTGCAGTGGAGGGCTTCGGCGTTGAGCGGCGGCCGGTCGAAGTAGAAGCGGCCGGAGAGCTCGGCGGCAAGGTGCTGGGCGTCTGCCGCGCTGCCACCATTGCCGCAGAAATGGATTTTGCCACCGCCCCGCAGCGATTCGGTAATCATCTCCGCAGCTTGTTGGATGCGGTTTTGAAATTCGGGATTGTCCAAAATCGCCTGCTTCACGGCGATGGATTGTTCAATGGATTGAGGTATTCGGGAATTCATTATTGGTTTAAGGTTTAAGGTTCAAAGTTCAAAAGTTAATTGATGGGGAAGCAACTTGTAGGGGTGTATCGCATACACCTCGGTTACAATTCCCTCTGCGCCCGGGCATAATCTTCGGGGATGCCGATGTCGATAAAGTAGCCGTCGGAGGGCATGGCGTAAAAAGATTCTTGCGTATAGTATTTGGTCATAAGGTCTTTCTCAAAGGAAAATTTCTTCGGCTGGGGATATTTTTCAAAGATTTTTCTGTTGATAAGATAAACCCCGCCGTTGATGAAGCCGCTGCCCGATGAGGCCTGCTTCTCGGAAAACAGCGTGATTATGCCGTTATTTCCAACAGAAACGCTCCCGTAGCGGGCAACATCCTCCACTTCACGAAGCACGATGGAAAGCAAACTGTTTTTCTCCTGATGAAAATGCTCAAAAGCATCCAAATCAACCTTGAACATCGTATCACCATTAATAACCAACACGTTGTCTGTTGCACATTTGGACATCGCAAAGAGAATGCCGCCGCCGGTGCCTAACGGTTCCGTTTCCACGGCATAGTCAATCTCCAGGGTTTTATACCGTTCTCCGAAATAATCCACAATTTTTTCATGTAGGTAGCCCACCGATAAAACAACTCTTTGGTATTCATAATCAATCAGATAATCTAAGATGTATGTTAAAAACGGCCTGCCGTTGACGGGTGCCATCGGCTTGGGCAGGTCTTTGACCACGCCTTGCAGCCGCGTACCAAACCCGCCGGCCAAAATAATCGCTTCTTTAATTTCAACACTCATCATTTCTTCGTCTCATCGTTTCATCGTCTCATCGTTTCATCGTTTCATCGTCTCATCGTCTCATCGTCTCATCGTCTCATCGTCTCATCGTCTCATCGTCTCATCGTTCATCGTCCACGTTTTCAAGCCTTCGGTGACAAATTCGTAGCGTTTCGACTGGCCACCGAACTCCGCAAGACAGTCAATGACTTTGTAGCGGGCGTTGGAAGGGCAGTAGAAGAACATGAAGCCGCCGCCGCCGGCACCGGAAATCTTGCCGCCGGTGGCTCCCGCCGTGATAGCCGCCTCATAGACCTCATCGATGAAGGCATTGGAGACGCTATCGGCCATCTGCTTCTTGTACTTCCAGCCTTCGTCCAGAATCTGTCCGATGGCGTCCAGGTCGCCCTTCAGCAGCACCTCCTTCATGTGGAAGGCCTGTTCTTTCAGGGCCAGCATCGCATCAATGGATTTCTGCTTCTTCGCCTGGACATTTTTCTGCTGCTCCTCAATGATTTTCGCGGAGACGTGACTGGTGGCCGTATGATAAAGCACGAGGTTGTGTGCCAACTCGTCCAAATAACGTTGGCGGATGCGCAACGGGTTGACAATCACATTATCTCCGATAAACTCCATATAGTTGAAGCCTCCAAAAGTAGCTGCGTATTGATCCTGTTTGCCGCCAGCCATTTGCAGGTCTATGCGTTCGATTTCGTAGGCCAATTTCGCGATGTCGTATTCGCCCAACGGGAGTTTCAGCCATTCAACGAACGCACCAAGAATAGAGACGACAAGAGTGGAGGAGGTGCCAAGTCCAGAGCCAGGAGGCGCATCCACGAAGGTACTCATCTTGAAGGATAACGGCTTGTGTGTAAACTGTTTGACGATGCGGTTATAGACCCCTTTGTGGAGAATGAAATAACCATCCGGGGTTAAATGCTCCGTTGCTTGTAGCGTTTCCCCAAATTCTTCTTTGGCTGGATTCTCAAATACAATCTGACCGTTGTCCAACGGTTCCAGAGTAGTGTAAGCGTACATATTCACCGTGGCATTGAGGATAGCTCCTCCATAAATGTCGGAAAACGGCGAAACATCAGTGCCTCCACCGGCGAGACCTAATCGAAGGGGGACTTTACTGCGAATTATCATATCGTAATATTGCGGTTATATTTTTGTATCTTGCTGTATATCAAATTTATACGAAAATATTTCAGTATAAAATCATATCCGCAAATATACATAAAATACGAATAGCTCAAACAGATGGGATTTCTTGTATTCCCCTGTGGAGATACGATTTGTGTCTCTACTTTTTGAGCACGTTGCCAATGGCATCGGTGAAAGTTGACCACGCATATTTCTGCTTCTCTTCAACAATATTCTTCTCAAATGCCTCTTGATGATGTTCTTCAAAGAATTTGCAGAGTGCATCGGCAATCTGTTTTGAATCGGGCTCAGTCACATAACCGATTTTGCCATCGGGGACAATTTCGGACAGGCCGCCGACATTAGTCACCAACATCGGCTTCTCAAAATGGAAAGCGATTTGGGTGACACCGCTCTGCGTGGCGGTCTTGTAGGGCTGCGCCACGATGTCGGCCGCGCTGAAGTAGCGGTTTACCTCGCTGTCAGGGATGAAATCGGTGCAGAGCACTACTCGGTCTTCAATCTGTAAATCCTTGATTTGCTTGAGGTAAGGTTCGGGGTCTCCGTAAAATTCCCCTGCCACAATCAGTTTCACCCCATCCGCTTTCAGACGCTTGTCTGCAAAAGCCTCCAAAAGCAAGTCCAACCCCTTATAGCCTCGGATGAAGCCGAAGAAAAGCACGTAATGGGAATCAGGGTTGAGGTTCAGCAACGACAATGCCATTTCGCGGGGAAGACGTTCTCCGTAATGGTCATAGAGCGGGTGCGGGCTGAAAACAGCAGGCTTGTCAGCCGTGAACAGCCGCAGGTCGGCCAGCACCGACTTCGACATCGCCACGAAACCGTCGGTGGGACGGATGAAGTAGCGGACGAATATTTTGTCACCGATGCGATGCTCGTGCGGGATGACGTTGTCGAGGATGGAAACCAGCCGGGTGTGCTTGTTGCGCCGGACGATGCGGGCGATGGTGCCGAAGCAGGGTGCCATGAAGGGCAGCCAAAACTTGGTGATCATCAAGTCGGGTTTCTTGCGTTTGATTTCGCGCCCTACCTTAAACCAGTTGAACGGACTGTAGGAGTGAACTTTACGGACGATTTTCAGGTTTTCCGGTGCAGGTTCGGTGCTGTATTGGGTTTTCCCCGGGAAAAGGAAATTCGGATACTGGTGGGTAAACGTGTAAATCTCCACTTCGTGCCCTTGGTTCTGGAATTCGTAGGCGAGGCGCTCGTTGAAAGCGGAAAGTCCTCCGCGATAAGGATAAGCTGTTCCGAGAATGATAATCTTCATAAGAATGAATTTTAGGTGCAAAGGTACACAAATTTCCGATACATCATCTCATGTCACACGTCATAAAATTTCGTACTTTTGCCGTTTCTAATTTTGAAATAAAAAAGCAATAAAAATATGAAACCTGTTTTGAAGAAAACCCTTATCCATTGTGGCATCATTCTGTTCTTTTTCCTCGTGGCCGCCGTCTATATGTCGCCCACTTTCGATGGCAAAGTCATCCAGCAGGGTGATACTTTGAAGTGGCAGGCCATGGCCAAAGAACAGATCGACTTCCACGAAAAGACGGGCGAGCACACGATCTGGAACAGTGCCATGTTCAGCGGCATGCCCGGCTACCAAATCACCCTCGGGGTAAACAGCCATTCATTGTTTACCACTGTGAAGAATTTCCTTAACCTTAAATTTTTAGGGCTATCAGGAGATGTAGGTGTCATCTTCCTCTATTTGATAGGTTTTTATGTTTGTCTTCTATCTATAGGTATTAATCCGTGGCTCAGTCTATTAGGCGCCTTGGCGTTTGGATTGGGCAGCTACAACATCATCATTATAGAAGCCGGGCACATGACTAAAGCCTATGCCATGGCTATGATGGCTCCCATCTTGGGAGGTATGTTGTTGACCTTCAGACGAAAATATGTTTGGGGCGGCATCTTGTTCGCCGTGGCATTATGTACGCAGGTTGCCTACAATCATATCCAAATCACCTATTATACCATGCTGATTGGCATTATTTTAGGCATCGTTTATGCTGTTTTCGCCATAAAAGACAAGTGGTTCAAGTCGTTTCTTGCCGGTGTCGGCGTGCTGCTCATCGGTGCTGTGTTTTCCGTGGCTTGCAATGCCAGCAATCTGTTTATGAATCAAGAATATGCAAAATACACCATGCGCGGTGGTTCCGAAATCACAGTCACTCCCGAGGATTTGTATAAAGATGGTGAACCGAAATCCATTGCTGCATCCGATGGTTTGGACATAGACTACGCTTTCATGTGGAGTTATGGTAAGGGGGAAACCTATACGCTCCTTGTTCCCGGTGCGTACGGTGGAGGATCCGGCGAGACCGTCGGCACAGACTCCGAATTCTACAAAAACTTCCGACAGAAGCAGGCGCCGCTGTACTGGGGCGACCAGCCGTTCACTTCCGGCCCCGTCTATTTCGGCGCCATTGTCATCTTCCTGTTTGTATTGGGTCTGTTCGTGGTGAAAGGCCCCGAACGCTGGTGGATTCTTCTTGCCACCATCCTCGCCATCCTCATGTCATGGGGCAGGAATTTCATGGGTTTCAACGAGTTTCTGTTCAACCATCTGCCCTACTACAACAAATTCCGCACGCCATCCATGAGTCTGGTCATCGCCAACGTGACCATGGTCATCATGGCCGTGCTGACGTTAAAAACGATTTTTGACAAAGAGAGTCCTGTTGACAAGAAAAAGCTGAATCTTGGGCTGTATATCTCCACTGGCATCACCGCCGGTTTCATCCTGCTAATGATGGCACTTTCTGGTAACTTCTCTTTCTCAGGTGCCAGCGATGTGCAAATGGCCGCACAATACGGCAACCAATGGGATATGATTAAGGATGTGCTGGTGAAAGACCGTAAAGCGCTCTTCATGGCAGACTCCTGGCGGTCGCTGATCCTGATTCTGCTCTCCGCTGTGGCGTTGTGGCTTTTCATAAACCAAAAGATAAAACAATCCGGCATCATCATCGGCATCTTAGCCTGTCTGGTGCTGTTCGACTTGTGGGGCGTTGACCGTCGCTACCTCAACGATTCCAACTTCGTTTCAGAGAAACGTCTCAAGCTGAAACCCTCACAAACCGACCAAACCCTGGATCAGTATGCCGCACAGTTCAAAGACGAGGATTATCGCGTGTTCGACTTGTCCGTGAACACCTTCAACGATTCCTATCCCTCCGCATTCCACCATCAGATTGGCGGTTATCATGCAGCCAAGTTGCGCAGATATCAGGACATCATTGACTTTTACCTGTCTCGTCACATCAATCCCAATGTGCTCAACATGTTGAATGCGCGTTATGTGGTGGTGCCCGGACAGGGCGGACAGGCGCAAGTGCAGCGCAATCCTGATGCGTTGGGTAACGCCTGGTTCGTGGACACGTATCAGCTGGTGGAAGATCCCAATGCTGAAATCCTGGCACTCAATGAATTGAATCCGGCGGACACGGCTGTCATCGACAAATGCTTTGCCAAGATGGTGGAAGGCAAAAATCTGGAACGCGACAGCAACTCCGTCATCACAATGGATCATCAGAAACCGTATAATCCCGATTATGTGGTTTACAAAACCAAAACCTCCAAAGACCAGTTGGCGGTTTTCTCCGAAATCTATTACGCCCCCGACTGGCGCGCTTACATTGACGGCAAGCCCGCCGACTACTTCCGCGCCAACTACATCCTGCGCGCCATGGTGATTCCTGCCGGCGAACATACTGTCGAGTTCAAATGCGAGGCCCCGAAACTGTACAAGTTAATTAAGGTGAACTTGATATCTGGTATCTTGTTTGTCCTGTTAGTGGCGGGAAGCCTTGTTCTATATTACCGCAAACCGAAGAAAGAAACCGTTAATCAGCAATAATTTTCATTGTCAGCACTCTTATGACCATCCTTTTCATCCGATACAAGAAATCCAAAAACATCTTGGAAGGCGGCGAACAAGGCAGCCAGAAGAACTATAATGTCCTGTCGCAGTTAGTGGGGGAAAGTAACATCACCACCTATTATGTTCATGATGAAAATCGGAAAAAATCGGTTTTGGATTACGCCAAAGGGGTGTTTTATTTCCCGTTCAACTACTATTTCGGGCTGACACCCAAGCGGGTAAAGGAGATTGTGCGGTTGGCACAGTCATTCGATGTCGTTTTCATCGACCGCAGCGTTTTCGGTATTATAGCAAAGAAATTGAAACAGGCAAACTATCGGGGGAAGGTGATTTCATTCTTCCACAACGTTGAAGTGCCCTACTTTGAAGCAAAATTGGGAAACAAACCCGGCAAAAGCATCCTGCTAAGATGCATTGACCACAACGACCGCTATGCTTGCCAATATTCCGACAAAACAATTGCACTAAACTCGCGTGACGACAACGAATTGTTCGCCCGTTACGGAAAAAAAGCGGATGTACTGATTCCAGTGGCTTTCAAAGACAAGTACCAGCGCGAACGCTATACCGAAGAGATGACCCGGCATCAATCGTTGTGTCTTTTCCTGGGCGCCTACTTTCCGCCCAACAACGAGGGTATCGTCTGGTTCGTGAAAAACGTGCTTCCGCATGTGAACATCCGGATGAAAGTGGTGGGCAAAGGCATGGCGCGGCTGAAAGCGGAAGAGCCGGCATTGAAAGACATAGAAGTGGTCAGCGACGCCCCCGACCTGCTACCTCATTTCGAAGAGGCTGACATCATGATTCTGCCGATCTTCAAAGGCAGCGGCATGAAGGTGAAGACTTGTGAGAGCCTGATGTACGGCAAAAACATCATCGCCACCGACGAGGCGTTTGTTGGCTATGAGGTGGACTACGACAAAGTGGGCGGCAAATGCAATACCGCAGACGAGTTCATTGCCCGAATCAAAGATTTTGAGAAAAATCCTCGTCCACGTTTCAATGCGTATTCACGGCAAATGTTTTTGGAGAAATACTCAGAAGAAAGTGTAGTGAAAAAGTTCAGGGAAGTGCTGTTTGATTAAAGATATATACAAAAACACCTATATCGTTGATGAACACTGTGGAGACGACACATAAGAATCCATATTTGACATAATTTCTTTAATCTTAGAATCATCTCCATAAATAATGGGCGAGTCGTAGGGGCGGTCGGGAAACGCGCCGTATTCCAACCTGATGTCAAAGCCGTGTTCCTTAATAAATGCCTCCACTTGTTCTGCTAATGTTACAGGCTTGCCAGAACAGCAGTTAATAATCCCATTGATTATGTCCTGCATCGCCACTGCGGAAATCTGGTCTGCCAAATCTTCAATATGAAGAAAATCATACTTGGTTTTGCCAGAGGTGAATGGGAATGTTTTCTTCCCTTCTTGGGCCGCTTGGCATATTTTGGTGAAGATGGAGTGGTTCTTGGCATCATCGCCGAGGATGTAATAGCCTCTGAGCCATTGGAGGGTGATCCCTTTTTGCGAGCAATAGAGCGTAAGGGACTGTCTCAAAGCATTCTTGGCAATGCCGTACTGCGTAATAGGGTTGCAAGGCGTGTTCTCGTCTATTTTTCCCTCCCAATAGCCCACTTCGTGCATGGAGCTCATCACGGCCAGCTGTTTCAACCCCTGCTCCATCAAGGCGGTGAGGAACTTATAGTGAGCAGACAAATCTCCCATCTGCGTTTCGGCATTGTGAACAAAGCCGTTGCGCCACGCCAGATGCACACACGCGTCAGGTTTCCCAAAACGAGTATATATGTCCGAATAATCCTCTGTGAACAGATTCATTTTTACAACTTGGGCACGACTGTCAATGTCGCCTGTTTCGATATCGCACGCCACGACCTCACATCCTTTGTTCAACAACGCGGCAACCACATGGCATCCTATATATCCGTTTGCACCGGTGACCAATATTTTCATATTATCCTATTTGAGCTTGATTAAGGCGCAAAAATACAAAAAATCCACTGAATTACAAGAAATCAGTGGATTTTGATATTTCGGGAAAACCAAGGGCCTATAACTCCCCGACTTTTTCCAGCATCTCCCTCACGCGAGACAAGAATGTATGCTTCTCGGAGATAATCTGATAAGCCGCTTCTGCACGTCGTTCACGCTCATATTTGTTGTTCTCATCCAATGCCCAGCTGATGAGTGAGAAAAGCTCCTCCTCATTATGGTAAAGCCCCACTTCCCCATTTTGAAACAGCGACTCTATATAGGGATTAGCGTCGCAGATTTGGTAAGTTTTAGCACCGCATGCCTCAAAAAGGCGTTGGTTGGCTCCATAAAAAGACTGTTCATGGTGGATATTCAGCGCAATTTTGGTGTGGCTGAACAGTTCGTTGACTTTAGCAGGCGGAATGTTCCGATTCTTATAGACAGAACGTTTTTCGCGGAACAAACATTTCAACGGTGTTTTCACAAAAGGTTTGTACCATCCATATACCAAAATATTCGCATTGGGGAAACGATTCACCACAGATTTTATCAAGCGCATCCTTTTTTGGCTGGTATATAAGGTGGCGACAAACAGAATGTCAATGTCTTTATTTTGGTTTTCAATGGGGTAATAGACCGTCGTGTCGCAGGCCAAAGGCAGAAAGTAAGCGGTTTTCCCCTGCTTGGCATAATATTCCACGTCTCTTTCCTCAAAACAAAAAACAGCATCCGCATGGTCTATATGTTTCTCGCAACGTGCCCTGTCGGGACGCTGCACGCTGTCGTACATCCACAACAACACTTTGGACTTCTGTCTGAAATAGTCCAACCGCTCATCCAACAGAATGGTTCCGTTGTAGGAAAACACAATATCTGGCTGATAATCGTCATAAACCTGCTTAATATAGGCATCGTACTTGGCCCGACTTTGGGCGCGAAGGCGTTCTTTGTCGTTGGTAAACTTGTGTCTCCATTTCAACAAACCTTTGAACGGGTGGATAGGTTCGTCGTAGGTTTCAATTTTCACCTGGTAACCAAGGGCTTCAAACGCCCGGCCCACGCTGATTTGGTAGTCGTAAAAAGGCGAAGATATGATAAGGACTTTTTTCATTTCTTTTCCCATTGTTTGGTTTCAAAATTGTACTGCTTGATGACCCGAGCGGGCGCGCCAACAGCGACGCAGTAGTCGGGAATGTCGTGCGTGACCACGGAATTAGCCCCAATGGTGCAATGCTTGCCGATGGAAGCCCCGATGACGCAGACGTTTTCACCCAGCCAGCTGCCCTCGCCGATACGGACTTCCCCGATTTGCCTTATTGGTTGCTGAAGAATGGGGATTTCAGGATTACCATAGCCGTGCAAGTTGTCTGAAATGTACACTTTGTCGGCAGTCAGCACATAATCTTCTATCACAATGCTTTGTGTGGCGTAAATATGGTTGAAATTCCCGATGACAACCCCTTTGCCCAACTTTAGTGTTGGATTGCTGCAGCCGGTAAGTGGCTGGCAGGCCAACCAAGTATAGGGTTGCACATATACATGGTCTTCTATTTCAATAAACTGTTTCCCTTCAATACGCAGCGGTTTGTCAATCCTGCTTTTCTTCCCAAAATGTTTGAACTGGAATGGATAGATGAAGAGAGATTTTAACTTAGCGATGATTTTTGAGAAAAACATATAGTTATTTGATTTACCATATTTTAACGCCTTCAAGATCCAAATGATACACCCTCTTATCTTCAGGCGGCAGTTTCATGTAGTCACCATAACGCATCTTCAAATGCGCGTCTAAATTGCCAGGAGCTAAGAATTTGTGTCCCTCGAATTCCACCTCTGTCAAAGGAAACACATTCGCTTCCAAAGCCCACATAGCGGGATAATTATAAGCAAAGTGGGAAAGAAGTCCCGTTTTATTTCGATTAGCAAGCCATTTATTGAAACAAACACCTAACGAAGCAAACGGATGTATAGCATAAGCACACAATTTGTATATTATTCGCTTAATAGATGATTTATATGCTACATCACCATAATGGTGTATCTCTCTGAAACTACGACGATAAAAAAAATCAAGAAACTGTTTTGAATGTTTTGATAGCACTCTATCGGTTTGGAATATGTCAACCCAAAGTCCCTGTTCTTTCAATTTGGCAAAATGAGGATAATCGCAATGCGAATGCGTATCTCTTACACGACCTGGACGAATAAAAACATACTTGTCTGTACTCGTGTCCTGAAAAACAAATTGTTCTGGTAATTTTGCAATCAAAGCTTTACGCAATTTGTCATAATCTTCATCCATAACACAGATGTCAATATCATCATCCCATGGAATAAAGCCTTTATGGCGCACTGCACCTAGCAAAGAACCATAATCAAGCCAATACTTGATGTTGTTTTCTCGACACACTTTGTCAATCGCCACCATAATGTCAAGAATTCTCAACTGAACTTTGCGAAGCATTGTCCCTTCTCCGTTGTATTTTGAAAAATCTTCTTCCATAATTACAATAATATTCTGCTATAGATCTCATGAATAATTTCCTCTCCCAATTTCACCGGATTATTCTTCAAACGCTCAGGATTCACCGAATGGGTAAGGGTATCCAATTCGGTTTCACGGTCTTTGCTCTGCGGTTGCGACATATCCAAACCGAACATAATGGCACGGAACATCATCAACCCTTTTTCAGGGGAATCGCATTGCATCAACTGTCCCAACCATTCGAAGATAAAAGCCAGATGGTCTTCCCCTCGCGGATCAATGCACTTTTCAGGATGCTCAAGCATGTACATCCACACCTCCGGCAAGCATAACGCCACAGCGTGACCGTGAGGGATTCCGTACATGGAGGTGAGTTTGTAGCTCATGGCGTGCGCGGCGGTGGTCTGCGTAATGTTGATGGCACGACCCGCATAATTGGCCGCCTGCATGATGGACATGGCATCTTCGTCGCTGTTCTCCTCAATATACCCATGCCAATGATCCATAATCATCTGGACAGCTATCTTGCTGTAGATCATACTCTCTTCGGTGGAATTCACACTCCACAACGACTCAATTCCCTGGCACAGAGCATCCAACATGGTGCATTTTTTCTGATAAAGCGGCAACGATTTGAGCAGTTTCGGCTCCAGAATGGCGTAATTGGGAATGATGCTGTCATGAGTCACCGACTGTTTTTTGCCTTCAAAGTAGATGACCGCATAACGTGTGCTTTCGCTTCCCGTGCCAGCCGTTGTGGGCACCGCAATGAGCGGAATCCCACTGTCGCGATATTCCTGCTGTAGGTAATTCTGACCGGAGTCCATCTTGCAATAAAGCTTGATGCACTTCGCAACATCAATAGTGCTTCCGCCCCCAACAGCAACAATGGCATCGCATTGATGAAGATTGAACAATTCAACTCCCTTACAAACATCCTCATATAGAGGATTAGACGTAAACTGGTCAAACACAACAACTGGGGAGAAGGCATCCTTAATGAAAAGGAAGGGAAAAGAAGAATCGCACACCAACATATAGTGCTTGCTCCCTATCTCCCGCAGAACAATATCGACATTCGTATAGCCTTGTAATATTTGCTGCATACCGGACTATTTATTCAAAAAGTTCATCAATGCCTCTTTGTTCTGAATCGGAGTGGTGGTAGGTCTGCCCAAATCTTTGCGGTTGCCTTTCTTCACCTTGATCTCAAGAAAAACAGGAGCTGGGAAAGAGGTGATTTTCGGGAGCAGCTGCGCCAAATCGTTCTGATTGTCAACAGAAAAGACAGAAGGGTACCCTACTGCTTTTGCAATAGCAGGCAAATCGATGTCCAACGCTACTGTAGGTTGGCCGCCAACAGAGTCATGCGCTCCGTTATTGAACACCACATGATAGAATTTGCCGGGCTTCTTGGATGCGGTGATGGCCATGGAACCCGTATGCATGAGAACCGCCCCGTCCCCTTCGAAACAGAAAACATTGCGGTCTGGTTTCTGCAAAGCAATGCCGAGGGCAATCTGTGAGGCATGTCCCATGGAACCGACAGTCAGAAAATCATTTTGGTGACCTTCTCCTGCCGCTTCCCGATATTCAAACAATTCTCTGGAAATCATCCCAGTAGTGGAAACAACCACATCGTTTTTATCTAAAGATTTGGCAACCATCTGTACGGCTTCCTCTCGAGCCAGCGTCAAATCGTTTTTGACAACGTTCTGGAGCGTATAACTGTCAAAAGTGTCCTTTTCAACGACCAATGCGAATGCCTCGCCTGTGGTGCGGATACTGTTGATAGCCTTTTCTATCTGACGTTTGGCAAAATCCTCTTCTTTGTTGAGCACTTCATAATTGATACCCAAGACGTTCAACAAACCAGTGGTGATCTTACCCTGCTTCACATGTTGCGGTTCGTCATGGATACCGGGTCTTCCGCGCCATCCGATTAACAGCAATACCGGAATATGATACACTTCCTTGTCAGTGAGCGACGCCAACGGATTAACAGCATTACCCTCGCCTGAATTCTGCATATAAACACAGCCCACTTTTCCAGTGGCCAAATGGTAACCAGCAGCCAAAGCCACAGCAGCTCCTTCATTTGCCGTGATGATGTTATGCTTCTCATCCAAGTTGTCCGCGATATAAGCGCAGATGTTTTTCAACAAAGAATCTGGCACTCCCGCAAAGAAGTTTATGCCTTGACCGCCTAAAGTGTCAATGAAAAATTTCGGACTCAACATGATTATTTCTTTTTGGTTCCGGGTATAAGTTCAAGAATCTCTTTGATAGGCATACAATACTCTTGGGAAGCTTCAAGACTGCGTTGATGCGTCAGGATTGATTTTGCACAATTGACCATGGCAGGATAGGCACTTCTGAGCATGTGGTTGGCGTAGATGACCACATTGATACCCCAAGAGGCTAATTCATCTTCCGTAAACTGATTGTATGTGGTGGGAACCGCGATGATCGGTGTGGTAGTGTTCTGATCACGGAATTTAGTGCAGAACTCCTTGATATCCAGACCGTCTTTGTTTTTGCTGTGGATCATGATGCCGTCCGCCCCCGCACCCACATACGCGAATGCACGTTCGAGTGCATCAGAGACAGGTTTTCCGGCAATAAGAGACTCAATGCGGGCGATGATCATGAAATCTTCCGTGATCTGAGCATTCTTTCCGGCTTTAATCTTGGAACAGAATCCTTCAATGGTGTCTTGCGTTTGTACCGCATCCGTTCCAAACAGGGAGTTCTGTTTGAGTCCCACCTTGTCTTCGATAATGACAGCGGAAATGCCAAGTCTTTCCAATGTTCTTACTGTAAAGACGAAATGTTCAATTTTTCCGCCTGTATCACCATCAAAGATGACGGGTTTAGTGGTCACTTCAAGAGCGTCGTTCAAATCATGAAGACGGGTAGTAATATCTACCGCTTCGATATCGGGTTTGCCTTTAGAGGTGGAATCCGTCAAGGAACTTGCCCACATGCCGTCAAACTCTTGTTTGACCCCATTAACATCAACGGAAGTGTTCTCGATGATAAGACCTGTAAGGCCATTATGCGATTCCAAGATACGGACAATTTTCTTGGCATTAATGAGACGGCGAAGTCTTTTGAGACGAATTTCAGGAGTCGTACCAATCTCTTTAAGATGCTGATTCATGGCGGTGGAAGATATTCCTTGAGTGTAAGGGATATCTATCACTTTTCCGCCCCATTCAGCCATTGCCTCTATGATACGTTGACGGGTTTTTGCCTGCACCCCTTCTTTCCAATCATCACCGTGAACCACAAAGTCGGGTTTCAGTTCCCGAAGATTGGGGACATAATCCAACGTTGTTTGGGGAACCACGTTGTCAACGCCTTTGATGTTGGATACAATTTCGGCACGTTGCTCATACGTAAGATAGGGCAGTCTTTTATAACTGGCAATCGCCGCATCGGTCAAAACACCCACGGTCACTGTACCTAATTTGGCAGCCTCTTTTATGATGTTAAGGTGCCCCGGATGAATCATGTCGGCACTCATACCGACGTAAACCTTTTTTTTGTTATCCATTATTATTCAATTTTTATAATTTTCAATATTAACAGTCCTTTGAAATTCTCCAACAGACTTTCAAGGCTGCAAAGATACAACTTTTTCTAACAAAGAAGCCACCGCACTTTCCTTTAACAGGCTCGTGCAGTGGCTTTTGATTTTTTGATTGAAACTCGACTATTTCCCGATAATCGCGGCCAGTTCATCAACGCCCTTCGGCAAGTGCGGACCCAGCACGCGGTGACCGTTTTCGGTGATCAGCAGGTCGTCCTCGATGCGGATGCCGCCGAAGTCGCGGTATTTCTCCACCACATCGTAGTTGATGAAGTCGGCGAACTTGTTCTCCTTCTTCCAAATATCGATGAGGTGCGGGATGAAGTAGATACCCGGTTCGATGGAGACCACGAAGCCCGGTTTCAGCTCGCGGGCCATGCGCAACGACGCCCATCCGAAGATGTTACTCGGACGCACCGTTTCATCATAGCCGACGTAAATCTGTCCCAGACCTTCCATATCGTGGACATCCAGACCGATCTGGTGGCCCAAACCGTGCACCATGAACAGAGCGTGCGCACCCAACTCCACGGCCTCCTTCACGTCGCCTTTCATCAGACCCAAGTCTTTGAGTCCCTGGGCGATAACTTCACAGGAGAGACGGTGCAGCTCTTTGTTGTACATACCCGGGTGCGCCGCGTCGATGGCATCCAAGTTGGCCTTCAGCACGATTTCGTAAATCTCTTGCTGTTTCTGGGTGAACTTGCCGTTCACGGGCAGGGTGCGCGTGTAGTCGGAGCAGTAGTTCATCAGTCCCTCCGCGCCGGCATCCATCAGCAGCATATTGCCGGCCTTCAGAATGCCGTTATGCAGATGATTGTGGAGCGTTTCACCATGTTGCGACAGAATCACAGGGAAGGAGATGCCGTTGCCGTACGACAGGGCAATGCCTTCTGCCAAGCCGGCCAATTCGCGCTCGGACTCGCCTTCCACGCAGCGACGCATCACAGCGGTGTGCATCTTCACACCGATCTCGCATGCCTTGTCCATCTCGTCAATTTCGCACTGCTCCTTCGCGGAACGGAGGTTCACGATGCCCATAATCAAATCCAAAGAGGCAGCTTCGCGAATGTGGTTGACATCCACGCCAGTGAGGTTGGCCATCAAGATCTGATTGTCACCACGATATTGCGGGGTGAAGTGCACCTTGCGACCTTGCGCCTGCGCCTGCTGAATGAATTCGGCGAGCTGTGCGAACGGACGGGTCTCCGTCACGCCCACCTTCTCGGCCAAAGAGGCAATCGTCGGTTGGTCGCCCATCCAGATGATGTCATCGATGGTGAAGTCATTACCGAAAATGATCGACTGGTGCGCGTCGAAGTCGATGACGGCCGCGATATCGGCGATGGAAAGTCCGAAGAAATAGAGGAAGTCACTATCCTGACGGAAGTTATAGGTATTGTCGGGATAGTTCATCGGGGCCTCATGGTTGCCCAAAAACACGGCGATGCCGCTCTTGACGGCCGCCGTCAGTTTCTCTCTTCTGTTTTGATAAACTTGGGGTTCAAATAAGGGATTCATATTACTTTACGTTTTTGTTACTATATTTCGAAAAATGCGACGGCAAAGGTACATTTTTTTATTTGAAGCTCCATGCCCCTCAAACAAAAAAACATCAACCTCCTCCAACCACTCCATATTCTTCATTCTACATTCTTCATTCTACATTCTTCATTCTACATTCTTCATTCTACATTCTTCATTCTACACTCTTCATTCTACATTAAAAAAGAGACCCATCTTCCGACAGGTCTCTTTCATATATAATTTAAGGTAACGTTTCAACTATTTCGTCACGCGCTCCAGCCACTTCACCATTCCGAGCATGATGGCCATGGAAACGAAACATACCACAGCGAACACGGCCCAGCAGTATTTGATTGGCCAAGCATTGTACATCACAGGGCCGAGCCAGATCAGCAAGTTGCCAAGAGCAGTAGCGCCGAGCCACAAGCCCTGGCACAAACCCACCATGTGACGCGGAGCCACCTTGGAAACGAATGACAGACCCAGCGGAGAGATGAACAGTTCGGCCACAGTCAGGAAGAAATAGGTGACAAGCAACACCCACGGAGCAGCCTTTGCAAGACCGGCAGCAGCCATCTGGGCCAGATCCATAGCACGGAATTCCGTACCTGACGGATAGTTGTTCACGATAGAGATAATCATCAGGAAGAGGTAAGCACATCCTGCGATAGCCATACCGATGGCAATCTTGCGAGGCGTGGAGATGGGTTTGCCCCTACGAGCCAGCGCCGCGAAAATGACCATAATGATAGGCGTGAGCACAATCACGAAGAACGGGTTCAAAGCTTGCCAAATCTCGGGAGCAATCTTCTCCGTTTGCACGAAGTCACGGGCGAACACGGACAAGGACTGACCATTCTGGTGGAAAGAGAACCAGAAGAAGACGGCGATACCGAGCACTGCGAACAAAGCATACAGACGTTGCTTGATTTCTTTCGCCATGGCGAGTTTCTCCTCAGCAGTGTATTCCACCACCTCAGCCTGCTGTTTCTTGGCCGGCTGCGGCAGTTTGTACTTGTTCGTCAAGAAAATAACCAAAGAAATCAACATTGCCAACACGGAGGCGATGAAAGAGAAGTGTACGCCTTGGTTGAAAACGGTGATGTAGTCGGAACAGAAAGCGGCGGTGTCCGTGAAGTTGTAACCGGGTTGCAGCACGGTCGCCATCGTCTCGGTGAACTTCTGGCTTGCTTGGCCATCAGCGAGGAACTGGTGGCACAGACCGGACATGTCGGCGTTATAGATGAGGTGATGCGCCTTCAGCCACCATTCGCGGAGGAACGGGGCGATGAACGGGGCGAAGAAACCGCCGATGTTGATGAAGACGTAGAAAATCTGGAAACCGGAGTCGCGGCGATCTTTGGCTTCAGCGAGAGCCTCGGGACCCTTCTTGGCAGCCTCAGCTTCGAACTCGTCGTACAATTTACCGACGATAGCCTGCAAGTTGCCTTTGAACAGACCGTTACCGAAAGCAATAAACAACAACGCCATACAGGTGATGATAAGAATCGTCCACCAACCAGCACCACTGTCGAGGATAGCGCCCTCGGCGGTCTTGCTGAACAACGGGATAGCCATCACCACATAACCGATAGCCATGATGATGAGACCCCACTGGATGGTTTTGTTGTAGTTCTGGGTCTTGTCGGCGATGATACCGCCCACCAAACTCAACACGTAGATACCGAAGTAAAAGACGGAGTAGATGACACCGGCAGTGCCATCAGGAAGACCGAACTTTGAGACCAAGAAGAGCAGCAGCACGGCATTCATGATGTAGTAGCCGAAACGCTCACCCATGTTGCTCAAAGCGGCGGCAATCAACCCTTTCGGGTGATGCAGCTTCGCCTCACGCACATAATAAATCAAAAACGGTATGATGACAATCGTACCGATGATGCAAATTAATAAAGCTGTATTCATACTATTGAAGTTTTAAGTAATGATCGGTTATAAATGCTGGTTGATTTTCGCCACCAGCTCCTCTTTCTTGATCACGCCGACGTGGCGGTCAACCAATTCGCCGTTCTTGATGAAGACCAGCGTGGGAATGTTCATGATGCCGAACTGCATGGCGATGTCGCCGTTCTCGTCGGTGTCGCACTTGCCGACCACGGCTTTGCCTTCAAACTCGGCGGCGACCTCCTCCACGATGGGGGCGATACTCCGGCACGGACCGCACCACGTTGCCCAGAAATCAATGACGACCAGCTTGTCGCCTTTAATCAAGGTCTCAAAATTCTCATTGTTAATTGCTAATGCCATAGTATTTAGGTTTTAAAATTATTAAGCCGCAAAGATACGATTTTTTCAATTCACAATGCATAATTCATAATTCACAATTGTTTAAGGACTTGAAACGTAAAAAAAACGTCCAAAGTTCTTGCGTCTCAAGTCCTACGTCTTACGTCAAAAAATTTTGTATATTTGCCACCGAGAAATTTTTTAGAAAATGAAACAGATAAAAAGATTAGCAGCACTGTGCTTTTGCTCAGTGATTTTACTCACCGGTTGCACCAAATTCGGCACGGCAGAGTCCGAAATCACTTCATACACTTATAAAGACAAACATCTGACTGTTAATGCGAAAGTCACTAACAATCACGGTTGTGAATACTATATGGAACAGGGATTCTGTTTCAGACAGGACACTTTCCCGAAACTCAATGACGTGTTCACCACCCAAGTGAAAGTCAGTGACTACACCGAAGTTGATTCATTCTCAACCACTCTCCTACTGCCTGAGGTTGACACATCGTACTACGTGTGCGCATACGTAAAAAACAGTGCGGGACTTTCCTACAGCAAGGTCTTAAAAGTCTCCACCAACCCCGCGGATTATCCAAATGAATAATTTTAATTTAATACCATACATTTATGAAGAAAATCCTCGCCATCAACCCTGGAGCCACCTCCACCAAAGTTGCCATTTTTGACGGCAACGAGCAAATATTTTTGAAGAACATCAAACATTCCACGGAAGAATTATCGCAATTTCACACCATTGCTGACCAATACGAGTTCCGTAAAAACATCATCACCTCCACGCTGGAAGCAGAAGGCATCAACTTGCACGACATTTCCATCGTGATGGGTCGCGGTGGTCTCGTAAAACCACTTAAATCAGGTGTTTACAAAGTCAACGACTTGATGCTTGAGCATCTGAAGATGGGCTACAGCGGTCAGCACGCATGCAACCTCGGCGGCCTCATCGCCGACAGCATCGCCAAATACATCGGTCTGGAATGCGCCTACATCGCCGACCCCGTGATGGTTGATGAAATGCAGGAAATCGCCCGCATTTCGGGACATCCGGATTTCGAACGCCAATCCATTTTCCATGCCCTCAACCACAAAGCTATCGGCCGTATGTACGCCAAGGACAACGGCAAGAAATACGAGGACCTCAACCTCATCATCACACACATGGGCGGCGGCGTGAGTGTCGGCGCACACCAGAAGGGGAAGGTTATTGATGTGAACCAAGCTTTAGACGGTGAAGGTCCGTTCTCTCCCGAACGTTCCGGTTCCCTGCCGATGAATCAGTTCTTAAAAGCCTGTTTCAGCGGCAAATACACCCAGCAAGACATGCAGAAAATGCTCGTCGGCAAAGGCGGTTATGTCGGCTACTTCGGCAGCAACGACGCCTACGCTGTGGAGAAAGCGGCAATCGCCGGCGACCCGAAAGCGGAACTGCTCGAGGAAGCTTTCGCATACCAAGTGGCCAAGCAGATCGGCGAGAACGCCTGCGTGCTCAAGGGCAAAGTAGATGCCATCATCCTCACCGGCGGCATCGCCTACGGCAAACCAGTCGTCAACCGCATCAAAAAATACGTGGAATGGATCGCCCCCGTGGCCGTCTATCCCGGTGAAGATGAAATGGCGGCTATGGCCTTGAATGCCAATATGATACTGAACAACGAGATTGAAATTCAGGAATACGTTTAAATGCTCACCTTCGCACTCTACAGCCGTTCCGGCACCGGACAGCAGCCGTTCACCGACACGGTCATCTCTTTCCTGCGAGAAATCGGCTGCAGGGTGGTGTTGCATAAAAACATATCCTCAAAAAACACTGATTTTCAATCGTTTGAAACCCATTTAGACTTACAACAGATTGACGGTGTGGACTTTATGGTTTCCATCGGTGGTGACGGTTCTTTTATCGACGCCGCCGACCTGATCGGAGACCTGAACATTCCGTTAGTCGGCATCAACACCGGACGCATCGGTTTCCTGTCTGCCATCAAGAAGGACAACTTCGAGGCTTCCATCCGCATGCTTCTGGAAAACAAATACACCTTGGAATCGCGCTCACTGCTCCACATCGAGGGCAGTGAGCCTTTGTCTTTGGACACGCACTTTGTCGTCAACGACGTGACCATTCGCGCCACAGACAGCGACTCCATCAACGCTATTACCGTCACCACCGACGGAAAGCACATCAACACCTATTGGGCCGACGGGCTGATTGTGGCTACCCCGACAGGTTCGACAGCCTACTCCATGAGTTGCGGCGGCCCGATCCTGCACCCACAGACCGACGTGGTGGTACTCACCCCCATCGCATCCCACTCTTTGAGTGTCCGCCCTTTGGTCATCCCCGCCTCGCAAACTCTGGAAATCATCGTGAGCGGACGAGGTGGAAAATATTCGCTTTGCATTGACACACAACGGCTTATCCTGAACGACAATGTAAAACTGCGTATTTACAAAGAGAATTTCACCATACAAACCGTCCTTTTCGACAACGCCGATTTCTACTCCACCATCCGTGAAAAACTGCTGTGGGGGCTGGACAAACGCAATGACTGAAAGCCGTCAAAACGGGGTGTCATTTTCAACAATTTTATGTTTATTTTTTTATCGGAATGCAAAATCACAAAACCGTATTATTTTTAATTTTGTCAGATTAAAAGTAATTGCGCGTTTTTGATGAAATATGCCAAGCCGATAGTCCGTATCTTGCTGAGTATCACATTGATTGTGATGCTTGTTTTGGCATTTGTCAATATGCCAAAACAGCGTTGCGAACGCATCCAGGTGGTGGCACACACGCAAAACGAAAGTGTCATTCTCTCCCAAAGCAGCATCGAGTCGATGCTGTCAAATGCGAAAATTGACATCATCGGAAAATCGATGAAAGAAATCGACTTGGGAGAGGTCGTCACCCTCTTGAAAAACAACCCTTTCATCGAAACCGTGAACTTCGTCCATTTCGCGGGCAAGAAACTGGTTATCGACTATACCCTGAGAGAAATCGTCCTGCATGTGTTCACCCCAAGCGGGGACCACTATTTCGTGGACAACAAAGGCGAAGTGGTGCCCTTCACCATGAAGATGAAAGACTATCTGATGGTGGTCAACGGCAATGTTTCCGACAACTTCAAGATTGGACGGAAAGCCCCCGGAAGAATCCAGGACGCACTGGCACTGGCACAGAAAATCAACCGCAACGACTTCTACCAGGCCCTATTCCGCCAAATACACCTCAACAGCCGCAACGAAATGGAACTGACATCGACCGTGGGCGGACAAACCATCCTTTTCGGCAATCTGGACAACGCCGACGAAAAACTCGAGAACCTCAAGACGGTTTACGAGAAAGGGCTTTCCCACAAGGGCTACAACACCTACGCCCAATTGGATGCCCGTTATAAGAACAGAATAATAGCAACAAGAAAATAACCGCGCGTATGGAGAAAAATCACTCTTCCAACAATTTCGAAATCAACAACATGGCGAGCGACCTTATCGTCGGCCTTGACATCGGCACCACCAAGGTGGCCACCATCATCGGCTATCTGAACAACAGAGGCAAAATCGAGATCCTCGGGCACGGGAAGTCGGCTTCCAAAGGTGTGGAGTTCGGCCTCATCATGAACCTGCTCAAGGCACAGGAGAGCATCAAAACCTCCGTGCAACTCGCCTCAAGCCACGCCCGGATGGACAACATCAGCAGCGTTTATGCCGGCATCGCCGCACGCCACATCCGCACCACCAACTGCAAACACTACATTCTCCGCTCCAACCACAACGCGCTCATCAGTCAAGAGGAACTGGACTCGATGAAAAGAGAGGTGGAAAACATCGCCCTCCCACCCGACCAGAAAATCATCGCCATCATCCCCCAGAAATACGTGATCGAAGACTCCGCCGACGGAGCCAGCCACGAATCCATGGATCCCGTTGGCGAACTGGGATCGAAAATCACGGGTTATTACCAGATTATCACTGGAAATTATCAGGAAATCAAGAAAATACACACTTGTATCTCCAATGTCAACATCGACACCGAAGAGCTGATTCTGGAGCCGGTGGCCTCAGGACTCTCCTGCCTCACCGAAGAGGAGAAACAGCGCGGCGTCGCCCTGATTGACATCGGCGGTGGCACCACCGACATGGTCATCTTCCAGAACGGCCACCCCAAATTCTGCAAAGTGATCCCCTTCGCCGGATCTGTGATCACCAAGGACATCGCCAACGTCTGCAAAATTCCGGAAGACACGGCCGAAGAACTCAAAATCAACCACGGCAGCTGCCTCCCAGCCAAAAGCAACCCCAACCGTGTGAGCACCATCCTGCGCCCGCACCAGCAGACCCCCCTGCGCATCACCGACGAACAGCTGGCCAAAATCATCTACAGCCGCGTACACAACGACATATTGGGCTACGTGAAAAAGGAACTGGAAAACTCCGGCTGCATGAAAATGCTCCAAAACGGTGCCGGATTAGTCCTCACAGGCGGTGGCGCCAAACTGCGGCACATCATAGAGCTCTGCCAGTTCGACCTCGGCCTGAACACCCGCATCGGGATTCCCTGCGTCGGCTTCTCCGACTCCCTGTCCAACGAACTGAAACAACCCCAATACTCCACCTCCCTCGGACTGCTTAAATACGGAATAGAAGAACAGACCAAAGAATTTCATCTTGACGAACAGAAAGAGGAGTTCACCAGCAATCGCGAAGAGCGGGAAAGAGAGTTCCAACCCTCCAACTCCAGAAACACTGACGACGGAGACCGGAAAGGACGCAAACTCCTGGATAATTTCAAAAGCACACTGACCAAACTGTTTGAACAGATTTCATAAAACCCAAACCATTAACCTGTAAGTAACAATAAAAATTAATATGACAGAATCAATCAATTTTACACCCGATTTTGGAGCTAAAGAAAACACTTCCGCCATCAAGGTGATTGGCGTGGGCGGTGGCGGCAGCAATGCCGTGCAACACATGTATTCCGAAGGCATCCAAGGCGTTGACTACCTGATTTGCAACACCGACAAATGCCATCTGGAAGCCTGTAAAATCCAAGACAAACTCTTGTTAGGTAACGGACTCGGCGCAGGTGCGAACCCCGAGGTGGCGCAGAAATATGCCACTGAAAGCGAAAAAGAAATCAGAGAGTTCATCGGTGAAAACACCAAGATGCTCTTCATCGCCGCAGGCATGGGCAAAGGCACCGGCACCGGCGCATCCCCCGTGGTCGCCAAAGTGGCCAAAGACATGGGCATCCTTACCGTCGGCGTCGTAACCGAACCCTTCAAATTCGAAGGCAAACGCATCATGAACGCCGCCAACGCAGGCATTGAGGAAATGAGCAAATACGTTGACTCCTTGATTATTGTCAACAACCAAAACCTCATGAAATACTACAACTCCCTGCCTATCAACGAGGCCTACGCCCAAGTGGATGACATCCTCAAGAACGCAGTGAAATGCGTGGCTGAAATCATCACCGTCACCTACGGCCAAAACGTCGATTTCAACGATGTGAAGACCATCATGGAACACAGCGGCAAGGCTCTGTTAGGCATCGCCACCGCACAAGGCGAAGACCGAGTGCAACAGGTGCTCGACGAGGTGCTCAACTGCCCGCTGCTCGAAAACGCCGACATCAGCAACGCCAAGAACTTCCTCTTCTTCGTCACTTACGGCCCGTCAAAGCAGATCACCATGGGCGAACTTGAAATCCTCCAAGACCGCTTCGACGAGATGCAGTCCGAAAACGTCCACCTCATCTGGGGTCATGGACTGGACGAGTCACTGGGCGACAACCTCAAGCTCTCTCTCGTGGTCACTAATTTCGACACCGCCCACGAGGAAGAGTCTGAAATCGTCATCAACACCACTGGCGAGACTATCGTGAACACCACGGAGGAGAACGTCCAAACCAATGTTCCCGAAATCAACATCGAAACTCCTGCCGCAGAACTCACCGAACAACCCGCAGCCGTAGCAGAACCCGCTATAGAAAACCAAAACACGGATTTTGAGTCCAACATACCCGAGATCACAGACTTCCACTTCCCCGACCTTACCACCGACAACACCCCCGATTTCAACGGCGGAGACTATGACAATGATGAAATATTCGCCAAAATGGTAGGCGAACCGGCCATCAATCGCAACGAACTGCTGGCATCAGCTCAAAGCAAGACTCAAACAACTGTTGAAGAACCCAGTAATGCTGTATATTACGAACTGAAGGACGACGTTTTCGATGTCTTTCATGGTTTAGCCGATTAATTTCCGAATCCGAATAAAATCGAAGGTGGAGCAGTCATGCCCCACCTTTTTTTTGCCACGCGATTTATGGAAAACTAAGTTTATTCCTTACCTTCCGAAATCATAAACTACCTTGAAACGCAGACCGAATCCCTGCATCGGATAGTTCCTGATAATTTCATAATGGTTGTTGGCTATGTTAAGCAACTCCAATTTGAGTCCAAGCGAAGAATTGCGAAAATTGAAGTCATGGCTTAAGGTAATGCTGTGGTCAAAATAACCAGAGACCTCGTTAGCGGGGATGTTCTGCGACAAAGCATACCGCTTGCCACAAGCGATAAATGCGTATGTGACCGTTAACCATGGGGTTTGCATGCTCAAGCTCATAGATCCCGACCATAACGGGGTGTAGGGAATCTGATGGTTGAACGTCTTGCCGCTTTCATCAGTACGGTCAACTGCCTTTTGGTAGGTGACATTGCCGTTCAGCCGGAGAATGTACTTGCCCGTGATGCGATATTGCCAGAATGTGTTCAGCTCTGCCCCCGTCACATAAACCATGCCGTAGTTCAGCATCGTCCAGGAAAACAGATTATGCGACGGAAACGCCACGATTTTATCCTTCACAATGTTGAAATAGCCGTCCAACGTGGTGGAAACAGTAATCCTGCCAGCCGCAAGATTCGCCTCTTTCAGCACCAATCCCAAGTTCCACTGATGCGTTTTTTCAGGATTCAAGTTTACATTGCCTACCTCGCGATAATACAAGTCATTGAAAGTAGGCATTCTGAAAATATTCTTGTAGAAGAAACGCAGATGCACCGTCTTGGCCAACTCAAACGACCCTCCGATAGCAGGAGAAAAATGGGTGAAATCTTGAATTTCAGGATTCTCAATGATAATATTGTTGACGTAAGTGAACAACAAGTTGGCATTCAATTTCCAACGGTTTCCAGACAAAAGCGCAGACAAAGATGTGAGCGAGGTGAGCCTCCCAGGATGCGTATAATCAAGCGAATTGGCCTTCATTTGCTGATAGAAGACATCCTGCGCCAGAGCAAACTGCAATTTTTGTATATTTTTGAGTGAATCTTTCTCCAAGATGGGAGAATATTGCACAGTGTTGGAAAAATAACTCTCATGTTGATGATAACGATTATCCAAAAAACCCTCGATATTCAGATAATCGGGGTCATAATACCGAGTATAATCGTAGTTAAACTTCAGATTGGCCTGATAAGCCCAACGATCACTGAAGTATTTATGATAATGCGCCTGCCCGAAGGCGTTTTGGTTCCAGAGTTTCTGATGTGATTCAGAATTGTAAAAGATAGTGGCAGAAGGGAGTTCGCGAGCCGAATTATAGTAATAGAGCTTGACATTGAACCGTTGGGTCTTGTCAATCTGCCAAACAGCATTGAATTCAGTGTTCAGAGTTCTCGTCTCAGCATTTTTACGGATTTCATGGGAAACACTGTCATGGATGCCACCGTAGCGGAGCGTGTACGGGTAATTTCCCTTGGAGCGCATGGCATCCGCCGAGAGATTCCAGAAAAACAGACGGTCATTGTGCTTTTTGGAAACCACTTTATGGGTGACACCAGCCTGCAAAGAGTAGAGCCCGTACATACCCACAGCACCACCTACCCGAAAGTTGAAGGGCTTTTCAGGAATCATATTTATCGTGTTGATTTTCAATATGCTACTGTAAGAAAACAGCCGTGCGGGAACGAAGATCTTATCATCAAGCCCAACAACCAACGAAAGCGAAGCGACATTTTCAAGGGAGAGTTTTCCGAGGTCGATCTGGCCGGTTTGGCAGTCGGTGAGGGCAATGTCATCGTAGGCCACGCCGGTATGCTGGGTGCCGAGACCGCGCACGGAAACCGTTTTCATGCCGCCGGTGCCGCCATAGTCACGTACTACCACCCCCGACATATACTTCAGGGCATCAGATAGTTGTAGAGTGGGAAGTTGTTTGATTTGCTGCGCTGAAATCTGTTGAACGGCAGCCGGTCCCGAAAACACTTTCTGCGGCGCATCGGCATTGATGTTCACCTCGCGGAGTCGTTGCGCACGGATGCTGTCGCGGTTGGTTTGGCCCCATCCACTAACGCCAGAAACCAACATAACTATCAGCAGCACAACTATTTTCAGTAGCTTTTTCATTTTGGAAATCAGGCGCAAAGGTATGATTTTTTCAGATTTGAAAAAAATGTACTTTTGCCGCCGTTTTTATTTCGTAACTAAAATTCTGTATTATGAAAAGAAATGCATTAAAAACATTAACCTTGTTGTGTGTTGTCTTGTGCTGCGGATTAGGCTCGCTGAACGCACAGGAACAACAAGAGAAAAAAATCGCCTACAATTTCATTAATGAATATGGGTTTTTTGTGGGGAAAAATGTCGGCTGGACGGGAGTTTTCGTCAACGGTATCGCCATCAATCAGAACGACGCTGTTGGTATTGGTGTCGGTTATGGTCTGAACACCGGAGCTTTTCAGGAAATCCCCCTTTTCCTCAACTACCGCCACTATTTTGAGAGAGGCCGCAAACTGAAACCACTCATCAACATTGCAGCTGGCGTCGGATTCCATTTTTGGACGGAAGAATTTTCTCGCCCTATTTATGGCCCAAACGAAAACTTTCTTTATTACGAATACGATGAGGAAAACAAACAGGGAGTCGGCATGTATGCCACCATCGCAGGAGGCTTCCGCGTGAAAGCGCTTTCTTTCACTGGCGGTTTCTTCTTCAGAACCTTCCCGAACGAGAAAGGCTTCAGCGGCGGCATCGAGGCCAAAGTCGGCTATACGTTCTAGGACTCAGGACTTGAGACTTTGGAACAGCAAACAAATTAATGATTAGACTGCACGGAGATTTTTCTGTGCGAAATAGTCTTAAGGATTCCCACCCAATAGCCGCACCCGTAACTGAGGTGTATGGCTGCAAAGGTGAAGGGCATCCATAAAATATCCGGCCAGACTCGTTCCCTGTTTCGTCCAAAAACGAAACAACAAAAAACGTAAAGAACTATTACGGAAACGAGTAGCCACATAATCGTTCTTGAAAAAACGCTCAACAGCCCTCCTGCAATAAGACCCGCAAAAAACATTGGCGGGATAAATTGCCGGAGGGTTGTCGGTTTTTGCAACTTATGGTTCACCAACGGTTTGAAAAGACCATATTGGAAAAACATCTTGGCGGTTTTAGTCAGGGAGTCGCGGGCAAAATAGTCAACAATCACCTGCGGGAGCAAGAGAATCTTACCGCCATTCTTGATAATTCTCCCGTTGAATTCATCATCCTGATTGCGCACCAATTCTTCGTCGAAAAGACCGATTTTGTCAAAGATCTCGCGTCTAAAACAACCGAAAGGGACTGTGTCCACCCACATCTCGTGGTCTGAACCAATTCTGAAGTAAGAGTTGCCCATTCCAAAGGGAGAGCTCATGGCGTGTGCTATGGCGCGACAAACGGGGGTCTCCTTTGCCGGCAATGTACGACACACTCCGCCCACATTATCAGCCCCAGATTCCTCTAACCTATTGACCAACAGCGAGAAATAGTTCTCTGGATACTTGGCATGGGCATCCAACCGTATGATAATGTTCCCTGAAGATGCGCGAATGCCGATGTTCAGAGCCGCCGGTGCAATCCGTTTCGGATTATCCAACAGTTGGATAAAAGCATACTCCTGCATATATTCTGCAATGATTTCGCGGGTGCGGTCGCTGCTTTGCCCATCAACAAACAACACCTCCAAATCATCCTTGGGGTAATCTTGGTTCAAGATTGACAGAATGCACTCTTCAATGCGGCTTTCTTCATTATAAATGGGACAGATGACGGATAACATGACGGATGTTTTAGACGTGAGACGTATGATGTGAGACGTATGACTTATGATCTAAGACTTTTGATTTGTTATTTCGTGTAAGTTATCGTACAAGGAGACGTAATGCTGGGCGATAGAATGCCAACGGAAGGTGTTGAAGGTGCTTTCAGGAAGGGTTTCGTAGGCTTCGGGATGTTGGAGCAGCTTTCTCATTGCGGCAGCTATGTCGTTTTCACTCAACGGATTGACACTCTCGCCAACCGGTTCGGAAAACATTCCTTCAATAGCTTCTCCCCGACTCCACAAAACAGAAAGTCCTTGAGAAAGTGCTTCCACATAGACCAATCCGAAAGTTTCTGATTTTGATGGCATTACAAACACACTGTTGGCCCTGTACAATGACCGCATTTCCTCCAAATCGGTGATTCTTCCGTGATAGGTGATCCAATCGGCATGTTGTTTCATCAAAGCGAGAACCTGCTGTTCGTTGTCACCGCCGTCGCCAGCTACATCTAAATGTAAATCAGGGATTTCGGAGCGCAGACTTTGCAATGCGCGCATCATTCTGGGTATGTTCTTATTGCGATTGAAAATGCCGACGTAGAGCAACCGATGCGGGTTTTCTGTGTTTTTTTCTGTATGTAGATGGTTGATCCAGAAATCGTTAATGCCATTCGGGATGACAATGGATTTGTCCGCCGTGACCGCTTTCATCCCCCACAAGGTCGGATGTTTCAGCAGTCGTTGACGGAGATTCGGGGTGATGAAAACCACCTTCCCTGCCGATTCAAGCACAGCCCGATGTACCCACCACAAATGAGGCATATAGCGTAAAAAGGCATTCACATCGCAATTGCGCACTGCCACAATATAAGGGATTCCGTATTTTCTGTGCAATTCCCTCGCAACCATGCCGTCGCTGAACAAGGTGGTGGCATGAATGCATGAAATTTCTCCCAAATCCACCGTTTTCTCTATCTCGCGAACTGTTCTGTCCACTTTGTGGAAGAAAAAGAGACGATGGAAGGGTTTCAGAATGTGAGCATATATAAAAGTAGTGTGTTGTCCATCAAAGCGGTTGTTTTCAGGTGTCGTTTTTCGTACGGGTGTGAACACCACTTGATCCTGTTCCAACCCATCCAATTCTCGGTATAAATTAGCATGTACTTTGCTGTAAAAGAAGTCGTTGCAGATATGTAACACCTTTTTTGTTTTTCCATCCGCTTCGCATAGCTGAACTTTTTCACAAGAGGAAAGCGAGAATCCCAGCAACAGGAAGGCGAGCAACTGCACCAATCCAGGACCATACGGGAAATTAGGTTCCGCAAGACTGATAATCAACGGAATACAACAAACAATCCAACCCGCTTGGCGTATTTGGGATTTCCGTGTCTTGAAAATTTCAATCAAAGCACTGATACAGAAATATAAATAAAAGGCCAACAGAGGAATAGAAAAGAACCCGTATCTCGCCAAACGCAAAAGCGGATAATTGTGTATGAACGGTATCTTCATCGGATTCTTCAAATCGTTCATGGAATGATGATGAATGAAGATATCCAGTCCCTGTTGGTTTCTGGCCCAACGATTGGTGGTGATGTCATTTATATCATTGCCACTCTTTCCGCCAAACATGAACGTGTGAAGCTCCTCGCTGATAAAACCGGTGTAGATAATCACTCCTATCATCACAAACCCGATAATCGTGAGAAACGTCTTCACATTCCACTTCCATTTGAAGTCAGCCTCTTTAGCAACAATCAGCAACCCACAGGCTATCAAGGCAAAAACGTCAGAACGGGCGCGAATCAGCACTAGAGACAATAACGCCAGAAAACTAATCACCCACAAAGAAGTGCGTTCGTCCCGCATTTTCATTCCAAAGTAGAAACATGCTGTAGCCCCTATGGCCGCCATAGCGCCGATCTGGTTTTTCCCTTCGTCAAACATATAATACTCAGGCACATACAGACCACCAGCATAAAAAATCGCATTACATAGGATGACCGTCACCACGCAAATCGTATAGTAATAGCAGGCATTCATCCATTGACGCTCATCCCATTGCAAACCAGCCCCAACAGTAATCGTAATCAGGGAAACAACCAACTGGAAAATATCCGTAAGATCTATGGGAAGAAACAGCACACAAGGCAACATGCACAGAACAGCAAGGATGAGTAATCGTACGAACCGTGCCGAGAGCATACGGTTCAGCGAAAAGGTGAGCGCAAAAACCACCAGTGTCAGCAGCATTATCACGTAGCGGGCGATATAATAGGCGACCGTCATATACACCCACGGCAGAAACATCAACGGTGACATACACAGTATCACCATTATCAATATGTTCGCAATTTTCTGTTTCTTCATCATAATACGATTTACGGTTTACGATTTACGGTTTGCGGTGTCCAGCCGGACCATGTTGCCGAAGAGCAAGTCGCTTTCAGGAAGCCGACCATAGTCAAAACCACCACTCGGCGTAAAAGTCAGCTCTCCAAAGTAGGCTTTTCCTCGTTCAAGGTAAAAATCAGCACGGACAAATGGGAACGGCTTTGAAAGCGTCTCTGCATAATCGAACAGCGCATCCATTCCATCGGGTTTGGGAATGGTGAAGCCTTCTGGAGCTTCAATTCCTTGACGATTAAGCCGTTGCAGTTTCCAGTCACGGTCGAAGAAGTAAAACGCCGGTTTTTGCCCTTCCTGGCGTCCGATGCAGCATAACACATATTTGGCCACACCATTGAAACAATAAAACTTATAATCCACAGGGGAAGAACCATGTTCCGGCTCAATGAACTTCTCGCATATAAGCACTTTCTTCGCCACGTCATATTGGGGTTCCGCAGCCAATAAATGGAATTTGAGCTTTTGGAAACGTTTCAACTCCTGTGTCGCTTTGCGGACATCCAAATGTTGCTTGTTCATACATACCACATTGCCGCCGTTCCCAAAATTCCATTTCAAAACGAACTTTTCCGGCAGTTTTTCCCACGGGATTTCCTCCGGATCATCATAACAAGCAATCACCTCTGTCAAAATGGACTCCAAGCCGCACTCTTTCACATAATCACGTACCTGCCATTTGTCAGCGCATTGCTTCACCAAGGCATTGTCTTGATAATAATGCAGTTTCATCCATTGGATTTTTTCGTCCAATGTCTGCGGATTATCCAAATCCGGTCGCCGGTGGTGACACAGTCGGAAAAGCAGATTTATCGTCCACTTCGGAGAGACAGTGGTCAACAGATAACGGAACCATATATTCAAATTGGAGCGCGATTGCATGGTTATTTTTTTCGGTGAACAATATTGGTGATTATTCCAAGATATATATCTAACTCGTTTATTTTTAATATTTTAGCAATAGAAATATAAAGACCTACATAGAGGATAATCTGAAAAAGCATGGTGAGATAAGGGTGACAATGGAGCAGAAGTCCGAATCCGTAAGTCAGAACGCCTGTGACTACGGCAATCAGCAGACACACGCCAACATCGCCTATCTGTCTCAAGAGTCCGTAATTTATGAGCTTTTTATTGACTATTGTGTTGATAATAAAACCGATATAAGCAACGCTTGCCACTGCCCACAGCAGCCCGTAAATTCCGAAACGTATTCCGAACAAAATCAGCGCGATGCCAATCAGCCGCTTGGTGATTTGAATGACGAAGTAGATTTTTCCTTTTCCTAACGATTTGATTACATTAGTGTTAAGGGTGTTCACCGTGTAAATAAGCCCAGAAACACAGAGGATTTGGAAATAAGGGGCGGAGGGTTCCCACTTGCTGCCATAGAGCAAGCAGATGAGCGGTTGCGCGACAATCATGAGCAAAATCATCATCGGGAAATTGAGAAAAGTGAGGGCTTTGGTGCTTTTGCGTACGCCCGCGAGCAATCGGTCGGGATCGTCTTGGAGTGACGAAAAGGCAGGAAATGTGACATCATTGACGATGGATGACAATCCCGTAACAGGGATCTCTTCCAGCTTCTTGGCCTGGGAGAAGTAACCCAAGTCGCCGGCGGAAAAGCGTTTGCCGATAATCAGCCCCTGCAGGTTCGTATAGAGTGTTTCCGCCAAGGAGGAAAGCAACATCAGGCCACCGAAACTGAAAAGGGTCTTGAGAGATGAGAGGCTGAATTCCCACGCAGGCCGCCAGTCACTCATCTTCCACAGCAACAACACATTCACGATGGACGCGAGGATGGCGGAGGCCACCAGACTCCATGCTCCGAAGCCGCGCAAAGCTAACGGAATGGCAATGAGGGTTCCCGCCAAAGCCGCCGCCATATTTCTGATAGCCAATGCTTTGAAATTCATCTGCTTCTGAAGCTGAGTGTATTGCACAATGGAAAACGATTGGATAAGCAGCACCAGACTTTGCACCCGCAAAAGCGGTTTCACCAAGGGCAATGCGTAATAGTCGGCGATGAACGGCGCAGAGACGTATAAAATGAGATAGAAAACCGCAGCCACAACCAGATTCCAGTAGAAAACGGTCGAATAATCAAGGTGATCGGGGTTTTTCTTCTGAATAAGAGCGGCTCCCAATCCACCTTGGATGAAGATGTTGGAGACAGCGAGGAAAATGGCTAACATGGCGATGGCCCCGAAATCCTCAGGCATGAGAAGACGGGCAAGCACAAGGTTCGTCAGGAAGTTGATAGTCAACGTCCCCACCTTCCCGATGCCTCCCCACATCATGCCGGACACCGTTCTTTCTTTCAAATCACCCTGTCCCATTCCCTATTCAATACAATCGTTTTTGCTAATTTTATACACGGGGCAAAAATACAAAAAAGAACTATTTTATTTACACAGATTTATTTGTGCTAAATACTATTTTCGCACTTTTTGCGTTTTATTTGTTTTTCGGATATAAATTGTATTTTTGCACCTTTAGAATCTTGCTCATATAGAATGACCAAACAAAGAACAACATCAGCCAGAAAATTGAGTCCGGACAGACCGGCCTTTCATATATTGTTGGCCATTTTAGTGACCATAATCATCTTTGTGTCAGCCATTTTATTTTTGAGACTATTCACAAGACACGGTCACGAAATAGAGATGCCTTCATATTGCGGGCAGTCGGCGGAGGAGCTCACCCAACGCGGAAGATCGGAGGGTTTTGTCTTTGAAGTCAGCGACGAATTGTATGATCGCGACGCCAAGCCAGGCACCGTGTTGAAGCAGAACCCGATGCCCGGAGAGAAAGTCAAACACGGGCGCAAAGTGTATCTCACCGTGGCGGCCGCAGAGCCACCAACAATCAAGATGCTGGAACTAAGAGACTTGTCTCTTCGCCAAGCGCAAATCATGATAGAGTCGCAAGGACTGGTGCTGGAGCGTGTGATTGAAAAGCCCAGTCCGTACGAGAATGTCGTTTTGGAGGTTCTTTACAAAGGCCATTCCATCGCGCAAGGCACCCCCATCAAACAAGGCGAAAAAATAACTCTCGTGGTGGGCAAGGATATCGGTGGCCTGCCCGACTCCACGCAGACAGCAACTTCAGAAAATCCATTATAACCATATTAAATAAATCCGTTTATGAATTTCAGAATCAAATTTGTAATCCTAATCCTCTGTACTCTCCCCTTTTTCGGCATTTCACAGGAAATGCTCACTGGTATCGCGCAGAACACCGCTATCGTGAAGGCGGCGAAGAAAGGCCTCCCTACTCGATCCGCCACAGCTTTGAAACTTCCTTTTGTGGATGATTTCTCCAACTATACAGGATACCCGAATCCCAGCAAGTGGTTTGACCGACAGGGATATGTCAACCGAGGGTTTGCCGTTTATCCCCCAACCATTGGTGTTGTCACGTTAGATGCTCTCAACGAGTACGGTCAAGTGTATGCCCATGCATCCCGAAACACATTCCCTGCTGACACATTGACCTCCAACCTTATACGGTTGGACAGCAATTTCACCTTGAACCGTCGGATGCAAGTTGGGGACTCCCTTTACCTGAGCTTCTACTACCAACCGGGCGGTGGCAGCCAGAACGCGGATGCCGGTGGCTGGGAGATTGTGGGTGACACCCCCGAACATTCCGACAAGTTAGTGCTGGAATTCGGCTATGCGACGGGGAACATCGTCTTTGCCGGTTTCAGCTACGGGGAATATGTCATTGAGGAGGGACAGTACTATTCGGCCGGCGACTCCGTTGAAAATCCTTTCTTTCCTGGCACCTACTACGTTTTTGAGAGCGATGCATACTCCGGACAAACCATCCTCATACCCGCAGACTCACTTTTCGAAGAGGAATTCGTTTGGAATGAGGTCTGGTCCACTTTCGGCTGCAACATGCGCGACTGGATTGTCGAAAACCCTCTTCAATATTTCAAACAAGTAATGATTCCTATCACGGATGAGCAGTATTTCCGCGACAACTTCCAGTTCCGCTTCCGCAACTATGCCAGTCTGGACCAAGATGCCTGGACTAGTAGTAACATCGTGGGATGGAGCAGCAATTGTGACCAATGGAATATCGACTATATCCGGTTGGGGCTTAACCGCACGCAAAACGATCTGTATCCGAATGATGTGGCCTTTGTCAGCCCTTCCATCTCTTCGTTGACGGAGTACCAATCCATGCCTTGGAATCAGTTCCGAGCTTCTGACATGATCACCCAGTTCCACAATGACTTGAGCAATCTGTCGAACTCCACTAAGAACACCTATTTCACGTTCAGCATTGTGAAAAACCATCAACAGACCATCTATATTTCCCCGTTGAACAATGAAAACGCCACACCATACTATCCCAACGGCTTGCACACATACGTAAACCACGCCGCACCCTCCTTGCCGATAGAATACGTCTATGACAACGCTGACAGCGCCGTGTTCACCATCACGCACGTGTTCGGAATGGCGGGCGGCAACGATGTCTGCATGAGCAACGACACTTCTGTGTTTGAGCAAAAGTTCTACAACTACTATGCTTACGATGACGGCACAGCAGAGGCTGGCTACTGCCTGCTCTCCGACATGGCCGTTCCGCATTCATATTTAGCCGTGAAGTTCACTCTTGCCGAACCCGACACCTTGCAGGCCGTGCGATTCTGGTTCAACCATGCTCACAATGACGAGAATGTCGCTCCTTTCACCTTGATGGTTTGGGATGACAACAACGGGCTCCCGGGGAATGTGCTTTATGAGCTTCCGGCACAACTTCCAGATTTTGAAGACAATTATCTGGATTTTGTCTCGTATTATCTGGATGAGCCTTTACCTGTTTCCGGCACTTTCTACGTGGGTTTCTACCAGAATCACGACATACAGCTCAACATCGGCTTCGACCAAAACAACGATGCACGCGGGAAGTTCTTCTACAAGACCGCCGCTGACTGGTACGAATCCTTCTACAAAGGCGCACCTATGATCCGCCCTGTAGTCGGCAAATCCTTTGACCATTCTTCTGTCAAACCTTATAACAACCTGACAGACATCAAGATTTACCCGAATCCCACACACGACAGATTGTATATTGAAACAGAAACTGACGTGGAAGAATTTCACTACCAAATATTAAACGTCTATGGACAATGTTTGGAAGCGGGTCAGTTACAAGGCAAAGAACTGTCTTTGGCCCCATACGCCAACGGAATATATTTCGTGAAACTTTTTTCCAACGACCAATCCGTTAAAACCGAAAAAATAATCAAGCACTAATATGAAATTCAATTTAAGCAGACCTTTGGTCTTTTTTGATTTGGAGACCACCGGCTTGAACGTCGGAAAAGATAAAATCGTGGAAATCTCAATGTTGAAAGTGATGCCTGACGGCGAGGAAATCAGCCGCACGGAACTCATCAACCCCGGAATCCCGATTCCTGAGGAGTGCTCCTCCATTCATGGAATCACAGACGAGGATGTACAGGACAAGCCCACGTTTGCCCAACTCGCTGACGACCTGATGGCTTTCATCGGGGACGCAGATTTGGCCGGTTTCAACTCCAACAAATTCGATGTGCCCTTGTTGGTGGAGGAATTCCTCCGCTGCGGAAAACGTTTTGACTTGAGAAACCGTTACCTCATCGATGTGCAGAACATCTTCCACAAAATGGAGCCCCGTAACCTTGTGGCCGCTTACAAGTTTTACTGCAACGGCGATTTGACGAATGCCCACCAGGCCTCCGCCGACACCCGTGCCACATACGAGGTGTTGAAAGCACAATTGGAGAAATATGATGGCGTGGAATACACGGACCGCCAGACCAAACGCACCTACGTGCCGGTTGTCAACGATGTGAAAGCCTTAAGCGCATTCACCTCAGAACGCCCGACGGTCGATCTTGCCGGACATATTGTGATGGACGCGCAGCAACGTCCCGTTTTCAATTTCGGGAAACACAAATCCAAGCCCGTAAGCGAAGTGTTCAAAGTGGAACCCGCCTACTACGACTGGATGATGAAAGCGGATTTCCCTCTCTATACGAAGGAAATCATCACGCAAATCTATCACGAAGTTTCCTTAGAGAAGAAGTTCGCTAAATAGCGTTTATACGAACTCCTTGCCAAAATCCACCTGTATGTCCGTGACATATTGGCGGATTTGTTGTTCCTCGGATTTTTTGCAGATAAGCAGAACATTGTCGTTTTCTGCCACGATGTAGTCATCAAGTCCTTGAATGACCACCACCTTGTTGCGTTTTGGAATATGGACAATGCATTTGCCTGTATCATATAATTTGACATGATTGCCAGACACTACATTCTGTTTGTCATCTTTTTTCCTCAAATCGTAGAGGGAGCTCCAAGTACCTAAGTCGGACCAGCCGAAATTAGCGGCATAAACCTTTACGTTGTCCGCTTTTTCCATGATGCCGTAGTCAATAGATATCTTTCTGCAAACCTGATAGATACGATTAATGAAATCCTGTTCTTCAGGGGTATTGTACAATCCTTCGCCTTGCTTGAAGAGGCTGTTGATATCGGGAAGATAAGTCTCAAAAGCTTTGTCAATGGCTTCGAGGGACCACATAAAGATACCGGCATTCCAGAGAAATTCGCCGCTGTCAAGGAAGTTCTTGGCCATTTCAAGTTCGGGTTTCTCGGTGAATGTTTTTACGGCATATACAGAGGAATTGCCAGCAAGTGGCTCGTCTTCATCATATTGGATATAGCCGTATCCCGTATTGGGAGTTGTTGGCTGGATGCCGATGGTGAGCAGGCAAGGCGATTGTGCCGTAATGTCCAAGCCTCTTTTGATCACATCAACGAACACATCTTCTTTTTCGATATAATGGTCAGACGGAGCCACCACGATTACGGCATGCGGGTTCTTGGCTTTGATTTTATAATTGGCGTATGCAATACAAGGGGCCGTGTTTCTGCGGAAAGGCTCAAGTATAATTTGCTCCTCGGAGATGTCGGGAAACTGCTCCCGAGTAAGATCATGATAGGTTTTGTTGGTGACAATGTAGATGTTCTCCTTGGGGCAAACTTTTGCAAAACGGTCAAAAGTTTTCTGGATCAACGTTCTGCCTTCGCCCAAGAGATCCATAAATTGTTTTGGTGTAGAGGAGTTGCTCATGGGCCAAATACGTGCGCCCACGCCACCGGCCATAATGACACAGTAATAGTTGCTGTTCAGCATGTATGTTTTTTGTTTTTGAATTATAATTATGATAAACGTTCCGTAGAGACGATAAATACATCATCTCTACGGACGTAATGTAATAATTTTTCCGTTCTGTAGAGACGCGCCATGGCACGTCTCTACAACGGTGACGGATTAATTTTCGTTCAGTGCTTTGACACCCGGCAACTCCTTGCCCTCCAGATATTCCAACATGGCGCCGCCGCCAGTGCTGATGTAGGAGATGTAGTTGCCGAGGTCGTACTTGTTGACTGCCGCGATGGAGTCGCCGCCGCCCACGATGGAGTACGCGCCCGCCAATGTGGTGGCTGCCACGCTCAACGCCACGGCACGGGTGCCTTCGCTGAACTTCTCCAACTCGAACACGCCCACGGGACCGTTCCACAGAATCGTCTTGGAATCCTTGATGACCTTCGCGATGTTCACGCGGCTCTTCGGACCGATGTCCAAAGCCTCCCAGTTGTCGGGGATGTTGTTGTCTTCGGTCACCAAGATGTTGGCGTCGTTGCTGAACTTGTCGGCGCAGACGCTATCGACACGGCAGACGAAATTCACGCCGGAGGCCTTCACCTGGTCGAGGATTTCCTGCGCAACGGGCAGCATATCAGGCTCGTACAGCGAGTTGCCGATGGTGAAGCCCATAGCCTTCAGGAAAGTGTAGCTCAGACCGCCGCCCACCACGAGGTTATCGACCTTGGGGATGAGGTTCTTGAGGATGTTGATTTTCGTGGAGACCTTCGAGCCACCGATGATGGCCGTGAAGGGGCGCTCCTGACCGTTGAGGGTCTTTTCGAGGTTCATCACCTCGTTGTAGAGCAGATAGCCGGCGAAGGCTTTGCCCGGGAAGCAGCGGGCCACGGTGGCGGTGGAGGCGTGTTCGCGGTGCGCGGTGCCGAAAGCGTCGTTCACATAGACATCGCCCAAGCGTGCCAGCGCCTTGGCGAAATCGACATCGCCCTTCTCCTCTTCCTTGTGGAAGCGCAGGTTCTCCATCAGCACGATGCTGCCGGGTTTGAGGTTCTTGCAAAGGGTCTCGGCCTCGGCAGTCAACACGTCGCCGCCGAAAACAACCTCTTTGCCGAGTATTTCGGACACCGTCTTCACGATGTGGCGCAAGGAGAACTCGTCCTTCGTCTCGCCTTTCGGACGGCCGAGGTGGGAGAGCAAAATGGCTGAACCACCGTCGTTTAAAATCTTGCCGATGGTCTCTTTCGTGCGCACGATGCGGGTGACATCGGTCACGTTGAATTGTTCGTCCAACGGCACGTTGTAGTCAACACGGATCAGGGCTCTTTCGCCGCTGAAATTATGTTCTTGAATGGATTTCATAATGTTTGGTATTTTAAGTGAGAAAATAATTCATCGTTTTTTATCGTCTCATCGCCTCATCGCTTCATCGTCAAACCGCCACTTCCGCTTTGATATGCGGATGCGGGTCGTAGTTCTCTAACGTAAAATCCTCGTATTGGAAGTCAAAAATGCTCTTGACATCGGGGTTGATGCGCATCTGCGGCAGCGGGCGCGGGTCACGAGAGAGCTGTAACTTGGCCTGTTCCACGTGGTTGGAGTAGATGTGCGCGTCGCCGAAGGTGTGTACGAAATCTTTGGCCTTCAGCCCGCAAACCTGCGCTACCATCATCGTCAACAGGGCGTAGGAGGCGATGTTGAAGGGCACGCCGAGGAAAACGTCCGCGCTGCGCTGGTAGAGCTGGCACGAGAGCTGTCCGTCGTTGGCGTAGAACTGGAACATCGTGTGGCACGGCGGCAGCGCCATCTGATCGACATCCGCCGGATTCCATGCGCTCACGATGAGCCGCCGCGAGTCGGGATTGCGCTTGAGCTGCTCGATCAGATTGGTGATCTGGTCGATGACACGGCCGTCGGGGGCTTCCCAGGAGCGCCACTGCTTTCCATAGACCGGACCGAGGTCGCCGTGCTCGTCAGCCCACTCGTCCCAAATCGTCACATTGTGGTCGTGCAAATACTGGATGTTCGTGTCGCCACGCAGGAACCACAGCAGCTCATAAATGATGGAGCGCAGATGCAACTTCTTGGTCGTCAGTAAGGGAAAGCCCTTCTGCAGGTCAAACCGCATCTGATAGCCGAAAATGCTGTAAGTGCCTGTACCTGTTCGGTCGGCTTTGTAGTGACCCTCGTCGAGGATCGTGCGCATCAGATCTAAGTACTGCTTCATTTTGTAGTTAGTAGTTAGCTGTTAGCAGTTAGCAGTTAAGCGGGGACTTCCAAGCTCTCCAGTACATCGAGCACATTCTCCAAACGGGTCTCCTTGACCTTCTCGATCTGGCCTTTGTCGCAGAGGGTGGCCATTTCGGGATCGATGGGAAGTCTATCCAACAGTTTGATGTTGAACTCTTTGGCGACTTCTTCGGCATTGCTCTTACCGAACACGGAAATCTTCTCGCCGCACTTCGGGCAGGTGATGTAGCTGTAGTTCTCGATGAGACCGAGGATAGGAATGTTCATCATGCCAGCCATATTCACGGCCTTGCTCACGATGAGGGAGACCAGCTCCTGCGGGGAGGTGATCATCAGGATACCGTCGAGGGTGATGGTCTGGAAGACGGTCAACGGCACGTCTCCGGTTCCGGGAGGCATGTCAATCAGCAGGAAGTCAATGTGTTCCCAGATCACTTCGGTCCAGAACTGCTTCACCATGCCGGCGACCAGCGGACCGCGCCACAGCACGGGCGACTTCTCGTCGGCAATCAGCAAGTTGCTGGAAATCACCTCAATGCCGGTTTCGGTAACGGCGGGATAGACGCCTTGCTCGCTGCCGCGCACCATATCGTGGAGGTTGAACATTTTCGGGATGGATGGACCGGTGACGTCTGCGTCGAGGATGCCCACGCGGTAACCCTTGCGGCGCAACGCCACGGCTAACAACGAGGTGACGGAGCTCTTGCCCACGCCGCCTTTGCCGCTCACCACGCCGATGACTTTCTTAATATCGCTCAATGCATTCGGTTTCTCGTGCAAATCTCTGCTTCCGCAGTCTTTCTGGCTGCATTCCTGACAATTGTGATTACATTCGCTCATATTCTATCTTTCTTTTTAGGAGGTGCAAAGATACGATTTTTTTGGACGTGAGACGTAGGACGTAAGACGTGGGAAAACGGGAATCGGACCAAAATACAGCCAACAACCAACAGCTAACACCCAATCGCCGCCAGCAACCCCTCGCAGCCCTCCTGCACGTCGTCCCAGGTGGCTTGGAAGTCGCCGGTGTACCAAGGGTCGGCCACGTCGCGAGGGTGGTCGGTATAATCCATCAGCAGCGAGATTTTGCCATCAACATCTTGCCCGACAATGCGTTGGATGTTCCGCCGGTTGTTCTGGTCCATGATGATGATGTAATCGTAATGGGCGTAGTCGGCGCGGGTCATCTGGCGGGCGGTCTTGCCGTCGCAGGAGATGCCGTGCGCCGCCAGCATCCTGCGGGCCGGCGGATAGACGGGGTTGCCGATCTCCTCGCGGCTCGTCGCGGCGGAGGCGATCTCGAACTGCGCGGAGAGCCCTCGCTCCGCCACCTTCTGCTTCATCACGAACTCGGCCATGGGACTGCGACAGATATTGCCGTGACACACAAAAAGAATCCGGGTCTTCATCACTACTATATAATTCAAAAGGCAAAAATACAAAAAAACGACACATTACCGTATCAGCGTCACGGTTCCCCTTGCGGTTCGCTCTTTTCCCCCTCGCGGCTTGTAGCACACGAGAACCACATACACGCCTTCCGGACAGTGGTTTCCGTCCCAGCCGTGTGTCAAGTCTTCTGTGCGGAATATCAGATTGCCCCATCGGTTGTAAATCATCATCCGGTAGTACTCGATTTCGCCAGGGTCGCTGAAGACGGGCCGGAACTCCGAATTGAGCTGGTTGCCGCCGGGCGTGAAGGCGTTGGGAAGGTAGAGCCGGACCGAAGTGAGCGTGTCCGGCATCGGCGTGACAGGCGGCTCTACTGTGCCGGGGTCGGGGTCAGGGTCAGGGTCGGGATCGGGATCAGGATCGGGGTCGGGGTCGGGATTCACGGGAGCTCCGTCAAAGAGCACGCTGTCGATAAAAAAACGATAATCAATCGCTTGTGGGGAAAAGCCATGATTTTGAAGCGGCCATTTCGGGTATTGCAAAAGCGAGTCGTTGAAGAAGGCCACAAAATAGGGCGAGGTCATGTTCTCGAACCCCGTCACGGTGAAGCGTTCCCACACGAGCCGGGCGGCGGTAAGCTCCACAGTATCGACCCCTACGAAACTCCCCTTCCAATCGTTGGTGTCGGCGATATAACCCACGGCAAGCCTTCGCCGCAGACTGTCACCCAAATAGTTGGAACCATAGATTCCGTAGGAAAAAATGCTGAAACTGACGCTTGTCGGCGGAGACTCTAATTCCGGGCTGATCAGTATAATCGTATAACCGCTTGGTATAGGAGTTCCGGGCGGTCCCACATATCTGGATCCGACGCAGGCGCTGTTTCCGGGCGGGTCGTCGGGGAACAGGTGGTTCTGCGTGCCGGCAATCCCCCCTCCATGGTCATCGAAATTCTCGCGCCAGCAGTGGTCTTCCCCAATAAGGGCCGGAGTCTGAATGAAGACCCCCCATGTATGGCTGTCAAAGTCCTCGTAATACGGCAACACTTTCGGCGAACAATCCTGCGCGAAAGCGGGTAACCGTAAACCGAGAATAAGGATTGCCAAACTTGTAAGTGTATGTAAAAACACTGATACAGAGTACTTTAGATCCATTATTTTTGTACCAAAATGCATAAAACGTTCTCTTTCGCCCTTCTTTGTCGCACGAAGCCCTCATTTTGTTACAATGGCGCTGAAATTTTTCCTAAAAGCCTCTCCTATTACTAACTACTAACTACTAACTGCTAACTGCTAACTCTTCTGTCGTGCCACCACAGTTGCAAACTGTTGAACAGGTTCTGCCAGATGATGTAAAAGGCCAAGAACACGGAAGACAGCGGCTGGAGGTAGGTATTGGACATCCAGATGCCCATGGCCGTGTTTTTCTGTCCGAGGAGCTGGCCGCCCGCCACGGTGTCGCCGTAACGGTGCCCGAGCCACTTGCCGAAGCCGAACTGCACGGCGCACATCACGGCGGAGAAGAGGGCCGAGAGGAGGATGATGTGCTCGTTGCCGCGCCCGTGCAGGAAGATGTAGTCGATGGTGCGTCCCAGGGTCATGAAGAGCGCGACGGCCCACAGGTAGAACGACACGTTCTTGTAGCGGCAGAGCCAGTCGTTGGCTTTCGGTGCCCACAGCTGCAGGGCCAGCGCCGTGAAAAAGGGCAGCGCGAGCGTGGGGGTGATGCGCCGCAGGATCATCAGGAATGACTGCCAGAAGGAGAGCTCCGGATGCACCCCGATGACTGTGAAGGCGAGCGGCGCGACCACGGAAATCACCAAATTGCAGAGCATGGTGTAGGCAGTGGTCGTCATGCGGTCGGCGCCGAGCATGGAGGAGATGACCACCACGGAGGAGGCCACGGGACAGAGGGCGCACATCATGAAGCCCTGCGCCATCGTCTCATCATGCGAGATCGCCCGCACGGAGAGGTAGAGTCCCGCGCTGACCGCCAACTGGAAGAGCATCAGCCATAAATGGAGCGTCGAGAAGCGCAGGCGGCGCAAATCCACCGTCACGAAATTCAGCAGCAGGATGGCGAAAAGAAACCACGGAACCAAAAAGGCTATGCGCGCACTAAAGCCGTGGAACAGGAATCCCAACAGGATGGCAACGGGGAGCACATAGCTTCTATACTTCTGCATGACAGCGACTTACGGTTTTTCTTGGATGATTTATTTCGGGCGGCAAAGGTACAAAATTAGACGATGAGACGATGAGACGATGAAGCGATGAAACGATGAGACGATGAAGCTATGAGACGATGAAAGGGAGAATGAATATATGATGAATGGACGATGAATGAACGACGAATGGATGACAAATGGACGGTGAAAATGTCCCGGCAGGGACAAAAGTTCGGTAGGGAAAGCGATTCGTCTCCCTGATGAGCCCCTTCAGGGGAGAAACAAAAAAAAACGAAAATATTGTGATGGTAAAAAATGTACCTTTGCGCCATCTGGAATATTACCAAAAGGCAAACTTATGACGGAAATGAAGCATTTAATCCTGATATATTTGGCGATCATCACAGTGGTGACCTTTTTCGTGTACGGCATCGACAAATGGAAGGCGCAGCACAACCGGTGGCGCATCCCCGAAAGCGTGCTATTGGGGTTGGCGGCCGGCGGCGGCAGCGTCGGGGCGTGGTTGGGGATGCAGGTGTGGCGCCACAAGACCCAGCACAAGAAGTTCAAGTACGGCGTGCCGGCGATATTTGCGGTGCAGGTGGCGTTGGCGGTGTGGTGGCTGTCGGCGAATTAAGCGAATTGGGCGAATTGGGCGTTTTCATCACTATTGGTCCGCTTTTTGGCGCAGTCGGGTGGTAATTTTGCCGTGTTGAATATAAAACTACAAGGTTATGAACACAATCATTCTCTTTTGGAACCCGAGCATCTCGAGCTACACCATTGAGCGACTGCGCGAGGACTTGTCAAATTGCGCACACGTCGGCAATTGGAGCGTGTGGGAGCACGACAAGGCGCACAAGGGCGACCGTTTCTTTATGGTGCGCTGTGGCGAGGGCAAAACCGGTATCTGCATGAGCGGGCACTTTCGCTCGGAGCCTTATATGGATGAGGATTGGTCGGGGAAAGGGCGCGAGGTCTATTACATGGATTTGATGGCCGACACCGTGATTGATCCAGACTTGCTACCTATCCTTTCCACCGAAGTTCTTTCTAAAATAATACCATCGTTTGATTGGAGTGGCGGACATTCAGGGAGGGCACTGCCCGTTGAGCATGCCGAAAAGTTGGAGAAGCTGTGGGTGGATTTCTTGGAGGAGAACAAACCGATGTTTGGCATACTGACGCTTAAATCGGACATAAGTGATGAGGACATCATGGGAAAAAGTATCACCATTCATTTGGAAAAACCCAACACATTGTCGAAACTTCTGTCCAAGAAAGATCGCAATGAAGTGATTTCGTTGAAAATCACTGGATTGATAGGGAAAAAGGACTTTGAGGATGTGCTTGATGATATGTGTACCGTATGGAGTGACTTTGAGGACGAGGACGATGAAGAGGGTACTCCCGATTATGAAAATGCCGCACCCATCCGAAATCTAGACCTCGGTGAAGCCACCTACGTTGACGGCAAAGAGCTTCCTTATTTCGGCTATCATACTCAGTTGGAAACACTTATTCTGCCTAAAGGTATTTCGAGTACACTTATTAAAGGTGAATATGAATCGGGCATAACAGATTCTAAAAAATTGACCACATTGATTTTGCCTAAAGGATTGAAAAGAGTCCGCAATTTTTCAAATTGTCCCCATCTCACCAATTTGGTATTGCCGAAAAGTGTGAGAAAGATTGACGACTTTGCTTTTGCCGGCTGTACAGATATTACGAAAATCCATATTCCTGCATCGGTAAATGAGATGAATGGCACTTGCTTTGCCGACTGCAACCTTCAAGCATACGAACTGGCGGATGACAATCCTTATTTCACAATGATGGATGGTGTGATTTACAGTAAGGATTTGACCACATTGGTTGCCTTCCCGTCGGCTTATCCCCACAAACATTTTTCCGTTCCTAAAGGAACAAAAGTAATCGGCTATGGGGCATTTATGGATAGCCGTATAGAAACCATACATCTACCTGACGGGTTGGAGGTCATTGAAACATGGGCTTTTCAAGGAAGCAAAATCAAAAGTTTTGAAATGCCAGATTCTGTCACCAAAATTGACGAGCTATTGTTCCGCTTTTGTACAGAACTTGAACATCTTAAATTATCAAAATCTTTAACGGAGTTACCAGCTCAGCTAATCTCTTCTTGCTCTAAACTAAAAGTTTTGGACATTCCGTCTTCGGTAAAAAAAGTTGATGCTACCAATTTGGTTTGGTGCAATTCGTTGGAACAAATAGTATTTCGTGATGGACTGGAAGAAATAGTCAACGGCACGGCAATGATAGTTGAGAGAGGCCACCTCAAAGAGGTCAATTATCCGAAAACATTACGCAAAATTCCAGGCGGACTTTTCCATAACTGTCCTGAGATAAAGGAATTCAACATAGATCCCGATAATCCATATTTCTGTGCTATTGAGGGTGCCATTTACACAAAAGACGGCAAAAAGCTGATCGCAGTACCCGATGCTTGGCGCGAGGAGTTTGTTGTACATAATGGAACGGAAGAAATTGATGGATTTGTCTTTTCTGATTTTTTCAATCTGAAGAAAATAATTTTACCAGAATCCCTTAAAATCATTGGGCACCGGGCCTTTGACGGTTGCGAGACCTTGAAGGAACTCCGAATTCCTTGTAATGTGGAAAGTATTGATTATCGGGCTTTGGATGAATGCAAATCGTTGCGCAAACTCGTGATAGAAGCAGTTAAGCCGCCGAAGATGGTGGACGTTAGCAGAAATTGGGATTTCGCAGATGGAAACAAGAAAATGGTAGTTTATGTGCCACACGACAGTTTGAAAGCATACAAGGCCGCAAATGGATGGAAAAATTTGAGGATCCGCGAATTGACATTAAATACAAAGTAATGTAGACCAAGAATTTAAATCTATGGGCACCGATATTTCACATATAGTTAAACACGATTTCAAACTGTTTCACGACAGGAACGCTTCGAGGGCATTTTGTGAAAAGATATATGAACATTTGCGCAAGGAATTGCTGTTGGGTGACGGTGAACCGGAATGGGATGAACCTGGAATACGGGATGATGCAGAAGATTTTTTGCGAATCAGCATAGCGGATTATGATATGGATTTTCACCTTTTGCCTGATTTTTGGGAGATTGAATCCTACGATCGGTATTCTTTTTTATTGAGAGGTGATGTGGTGAGAAAGAAGGCTTTCGATGTCGTTCGTGCACTTGGGGCAAAAGAAGCTTGGCACGCCGAAGAATATTTCACATGGAATGGAGATGCGATAGAATACCCGGGTTGTAACTTTGAGGAGTGGATGGCTTATCTCGAACGCGAATATGAAAAGCCAATCCAAGAGTTTAGTTCTTCCAATTATTGGAAATTGGATCCCAAAGGTTTTTTAGACATAGAACCCGTATACCACGACAGTTTCAAAGAGTGTTTCGATGAGTTTGATTATTTGCAAGAAAGCATCCCGAACTATAGGCTTTTAGGAATTTCCCGTGTGGGCGACCATTTCCTTCGCTGTGAGAAAAACGGGGAATTATATCTGATTGACGAACGTTGGAAAACTCCACTTATAGATGCGCCTGTACAAACTTATTGGACATTTGATGGGTATTTTGTAGTGACTAAAGACGGAAAATCGGCATTGTATGATTCTCGTGGAGTTCAACTTGCTCCTTTCGTAAAGGGTATTTTTAAATGGAAAAGAACCTGCGATAAAGTTCAACGCGGTGGCATCAAGATGTATCTTGAAAGAGAATTTATTGAAAATATCGAGGCCAAACTGAGTCTGACGGTATTTGAAAAATATGGATATTAATATTTGTTGTACTTTTGCAAGTTTGAAATAAACTTATTGCTTATGGGCAAAACAGGAACTGTCATTTCGTGGATTTTGTACTTGGCCGTTTGTGCTACAATGGGCTATCTAATTGCGGATGCTTTTCTTGACAGTTTTGTCGTTGGTCTCATTGTATTAGTTCTTGCCGTAGTCATTATTCCAAAATTCAAGAAAGTTCTTATTACAAATGATGACTCTACGCATACACATAAAGGTGTATCTGATAAAAGTGTACTTGTTGTGCCACCAATTGTAGATAGAGATATTGATAGAGATTTTTTCCAGCAGATCTCCAAAGTAGTTGACGACCTGATGAACGTATTTGATTCCGCCATCTCCTCGCCGGAGTTCAGGGAAGCTGCGTCTGACGGATTTGAGCTGCACAATGGCGATCAAACGATAGAAGACACTACCGGCAAAATTCAGTATCTTTTCTGGATAGACATGGCGCATTGCGGCAGAGGACTCCACCTTCCGTATGACCGTCTTGACAAAACCAGTTATGCGCTCTACTATTTCATTGAACGGACAATGGGAGGGAAGAAACTCTCCTACGACAACTATCGGGATTTGTATCGTTCCTCAAACCATGTCATGGCGGGAACTGCCCTCAAAGAGTGTTATTTTTCATGTCATGATGCAGAAGATTCGAATTTCTTCATAGTGGCGCATGTCTTGGGCAAAATTGATGAGCTTCAAAAGCAGAAATATCTGGTGCTGCTGTACCGTTTCGCCTCTATCATGGCCAAAGCCGATAATACCGTAACAGAAGAAGAGGCGAAGTTTCTGAACTCCATTATGCAACTGCAAAGCGACGGGAACAACATTGCAGTGGCGGGAGATCCGGATATGCCGGAAACAGAATACTATAAAGCACCTTTAGATGGGAATTTCAGGTCACGAAAGGAATTGGATGGTTTGATCGGTCTGGAAAGTGTGAAGCAAGAGGTGACGGCTCTCACCAACTTCATCCGCATCCAGAATGCCCGCAGCCAAAAGGGGTTGAAAGCCTCTCCCATCACCTACCACTGCGTCTTCACAGGCAACCCCGGAACCGGCAAGACCACTGTGGCCCGGATTCTCGCCAACATCTACAAGGAACTCGGCGTGGTTTCGAAAGGACATCTGGTGGAAACGGATCGTTCCGGACTTGTCGGAGAATATGTCGGACAGACGGCTGTCAAAACGAACAAGGTCATTGACCACGCCTTGGGCGGAATCCTTTTCATCGACGAAGCTTACTCGTTGCTTGGCGGCGGCGAGGAAGACTACGGAAAAGAGGCCGTCGCCACGTTGCTCAAGCGTATGGAGGACGACCGCAAGCGGTTGGTGGTGATTCTCGCTGGCTACACCAACGAGATGAAGGCGTTCATCGACTCCAACCCTGGCTTGCAATCGCGGTTCAGCCGATACATCGAGTTCCCGGACTACAATGCGGACGAACTTTACCAGATATTCCTCAAGCAGCTCAAGGAGTTCGATTACACCATCACACCTGACGCGACGGCAGCGCTGAAGAGCTATTTCGGGGAGGCGGTGGCGCACAAGGACGCGAACTTCGGCAACGCCCGCTTCGTCCGCAACGTCTTCGAGCGCACCTTGCAGCGGCAAGCCAACCGTCTCTCGACGGAGGTGAACCTCACATCGGCAAAGCTTGCAGAAATCACGAAGGAGGACTTGCCGGAAGAACTTTGAGAAGAAAAATGCGTCTGGTTTGCTTTTTGGCGCAGTCGGGTGGTAATTTTGCCGCGTTGAATATAAAAAAACAACGTTCTGTTATGGGCACGGATATATCGCATATTGTTAAACACACGTTCAAACAGTTCAACGACCGGACTGCTTCGAAAGCGTATTGCGAATCTATTTTATCCCACCTGCGCAAGGAATTGTTGCTGGGGGATGGCGACCCAGAATGGGATGAAATGAAAATACTCGATGAAGAAGATGATTTTTTGCGGATGAAGTTGGCAGATTACGATGTAACTCTTCGCCTTCTGCCTGATTTATGGGAAATAGAATCTTATGATCGTTTTTCTTATATTGTTAGGGGCGACAGGGTTCGGAAAAGCGCTTTTGATATCGTGCATGCACTCGGGGCAAAAGAGGCGTGGCACGCATCTGATTATTTCGGATGGTTGGGTGGACTTTCATATCCTGGCTGCAATTTCGAGGAGTGGATGGAATATTTGAAACGTGAGTATGGGAAACCCATACAAGAGTTAAGCCCCGCAGACTTCTGGAAATTGGGGACTGACGGCTATTTGGAGTATGAACCCATATACCACGACAATTTCAAAGAGTGTTTCGATGAGTTCGAACATTTGCAAGAAAGAATCCCTGATTATCGATTATTAGGAATATCCCGTGTGGGCGACTGTTTCCTTCGCTGTGAGAAAAACGGAGAATTGTATCTGATTGATGAACACTGGAAAAAACCGTTCATTGATGCTCCTGTAAAAATCCATTGGACATTTGGCGAAATTTTTGTTGTGAAGAAAGACGGAAAATCGGCCTTGTATGACTATCAGGGGATTCAGCTAACCCCCTTTGTGAAAGGTGTTTTTGAAAAAGAATTCTCTCGAAAACCTGTACAACGGGGAGGAATAAAGATGTATCATGAACAGACGATCATTAAAAATGCCGAGGCAAAACTAAATCTGACGGTGTTTGAAAAATATGATTATTAACGATATGAAAACCATTATTCTAACTTGCAAGAACAATTTGACGATGAACAATTTAGACTCTTACTCGTGGATGCAAAAGCGGGCCGAAATGTATTCGGCTATAGCGGAAAGCGACTTTTTAAATCTGAAAAAAGTGGATTTCTGTTTCGCAGATCCCGAGGCGGGCTGGGTGGACACGACTATTCGCTTTGACGGGGAAACGGTGGCCGAACTGTCATTGTCGGGCGTGTGGGGCAGCGATCCCGTGGCCGAACTGTTGAAATGGACCGAAAAGTGCATCAAAGACAATCATATACCACATTATCTGTATCACGATGGCGAAGGCCACGATTATGTTTTTCATTTTGAAGAATTGATGTTTCCTCCAAAATATGATGGATTTGACTATAAGCATTATTATTCCTCAGGTATTTTCTCACTGTTCATATATGATCGTGACAACGAAAAATTTATTTACACACTATGTGATACAGAAGAATTCAGGAAAAACCTTTACAAAGCTGTTCGCGATTTTGCCAAAATGCAGAAAAACAATGATAGGGCGGTGAGAGATTGGGCTTGGTATATTTATGACCAAAAAGGTTTGAATCGTTACAAAGAAAATGAAAAATGTGACGACGAAAAAGATGAAAAATTGGCGAGAAAGATGATGCTCAAGAATCTGAGGTCTTCAAAGATTGAAAAGTATCTTCAGGAAAATATGAAACAATAATTCACATTCAGCAAGTATGTCTCAAGTTGTTTTGGAAAAATCAGTCTTTGAACGGAGGAGATTCCGCCAGTTCCTATCGTCACTGGCGGAATGGTGATCCGCATACAAGGGAAAGGGGGAGGAGAAGATGGGCGGCGGTCATGAGACTTCCGGCAACGGCAGATTTCCCCCCGCCGCCCATCTTCTCCCCCTGGGTCTCATACGGAGAGGCGCACCATTCCGCCGCGAACGCAGTGAGCGAGCGGAATCTCCTCCGGAAAATCACGAGAATACGCCAACAGCTGCCACGAAAAAAGCACTCGCGAAACTTGATTTTTCGTATCTTTGCCGCAAATATCGAATATGAAAGCATCCGCACTTTTCAAGCAATACGTCTGGCTGGTGGGCACCATCAGCCGCGCCGGGCGCATCACCCTGCGCGAAATCAACGAACGCTGGCTCCGCACCGAGATGAGCGAGGGCGTTCCGTTCAGCCGTTCCACCTTCCGCAGGCACCGCGCCGAGGTGGAGGAGATGTTCGACATCATCATTGAATGCGACAACGAGAACCGCTACTACATCGACGACACCGAGATGCTCCGCGAGGACAGCGTGCAGCGCTGGATGCTGGGCTCGCTCACCGTCAGCAACATCGTCAGCGAGGCCCGCGGACTGCACGACCGCATCCTGCTCGAAAGCATCCCGAGTGAAAGCGAACATCTGCGGACAGTGGTGGATGCGATGCGCGAAAATCGCTGCCTTACTGTCTGTTACAAACGATACGGCAAGACTGAATCGAGCCAGTGGACGGTAGAACCCTACTGCATCAAACTCTTCCGCCGCCGCTGGTACCTGCTCGGACGCCTGGAGGACGGCGGCTTCCTCACCCTCTCGTTCGACCGCGTCCAGGAGATGGCGATGACCGACAGGACGTTCGTTCTGGACAAGGATTTTGACGCGCAGAGCTACTTCTCGAACTATTACGGCATTATGCAAGGCGGGAACGAGCCGAAACAGCGGATTGTGTTGCGCGCCTTCGGGAACGAGCGTTACGCCATGCGCGACCTGCCGCTGCACCACTCGCAGAAAGAGCTAACGGTCGGCGACGACTACGTCGATTTCGAGGTGAAACTGCACCCCACCAGCGACTTCCTGGCACAAATCCTCTCCCGAGGCCGCTGGCTGAAAGTGCTGGAGCCGGAAGACATCGCATTGAAAATCAGACGGATGCACCTGGAAGCAGCGGAGGAATAGTTTTTTCTAGAAAAAAAATCCCATTGGTCCGCTTTTTGGCGCAGTCAGGTGGTAATTTTGCCGCATGAAATTAAAAACGGCAAGATGATGAAAGAGAAAAGCAAATTCTATCTGGGCTGCCACTTGGCGGGCCGCAAGTATCACGAAGCAGACCTTGTTTGGGACCGGCTGCGTGTCGGGATGCCATTGCGTTTGGAGCGCGAGGCCGACAACCGCTATGACCCCGAGGCCGTGCAGGTCATCTTCAACAACGACGGCGAGGACTTCCTCCTCGGCTACATACCCCGTGGCGACAACCGCAGTCTCGCCCCCTTCTTCGACATGGGCCACGACAACCTCTTCGACTGCCGCATCAGCCGCATCGCCCCCGAGGAACACCCCGAAGAGCAGATCCAACTGACGGTGAGGATACGGAGTAAGGAAGATGTGGATGCCGAAATTGAAAAAGCCAACAATCGTTCAACACAAATAAATCGAAGAAAATGAGTGAATCGACTATAAAAGTAGTAGGCACCGGCAGTGTTCATGTGGTGCCCGATGTGACACGGTTGGAAATTAGTATTGACCGTGTGTTAAAAAACTATGACGAGGCCTATGCCTGCGCAAAGGAAAACAGCTCTTGGATGGTTAAGATCTTGGAATACAACAAATTGCCAAGCGCATTGGCTAAAACCATTCGGATGGACATCTCGGAACACAATGAGGGCATCTACAAAGGTGGCCATTATGTGGGAGCGAAGAAGGAAGGGTACGACCTCAACCAGAGAATCAAAGTTGACCTTGGGATGGATAACGTATTGGTGAACAACATTGTGAAAGGTGTCGGCAAGTTTATTCAAGGAGCGCAGATCAGCATTGGATACACACAAAGAGACCCTCGTCCCACACAGCTGAAGATGTTAGAACGCGCCGTCAAGGATGCACACGACAAAGCGGAGATTATGGCAAAAGCCGCCGGATGTGAACTGGGCGAAGTGAAAGAGATTGAATATGGCGAGATGGAAGTTCACATCTATTCGGAGGCTCGTGCCATACACAATGCCGAAGAAGCTAAAGCCAGCACTGTTAACAGTCTCGACATCACCCCCGACGACCTGGCTGTCAGCGACAATGTGAATGTGGTGTGGTGGCTGAAATAACGACATGGCGGGGAGGCCTCGAATGGCAGCATTCCTTCTACAAATGAACAAATAAAAGTGGTTGTACACTATCATTGGAAAAACCTTCCTCATATATGGTCACCATGTTGCTGTGCGCAGCTGCACCTTACATCTTCGTGGAGGTGTTTTGGGAATGGTGCGTCAAAGAGTACGGAGAAGGGAAAACGCTGTTTATCACCATAGCCATTCTGTTGCTGAAAATCCACGATATCCTCGCAGTTTCCAAAGCGTACAAAGCAGCAAAAGAGATTTCTTAAATAATCGTATCTTTGCCGCGTAAATTACTGACAAATAGACAAAGGATGATGGCGGATAATATAAATTTAATCAAACAGGAAAACGGAACTAGTAGCTGTGATAAGGACATGGAAATGCGGTTGATACAGGATTTGCTCAAACGCTATAAGGAGGCTTATCTGTCTGTCCCGTTAGATCACAATGGAGCCGATGAACTCTATAAATGGCAGCTGATTACAGAATGTGAAGGGAAATCGGAATTGGATATCATACAAAAGTTCAAGACAAAGAACATTGTGGATGTTCCGCGGGTTAATCAAGTGTTGACGGCATTGTCCAAAGACCAGCCGCAACAACTTGCCGATAATTTCGCATTGTTGATGAATGAGGATGTTCCCTTGTCGGACAGATTGTCGGACTTCAAGAGTGCCATGGCAGAGTTGTGTGGTGACAAGTTTAACATGAAAGCCAATGACGAACGCACTGCGTCTGCATTTTTGGCTTGTTGGAATCCGAACAAATATACGTTCTATAAAGACGAAATCTATCAGAATTACTGCAGCTACATCAATGAACCGGCGCAAAAGGCCGGAAATAAATACCCGCATTACCTGCAATTGCTCGAATCGTTAGTGCAAACAATCCGGCAAGATGCGGAATTGCTTGACAAATTTACCACTGAAACAGATGGAATGCTGCAGAGCGATTTGTTGATTGCGCAAAACATACTCTGGCAAATGAAAGATATGATGAAAAAAGAAAAGAACAATCCAAACCAAAATCCCCAAAACGAATACAGTATGATACCCGAAAACATCAGACAATTTACTAACATCCTTCGCCTCAAGAAAAACATCATCCTCCAAGGCGCGCCTGGCACGGGAAAAACCTATAATACAGCAGCGTTGGCGTTAGCTATCTGCGGCGAACAAATCCCGGAGGACCACAGAGAAGTGATGCGTCGATACGAAGAACTCCAAAAAGAAGGAAGAATAGGCTTTGTCACTTTCCACCAATCCATGGATTATGAAGACTTTGTGGAAGGGATAAAACCTAAGACAGAAAATGGTACGGTTTCTTATGAAGTTGAGAACGGGATTTTCAAGAAGATATGTGAAGAAGGACAATCTCACTTAAATAGGGGATCTCATTTTATCAAGGAGGAGAATCGAGTATCAGTTAGTCAAGTAGTACACAATGACATTGACGAAGCTATCAATTCTTTTCTGAAAGATATCCCCAAAGAAGGAATATATATTCCAAGTGTTCGTAATCCGTCGAAAATGTTTCTGGTTTATAAGGAAGGAGGGAGTTTATATGTGAAAGGTGACGGAAGGTCGTATCCAATAAGAATGAAATCTGTGAGAGCAGGAGAGTATGATTATAGACATCAATCTTATGAACCAGCTGTTGGACAATATATTCGGAAACATTATCTGAGTATAACAGATTCTCCACATATTGTCGAGAAGACTGTTTGGAATGAAGAAACAAGAAGCAGTGAAAACTATGTCCTCATCATCGACGAAATAAACCGAGGCAACGTGTCGAAAATCTTCGGGGAGCTGATTACGTTGTTGGAGGCAGACAAGCGTATCGGGGGCGACCATCCGATAAGGGTCACGCTGCCTTATTCGAAAGAGTCGTTCGGGGTGCCGTCGAACTTGTACATCATCGGCACCATGAACACCACCGACCGCAGCGTGGGCAATATCGATTATGCCGTGCGCCGCAGGTTCGCGTTCGCCACATTGAAAGCAAAAAGGGAATTGGTCGAGCAAAACTCTATACTAGAAGCTGCTACATTGTTTGATGCCGTGGAGTCCTTCATCAAGAAGCACAAGATTGATATGGATTTCGAGGATCTGATGGTAGGGCACAGCTATTTCTTCGCCAAAGACGAATACGAGCTGGAGCTGAAATGGCAGTATGAAATCCTGCCGCTGCTGAACGAATATATCAAAGACGGCATCGTCAATGCGAAACCAATCAATTCGGATATGACTGTTGCTGATTTTGTTGGCATAAATGATTGATAATCTGAAAGATATTGTCCTATTGCAGGAGCATCAGCCTTTTGTGAATCCGAGAGGTTGGGGCAACGGACGTGATTATTCCGATAAAATGGAATATCTCGTCGGGTTAGGGCTGACATTCGAGGAACCTGATTTTCTCAAGGAACCAAAATATTTGGGGATTTCCAACTGGATTGCCTCTTACTACATCGGTGCTGCTTGGCTCGTGTCTGATGAACTTGCCGTGGTGGTCACACCGAAACTGCCAGACATCGATTTCGTTCAGATGTTCATGGCGGCTTTGGAAATCGATACGCAAAAAGAATCGGACTATTTTGCCCAATGCTACGGCATTCAGTTCGATGAACCGTCTATCGAAACCCCCGAAGAACTCAATCAACTGACACCTCTGTTGGTGTTGCATTTTATTTCCCTGTTGGAACGGTTGGTAAAGCATGGCTTGAAGAAGGACTATCTCCTTCACGAAGAGAATCTGAAAGCCAAGGTCAAAGGACGGATTCTGTTCGGCAAGCACCTCAAGACCAATGTGTTCCAGCAACGTAGTGATCGAATGTACTGCCAATATCAGGAATATACGGACGACATTCCTGAAAACCGCTTGTTGAAAAAGGCACTGCTCTTTTCCGAACGCATCCTCGACAGATGTGATAGCTTGAAAAGACAGTCCCAATACCCTGACCTCCAATTGCGATTGAATCGTTTGAAGGCCTCCTTCAGCCATATATCCGATGACATTGAGCCGTATCAGGTGCAGAAGTTGTCTTCCAACAAGCTGTTCAAAGGGTATAAAGAGGCTATAAGGGTGGCGAAAATGATTCTGCGTCGTTTCGACTACTCCATTCGCGAGGCGAGTTCCGAACAACATTCCACCCCGCCGTTTTGGATTGATATGGCGCGGCTGTATGAGATGTGGGTGTTGCACAGGTTGCAGAAACTGGGCATCAATCCAATAATGTTCCAGGAAGCGGGTTTTTATGGGAGACAAGTCGCCGATTTTGTCATCAGAGAGGAAAACCTGATTTTAGATGCCAAATACAAGCCCAAATATGTAGAAGATTGGGTCGATATAGATGATATTCGCGAACTAAGCGGAAACGCCCGAGATGATCGGCTGTTGCCAAATTTGCCGGAGGACTATTCTCCACGTTGCATTATTCTCTATCCAGGCAACACCGATGAATTAAAACCGGAGTCAGACATTTTATTTGAACAACAAGGTCGGAAGATTCCCCATTACCGTAACTTTTACAAAATCAGTGTGCCGTTGCCCGTTTACAACGATGAACACAAATAAAAAGCCACTTCCTTATACCTCCTTCAATTCGTAATGTGTGCTCCGCCCGCCAGAAGACAATGGCAAGGTGACGACTTTTTCTCCGCAAAAATGCGGCGAATAAAACTTATTTTCACCGCACCGACCCTCGCCAATCCTCTCCAAGATGCTCAAATGTGCGAAACTTCACTGATCTTCCGCACCAACCCCGTGACACACAAACTCACAAAGCATATAGCCAGTAACGGCAGTACTTTCGGGAGCAACGAGAATGCGGGGAAGGACACCCCAACGGAGGCGGTCTGCATCGGTGTCAACCATTGCGGATGCAGCAGCACGAGCACGATGCCGATGGCGCCCGTGACGATGCCCGAAATGAACACGGCCACCATCATCCGGCGGTAACGTCTCGTCTGCGCCTCACGATACCGTTTCGCATATTCCGCTGCCTCCAACTTCTTGGAAAGCTTCTCCAAATATTCGTTGCGGTCGCCCATGTCCGGCTGGTACTGGGCGAAAAGGTCTTCTATGGTGGTCTTCTCTTTCATCGTTCCAAAATTTGTTTAAGTTGAACTCTCCCTCTTGAAAGCTGCTGCTTCACAGCCAATTGGGAACCTCCCGTGATTTTCGCGATCTCCTTCACGGAGTAGCCGCTGACGTAGAACAGCAGGATGGCGCTCTTCTCCTTCAGCGGCAGCGTGCCGATAGCCTCGTACAGTTCCTGGTATTGGAAGGCGTAGTCGGCACCCGGACCGCCCGGCATCTGCTCCGCCGCGTCCAAGTCCGTGCGGCGGTTCCACCCGGACCGCTGGTGGTCGAGGAAGGTGTTGTAGGCGATCTTGAACAGCCACGTGGAGAACTTGGCCCGCTCCACGAACCGCTCCATCGCGATGTACGCCTTCACCATCGCCTCCTGCGCGATGTCCTCCGCCTCCATCCGGTCGCCCTCACACAGGGCAAGCAGGAATCTCCGCAAAGACTCCTGCTCCTCCGAAATTAAGGCTATGAATTGTTCTCGCTCCATCAGTGCGATTATTGCTGTTCTTTCAACTGTTTCTCTTCGGCCTCGATCTCACCGCTCAGCTGTTTTTTCGACACCAAGTAGTAGATGAGGAACGCCAAGCCCACGGCCAACATGATTCCGCCGCAGAAGATGCCTTTTTCTTTGTTGCCGAAAAAGACCATTCCGCAGAGGTAAGGAATGAGGACCGCAAGTCCCATCAACGTCATAAAACCGCCGATGAGGACGTTATCTAACAGTTTCTGTTTGATGGTTTTATGTGATTTGCTCGACACATTCAGCTTCTTCATCACTTCAGCGGGGTCAAGATCGGGGTGTTTCTCCATCATTGCCATCAAAATTTCCGTTTGTTTGTCGATTTCGTGGTTTTTGCGTTTATTAATCAACCATATAACCATCAAGGGCAGCACCACGCAAATGCCGATTACTACGATGATTATCATTAATACTCCTAAAACTTTTACTACATGCATGACTATTAATTATTAAGGTTACACATTTTCGTTTATTACCGAATCGATTCAACAGTTAAACGGATGAGAGGGGTGAAAGGTGACATTTGAGGCGAAAAAAATTATACCTTTGCACCCGAAATATGAAATAGGGTAAATGAACGAGGTAAAGGTTATCGAAATCAAGAAGAGTGTCTTTGCTGAAAATGAGAAAGATGCTGATGCTCTTAGAGTTGAATTGAAAAACAAAGAGGTGTGTCTTCTCAATTTGATGTCTGCGCCCGGCAGCGGCAAGACCACCACCCTTATCCAGCTAATTAACAGGATCAAAGACAAGATTCGCGTATCTGTGATGGAAGCGGACATCGACAGCGATGTGGATGCCGTTAAAATCAAGGAGGCCACCGGCGTGCCGTCCATTCAGCTTCACACCGGCGGCATGTGCCACCTTGACGCGGAGATGACCCGCCAGGGACTCGACAACCTCAACCTTGAAGAGACCGACCTCGTCATTCTCGAGAATGTTGGCAATCTGGTTTGCCCCGCCGAATTCGACACCGGCGCCACCTGCAACGCGATGATCCTTTCCGTGCCCGAGGGCGACGACAAACCCCTCAAGTACCCCCTCATGTTCACTGTCTGCGACCTCGTCATCATCAACAAGATGGACGTGGTGCCCTATTTCGATTTCGACATCGAACGCTGCAAAAAGTACATCCACCTGCGCAACCCCAAAGCCCAGATCATCCCCGTTTCCGCCAAAACCGGCTACGGAATCGACGCACTCGCCGAATGGCTGCGGAGGGAAGTGAATGTTGGTGAGTAGCGCTGTTGATTACTTCGTGTTCATTACTGCGTGTTGATTATTTCATGTTGATTACTGCATGTTAGTTGGTTGAAGTTAGTTAATTGATGTTATGAAGATTTATAATTTTGAAGATTTAGTGGTTTGGCAATTGGCAAGGGAACTTGTCAAAGATATTTATGCTCAATTTGCTACAAGTAAGGATTATGGCTTCAACAATCAGATTCAGCGAGCAGTAATTTCCATAATGAACAACATTGCAGAGGGTTTTGATAGAAGTAAAAATGCAAAAGACAATAAACAACTTTTAAGTTACCTGAATACATCTTACGGATCTTGTGGAGAAGTGAAAAGTATGTTGTATGTGGCAGAAGATTTAGAATATATACATGCTGATATAGCCAAATCATTACGCGAACATTGTACTGATTTGTCCATAAAAATTGCCTCATTCATGTCTCATCTCCGCAGCTATGACATCAACAAAAATAACAAAAACAACAGCGAAGCTAACTAACACGAAGTAATCAACAGCCGAAGGCTCACCAACAGCGAAGCTAACCAACAGCCGAAGGCTAATCAACAGCGAAGCTAACTAACACGAAGTAATCAACAGCCGCAGGCTCACCAACACGAAGTAATAAACACGAAGTAATAACCGTTATGCCCGAAATGTCCACCAAATTTGTCCCGAAACACAAAGGGGACAAGAACCCGAACCCCAAGCTTCTCAAGCTGGTTCGTCACATCACCGATCGTATTCCCGGTAAAATCAAGATGGATACCGACGCCCCTGAGTATTGGGGTCTCGCTTGTATCTTCGAAGACGAGATGGATGCCGTCACCCGTGAGGCCGCTCTGGATCTGATGCTGGATATGCTGCCAGGCAATCCTTTCCGGGTGCGTAAACATTGGACCAATGCGCAGCTCCACGAGCTGAACAGCCAAAAACATTACACTCCTGACGACAAGTCCTTTGACGAACTGCTGGACCTGATGGCACGCATGGGAGTCATGGAGTACGACTACGGCGACAAATACACCAAAGACGGCCCTGTTCCCGGCACCACCTACGAGAGAAAAGACCGCGTGTATTGGGTGCCCATGTTCGTCCCTGGCAGCGCCGAATATACCAATATGAACGAGGAACTCATGAAGAAACACCCGGAACTGGGCATGTTTTTCGAACGTATGACGTTTCTGCCGTTAGAGAAGGTCACTCCGATGGTGCCTATGGGCGGCTCTGGTATCGGCATGCACGTGATTCCGGTGGAGAAAGCCATCTCCATGGAGAATCAATCCATTGATATAGAGCATATTTCATATTGGCTTAAACGCTACGAAGGCCACCTGGCGGTGGGCATCTGCTCCTGCCGTATTGGTCGCAAAGGACTGGATGAAGGCTGCGCCGACGATTACCACGATTGGTGTATCGGCGTGGGCGACATGGCGGAGTATCTGGCGGAGACGGGCCGAGGTCACTTCATCACCTACGATGAGTGCATGGCCATCTTGAAAAAAGCCGAGGATCATGGTTTTGTACACCAAATCACCAATATCGACGGTGAAGGCAAAATCTTCGCCATCTGCAATTGCAACGTGAAGATTTGCAATGCGTTGCGTACTTCGCAACTCTTCAACACCCCGAATATGAGCCGCAGCGCTTACGTGGCGAAGGTGGATCCGACGAACTGCGTGGCTTGCGGTCGATGCGTGGAATACTGTCCTGCAGGCGCTGTTCGTCTGGGACAGAAACTCTGCACCAAGCACGGCGAGCAGACCTATCCGAAACAGGAGCTACCCGATGCCAAGAAGTGGGGACCGGAAAAGTGGGACGAGGACTACCGCGACAAGAACCGCATCAACTGCTACCCGACCGGCACGGCACCCTGCAAGACAGCTTGTCCGGCGCATATTGCGGTGCAAGGCTATCTGAAGAAGGCTGCCGAAGGCAAATATACGGAAGCGTTGGAACTCATCAAGCGCGAGAACCCATTCCCGGCAGTGTGCGGGCGTGTCTGTAACCGTCGCTGCGAGGATGCCTGCACGCGCGGCACCATCGACCAGCCCATCGCCATCGATGCGGTGAAGAAGTTCATTGCTGAGCAGGATCTCAAAGCGGAGACCCGCTTCATTCCCGAGGTGAACATCTGTTCTAACGTGAAGGAATTCTGGGAGGAGAAGATCGCCATCATCGGCGGCGGCCCTGCCGGTCTGAGTTGCGCCTACTACCTCGCCACGATGGGCTACAAGCCCACCGTCTTCGAGAAAGACGAAATCCCCGGCGGTATGCTGCAATACGGCATCCCCTCCTACAAGTTGGACAAGGCCGTCGTCAAAGCCGAAATCGACATCATGCGCGAAATCGGTGTGGAGATCCGCACTGGCGTGGAGGTTGGCAAAGACATTACCATTCAACAACTTAGAGCCAAAGGATACAAGGGCTTCTACGTGGCTATCGGCTGTCAGGGCGGCAAACTGCCCGGCATCACCGGCGAGAATCTGCCCGGCACCACCACGGCCATCGATTTCCTGCACAACTGCAATTGCGGCACGAAGGTCAGCGGCAAGGTCGTTGTGGTCGGTGGCGGCAACGTGGCCATCGATGCGGCTCGGGTCGCCAAGCGCGGCGGTGCCGAGTCCGTCACCATGCTCTCGTTGGAGACCGAAGACATCATGCCCGCTTCCTTGGAGGAGCGCCGCGAGGCCCGCGAGGACGGCGTGGTCATCAACCCCGGCTGGGGGCCGAAAGAGGTGATCGGCACCGACAAGGTCACCGGCATCGTCTTCAAGAAATGTACCTCCGTGTATGACAAAGACCACCGCTTCTCCCCGCAATATGATGAGAACGAGACGATTACGTTAGATGCCGACTTGGTCATCTTCGCCATCGGTCAGACGGTCATCCTCAAGGATCTGCTCAAAGACACGAAAGTGGAGTTCGTGCGCGGCGTCTATCCCGTGGCCGACAAACTGACCTACCAGACCGCCGAAGAGGACATCTTCGTGGGCGGTGACTGCTTCACTGGTCCGAAGTTCGCCATCGACGCCATCGCCGCCGGCAAGGAGGGTGCCGAATCGTTGCACCGCTACGTGCAGCACGGTCACCTCACCATCGGGCGCAACCGCCGCGACTTCATCGAGCTCGACAAGGACGACATCGTGGTGGAAAGCTACGACAACTCCTCCCGCCAGGTGGAAGGTGTGTCCGAGCAGGCCGACAAGTTCAAGGAATACACGCTCACGCTTACGGAAGAGCAGGTGCGCACCGAGACATCCCGCTGTCTGAGCTGTGGTGCGTCCGTGGTGGACGAAAACCGCTGCATCGGCTGCGGCATTTGCACTACCAAGTGCGCCTTCGATGCCATCCACCTCTTCCGCGACAACCCCGACGCCAGCATCATGCGCACCTCCGAGGACAAGTTCAGCGGTATCCTGCCCTACATGTTGAAACGCGCCGCAAAGATCGTCTTTAAGAAGTAAATGTTGGTGACTGCGTGTTGATTACTGCGTGTTACCAACAGCGAAGCTAACCAACAGCCGAAGGCTAACCAACATGAAATAACTAACACGAAGCTAACCAACAGCCGAAGGCTAACCAACATGAAATAACTAACACGAAGTAACCAACAGCCGAAGGCTAACCAACATGAAATAACTAACACGAAGTAACCAA
>OMYJ01000002.1:306586-349403 GCA_900315245.1 uncultured Bacteroidales bacterium
ACCAACATGAAATAACTAACACGAAGTAACCAACAGCCGAAGGCTAACCAACATGAAATAACTAACACGAAGTAACCAACAGCCGAAGGCTAACCAACACGAAGTAAATATGCACGAATTGGGTATCGTCTTTTACATCATCCGGGACGTCAAGAAGGTGGCGGAAGAGAACCACGTGGAGCGGGTCTCCACAGTGGTCATGGACATCGGCGAGGTCTCCACAGTGGTGCCGCACCTGCTCACCGACTGCTGGCGCTGGGCCGCCGACAAAGAGGAACTGCTGAAGGGTTGTGAGCTGAAGTGCAACATTATTCCGGCTGTCACCTGGTGCGACGACTGCAAGCAGGAGTACGAAACGGTGAAACACGGAAAGACGTGCCCCCACTGCCACAGCGGAAACACCTGGCTCCTCCGCGGCAACGAAGTTGAGATTCGAGAGATAGTAGTTAGTAGTTAGTAGTTAGTAGTTATGAACGGAAAAATCACATATATTTGAAAAAAGAATTCCTTGAGCAGCCTCGAAGAGGCAAGACGCACGAAGTGCAAGTAACCCCACACAAGCGACGAAGGAGCACAGTGTGGGGATGGGGAAATCCAGAGGCAACACGCACGAAGTGCAATTAACCCTACACAAGGTGAAGCCGCAGTGTGGAGGGCATGGAGAAAAAAATGTATCTTTGCACACGAAAGTCGAAACAATGTATAAACGTATCCTCATATCAGCCATCGCAGCACTCTGCTGTCTTGCAACCCTATCTTGCACGGCTCAGGTTACCATTAAGTTCAAATCGCTGAAGATCAGTAACGTCACGGATAAAATATGGGAACCCGAGAAGGATCTCTTTTGTGCTTTCAGACTTCCATCCTATGATCGTGGAGACGTTTATCTCCGTATTGAAGCGGAAATCGTAAACGAGGGTGACACGGCGGTGCCCATTCCCAGCTTTGATCGCGAAAAGATGATGTTGGTGTATCACAATCCCAACCCTAGAGACAACTCTCTTGCAAACAGCATGGTTAAAAGCAGGTTAGGGGCGATAGTAAGAGTTTGTGGCATCCTTGAACCCAACTTCCCGCCACATTCGTGCAGGTACAACGATTACTGGGATTTGATCAATGTCAATAGGTTTGACGGTATGCGCCCGCTGTATTATGTCTCTGCCGCCATACCCACCATGCGTCTCTGCATGGAGGTCCCCGGCCAAGGACTGGTCTATTCCGACGCACCCGAGGAAATCATCGTCAATGGCCGGAAAATCGACCCCGACTGGCGGAACTTCGACTACTCCGACAACGCCTACCTGCTCGTGAACAACGAACTGATGCGGGAGTTCATGCTCGAAAACCCGCACCTCTTCGGCAGCACCTTCTCCGAAGACCTGCTAATGAAAGAATTTGTCAGCAATATGGCCTTCACCTACCACTGCTTCCCCATCACCAACCCAAACAACTAACAGCGAAGCTAACTAACATGAAATAACCAACACAAAGTAACCAACAGCCGAAGGCTAAAAAACACGAAGTTACAAACAAAAAAATAACGAATATGTCCTGTTTTATAGTACCCATGGCGCAGGCCATCGCCACAAGCGCCTACAGAAAAGCCAACGCGAAAGCGATTGAAAGTTCAGAACACGCACTCACGCGTAACATTCCGGCATTGGAGAAGATGCTCTGGGGCGGCACCGTGATGCTCATCGTCGATCACGTCATCAACGGCGAGCTCACCTGGCAGTACCCCTTCTTCACCGCCCTCGAAACCGGCGGTTTCCCCGTCATGCTCCGCGAATTGCTCACCGTCGGCGTACCCATGTCGCTGGTCCTCACCGCCGTATGGGCTGTTTGGAGCATTGCCAAAGCCCGCAAAGTCACTGCGTGTTAGTCACTGCGTGTTGATTACTGCGTGTTACCAACATCGAAGCTAATCAACATGAAATAACTAACATGAAATAACTAACATGAAATAACTAACATGAAATAACTAACACGAAGTAATTAACAGCCGAAGGCTAACCAACAGCCGAAGGCTAATCAACAGCGAAGCTAACCAACATGAAATAACTAACTTAAATTTTAACCGTTATGTTTTTCCAAGTTTATGGGGCTAACGCCCTGGCCCAATGGGGGATGCTGCTCGTCGTCCTCGTGGGTCTCATCCTGTTCAACGAGTTCGCCCGTCGCACCAAAGCCGGCGGCATCATCACCTTTTTCGTCATCCCCGTCATCCTGACGGTCTATTTCGTGGCCATCGCCATCGGAGCACGTTCCGGAGCTGAATGGGCGGTCAACAACCAGACGCACGTCTATATGAACGGCTGGTTCCACTACGCCAAGCTCTACGCCGCGCTCACCGGCTGTATCGGTTTCATGATGATCAAGTACAAATGGGGCATCGGCGCCAAACACTGGTTCAAACCGTTCCCGTTCATCATCGTGGCCATCAACATCCTCATTGCCGTGGCCTCCGACTTCGAATCCGCCATTATGGGCTGGAACAAGTGGTGGCTCTCCAGCGAGGGCGTGTGGCTCTACGGCGGCTGGCACAACGTCATGAACGGCGTCGCCGGTCTGCTCAACATCCTCTGTATGACCGCATGGTGGAATGTCTTCCCCTCCAAGGACAAGAAAGACATGATCTGGGCCGATATGACATGGGTCTTCATCGTGGTCTATGACATCTGGAATTTCGCTTACACCTACAACTGCTTGCCCACGCACAGCTGGTTCTGCGGTATCGCGTTGTTGCTCGCCCCGACGATTGCAGCTATTTGCTGGAACCGTGGCGGTTGGATCATGAACCGTGCCAACACGCTGGCTATCTGGTGTATGTTCGCGCAGGTGTTCCCGCTCTTCCAAGAGACCTTCAAAGACGGTTTCCAGGCCTTCAAGTGGGCTGTGCTTCCCGTGCAATATCCTAACGGCATCGAGACCATCACGGAGATTTACGCTGCTGCCGGCGGTGAAGCTGCCGCTGTGGGCACCACTGTGGAAACTGTGGCCGGCAATCCGACCATGATGACGGTGATCAGCGCCCTGGCTCTCATCACCAATGCTGTCGCCCTGTGCTACATCATCGCCCAGGCCAAGAAGCGTCACATCAACCCGTACAAGGAAGATGTCTTCATCAACCAGAAGTACTACAAAGACGCTATGGAGCGTGCCGATCTGGCATAATCCAAGCACGAATGCTATGAAAAAGGTCGCGGGAATTTTCCTGCGACCTTTTTTGGTATAGGTAGTGCCTTATACCCGCAAATAAACAAAAAATTAAATTTTATTTATATAACCATAGAGAGTGTTTAAAAAAATGTTATTATTGCCAACAAACAATATGGAAAGGGAATCTACCCACAACAATTTGTAAATGAGAACAATATAAAAATTCTGAAAGCAAAAATATGAAAAAAGAGAATGTATCATCAACTAACCAAAGACAAAACAAACCATCGAATTCTTCTTCTTTGCCCAACCGTAAATCTTATCGCGCCAAGTGGCATAATTACAGCGGTTCGGAATATTTCGTCACCTTTTGCACCTATGAACGAAGGCATTATTTTGGTGAAGTGCGTAACGGTCAGACAGAATTGACGAAGGTGGGAAAATATTTGAAGACAGAAATTGAGAAAGTGCAGGACTTCTATCCATACGCTGAAATACCGATATATGTAATCATGCCTGATCATGTTCATTTGATTATGGAAATACATAAGGATACGTGGAATCGGGAAAATGCGGACGCGACAAATCCTGATGCGGACGCGATAAATCATAATGCGGACGCGATAAATCATAATGCGGACGCGATAAATCGCGTCCCTACAGGGGGAATTACGGGGAAAAAGAATCCGATGCTGAATGCAACACTGGGGACGGTTGTGCGGGGATTGAAGGCTCGGGTAACACAATTCGCCCGACAAAACAATATCCCATTCAAATGGCAACCCCGTTACCACGATCGCATTATCCGCAACAGGGATGAAATGAACAAAATTGCCAAATATATCGAACTAAACCCGGCCAAATGGGAATCGCAATATTCACTAAATCGCGTTTAATCCCCCGTAGGGACGCGATTTATCGCGTCCGCCAATCAAACCAAATCGCGTCCGCCTAATAAACAAATCGCGTCCGCCTAATAAATATGAACGCGGCAAATCATGGAAACACGGACGCGATAAATCGCATTGCGGACGCGATAAATCGCGTCCCTACAATGCGGCAAACGGTGCCACCGCCCGGTCAAAGATGCCGTTGACGTAGGCGAGAACCATTCCGTAGTTGCTGACCGGGATGCCCGCTTCGATGGCCGGACGCAGACGCTCCTTCAACTGCTTGCGGGTGACCATACAGCCACCGCACTGGATGACCATCGCATATTGCTGGATGTCAGGGATTTGGTTGAGACCCGACACAAAATCGAACTGCAGCTCTTTACCCGTGAACTTGCGGATAAGCCGCGGCAGTTTCACCCGCCCGATGTCTTCGCAGGAGGTAAGGTGCGTGCAGGATTCCAACATCAGGATGCGGTCACCGTCGCGAAGGTCGCGCAATTTCGGGGTCCCTTTGAGATAAGCACCGAACTCACCCTTCTGGTGTGCCAACACCACGCTGAAGCCCGTCAACGGGATGCTTTCCGGCACGCATTTCTCCACTTTGTGGAACGCTTGGCTGTCGGTGACAACCAATTTCGGGGCACGGTGGTTTTGTAGGTAGGTGGCTACTTTGTCCTCCTTCAGCACGATGGCAACCGCCTCATTGTCAAGGATGTCGCGGATGGTCTGCACTTGCGGGAGGATGAGCCGGCCTTCGGGGGCTTCCGTGTCGATGGGAGTCACCAAGAGCACTTCGTCGCCCTCGCCGATGAGGTCGCCGAGTAGCGAACGGGTGCGGTACGCCGATTCGGGCATGATGCGCACCACCTCCTGCAGCATCTTGTCTATGCCGGAATGCGTTTTCGTACTGACATTCAAGATTTTGCGATCATCAACTTCCATCTCGCGAGAAGCGGTCAGATCGCATTTGTTGTTGACGATGAGGTAGGGGAGTTCGAATTGGCGGAATTGCTCTATCAGTTGCCGTTCGGGAATGCCGACTTCATAATCGGTAATCACAAGGATAGCTAAATCGATGGTTTTCAGTACTTCCAGAGATTTTTGGATACGTTTCGCCCCGACGGTACCTTCGTCGTCGATGCCGGCGGTGTCGATGATGATGCACGGTCCGATGCCGAAAATCTCGATGGATTTGCGCACGGGGTCAGTGGTGGTGCCGGCCGTGGCATCCACGATGGCGACCTCCTGTCCCGTGATGGCGTTGATAAGGGAACTCTTGCCGTTGTTCCTACGCCCGAAAATGCCGATGTGCGGCTTGTCGTTACGTCCTTTCATAGCGCGACAAAATTACAAAAACTACCAGAATACCGCGTAAATCACCACTAACAAAATTAATATTGCGTATGCCGCGATGTGGAAATCGCGCTTAGTTTGGAACATACTGGATGTCAAAGCAATACCCTTAACATCGTCTTCGTTTTCGCAGGTGCATAAACTCACCATCACGATGATGGCCATCGTGAGCAGACAGGTGTAGAACATTTGGTCGATGAAGGGCATGTCTATAGGCAAGAACTTGAGTGCCAATGCGATGGGGATGGACAACACAACGCCCGTAATGGCGCCTTTGTTGGTGGTCTTCTTCCAGAATAATCCCAACAAGAAGAGCGCGAGGATGCCCGGACTCACCAATCCCGTGTATTCCTGGATATACTGGAACATCTGTCCCACACTTCCGAGCAGTGGGGCAATCAATATGGCGATAATGAGGAAAAGTCCGGCGGAAATCTGTCCCACAAACACTAAACTGACATCTTTGCCCGTTTTCTCCTTCACTTTTGGAGCAATATAAGGTTTATAAATGTCCATCGTATAAATCGTGGAGGCAGAATTGAGCATGGAGGCTAACGAAGAGATGATAGCTGCGGCTAACGCGGCGAGTACCAGTCCTTTAAGACCCGTCGGGATAAAAGTGCTGATCAGCCACGGATAAGCGTTGTCGTTGTTGAGGGCGCCGTTGGCCTTGGTGAGGGCCTCCAATGCTCCCGGATGACCTTCTGTAAACATCACGTAGGCCACAATGCCAGGAATAACAACGATGAACGGGATGAGCAACTTGAGGAAGGCCGCGAAAGCCAAGCCCTTTTGCGCCTCGGGCAGCGACTTGGCGGCAAACGCCCGCTGGATGATGTATTGGTTGAAGCCCCAGTAGTAGAGGTTGGCCACCCATAATCCGCCGATGAGCATTGCAATGCCCGGCAGGTTATGGTATTCGGGGTTATCCTTCGGCAAAATCAGATGCATCCGGTCACCTGCCACGTTGGTGAGATGCTGGATGCCCTGCATCACGGTGCCGTCCGGACTGATGACCTGCAACGCCACCACCGTGGTGATAAGGCCGCCTAACACAAGCAGAATGACCTGCAGGATGTCCGTCCACGCCACAGAGGAAAGGCCACCGGTGATGGAATAGAGCGCGGCAACCACCCCCAGCCCAATGATAGCGGGCATGATGAGCGAGCCGTCACCTGTGCCGATGATGGTGTCAATGGCTTTGGCGCCGAGGAAGAGCACGGAGGTGAGGTTCACGAAAATGAACAAACCAAGCCAAAACACCGCGAGAATAGTTTTGAGATTCCGAGAGTAACGTTGCTCCACGAATTGGGGAATGGTGTAAATTCCCTGTTTCACAAACACCGGCATGAAAAACTTGGCCACAATGATGAGGGTGAGCGCAGCCATAAACTCGTAAGACGCCACCGCGAAACCACCCGCGAAGCCCGACCCGGACATCCCGATAAACTGCTCTGCCGAGATGTTCGCGGCAATCAGCGACGCGCCTATCGTCCACCACGGCAGCGACTTGCCTGCGAGGAAATAGTCCTCGGCGGTTTTGTCCTTGTTCTTCTTCCGATGGGAAATCCAGATGCCCAATCCAACAATCACCAGCAGATAAGCGGCGAAAATGATGATGTCTAAGGTATGAAATGCGGGGTTCATTCTTTGGGGGTTTTAAGTTGGGGGCAAAAGTACAAATTTTTGGCTATGAGCTGTTAACTTTTGGCTGTTGTCTTTTGCAACTTGGCGATGCAGCGGACTGGAATGCCTATGGCTATAAGAAAAACCATAAGTACAAGTATCTGAAAAAAGAACATGGCCGCTTTGCTGATCAAAAGTTACAGCACAGCCGTAGCCAAATTCACTTTCTTACGAGGTCTGACAACTTGGATAATATCCTGACCAAGGGCAACAGATATCTTTGCGATGGTGGCGGTAGTTAAGTTGTGCGTTCCGGAAAGCCATCTGCTAACCTCGGTTTCTGTTTTGCCCAGCGCATACGCCAAATCCTTCTGACTCATCCCCTTCTCTTCCAAAATCTCATAGATACGATTGGCTATGCTCACTGACAACTCCATCTGCTTTTTCATTTCAGGAGTCATAGTCTGCCTAATTTCATCCATCAACTTATTGGTTTTCATACCATTATATTTAATCGTTAATTTCAAGCAATAAAGGACCTATGATCTGGGTGCCCTTTATAGTAAGAATATTCTTCCTTTCAAGTTGTTTCAATTCGATATCAATCTTTTGCAATGTTTGCACACATTTGTTCAAATGATAATCTTCTTGATAGGTGGAAGTGGTTTTTAGCCCGCCATTTCCAAGTATTAGAATTTTAGACTGAATGTTAAGAAGATAGAGTCGCAAAGATGTTGTTTCTAAATGAGAAGGTAATGCCATCACCCGATCATATAGAGTCCCCTCATATCTGAAGTGCCTATCCGCCGCTCCATCACGCTTAATGATATCCAAGCGATATACGAGCTGACTTTTCCGCTATCTTCCAGTAATTCAATCAATAAGTTTTTCTTCGTCATAGTTTAAATCAGTTTGCAAAAATAAACATAAATGTTGATTTTTCAACAAAAAAAACAATATTTTTTCGTGATTATTATTTGCGATTTTTCACGATGGCATTTCTATAAAAACGCAAAATAATCACCTCGCAAACATACGAATAAATCTCACAATTGTCAAGGTTTTAGAGAGATTTTCTTTGTTGTTAAAAATCAATGACATATAAATAACATTAACAATTTAATTTTGTAATAGTTAAATTACACAGGAAGTTTTTCGCTGGTTTTTCTGCTATTTCATGCAAAACTAATTCCCACGGGTACGAATGAAGTGTAATGAAGAATTATTGAGCTTTTGCCAACCTTATGACAATCAATACTGCGGCAAAAACACAGCTTTTCCCGATTTTCAATATTGGAAGCGTGATTTTGTAAAATTGTAACACATACTCGTGCGTCTGAATTGCCGCTCACTCCCGCACCGGACAAATCATAAAAACCTTATAACCGGGCTGCTCTTCGGTATGTCTTGCAATGGTTTCTTGCTTGATGGTTATTTTTGAGATACTGTTTGGACAAATGGAATCCATTTGCTGGCACAAGAACGTCCCTCTTCTTGCAGCAAGATACGAGGACTCATCTTCAATGTAATAATCCCAATATGTAAGTTCAAAACGGCCATTTTCCGGACAAACGGCATGTATAGTTCTCTTCAAATCGTCCAGCGAAAAGTCCAATAGTTCCTCTTTCGCTAATTTCCAGTATAGTCTCACCAAAATCGTGTCTTTGGAGGGCTTAATGTTCTGCCATTCGGAAAACTTAGACTCTTGGATAGTCATAATCTCGGAAACATCCTGTGCCGTCATCGGCTGCTTGCGCAATCCTTCGGTGTGTACCATTTTCTGAACACCAGGGATGTCGAAAGTGAGCGTCACACCGTCCGCACGCACATCCATGGTGACAGGCGCACCTATCACGAGCGGCAGGTTCAGCTTTTCGTGACCGACAGGAAAGCCGCAGAGCAACGGGATATGGTACGGTTCAATGTATTGGCGCAGCATCGCTTCCACACTTTCATAGCCGACATCGTTGGTGCAGTCGGTGAAATCGCCTAAGATAATGCCTTTGCAATGCGCGAGTACACCACTCATTTTCAGCATATTGAAAAGACGGTCGATGTTATGGTGGGTCTCCTCCACCTCCTCCACGAAGAGGATGATGTCTGACTGGCCGATTTCGTTGACCTGAGAGCAGAGCAGCGGGGCGAAGGTGGCGAGATTGCCGCCCACGAGGGTGCCCTTGGCCCGACCGAGGATGTTCTCTTTGTGGGCAGGCAGCTCATAGCGCGGCACCTGACCCTGGAGCAGGTCACGCAGCAACGTGCAGGATTGTTGTACATTGACATTGTCTTGCTTGGCAATATTGCAGCCCATCACGCCGTGAATGCTCATCACGCCGGCGCAGGCCTCCATGCTGAGCAGCGTGGTGATGTCGCTGTAACCGACGAGCCATTTCGGGGAGGCGGTAAGCTCTTTCAGGGGCAAACCTTCCACCAAGTGCAGGGTGCTGTAACCGCCGCGCAGACAGAGGATGGCCTTGATGTCGGGATCTTTGAGCGCCCAATGGATGTCGGCGAGCCGCTCCTCCACGGTTCCGGCGTAATGTTCAAGATACTGTTTGCCGACATTCGGTCCGATGACCGGCTCGTACCCCCAACTTCGCAGCGTTTCAGCCGCCGCGAGGGCCGTCTCCATCGAACTGTAGTACGAAGGGGTGATAATCGCCACCTTGTCGCCCGGCTTCAAATAAGCGGGAGCCACACACTTGAGCGGCTTTCTCGGTCCCGCGCCCTTTACTACGGGCGTCAAGACGATGAGGCACAGAATCATGAACATGATTCGGATTGGATAGGCACGTTTATGCATTTCTCTATCATTTGGTTGGCAAAGTACATTTTTGTTTTTGGTCAACAGCTAACAGCCAATAGCTTACCTCAGCTCCTTCACTGGAAACTCAAAATAGGTCTCCGGGTACGGCTCGTCCTTCAGTGTGAAGTGCCACCATTCGCTGTCGATGGGTTTGAAGCCGTGGCGGAGCATCGCGGCCCGCAAAATCATGCGGTTGCGGAACTGCTCTTCGGTGATGGTGCGACCGGCGGGAGAGGGTTTTCCGTTGAACTCGCCCGTCTCGGGGTTGCCGCCGAAATCAGGGTGGCTCTCCTCGCCGAACCAGTCGAACGTGCCGCCCATGTTAACCTCCTTTTCGGTGGTCATGTCGAAGAGGGTGAGATCGACGGTGGAGCCGCGGGTGTGGCCGCTCTTCGCCGCGATGTAGTCCAATTCGAACAACCGACTCTTATCGACCTCGGGGTAGAAATAGCGCCGCATCATCGTGTCGGGGATGTCGGCGGCCCAGCGCACGAAATGATCGACGGCCATCTGCGGACGGTAAGCGTCGTAAATCTTCAGCCGGTAGCCCATGCGCATCACGTCGTCGCTGACGGCTTTCAGACTGTCGGCAGCGCGTTTGGTCATCAGCGCGGTGGGCTGCAGGTAGCCGTCAATGCGCTGACCCACAAAGTTGTAGGTACTGAAATAGCGGATTTCCAGAATCGCGTCCGGCACCACGTCGGTGATGTTCACGAACTGGCTGGCGTCCTGCTCGGGCTTCACGGTTGTGCTGGAAGCGGCGGACGTGCAAGGCGCAACCCCGGCCACGACAACATGCCCGTTTTGGGCGCTGACTGTCAAGGCGAAACACAACGCGACGGCACATATAAGCAGTGTTCTTAGGTCTCTTTTCATAATTGGGAATTTTGGTTGGCAAAGGTACGTTTTTTTAGTGAACAGTGATCCAACCCCCAAAAACGTTATTAGTAATATTCTCGGTTCTACACTAATTATGCATTATGCATTATGAATTATACAAGCTCCGTCGCCGATTTCTGCCACATAGAAATCCGCCCGCAAGCCGAACCTTTCCTCGTATGCATTGCCAAGGGTTTCGACAAACGTTTCCACCTGGTTCTCAGCGATTAAAGTGACGGTGCAGCCTCCGAAGCCCGCGCCGGTCATGCGGCTGCCAAGCACGCCGGGAAACTGCTGCGCCCGTTCGGCCAAGAAGTCCAGTTCGGGACAGGTGACCTCGTAGTCGTCGCGCAGGGTGGCGTGCGAGGCGTTCATCAGCTGTCCGAAGCGGACCATGTCGCCGGCCTTGAGCGCGGTGACGGCCTCGCGCACGTTCTCGTTCTCGCACACCGCATGTCGGGCGCGCTTGAGTACGTTGCCCGTAAGATATGGCGCAAATGTATCAAACTGATCCATCGTGAGTTGGCAGAGACAATCGACCTGCCGGTGCGCACGGATGATCTCCAACGCCTGCTGGCACTCGCTGCGCCGCTGGTTGTAGGCCGAATCCACGAGTCCGCGTTTCTTGTTGGTGTTGGCGATGACGAACTTCAGCCCGTGCATCTCCAACGGCACGTGCTCGTACGCCAACGTGTTGCAATCCAACGCGATAGCACAGTCTTTCTTTCCGAATCCCGAGGCAAACTGGTCCATGATGCCGCAGTTCATCCCCACGAAGTCGTTCTCCGCGTGCTGGGCCATCTGCACGAGCTCCAGCATCGTGAACGGACTGCCGTTCAAGGCGTTGAGAGCCACGGCGGTCACCATCTCGATGGAGGCGGAGGAGGAGAGCGCGGCCCCGATGGGCAGGTCGCCGCGGTAGTGGAACTGGAGACCGCTCACGGGAAATCCCCTGTCGGTGAACTCCTTGATCACGCCGAGCGGGTAATCCACCCAGCTGTTCCGCTTCTGCGACAGTTCCTCCTTGCGAATCAGGAACTCCGCCGGATCGTTTTCGGAGATGAAACAGCAAAGATTCGCATCATCGTACTGTTTCACAGAGAGATACGTACCCATATTGAGCGCGGCGGGGAAGACAAGCCCGCCGTTGTAGTCGGTGTGGTCGCCGATGAGGTTCACGCGCCCAGGGGCGAAAAAGTGCCGTTCGGTTTTCTGCATAATCGGTTTTTCCTGCAGAGACGTGGCGTGCCACGTCTCGGATTTTCAAGGGGCAAAGGTACGAATTTTTTAGGCAATACGCAAAAGGCATTGACAATAGGCTAAAGTCAATAGGTATGTTACATTTTTTCCAACGAATAATTATTCCTTCGTCGCACTTTTTCCAACGAATAATTACTGCTTCGTTACACTTTTTCCAACGAGTATCGACGGTAAAGAAACACTTTTTCAAGCGACTTGTGTATGTGTTTGAAAATATGCATGTTATAAATTTGAAAATTTTCTGCGAAAGTCTGCGCGTTCTGCGGGAGAACAAGCTCAGTTGATCACCAGACGGGCGTAACCGTACAGCCTGATTGTCAAACCCTTGTATTCCCATTCCAGATGCTTTTCCACCTGTTTGGGCTTTTTGCCGGTGAGATGGGTGATAATGTCGGAAAGCTCTGCACATTTTGCCTCTTCACCCTCGGCATCAGCACTCCAACGGGAGTCTGAATCGAAAAAATTAGTTTTAACCCACGTCAAATAAACACCTTTGACCATCGAATCCGGCAGATGGATGCAGTATGAGGTGATGAGTGTCTGATTGTTGTCAACCACTTTGTAGTATTTCGTTCCAACATATTCGTTATTATTCTTGTACTCATCAGGAAAATAACCGTTGTCAAAAGTTTCGAATTTGTGGTTGCCAGTTCCGCCCAGTTTCTGTTCAATACTATCTAAATTGTTTATAGACAAGTTGTTGAGATTGTTTAAGAGGTATTCTAACAGTTTTCCGACGTTGTCTGTGCCTAAAGCATGCAGCGTATCCTGATTGTGAGTGATGTTCAGGATTCTGATAACCGAATCTTCAACATCTATTAAGCCGGAGGTGTGGTAGCTTTCCTTAAAACCGAGAAGGCTTTGGTTATTGGTAACATTTACACCCCGGTAGCAGTCGTGCTTTTGAATGAAGTTGTATTTGCGGCCAAAGTCAACCACCTCCTGCAACTGGCCTTCTCTTACCTTTGCAATAATGGTCTTTTGAGGTATTGTGACAATGGGGAACAACTGCTTTCCAACACTAAATGCGTGATTGATAATGGTATCGTAGTGGATGATATCAAAATATAAACTTACGATGTCTGAATCCTTTTTCCCTTTGGATATAAAAATCGGCGGGTGTGGCTTAACCGTAGATAGGGTTGAGAGCATTTTCGAGTTGTTCCGGAACATGTCGCGCTCAAACAGCCACATGGTTGAATTATCATAATGCCACAAGCCGTTGCTCCGATAGCCCATCGTGTCAGATACGAGAACAGAGTCGATTCGGTTACGATGCACAAAATAATAGACACTGTCAATTCTTATTATTCTGGAGAAACATTCCGGTCGGATGTACTGGACTTTGTTCTTCTTTTTGATGAACCAAGTGTAGTCACCCCATTCTCCGTAGTCCTTAAAAGCAACAGTGTATAGATCATCATCGTAGATAATGTCGGAAATGGAGTTCGCTGGTTTCCACGACCAGTTCTTATCATCAAAGATAAACCCTCTTCCGGCGATCTCTGTATGATAGGGTTTAAGAATCAACTTCCCGTCCCGGACGAAAAAGTCACCGTAAACGCTGAATTCTTTGGAGGGAAAATCCACTCTTCTGACTTCATGTCCGTCCTCAGAAATCGCCAACAGTATTCGATTCCCTTTCCAAGATTCGAAAATGTCCGTTTCCTCAAAAAGGCAGAAGTACCAGCCCTGATATTTAGCGAACCATCCAAGGGATACAGTGGAAATGGGACTGAAATAGTCCGCAGCATTGATGCGAACGGTGTCCCGAATCACCGTGAACCGCTGCTGCCCCCGTGCAGGCCGCGCCGCCAGCAGTAGCAGTACGGAAGCGAAGAATATGACCAAAAGCGTATGTCGATGGTGATTCATAACGGTAAATTTTACAGGTGCGAAAATACGATTTCTTATCTCCGCGTATCGCACGTATTTGCATGTGATTTTTTTCTGCGGAAGTCTGCGCGTTCTGCGGGAGGACAAATGCAATCATTTCTCATTAATATGACGCAGAAAGCCCAAAGGGTTGCACAATATTGAAAAATATTTTTTACTCATCTTCTCGTATCTCATTTATTTTTAGTATTTTTGCCGCGTGTTTGTTCAAAAATAGGAGCGTGTTCAAAAAAATTGAACATTGTATAGAAAATGAACAAGGGCAAAAGATATTATGCAAAAGACAGAGTTATTAGTCACCTTTTTTCTCTTGCAATCGAAAGAGAATGTGAACAGGACGATACGGAAAATCGCTGCTGAGACAGGCGTCTCGGTGGGGTCTGTACATAGTGTGCTCAGCAAATTGACAGAGCAAGGATATATCGTAGAATCCGGCGACCGCCGCCTCTTGCGCAAACGGGCAAATCTGATTGAACGTTGGGCGCACGGTTATGCCGATGGGCTGAAAAACAAGTTGTTAATCAACCGTTTCACCTTTCTGACCCCGCAAGTCAGGGAACAGTGGCAGAACATCGTGCTGCCATCCGGCTTTCATTGGGGTGGGGAGCCTGCCGCCACATTATTAGATGCTTACTTACAGCCCGGAGAATGGGAAGTCTATGTGCCCGATAATGCCAATGCTTTGATTACAACAGGGAGGATGATTCCCGCTCCTCAAGGTGAAATTTTTGTTTACAAACGGTTTTGGTCGGGCGATGAGATGCCGCTGTTGGTAGTCTATGCCGACCTGCTGGCAACCGAGGATGAACGTTGCCGTGAGGTCGCCGAACGTTTAAAACCACAAATATAACTATGGAATATCATATTCATAAAACAGATTTGCAGAACGTTCTGCTTGTGGATACGTTGCAGGCGTTGGCCGAATGTTATGCAACGATGGGGATGGAATTGTATGTAGTGGGTGCAACGGCACGTGACATTGCCATGCATTTGCTTGGCGCAGGTAGATCTACACGTCGTACACTGGACTTGGATGTGTCTGTGGCCTTGGAAAATTGGGAGCAGTATAGCCACTTGACAGCCCTTCTCTTGCAACATGATTTTTTGAAATCTCCTGAAAAACAACGTTTTAAGTATATAGGAAAACATCCATACGAATATGAAGTGGATATTGTTCCTTTTGGAGCAATCGCCAAACATGATCAGGTGGCATGGCCTCCGGATGGGTCACCGGTGATGTCTGTTCGTTGTTTTGAAGATGTGATGAGAACTGCTGATACAGTTCATGTTGACGACCTGTTTTCTTTCCGTATAGCCTCCTTGAGCGGTCAGTTCCTGATCAAACTCGACACATGGTTCGATCGTCATAACTTGACCAAAAGAGATGCGGTAGATATGGTCTTTTTTCTGCAGAATGTGTATGTGGTGTACGCACTGACTCGAACGGAACTTCCACCCGAAATTGATGTGGATGCCAACCAATTTGACGTAGTGGTGGCAGGGGCGGAATGGATAGCCTCCGACCTGAAACAGATGCTTACTACGGAACACCGGCTTTTTTACGCGAACCAATTACAAGAGGAGGTGAACAAGGGTGAAGAAAGTGCATTGCTGAACGACTTCCTTGACATGTCAAGCGCCAAATACTACGACCTGTTCCGCCGCGCCCTGCAGCGCATGTCCGAAATATTAAAACATTCTTTGTAGTTTTTCCATACTGCCTGCGTCTAACCTGTGTAATTCTAAAACCAATGACAAAGAAAGAAACGGATTTTGAACGAATGGTCCGGGAGCACAAAAGCACCGTTTATACGGTCTGCTACATGTTCTCGAAGGACACCGACGAGGTCAACGACCTGTTCCAGGAAGTCCTCATCAACCTCTGGAAAGGCTTCGACAGTTTCAGAGGCGAGTCGAAGGTGGACACCTGGGTCTGGCGTGTCGCCCTCAACACCTGCATCTCCGACGACCGCAAGAAGAAGCGGCGAGGCGAGCGCGTACCCCTCGAAATGGCCGCCGACCTCTACACCGACACCGACGAGGACACCAAGCAGATCCGCCAGCTCTATGCGCGCATCAACAAGCTGGGCATCATGGACCGCGCCCTCGTCCTGCTCTGGTTGGAGAACCTCAGCTACGAGGAGATCGGCGCCATCGCCGGCATCTCCGCCAAAAACGTTTCCGTGAAGTTGGTTAGAATCAAACAACAGTTAATGAAAATGTCTGACAATCAAGAATTTTAGTTATGGAAAACAGTGAAATAAACAACAGCGAATTGGAAACCATGCGTGCGCAAATCGCACTGCTGAAGGACAAATTAGACAAGGAGACCATCGTTTCCGACAAGCTTCTTCGCGACACGATGCGGCACAAAGCCCGTAACATCAATGCCAACGCCTGGATTAGCGTGGCAGCCTCTATCTTCGTGATATTCTGGGCATTGTTCTATCTTCCGGGCGAAGGGTTCAGCTGGTGGTTCTCCGGTGCCACCATCTTGATGATGCTCGTGTGCGATTTCTTTACTTGGAAGTATCATAAGGATGTGAATGACAAAACGATGAGTGGCGACCTGCTTACCGTTGCCAAAGTGATGAAACAGCTGCGCGACAACTACAAAAAATGGCTGAAATATAGCATTGCTTTGATTGCCGTTTGGTTTACATGGCTTTCCATAGAATTCTGTATCCGGCTGAAAGATTGGAGATTAGCTGTCATCATGATTATTGCATTGCTCATCGGCTTGGCCATCGGTGCCTTCATCGGACTGAAGATGCACAATTCGGTGATCCGCAACGCGGAGGAAATCATCAGTCAGATTGAGGAGAGCGAAGAAAATGACGAGGAATAGGCCAAAAGCTAATAGCTAATAGCCAAAGGCCATTTTAGATGAACATTGTATCAGAATAAAATGTACTTTTGCCCTCGTATAATTAAAACTTAAAAATTAATCATTATGGATCTAAACAGTATCATTTCCTCGCTCACGGGCAACAACCTCATCGGAGAAATTGCCAAAAAGTTCAACATTGACCCGAACAAAATCATCGAAGTTATCAAAGCCGCTATCCCTAAATTCTTGAGTTCGATGCAGAAAAACGCTGGAACTGCCGCCGGTGCAGCCGCATTGACACAAGCTCTCGGCAACCACGCGGGTCAGGGTATGGGCATTAACATCGAAGACGGCATGAAGATTCTGCAAAAAGTCTTCGGCGGCAATCTGGGTTCCGTGGTTTCCAACTTGAGCGGTCAGACCAACACCACCAACGATCAGGTTTCCAACATCTTGGCCTCCATCGCTCCGAATCTCCTTTCCGTTTTGGGCAAAGGGGCCGGCACGGGCAACATCGGCAACATCCTTGGCGGACTGCTGGGCGGTGCCTCCAACTCTAGCAGCAGCTCCAATGCCGGCAAGGTCCTCGGCGGCCTGCTTGGGAAAATTTTCAAGAAATAAGGACTTAAGACTTAGGACCTAAGACTTTTGGGACATTCCGCTCCTAACAGCTACAAAAGCACCGTCATCTCACTTGGCGGTGTTTTTTTGTAGAGACGTGCCATGGCGCATCTCTACTGTTTCGAGAACCGAAACATCGTATGACTCCGATAAACCTCCCCCGGCCGCAAAATCGCATCCGACTCCGGCCATTTCTGGTTTGGCGAATCGGGGAACTTTTGCGTTTCCAAACAGACGGCGGCCCGCTGTTGATAGACCACCCCACCCTTCCCGACAACCGTGACGTCGAGGAAGTTGCCGGTATAGACCTGCATTCCCGGTTCGGTAGTGTAAACCTCTAAGGCAATGCCCGTTACGGGACTCTCCAAGCGGGCGCACGGACGGGAATCGTCGCCTTTCGTGTTCAGCACCCAGTTGTGGTCGTAGCCGTGGCCGATGCGCAGCTGCTCAAAGTCGGCAGAGATGTCGCGGCCAATCGGCTTGGGTTGCCGGAAATCCATCGGTGTGCCCTCCACGGATGCCAACTCGCCCGTGGGGATGAAAGTTTCCCCAATCGGGGTGTAGCGGTCGGCATCGATGGTCAGCAGGTGGTTGAGGATGTCGGTGGAAGCGTCGCCGTTGAGGTTGAAGTAGCTGTGGTTGGTCATGTTGATGACCGTCGGCTCGTCCGTAACCGCCTCGTATTCAATATCCAGCGCATTGTCGTCCGTCAGCATATAGGTGACACGGGCGCACAGATTGCCCGGGAACCCGCTGTCGCCGTCTTCACTGACCAAACTCAGCACGAGCCGGTGGTCTCCCACTTCTTCAACGTTAAAGATACGGTACTGCCAGCCGTCCGGACCGCCGTGCAGACAATTCTTGCCATCGTTTTGCGGCAGCTGGTACGTTTTTCCGTCAATCGTTATCTGCCCGTTATTCAGCCGGTTGGCGTACCGTCCGATGACCGCCCCGAAGTCGGAACGGTGGTTTTCGGGAAGGTAGCCTTTCACGTTTTCGAACCCGAGCACCACATCGCGCAGAATGCCGTTTCTGTCCGGCACGAACAGCGACACGATGCGTCCTCCGAGGTTGGTGATGGTGGCCCGGAGGCCGTTGACGTTTTTCAGTGTGAAAAGGTTGATGGTGCGACCATCGAGCTCGTTCGGGTCTGATTTGGGGTTTGTTGGCATAGAAGTTTCTATTTTTGGAGGGCAAAAGTAGTATTTTTTCGGTTTCAAGTTTCAAGAAGGAAATCTCCTGAAATCTAAGATTTGAGACCGACAGTGTTAAATTACGTTAACGCATCGTAGCATAACAGAAAAAATAGTACTTTCGCGGTTCGAAATAGGATATAGAAACTATGTGTACTGTAACAATAAATGTAGATGATGCCACTGTGAGGCGTATTAATCCCGACCTCACCACTCGTGAAAGTATAGGCCAATGGCTCCAAGACAAAGTGAATCTGCTGATTTCGGAACTTGCCGCCACACCTATCACATCCCCCAATGCACATACCGCCGAGGAGATGCAGGTCATTCTGCTTGACCGCATCCGTAGGGCTGAAGCTGGTGAAGAGTCTGTGGTCTCTCATCAGGAAGTTTCTGATTCAATCCGTTCGAAGTATGGTTTTTGAAATAGAGTGGTTGCGAGGTGCTCAACGTGAACTTGACGCCGAAATCGAATATGTGCTTGGCAGGTTTGGATTTGGAGCCGCTCGGAAAACCTACAGAAGAATAATGGATAATGTCGAACAGCTTGCCTCATTCCCCCATATCGGAGAGCAATATGAAGGTGCAACATACAAAGGTTGTGAAGTTCGAAAGATTGCCATTCGACAAGTTACCGTTTTTTATTCACCCCAGCCAGACAAGGTAACGATTCTTGCTGTGTGGAACAACTACCAAGATCCCAACAGCATCCCATATCGTTTGTCGGAATTGGAATAGACCTATCGCCTATTATTTTTTTCCGAAATTTTCCACGCACAGCTCCTTAATGCGCTCTATGACAAACTCCTGCTGGTCGTCGTTGCGCAGCAGTTTGGTGCGGCCGACGGATTCGCTAAAACTAGATTCGTGATCTTTTGTCATAACGTTCTTTTTTAACGCGAAACCCCTCCACTAATAGTTATCCTTTCTTTTCTTGTCGGAAACCAAACATCCAGTTACTCAGGAAACAACATTCACACATTCCTGTCGAAAACAAATTTCACCAACCGGGGCCACCGGCAACAGAATCCGCTGAAAGCAAGTCCAAATCTAGAATAGAAAAACTTTGTCATCTGCTGTTCCCGATTTTTCTTCTTGAAAAACAAGCTATTCACTTTTGAGAAACTTTGTTCACTCGCAATGGCCTTGCAAGCATTTTCCGCCGTCTTGAAAGCGTAGAAAAGCCCCTCGTATGTCACTCGGTTGCCAAAACCTCCCGCATCACCGATCAAGAGAATGCGATCGTGCCTGATATAATCCGAAGAGACTGTAATGACAGCACCTTTTATCGTTGTCTCTTCTAAATTCTTGTTTTTCAGAATAGTACGAAATTTTTCGATACTGTTTTGATGGTCGCAGTAACCGACAGCATCGAAGTCATTGTTCGGAAAGCGGTAATAATATCCGCAGGAATAATCCTTTGACAACAAAACTTCTATTTCATTTCCGCCATTTTTCTCCATATATTGCTCCAAAATCAGCACCTTTTGGTCTTTCTGGCGCATCATTTGTCTTCGTACGCAGCTATTTGCGCCATCGGCCCCCACAAGGTAGTCACAAACCAACTCCCTACCGCTGGACAGGGTCACCACGATACTTCCGTCTTTCTCCTCTCGGAAACTCTTCAGTCCTTCATTCACAAATAGTCCGCCGGCCTGCTCGTATTGTCGCAGCAGCTCGTGGTCGAACTTCTCACGTCGCACGATACGTATCTCATGGCTTGAATCAAATTCGCAGGTGTGCTTTCCGTTCACGGTAACCTTGATGTGGCGGACAGGGTTATAATCGTACTGGAAATCAGGATAGAGCTCCGACAGCAGTTTGTAGGCCTTGTGCGTCAGTCCGCCGCCGCAGATCTTGTCGCGGGGAAACTGCGCTTTGTCGAGCAGCGTCACATCCACGCCGGCCTTGTGCAGCAAGTAGGCACAGACGCTGCCAGCAGGTCCTGCCCCCGCCACAATTACTCGTTTATGTTGAATTGCGTCCATACTGTCAATTTCAACGGTCAACATTCATTGAACCGTAATCGCGGCTCCCCCGCCTGGGGCCAACTCCACTTTCAGTTTGCCATCTGCGGGAACAGCCACCGTTTTCTTCTGATAATCAACGCCTTTACGGTGAGCATTGGGACCATCCACAAACATTGTGACCGTGCCGGAGGTGATGCCTAATGCCTTGAGGTCGATTTCGACGGTGCGGGCGTTCCAGTCGGTGATGGCGCCGATGTACCATGTGTCGCCTTTGCGCTTGGCGGAGACGATAAATTCCCCGACCCTACCGTCTAAAATGCGGGTCTCGTCCCATACGGTAGGCACCTTGGCGATGAATTCGGTGCATTCAGGCTCTTGCATGTAGGCCGTGGGGGCGTCGCAGAGCATCGCGAAGGGCGCGTCAAAGACCATGTACTCAGCCAATTGACGGCAGCGCGTACCCTGGCTCATCGGCTCGTTCCAGCTTGGGAAGTAGCACCAATAGGCACCGTTGCGCATCGCACCCTGCGTGAAGTCCATCGGACCGGCCAACATCCGGATAAACGGGATCGTGACCTCATACTTTACCATATCGGTCTTGCTGTCGGCCCATTTGCACTGCTCCAGCCCGAACACGCCCTCGTAGTTGAGCACGTTGGGGTAGGTGCGACTCAGTCCCGTGGGCTTGTACGCCCCGTGGAAGTCGATAAAGAGGTGGTATTTGGCGGCCATGGCGGCCATCCGCTCGTAGAAGTTGACCACAATCTGGTCGTCGCGGTCCATAAAATCGACCTTGAAGCCCTTCACGCCCATCTCAGAATAGTGCTTGCAGACGCGCTCCATCTCCTTGTCCATAGCAGCGTAACCGGCCCACAATACGATGCCAACACCCTTACTTTCAGCGTATTTCACCAACATCGGCAGGTTGATTTCGGGCACCACTTGGAAGAGGTCGGCCTGCTTGTTCACGGCCCAACCTTCGTCTAAAATCACGTATTCAATACCCTTATCCGCGGCAAAATCGATGTAGTATTTGTAGGTCTCGTTGTTGATTCCGGCCTTGAAATCCACGCCCCAGATGTTCCAGTTATTCCACCAGTCCCATGCCACTTTGCCGGGCTTAATCCATGAGATATCAGCCACTTTCGAAGGCTCCGCGAGGAGATAGACGAGGTCGTTGTCCGCCAAATCCTTATCCTCGGTGGTGATGGCGATCACGCGCCACGGGAATGTGCGCGTGCCGGCGGTCTTGGCGATGTAGTCGTGACGCTCTTTCACCACATACTGCAGGTTGTTGTGCCCGCCCTGCTCCCACTTCTTCGGCAGCGGTGCGAAGTAGCCGATCATCGAGTTGCCCTCGGTGTGCTTGAGATACATTCCCGGGTAGTCGTGCAGGTCGGCTTCGGTTATGACGGCAAAACGGATTTTTAAACCGGAAAAATATGCGCCATCAGCGTGATAATTTTGAGACACCAGCATCGGTAAAAAGGCAAGTCGGTCACCAGCCATGTCGCGAAGAAAAGTGTCCACGTATGTGTTCTCGAAAGAGGTACAGTACTGCTCCGAAAAATCCCCGTCTATTGCCGGTTTTCGGTTAACGTAAGGGATGAGTGCTTTCGTACCATTAAGGTCCCCCATAGAAGACCCTTCGGAGAAATTGAACTCGGCCGTCTCGTGCCGCACGATGATGGAGTCTTTGAATGTGGTGACGAAACGGTAGGCCACTCCGGAGTTGTAGACACGGAATATCACCTGATAATTTCCCTTAAAGCTGATTTTCAGTTCGTTATATTGGTCTTTAATCTTGCTTTTCCGATAAAACGGGGCAATCACTTCCTGATTGACGCTTTTTCGCTCTTTCTTCACCACTTTCGGGTTTCGACCCAAAACGGAGCAATCGTCCAACTCCAGACCGATGACAGAGGGCTCCAAAAACGGAGCGGGGTTATCCGTCGTATAGACCGAATATTGCAATTGTCCAGACGAGCCGTCAATTTTCACCGTCAGTTTGCCATCGGGGGAAGTGAGTGTTTCGGTTTGTGCGGACAAGGCGATGAACAAGCCGCAAAACAGCATCAGGAGGAGGTGTTTTTTCATAATCGGGGGTTTTTAAGGCGGCAAAGATACGGAAATTACGGATTCAAACGGACTTCCGTGACCGTAGAGACGTGCCATGGCGCGTCTCTACAAACGGGAAATTCGGATTAGTATTCGAAAGGCGACACAAACGTGGCGAATGCCTCGCCGTGCATGTCCTTTTCAGAAGTAATGGGGTTCTCAATTTGCCAGTCAATGTTCAAGTCTTTGTCGTTGAACATGATACACCCCTCGGAGGCCTTGTTGTAAAAGTTGGAGCACTTGTAGGCGAAGACAGTGTCGTCCTCCAATGCGGTGAACCCGTGTGCGAAGCCGGCGGGGATGTAGAACTGGCGAAAATTGTCGGCAGTGAGCAAAGTGGAAACGTACTGACCGTATGTCGGGCTGCCCTTGCGGATGTCCACGGCAAAGTCGAGGCATGCGCCGCGCAACACCCGCACGAGCTTGGCCTGCGCGTAAGGAGGTTTCTGAAAATGCAAACCACGCACCACCCCCTTCTGCGAACACGACTGGTTGTCCTGCACGAACACATCGGTGATGCCTAACTCTCTATAACGCTGTTCGTTATAACTCTCGAAAAAATACCCGCGGTCATCCTTGAAAACCGTCGGCTCAATGATTAACAATCCTTCAATTTGCGTTTTTATTATTTCCATTATATGGTTTAGGGTTTAAAGGTTAAGGGTTAAATAGTCAGTATAAAAAGCCAACAGCTAAAAGCTAATAGCCAATGGCCAAATCAGTCTTCGGAGTTGTCCGCAATAAACGTCTGATATTCCGACAAGAACTTTGCCTTCGAAACGAACCCGATGTATTTCCGGTCTCGGGTGATGACGGGCATGTTGAAGTTGCCGGTGCGTTTGAACTTCTCTAAAACCATCGCTGCCGTGTCATCATCGTAGATGAACTCTTCCGGCTCAATCATCAAATCCTCGACATGCACTTTGTCATACAACTCTTGTTTGAAGATGACCTCGCGGTGGTCGTCCATCACCAAGAGGCCGGAGAAGAGGTTGTTCTCGTCGATGACCACGAAGAGGTTGCGTTTGCAGTGGGCGATGACATCGGTGTAGGTGCGCAAGGTGCTGTGTACGGGAATAGTGAGGATGTTGGTGTCTATGGTCTGATGCCAAGGCAGTTTGCGGAGCGCGTATTTGTCTTTGTTGTGAGTGCGCAGATTGTCTTTTTCGGCTAAGGGCTGTGTATAGACGGAATATTTCTCGAACGGGTTGACGCAGAGATAGGAGCAGGCAGCGGTGACCATCAACGGAATCAGCAGCGTGTAACCCGTTGAAGATTCCGCGATTAGGAACATAGCCGTGAGCGGGGCCTGCATCACGCCAGTCATCACACCTGCCATGCCCGCAAGGATAAAGTTTACGTAAGGCAGATCCACATGGAGGAAGACCTGCGCAACATGCGCAACCAGGAAGCCGACGAACGCGCCGATGAAGAGTGTCGGAGCGAAAACACCGCCCACACCACCGGCCGTGGTGGTGAAGGTGGTGGCAAAGACCTTCATCAGGATGATGCCGATGACGGCCAACACCAACAGACCCTCATGTCCCATCAGCTTCAGCAACGGCGAATTGTTGAAGACGGAAATCCATTCACCATGCAGCAGATCGTTGATATTATTGTAACCTTCGCCGTAGAATGCCGGGAAAAGATAGATAAGCAAACACAGTGCTACCGATCCTATCAATGCCCGCACATAAACCTTCTTGATGCGGCGCATCTGCTTCTCAATCCAGCGCGACATTCGCAGGAAATAGACGGAGATAAAGCCGCAGAGTACGCCCAGAATGATGTAAAACGGAATGTTGCCCACAGAGAATCCCTGTGTCGCGTCGATGGTGAACATCACATCTTGACCAAGGAAAAGGACAGACATTACTGTCCCTGTGGCGGCGGAGAGCAACAACGGCAGAATTGCGCTGCCGGTGAGGTCGAGCATCAGCACCTCGAAGGTGAAAACCAGCGCGGCGATGGGTGCCTTGAAGATAGCAGCCATGGCCGCCGTGGAGCCGCAAGCAAGTAACAAGGTGGTCTGTTTCGTGTTGAGGTGGAAGAACCGCGCCACGTTCGAACCGATGGCACTGCCGGTGAGCACGATGGGCGCCTCCAATCCCACGGAACCGCCGAACCCGACGGTGATAGCACTCGCCACCATGGAGGAATAGACGTTGTGGAACCGCAACATGCCGTCGCTCTTGCAAATAGACTTCAGCACGATGCTCACGCCGTGGCTGAGGTTGTCGCGCACCACGCGCCTCACGAAGAGGAGCGTGAGGAAAATGCCGATGGGCGGGAAAATCAGGTAGAGGTAGTTGACATCGGCCACAGGGAACGCCTGGCTCAGCAACCGAGTGGTGAAGTGCAGCAGGTTTTTGATGATAATAGCCGCAGCGGCTCCCAACATGCCAATCACCACGCTGAGAATCAGCACCATAGCCTTGTCCTTGAAGTGCCGCTTGAAGAATCGCCTGCACCGGGCGATGAAATATAGAAACCTCCTGCTTTTCATATTGCAAACTCAGGCGGCAAATGTACATAATTTTCAATATGGTGCAATATATTTTGTATTTTTGCCGTTTGTTTTCAGATGTTCAAACGCATTTTGATCATATTGGCATTGGTCCTGCTTTGCGGAACAACGGCTTTCTCCCAAAAGAAGGCCGATTTCCGTATGTGGGAGGACAGTCTCTGCCACCTGCGCGACCAAGTGATGGCCGAATCCGACGAAACCACCCGCCTCGCCCTCAACGAAGATTTTATGACTCTCTTGGAAGAGGTGCTGCAGATGCCCGACGCTTTCAAATTCACCTGGGATTCTGTCAACAATTTCAGCGTGCTGGCCTCCCCTGACAATGTTTTCAAGATTTTCACATGGTATGTGGTGAAAAACAACTACGAAATCGAGAATTTCGGCTTCATCCATGTCTATAACGATGCCCGAAAAAAGCACGTGCTCTACCCTCTCTACGACAAGCGGCAAACTATCGACTACCCAAAGACGATGGTTGGCAACCACAACCGCTGGTACGGCGCGGTTTATTACAAACTGATTCCTGTGAAGGACAAGAACACCACCTACTACACGCTGCTCGGGTGGAACGGCAACAATCTGTTCACCAATCAGAAATTGATTGAAATCCTGCATTTTAACAAAGACATGACCCCCATTTTCGGTGGGCGTGTCTTCAAAAACTACACCGAAAAGGTGGCCCGGGTCATCTTTGAATATTCCAAAAACGCGACCCTGTATCTCAACTACGAAAATCAGGAATACCTTGTCAGCACAGGCAAATACAACCCGAAATCGCATGACTACGACTACAAACGGATGCGCTGCGATATGATCATCTTCGAGGAACTGATTCCTATGGATGATGCCATGAAGAACGTGTCTGCCTACATGGTGCCTGAATCAAGTCTGAATCAAGGATTTATCGAAGAAGACGGCAAATGGGTGTTCCAAAAGAACGTGCGCGGCTCCAATCCGGACAAAGTGCGCCCAAACTTCCAACATAAAAACCGAAACTACTATTCTGTACAATAAGATATGGCAACCTTATATCCTTTGAAATTCACGCCCATTCTGAAAGATAAAATCTGGGGCGGAAACAAAATCGAAACCATTCTCAAACACAAAATCAGCCCGCTGAAGAACTGCGGCGAAAGCTGGGAGATTTCCGGCATCGTCGATGACGAATCCGTGGTCGCCAATGGCTTTCTCGCCGAAAACAACCTCAACGAACTGATGGAAATCTATCTCACCGACCTTGTGGGTGAAAAAAACTACGAGAAATTCGGCCTTGGATTTCCGCTGCTCATCAAATTCATCGATGCACAGGACAACCTCTCCGTGCAAGTGCACCCAGACGACACTTTCGCGCAAGAACGGTACGGGCAGAACGGCAAGACGGAAATGTGGCACGTGATTCAGGCGGATGAAGGCGCGGGCTTGTATGTCGGTTTCAACCAGAAGATTACCGCACAACAGTATTTGGACGCCGTGGAGAACGGCACGTTGGAGGACTACCTCAAGTTCTATCCCGTGAAGTCCGGCGACACCTTCATGATCCCCGCCGGCACGGTGCACGCCATCGGAAAAGGCGTGCTGCTGGCCGAAATCCAGCAACCCTCCGACATCACCTTCCGCATCTACGACTGGAACCGTGTGGACGACAAAGGCAACAGCCGCGAATTGCATACCGAAGAAGCTTTCGATGCCATCCATTCCGAAGAGAATCTTGCTGATTTCCAGGTACATTACGAACATGAGATGAACAAAACCGTGACCTTGGTTCACTCTCCCTACTTCAACACCAACCTTTTGGAAATGGATATGCAAGTGGATAAATCGTTCGTCCAATTAGACTCTTTTGTAATCTATATGTGTCTGGAAGGCAGCGCTTTTCTCGTGTCAGGCGATTCTAAAGAAAGACTTGAAACCGGTGAGGTGGTTTTGATTCCCGCTGAAATCGACCAGCTGCAAATCATCCCCGATCCAAAAGCGAAACTGTTAGAGGTTTATTGTTCATAACCACCACAGCCATTGGCTATTGGCCATTCGCTAAAAGCTAACAAGCAGAAAATGTTTCATTTCAAGCAGTTTGACTTAGCGCACGAACGTAGTACCCTGAAAATCGGGACTGATGCGGTGCTGCTGGCTGCGCTCACGCAGGTGGAAACCGCTAAATCTGTTTTGGACATTGGCTGCGGATGTGGGGTCATCGCCTTCTGTCTGGCACAGAAACTTGCAGAAAATCAGATTGTTCCGAATATTATTGGAATTGATGTGGATGCGGATTCCATCACGGAGGCACGTGAAAATGCCGCCCGATTCCCTTTGCTCCCCAACAGCAGTCTCCGTTTTGAACAAATCAGCTTGCAAGACTTTGCAAATCAGGATAATGCTTGCCGTTTTGATCTCATAGTAAGCAATCCTCCCTATTTTCATAGCGATCTTAAACCACAGGATAAAAGCAAGTTACAAAGCAAGCATGGCGACGGACAGTTGACCTTTCTGGAATTGGTGGATTGCGTTGACATGCTGATGCCATCGGAAGGGCGTTTCTCGTTAATCCTGCCACCGACAGAAATGGATGAATTTCATCAGATAGCACAGCATAAATGGCATTGTGTGAAGTCTGTTTGTATTCAGCCAACAGAAAAAAAGTCTGTTTTCAGAGTGGTACGCGAGTACAGTCGCAAAAATTTTCCCATTGAAGAATCCCATTTCTCCATCCGAAATGCAGCTTTAGAGTATACTTCAGAATACTTAAGCCTAGTAAGACCCTATCTGACAATCTGTTAACCAAAAGCCAAACAAAAACGCACCTCATATCGAAAAAAAATGTATTTTTGCCGCCGATTTCAAACGATGGGGCGTTAGCTCAGTTGGCTAGAGCGTTTGACTGGCAGTCAAGAGGTCGTGAGTTCGATTCTCATACGCTCCACAGAAAAGACACCTGCAAAAACCGCAGGTGTTTTTTTGTGTAAAAACGACAACGGGGACAACTTATGACAATATTATTGTAGAGACCTGCCGTTGGAACGTCTTCTACAGATCAATAATCTTCAATTCTGATTTCGCCCGGATGGAAGGAATGTGGTTGAAGTGCCACCATTCCGATATGCAGGTGATAAAACCACTCTCCGTCATCACACGGCGCAACAGTTTGCGGTTTTCCAGTTCTTCTCTGGTTATCAGCCCGTTGTCGACTAATTCCGCTTCGTGATCGATACGCGCCTCAGGACCGAAATAGTCGTGCTTCGATCCCATCGGCAGCGGCGTGCCCGTACTGTCCATAATGGTGATATCCACCGCCGCGCCATAGTTGTGCATTCCCCTACCCTTTGCCGGATTCGCCACGAACGAAACGTTAGGCGTACCCTTCACCGACTCCCACATCTCACGCTGCACACTCAACGGTCTTGCTGCATCGTAAATCAGCAACGACAAATCAGGGCGGATGGACTTCAGACGCTGTTGTGCCTTAACAAGTTTCTGCGCCATGGCAGGAATCGCGAAAGCATGGTGGATGTCCGGATAGAGCACATGCCCGAGGAAATTGTCCGGCGTGGCATAGACAATCTCAACCCCGATGGTGGAATCCACCTCCGCAATATCGACCAAACCGAAATCAATTAGCTGCTGCTCCATAGCCGTGTATCTAACCGTATCTTCTTGACAATTAAACACTTCGATAGTGTCAGAAACGCTTTCTGGTGTTTTTACCTCAGCAGAATGACAAGCCCACAGCAAAACAGCGAGGGAGGTCAACATAAAAGAGAGCAATAACTTATTCATTCTAAATTATTTGCGAGGTTTTAAATCCAGAACGGTAAGCTCGCTGCGGGTTCCCAAACGCATCGGCGGGCCGAACGTACCCGTTCCGCAAGAGGTATAAACCTGCATTTTCCCAAATTGATACAACCCTTTGTTGAATTGGAACACGCGATTGTTTATCAAGGTGAGCGGGAAAAGCTGGCCGCCATGCGTGTGTCCGGCCAAATAAAGGTCAACACCCGCTTTTTCAAGGTATTGCCAGCCACAGGGATTGTGATGAAGCAGTACCACGGGCAAACTGTCGCTCGCCCGGAAAGTGTCGCAAAAGCTGCTGATGGTCACATCGCCAACCGGCGCATGCATGGAGTTGGCATCCGCATCGTCAGCCTTCATATAATCCAAACCGACAATCTGCAATCCAAAATCCTCCACAACCTCCGTCTCAAGCACATGCACACCCGCTTGGCGAAGCAATGCTTTCACGGAATCGGCATTCACATACCCGTCATGGTTGCCGTCCACGAAATAGACGGGTGCACGAAGCTGTTTCAACGGCTGAAGCGTCTTTGCATTGAGATTATACAGGCTTTCGAAACAGTCGCCCGTGAAAAACACCACGTCCGGATTTGCGTCATTAATCAGATGCACAAGTCGTTGCACGTGCCGCTGGCCTCTGAAATGGCCAAGGTGCGTGTCCGTGAGATGCACCGCACGGAGAGGTTGCCGCAATTTGGGCAGCTCCACCGTCACAGGAGTCGGTTTGGGACGAAACGCGTTAATCGTGGCTCCCGTGCAGATTCCGGCGGTGAGCACCGCCACTATCGTTCCGAACAGCCAAGCTGGAAAATGTGCGAACAGCTGCACAACATCGACCACCAAGGTCACCAAAAGCAGATACAGCAGTACTCCCAACATCTCGCTGAAAAAGCAGAACAACACGTGTCCCGCAGGCGTATTTGTCCATGGATAAGCGCCACCAAAGGTGAACACGAATGAACCCGCCAGCAGCAACGAGTAAACAATATAAAACCAGATGGGGGAGCAGCCGAAGACAAAGGCCGTACGCTTGCCGAGATACCACACAGCAAGGCCGAAAATCGCCAAAACAACGATAGGGAAAAGCAAATTTCTCATAACAAATGGGTATTCTGGCTTGTCAATTTACATTTTCCACGCCTCGCGCACCTTCCCCGCTATCGCCTCCTCGTCAAACCCGACTTCCTTGTAAAGATGCGGGATATCGCCATGGGAGATAAAACGATCAGGCAAGGCGATGTGTAGCAATCGATTAGAAAATGCGTGTTTTTCCATAAATTCCGAAATTTCGGAGAAAAGCCCGCCCTTTTCTGTGCCGTCCTCCACCGTAATCCACACGGAATATTGATTTGCAAATTTCTCCAACATCTCTCCGTCCATCGGTTTGAGGAACCGCACGTCATAGTGCGCCGCACGGATGCCTTCGGATTCCAACTGCGACAACACTTTCGCTACCGCGTTGCCCAAGGGTCCGAGGGTCAGCAGGAGCACTTTTTCTCCTTCGCGCAACAGCTGTCCTTTGCCGATGGGCAATGCCTGCGGGTCATTGTGCCAATCCGTCAGCACACCGCGGCCACGAGGATAACGAATCACAAACGGAAGTCCCTGATTCTTGGCATTTTGATAGGCGGTCAGCATCAGATTGCGCAGTTCATGCTCATTGAGCGGCGAGGCAATGATGAGATCCGGGATGCAACGCAGGAAAGCCAGGTCAAAAGAGCCCTGGTGCGTGGCCCCGTCCTCACCCACAAGTCCGGCGCGGTCAATGCAGAAGACAACGGGCAGTTTCTGCAGTGCCACGTCGTGAATCACCTGGTCGTAACCGCGTTGCAGGAACGAGGAGTAGATATTGCAGAACGGGATGTAACCCTCTGTTGCCAAACCTGCCGCAAAGGTCACGGCATGTTGTTCGGCAATGCCTACATCAAAGACACGTTCAGGATAAACCGCATCCATGATGGTAAGGGAGCAACCCGTGGCCATCGCCGGTGTGATGCCGACAACTTTCTCGTCCTGACGGGCAAACTCCAGTATCGTGTTTCCGAAAACATCCTGATATTTAGGCGGTTGCACCTTATCTTCAGAACTGATGATTTTTCCCGTGCCAGGATCGAATTTTCCAGGGGCATGGTACTGGGTCTGGTTCTGCTCCGCTGCCTCCAACCCTTTGCCTTTCACCGTGAGGACGTGGAACAGTTTCAGTCCGGGAAGTCTCTTGAGATCTCGCAACGTCTTCACCAGATAGACCACATCGTGACCATCGGCGGGTCCGAAATAGCGATAACCAAGGCTTTGGAACCAGTTGCTGCCACCAAACAGCCACCCTTTGATGGAGTTTCCCATCTTGCTGAAGAAATTGGTGACTTTGTTGGGATGGTTGGTGCGGAACGTGAAGAAATTCCAAAGGCGGCTCTTGAAACGGTTGTAAGCGGGCGACGTGGTGATGGAGAGCAGGTATTTGCTCATCGCACCGGTACTCTTGTCGATGGAAATCTTGTTGTCATTCAAGATGACCAGCATATTGACATCGCGGTAAGGAGCCTGGTTCATGGCTTCGAACGCCATTCCGCCTCCGATGGCGCCGTCCCCGATAACCGCAATATGGTTGCGTTTCATATCTCCCTCCATCTTGGCGGCCACAGCCATACCCAAAACGGCAGAAACGGATGTGGAGGAGTGCCCTGTACCGAAAGCGTCGTATTCGCTCTCTTCACGGCGCGGGAATCCGCTGATTCCCTGATAACTGCGGTTCGTGCGGAATTGTTCCTTACGACCTGTCAGAATCTTATGACAGTACGCCTGATGCCCGACATCCCAAATCAATTTGTCATTCGGAGTGTCAAACACATAGTGTATGGCCACTGTCAGTTCCACGACACCCAAACTGGAGCCGAGATGCCCCGGGTGCTGTGCCGTCTGTTCTATGATGAACTGGCGCAACTCGTCGCATAATTTCGGCAAGTCACTGACAGACAGCTTTCGCAGATCTTCAACAGATTGTATTTGTGATAACAATGTGCTCATCTCAGATTCAAAACATTATGATAAAAATCCTCCAATTGCTTGCAAATAACCGTATTATTATGATGAACCGAAATATAATGCTGGGCATTTTCACTGATAATGCTGCATAAATCCGGCATAGCCACGCATTTGTTGATGACGGCGACAAACTCTTCCGGGGTGTTGGCGATAAACAGATGCTTACCATCCTGAACATCAAGGCCTTCCGCGCCAATGGAAGTGGTGATGACCACACGGCCGAGAGCCATGGCCTCCACGATCTTGATGCGGATGCCACTGCCAGAGAGCAACGGAACCACCATGATGTCGTAATCCATCATAAACTCGTTGGCATTCGGCACAGCCCCCATCACCGTTACATTTTTGTCATGACGATTGCGGATGCTGTCAGGAATATCGTGACCCGCAAGGGTGAACGTCAAATCGGGATGGGCGGACAAGATTTCCGGCCACACCTCATCCAAAAACCACTCGATACCCTCCACATTCGGCGACCAATTCATGCTGCCAAGATGGAACAATGTCGGGTGATCCGTGGCAATGTAATCGTCGTCCTCCATATCGTAATTGTCCACATCGATACCGAACGGAATGACCACTCCCGGTACATCGGGTGCCGTTCCATGAAAATACTGGTAATCCGGCTCAGAAATGGACATATAACCATCCACTTCGTGTAAAATCTTGCGTTCCACCCGTTTCAGCTGGTGTGCATTAATCCGATATGCCAGCTTTATGAATGGATTGCCTTCATTTTCAGACAGTCGCTCCCAAATCTGATGCTCAATATTATGCAGTCTCAGCAAAATTTTCGCCTTTGAATATTTCCGGAGCAACGGAATATAAGGAGCCATGTATATCGATTCGATGTGGATGATGTCAAACTGCTCATTCTTGAGAATTTCCACCAACTTTGAAGCCATGTTTTTATGGTAAAACCGCTCTATCTGATACGATTTGCCCGTAAAAAGTGTTCTCAAGGCTTCCATTTTGTGAGGCGTGGTATCAATAAACACGGATTCAAAGCGGGTTTTCGCCAAATAGGACTTTGAAAACGCTGATACCACATACGGATGCTTGGGCGTGGCAACAGCGACCACTTTCACATCCATTCCACTTTCCAGCAGACATTTTGTGATGTTGTGAATGGCTATGCATCCCCCATCAATAGTAGGCAAAGGTGATTTATGACAAAGTTGCAGGATTTTCATGTCTGTTTTTAGAGAATATTTTTTTTTGTTTGATTTTTTCCAACCATTTGGTATATGTATCCGGAGAAAGCACGGCGGTGTCCATCGTGGCGTGGTAAGTCAGGAAGACACAGAGAGGCAACAAAATAAACGACGACATCCACGTCCCGAACCACACCGGCATCGTACTGCCGTTGGCGATCTTCTCCCCTATCACGGACAAGGCGAAATAGATCACAAAGAACAATACGGTCAAGACCAAAGGAATGGCTATTCCGCCTTTGCGGATGATGGAACCCAGGGGGCCGCCGATGAAGAAGAAGAGCAGGCAGGCCACTGCCAGACGATATTTCCGCTGCAACTCAATTTGATACGTCCACATGTATTTTGTCCTATACGTGGCCTCTGTATAGTTGAACTGCATGGAATAAATGAACGAGCGGGATGCGTTTTCGGCTTGGTTCAGCACTTTGTCGCGAATATCGGGAGACAAAGCCGCCAGGTCATTGTTCACGGCTGTTTTCTGTTCTTTGAATTGGTCATTGTCCCGGACATACGTGTTGAAATAGTACAAATTGTTGAAGAACACATTCGCCGTGTTGCTCTCAAGGTCTTGGATTTGTTTCTTCATCGTGTCGATTTGGACTTTCAGCTGTTTGTTTGTCAGGGAAGAAGAATGCCCTTCAAACAATTCGGCATCCACCTTGCTCAAGGAGAAGTCCGACATGTCGAAACGTTTGTACTGTTTGTCGAAAGTGGCACGCATCAAAGGCAGTTGGGAACGTTTGCCACGGTTCACCCCCATGGTTGAAGTCTCATCCCAAAAGGAGCCGTTCCTCAAAGTGAACAGAAGATAATGCTTGTCGGGGGTCACGCACATCGTGCCTGAGGCGGCGTAGGTGACGGAGGTGTTGCCTTGGCGACGGGAGTGGTCGTAAATCAGAATATCTTTGACCGTCTCCCCGTCCGGCATTTTCTTCCCCACCAGAATCGAATAGTTGTCAAAACCTTCATAGAAGACACCCTCCTCGATATTCAAAGCGGGTTTCTGTTCCTGAATATCGTACAATAACATTCTGAGTTTCAGTGTCGCACGAGGGATTACCTGATCGGAGACCAAAAAAGAGATTATGGTGATGAAAACGGTCAGTATGGCTAGCGGAGTCATCATTTTACGGGTAGAGATGCCTGCCGACTTCAGAGCCACGATTTCATAACGTTCGCCCATGTTTCCGAAAGTCATCAACGAGGCCAACATCACAGCCAGTGGAAAAGCCATAGAGGAGAGTGAAACAGCTGCAAAGAACAACAGTTTCAACATCACAGAAACTTCCAGGCCTTTGCCCACAAGCTCATCCACCCATTTCCAGACAAACTGCATGAGCAGCACAAACAAGGCCACAAAAAAGGTCAGGAAAAAGGGGCCGAGAAAGTTCTTACAAAGGTATTTGTTGATGATTTTCACGAGAGAAGATATTAGTAATCTCCCAACGTCTCCGGGAGTTGGGCCAAGGCGGCGGCGGCTTGCTCGTCGTTAGGAGGCGTGCCGTGCCACTTATGCGTACCCATCATGAAATCCACACCCTGTCCCATCTCGGTTTTCATCAGGATGGCTATGGGTTTTTGGTTTCCGGCGAGCGTTTTCGCCAGTTTCAGCGTCTGGATACAGCTTTTCATGTCATTGCCGTTCATCTCCAGAACCATCCATTGGAAAGCCTGGAATTTGGCGCGGAGATTGCCCAGATTCATCACAGAATCCGTACTGCCATCAATCTGTTTTTTGTTGTAATCAACAGTAACAATCAGATTGTCAACATGTTTTGAGCCGGCAAACATCAGCGCCTCCCAGTTTTGGCCCTCCTCAAGCTCACCATCGCCAGTAAGCGCATACACCAGATGCTTGTCTTGGTTGGCCTTCTTCGCCAAAGCAGCACCAATGGAAACGGACAACCCCTGGCCAAGAGAACCTGAAGCCACGCGAATGCCCGGAAGGCCTTCCACCGGAGTGGGATGGCCCTGCAAACGGGTACCCAGCTTACGAAACGTTGCCAACTCCGAAACAGGAAAATAACCGCGGCGTGCCATAACACTGTACAACACCGGACTGATGTGACCGTTGGAAAGGAAAAACATGTCCTCGCCGTTTCCTTCGCGAGTGAAATGTTCAGGGTCAATCTCCATCACGTCAAAGTAAAGTGCGGTTAAAAAATCGGCACAACCCAAAGAGCCGCCCGGATGCCCAGACTTGGCACCATGAACCATACGGATGATATCTCTGCGAACTTGTGCGGCAACATCTTGTAATTTGTTGATTTCCATAATGATATATTGTATTCGTTTTTTTTACTTTGATTACATACCTTAACATTAAAGATGCGGCAAAGGTACATAATTTTCAATAACGAACAAACACATAAAATAATAAAAGCGTTGAAATTGAACCCGGCATTTTTCTTCAAAATCCCGGCACGGCGGATCATTCCACACGCTTCAAAAACTCGGACATAATTTTCGGCATCGGATATTTTTCAATGTCGTCAAAACAGACAACAACTTGGTTTTCTGATAGTTTTGGCAGCTTTTTCACGTTTTTGACATAAAACGCAGCATGGATAACTTGATGGCTCAAGGTTTCACGGGTGGAAAAAAAGGACTTTTTTGACGATGCCTCGGAAGCGCTCTCTGAAAGCGGGAACTGATACATGTTTTTCCAAATGTCGGAACCGGTTCGTTTTTCTATTATCGTTTGATTGTCAGACAGATAAACAGTATAATGGAAATAGCGGTGCTTCAATTCGGATTTCCTTTTCTTGACGGGCAAAACATCAACCAGATTGTTTTTGTGCGCATAACAACTTGACAGAAAAGGACATCCGTCACAGTCGGGGTTTCGGGGCACGCATTGCATGGCACCGAAGTCCATGGCCGCCTGATTGAAGACACCGGGCTGGTCGGAATCAATCTGCGTTTCGCATATTTCCGTAATTTTCTGTATTGCAGATTGTTGCGTCACATCATCACAAACTCCGAAAATGCGGCTGACTATGCGGATCACATTGCCATCAACCGCAGGGTAAGGCAGGTGGAAAGCAATGGAAGCAATGGCGGCGGCAGTGTATTTCCCGATACCTTTGAGAGACAGAATATCATCGTATTCTTTGGGAAATTGTCCATAATGTACCGCCATGATTTCGCGGGCGGTGGCGTGCATATTGCGGGCGCGGGAGTAATAACCGAGTCCTTGCCACACTTTCAACACGCGCTCTTCATCGGCTTCAGCCAACGCCTTGACGCTCGGAAAGTTATCAATAAACCGAAGATAATAATCCCAACCCTGCTGCACGCGGGTCTGCTGCAGGATGATTTCGGAAACCCAGATTTTGTAGGGGTCGGTTTCGCCGCGCCACGGCAGGTCGCGTTTGTGGTCTTCGTACCACGAAACCAGTGTGTCGGCAAAGGCAGCCATCAGTTGCCCTGTATCAGTTGGAAGAGCTGGTCCAGATTTGGGGTGAGGATGATTTCCGTGCGACGGTTCTTGGCCCGTGCTTCGGGCGTGTTATTCACATCCAAAGGCAGATACTCGCTCCGTCCGGAGGCGGACAGACGCGTGGGGGCGATGTTGCCGTTTTGCAGAAGCGCTTTCACCACAGCGGTGGCACGCATCACGCTCAAATCCCAGTTGTCCTTGATTTGGCCGCTGCCACGGTAAGGCACATTGTCTGTATGACCCTCGATGAGCACGGATATTTCCGTCTCATTTTCAAGGACTTTGGCTAACTGTTTGATGGCGTTGAGACCTTGCTCGTTAATGGTCCAGCTACCGGAGGCGAACAGCAGTTTGTCATCCATGGAAACATATACTTTACCGTCTTTTTCATGCACATTCAGTCCGCTGCCTTCGAATCCTTTCAGGGCGTTGCTCACCTTGTCTTTCAAGGCTTTCACCTCCGCGTCCTTCTGTGCCAGAATACTCTGCATCTCATTGATACGCTGTTCTTTAATGGCTAATTCGGCGCGTGCTCTTGTTAGCGAATCCTGCTGCATAGCGAGCATTTTCTCTTTCACGCTCAACTCGTCCTTGTATTTGTCGAGGTTGCCGAGCAGGTCGTTGATAGTGCTTTGGTTGGTGGTGGAAACATCAGCGAAATTCTGCAGCAACTCGTCATAATCTTTCTTCGCCTTCTCGTATTCCCGCTCCGCACCGCGTGCCTGCCGGTAAAGACGCATGGTGTCCGCAAGAAGTTGTTCCATCTCGGCGGTCAAGCTGCTCAATTGCGCGGTCAGGCTCTTTTTGGCATCCTGACAATTCTTATTTTCGGATGTCATGAACGTCAACTCGTCCTGACTTCTCTGATATTTCATCTGCAGCTCGTTGTATTTCTGTTTCGTGACACAGCTTGCAAGAATTGCCGTCAATGACAGAAAAAAGACAATGGTTTTAAATGTTTTTTTCATATTTCGGAATATTATTTGCAATAAATCGCAAAAATAAGACATTAAAGGATTGTTTTGTTGAAATATGCGGGAAAGATATAAACAATGGATTTTGAATAAATCTCAAAGGGCGACAACCTCGGTCATAGGCACTTTGCGCAAGGCATTGGTGATGCGGTCGGCATCGCGCTGACGCACGGAAATGGTGTATATGCATTGCATATAACTTTGTCTGTCAAGCACTTGAACTTCCGGATCTTTCAAAATCTGCATAATGTCGTTCATCTTCACATATTCGAATGTGACGCGGTAGGTTTCCTGGATAGTGCGCTCCTCAATGACGGCTGCATCCAGAGCCTCGCGGGCAGCCACCTTGTAGGCATTTTGCAATCCACTGACACCCAGCTTGATACCACCAAAATAGCGGACCACTATCACCAAGGTGTTGGTCAGGTCCTTGGAGAGCAGCTGACCATAGATGGGGCGCCCTGCCGTGCCTGACGGCTCCCCGTTGTCATTGAGGCGGTAGGCGTCTTTGTGCGGACCCAGAATGTAGGCATAGCAGTGGTGCCGCGCATCCCAATGCTTCTTCTGGATCTCGGCAAGCCGCTGCTTCACCTCCTGCTCGTTCTGCACAGGGAATGCGTAAGCCAGAAACTTGCTCCGCTTCTCGCTGTAGCTGCCTTCTGCCGGCTTGGCAATGGTTTTATAGCTGTCGTCGAACATAAATCAACCGATTATCGTCAATAATTACCGTTTTTTGGGGGATTCCTGGCATCTTCGGGGCGGGAAGGCCACTGCCCCAAGTCTGGTTCCCCACCAGAATCCGCGCCTCGTCCCATAATTCCGCCTCCAAAAATTTCTCCAATGTCTTCCTCCCGCCTTCAACAATAACAGATTGTATGTTAAGCTGATACAATTTCTCTACAGCTTCCTTCGCATGGTCGGGCAGCGGAGTGCAGGGCAGTGGCGAAAACAGCTCTTCGCCGCGTTGCATCACAAACCGTTGCGGATCCTTGCCCGGATATTCGCGGGTGGTGAGCTGCGGACGATCGTTCTGCATTGTTCGAAACCCAACCAATATGGCATCCTCCTCACCGCGCCATTTGTGGGAAAGCACTTTCAAAGCGGGATTGGTAATCCAGTAGGAGGTCGCATCACCAGTGCTTCGGTCGATGTCCATGAATCCGTCGAGGGTCTGAGCCCATTTCAGGATGATGTAGGGACGATGCTTCCGATGGAACGTGAAGAACCGTTTGTTAAGTTCTTCGCACTCTTCGCGGCAGACATTCTCCACCACTTCCACGCCAGCCGCGCGCAGTTTGCGCACACCGGCGCCGTTCACCTTGTCGTGGTAGTCGATAGAGCCGATAACCACCTTGGGGATGCCGTGGCGGATAATGGCGTCGGCACAGGGCGGCGTCTTTCCGAAATGCGAACAAGGCTCCAAATTGACATAAAGCGTGCTTTCGTTCAGTAACGCTTTGTCTTTCACGGAATTGATGGCGTTGATTTCCGCATGTGGCTCCCCGCAGCGATGGTGGTAGCCTTCTCCTATAACCATGCCCTCATGCACAACAACCGCTCCCACCATCGGGTTGGGACTCGTCTTCCCCAAACCCAAGGCGGCCAATTGCAAACACCGGCGCATATAGGTTTCGTCACTCATGCCCTATTGCTGTTTTAAGAAATAAGACAGCGGCTGTAACTGACGGTCAAAGTGAAAATACTGACACTGAACAAGATGCGAATCATCGCCATTAAAAACAGCGTAAAATCTGTCTCGATTGTAAGGTTCATTTTTCGCTCTCTCCATACCGCCTACAATGGCATCGAGATAGTAAGGGTCCATTTCCAGTTTGCGGTACATATCCAACGTTGTTTTATTGCCATCAACATCAGTTAACGTTATGGTTTTGAAGTGGTTGAACTTTATGATGGAATCTTTGGCACCGTTTGTCATATTGGAGACATATAACTCATAATTCTTATCCCTGTATTCGGAAAGCATGTCCAGCAGTTTCGCCGTATCATAATCCGTAATTTGCTCTTTATTAATGTTGTACAAACTAAAGAATCGGGCACCCGTTTTTTCCACATAGTAAGATTCTTCGGGATGTTCGAAATCTTCCACCTGCAGGGATTGTATGCGGGTGATTTTTGTCGAGAAGAGGTCGCAGCTGTACCATTCAACGGGATTGTAAGCGTAAAAGGGGGTCAGGAAGCCCCGGAATCCGGGGATATAGACGATACAGGGTTCGTCAAAGCCTTCCAGAATGGCAAAATTGGCCACGTTATCCATCGTGGAGGGTCCCATGTAGTAGGTCTTCACATTCCGTTCCTTTTTGAAGAAGGGGATGCCGAACAGCTTGAATTTCGGGGCGTTTTGGTAGATTTCCACCTTGATGGCATTCACGGACATCATTTTGTTGATGTTGGACTGTGCGGTTTTGGCCACGATTTGCTGGAGGGTGATGTTATGGATGGTGGAAAGCAACTCGTCCATCTTTTGCGACATGGCCTTGACGGAATCCTGGACATACCACCCGTCATCGTGCCTCACCAGAAGGGCGTGCATGCCGGTCATGTCGGCGATGAAGATTTTGGTGATGTTGTTGGTGTCTTTGACGGCAAACAGTTCGGAGGTGGGTTTTACTTTGCCGATTTTCCCGGTTTTGGCCAGGATCAGGCACAGACATCCAACGAGCAGCAAACAACCTAAGATAATGGCGATAATTTTCTTTTTCATATTGTCAAAACGGATTTCAGGCCGCAAAAATACAATTTTTTCCGACTGGCGGCGAGGATGAATGTTGAATGTTGAGGCGATGAAACGATGAAGGCCGATGAAACGGTTAACGGGCGAAATAACCGGCCACGGCACCATTCCCCTTCTCTTAGAAGGGGTGCCCGCAGGGCGGGGTAGTAATATAGACAGATTGGCCGCAGGCCATCATTGTGAAAAACAGATAAAGAGACGATTAGATGACACGATGATACGATGGCTTTAACCCTTGAACCTTGAAACCTGAAACTCGAAGATTGAAAATCTTAAATGTTAACAGCTAAATAACAACCAGAAAAAATATTTTTTATTTTCAACAACGTGTCGTAAAAGAAAAAATGTATTTTTGCGGCGTATTATTTTATTCATCAAAACCAAAAAAACAATAAGTTATGGAAAAAGAGAATCAAATAGAAGAAGCCCGGAGATACGTGGCCAATGCGGAAGAGGCCATCAAAAAAGCCAACTATGATCCTGAATTGAACAGCTATACAGACAGCAAGTACATCAAGGCGGCCGGGGACTATCTTTGGAAAGGATGCTTGATTGCCCTTGACGCTGTGTTTGATGTGCGCAAAGGGAAAGGCCGCCCTTCGATTGACAAGTACAAAATGGCTGTTGCCAAACGTGACAAAAAGCTGCTGAATTCCGTGAATATAGGCTATGATCTCATGCACCTTGTGATGGGTTACGACGGCAACAAGGACAAGAAAGTCTGTGACAGAGGTTTCGAGTATGCCAACGCCATCATCGACTATTGCGAAAAGCTGCTTCCCGTGACGGTTTGCGCGTGACGGTGTGCGGTTTACGATTTACGAAGGGCGTGGCCGGGGGCTGCGCCCTTGTTTCAAGTTCAAAGTTCAAAGTTCAAAGTTCAAATATCGCACGTCACACGTCACACGTCTCATCGCTTATCAACACCTCCTCCATTTTTGTTCATAACAATTCCGGTTTGCCTGCAGATTGTTTGTAACAATTTTATTATCAACAAAGTATAAAGAATATTAATAAGTTTAACATTGTTGATAAAAAAAATTGATGCAAACTGCACTTATATAGTGAATTATATATTTTTGTGGGTTAAAATGTCTGCATAGGTTTTTGCCCTTCCAGACAATGCCAAAATGATTGAAATGTGTAATAAAATCTTATATTTATGAAAAAATTTTTATCTTTTTTGCTTTTTGCGCTCTGCCTGACGGTGGCAGCGAATGCGCAAACCTTTGCGACGTATGATTTCGAGGACGGGACGATTCCCTCAGATTTCACGAATGTTCAAAATGAGGAAAACTACGCTTGGATTGTCATCGACACCGTAGATGATGGCGGCAATGCCGTTCGGTGCATCAGGAGCAGCAACAGAGGGGTGGCTTCCTCCACCTCTGCCATCGAAATCACTCATGACTTTGCCTCCGACGGCTACATCACCTTCGATGCCTTGTGCATGGGTGAAGGTACCGGTACTGCATGGGACAGATGCATCTTTTACATTGACGGCGAGGCGCAGTTCACGTACGGGGCTCACATAGCGGGCTGGAACCATTATTCGTACCCTGTTACTGCTGGTTCTCACACGTTCAAGTGGGTATATACGAAAGACCATTCCTTGAACTATCCTGGCGATGCCTTCTTTGTGGATAACATCGTGTTTGGCTTGGGCACTGATCCTTGCGAAGTTCCGTCCAACGTCACCGTCTCCGACATCACCGCCAACAGTGCCACAGTGGGCTGGACGGGCAATTCGACGGAATACAACGTCCATTACAGAGTCCCAGGCGTTGAGACTGATACCGTATTCTTCGAAGACTTTGAGGACGCCGACAACTTTGTGGACGGACTTCCCAACGGCTGGACCTCCATTGACCATGACGGCGACGGATATAACTGGATATACCATAATAACTACGGTCTCTCGTCTGGAAGAATAACTAGTCATAGCGGAGTTGGGGTCATGTATTCCCAAAGTTACGATTTTGATGCTGGTGCTCTCACTCCAGACAATTGGCTCATCACACCCCAGATTGAACTTGGCAATATCGTGAAAGTATGGTTAACGGCACAAGACCCCAGCTATCCAGACGAACACTTCGCCATCTATCTTTCCACCACGGGCAATGATGTTACTGACTTCACCGTCACATTGCTGCCAAAAACCAAAGCTACTGGCGAATATGTGGAGTACACCGCTGACTTAAGGGCCTACGCCGGGCAGCAGGGCTACATCGCCATCCGCCACTTCAATGTCACCGACGAGTTCTATCTCAATGTGGACGATTTTGGCGTTTACAATGAAGAACTCTGGACCACGATAACTGCCACTGGCAACACGGCAGAGCTCACCGACCTTGCTCCAGAGACCACCTACGAGGTGCAGGTGCAGGGCATCTGTGAGAGCGGCATGACCGAATGGACGGAACCTGTGATGTTCACCACCGAGCCAGCACCCACCTGCGTCATCGATACAATC
>OMYJ01000019.1 GCA_900315245.1 uncultured Bacteroidales bacterium
GTGGCTTTCCATTCGAACCCCTGTGCGGTGATAGCCACGTTGTCAGGGTTGGAAACATTTCCGTTAAGCGTAGCGGTGGTGGAGGTAATATCGGTGGCGACAGAAGTGGTGACGGTGGGTTGCACCTGGGATGTGGGAGTAACGTCATTATCGCGGAGACAGCGGACGGAAACGCCGGTGTACTTGTAGCCGTAGCTCCCGCGCACGTCCGCGTCTTCGTAGTACAGGTGGCGGCCGTAGGCGTAGTACAGGTCGCCCGCGCCCTGCGTAGCACTCCAGAAGTTGGCGATGTTGCCCGCGAGGTGGAACGACGAACCGTAGCAGTGGCCTGCCGGAACGGCGGAAAAGCCCGTGGCATTATTCGCACTCTGGTTGTTCCCAACAGCACAATTGCTCGTATAGCTGTTCCACCCGACACTGTCAGCCAACGCCTTGGCAATATAACTGGTGTTTTCTCCACACGCATACTCGCTTTGGCTGCTCACATAGTCGGTCATCGCTGTCCACTCCGCATCGCTCGGCAAGTGCCAACCAACAGGACAGATGCCCCTGCGGTGGCCGTTGAATGTCACGGATACCGCATTGCTGAAGTCCGTGTTCACGCTCGTCTCCCCATACACCGTGTTGAACGTATCCATCGCTGCGTTCCAGTTATAAAGTAGTCCGTAGTTCATCGGTGCATACGTCGCAGAGTCGTTATTGTACCAGCGGGCTTGTTTGCCCGTGTAAGTGGAACCGGTACCCGCAGCCGGGATGAGGTACGTCCCCGTGCTTGGCGAAGTCGTCGTGCGCAAGTTCTCTCTCATCCAACACTGGTCGCCGATTTGTACCGTACTGTAGGTGTTACCCTCGTGGTCGGTAACTTTGGGAGTGCCTGGACAGGGTTGCCCGTCGCCGGCGGGGATACCGCTTTCTTCCGTAGTGAAACTCACCTCTGCACCGTAACTAGTGCCTTCAGATGTAGTTACAAACGCACGGGTAACGTCATTATCGCGGAGACAGCGGACGGAAAATCCGTAGCCCTTGTAGAGGTTGCTCCTGAGCACGTACGCGCGTGTGTCGAGCAGGAAGCGGTAGTAGGCGTAGCTCGGGTAGCTCGCGTACTGCGTAGCACTCCAGAAGTAGGCGCCGTAGCCCGCGTTGTAGAACGACGAACCGTAGCAGTCGCCTGCCGGAACGGCGGAAAACCCCGTGGCATTATTCGCACTCTGGTTGTTCCCAACAACACAAGTGTTCGTGCTGCTTCTCCATCCGACACTGTCAGCCAACGCCTTGGCGATATAACTGGTGTCCCCTCCACATACATACTCGCTTTGGCTGCTCACATAGTCGGTCATCGCTGTCCACTCCGCATCACTCGGCAAATGCCAACCCACGGGACAGATGCCCCTGCGGTGACCGGTGAATGTCACAGATACATTATTGTTGTCGTCGGTGTTCACGCTGGTCTCCCCGTAGGCCGTGTTGAATGTATCCACCGCCGCGTTCCAATTGTACAGTAAACCGTAGTTCATCGGCGCATACTTTGCTGAGTCGTTGTTGTACCAGAATGCCTGCTTGCCCGTGTAGGTATAGCCAGTGCCAGCAGGCGGAATAAGGTATGTTCCCGTACTCGGCGAAGTCGTTGTACGCAAGTTTTCCTTTGTCCAACACTGGTTGCCAATCTGCACCGTGTTATATACGTTGCCCTCGTGGTCAGTAATCTGGGAGACACCGCACACAAAAGTGTCGTTATTTGGATTCAGCGTGTTGATCACATCCTTGAGACTGTCAATCTGATGCTGCATCTGCTGCAATTGCGCTCTTACGGAATCCATCAGCTGGTTTAAGGTGCGCAAGTTCACGGCATCGTATGAGTCGGTCGGGTCGGAGACATCCTTTAACTGGCGGTTGCCAGCGGAATTGCCCTGTGCCGCCACATCCGCCAAAGTTTGCATTTCTTCCGTTAAGTAGCCTGCGTCGTTGTTGAAGGCACTCACATTCTCCGGCACCGTTGGAATCTCGGGAATATCCGTGCTGGTGATATACCCAGCATCATTATTAAACGCACTAACATCTGTGGGAACCTCCGGAATCTGTGGGAGATTTATCAAGTCATTATAGTCCTTGTCCCAGGCATTGAACTGCGGGTCGGTTTCGGTGTAGCCGGTGAGGTATCCCGCATCGTTCGTGAACGCGCTTACGTTCGTTGGAATTGCGGGTACGGAGTCCATCGTGATATACCCCGCATCATTGTTAAATGCACTAACGTCTGTGGGAACCTGCGGAATCTGCGGGAGATTTATCAAGTCATTATAATCCTTGTCCCAGGCATTGAACTGCGGGTCGGTTTCGGTGTAGTCGGTGAGGTAGCCCGCATCGTTCGTGAATGTGCTTACGTTTGTGGGAATTGCGGGCACGGAATCCATCGTAATGTAACCGGCATCATTGTTAAAAGCACTAACATCTGCGGGAATCTGCGGGATTTGCGGGAGATTAATTAGGTCGTTGTAATCCTTGTCCCAAGCATTGAACTGCGGGTCGGTTTCGGTGTAGTCGGTGAGGTAGCCCGCATCGTTTGTGAATGTGCTTACGTTTGTGGGAATTGTCGGTACGGAATCCATTGTAATGTAACCAGCATCATTGTTGAAAGCACTAACATCTGTAGGAACCTGCGGAATCTGCGGGAGATTTATCAGATCATTGTAGTCCTTGTCCCACGCATTGAACTGCGGGTCGGTTTCGGTGTAGCCGGTGAGATAGCCCGCATCGTTCGTGAACGCACTTACGTTTGCAGGAATCGCAGGTACGGAATCCATCGTAATGTAACCGGCATCATTGTTAAACGCACTAACGTCTGTGGGAACCTGCGGAATCTGCGGGAGATTCGTCAGGTCATTGTAGTCGCCGCTGAATACGTTGCCCGCCTCCTTGGAATACAGCGCATACGGCACGCTCAACAACTGCTGCGTACTCGTAATCGTATAATCGTTGCCGCCATTCGGATCAATATCCGTCTTCAGGAAGAACGGCCCGTCAGCCCAGTTGATGCTTTCAAAGTTGCCATGTAACACGCTTCCACCGCCGATATTAATGGTTATCAGCCCGTTGGCATTGGAACTCACCACGTGCGATTCGGAATAAACAGCGTCACCCGTGGCCGTACCCTGCAAGATGTTCACACGAACGCCCACCTGCGCGTTGTTCACCAAACTGTTGTTAGCGTTCCGCACTACCGCCTGATAGGAGAACTTCTCCGGTGCTTGCGCGAAAAGGGAAAGAGCGCAGAGCAGGAGGATGGTGATTAAGGTTGTAATCTTTTTCATTATGATTGTTATTTGGTAAATTACTGTTTGTTCTTGTATTCAGATGATCAGATGATCAGATGATCAGATAATCAGATAATTAGATGATTAGATAATTAGATAAAAAGATGATTTGGGGTTTAGAATCATCTTATCATCTTATCTTATCTTATCATCTCATCATCTTCTTCTCTTGTTCTTCTCATCTCATTTCCGTACCACCTTGAACGTCTTCAGTACCTTCTTGCCGTCACGCAACTCTAAGTAGTAAGTGCCTGTGGCATACTGTCCAATATGGAAAGATGTCAGATTGTCTGTGATAGGAACTGATTGCAACTGTTTGCCGTTACCGTCATAAAGGGTGGCGCGAAGGTTGTTGGCTGAAATATCAAAGCCGTTGAGTTGCAGCTGCACAAGGTTTTCTGTGGGGTTGGGATAAACCACGGCGTCAAGTGTGATTTGCGGATAGTCATCAATCCCTACCGTCAATATTTCGTAAGGCTGCTGCACACCTTCTGCCATGGAAATGCCGCTACTGTTATTGACGGTCTGTCCAGCAATTTGTCCCATGGTGTAGCTTATGCTGCCGCTGTTGCTTTGCGCGTCGCCGCCCACGGGAACGATAGCAGATTGCGCGAATGCTGTTCCCGCAAAACAAAGCAGGAAAATACTGATAATGCTAAATGTTTTCATCTCTTTATATATTTAATTGTCAATACCTTCGCTCTTGTGAACACAACACAAAGAAAGTGGAGCCTAACTTCGACAGTATCCTCTTGGTAGGGCCTAGACTTCCCCATTTGTAAGATACTGAAGAACAAGCCCCACCGTATTGGCAATTAACATAATGCGAATAGGTAAGCTTGCTTTTCGTTATCCGTACAAATGTTCGTAAACTGTCTAGGTTTCACCAAGACGGATAAGCGAAAACTCGCTTTCTTTTCAATAAAAAACCGTTGTCCGACTTTTGTCAGAACAACGTTGCAAAAATACAAATTTTTGAAAACATTACAGGGCAACCGGATTATTTTTCCGCGTTTTGCAGCGAACCATCCAATCCCCTCGCCCGACACATTCCCCCGCGCCGCGAATTAGGAAACCGCACCGACCAGCAATTGCACCATTCCGTTTGGCCACCCTGCCCTAACAAAAACAACACGCATTACCGACACCCACCGCCCTAACGAAAAAGCGAGGCGATAACCGGCCAAACGGAACCTCCGACCTGCAAGAGCAGGGAAAAACGGAAACAGGAAAAAACACGAAAACCCTTCCTACCCGCCTACAACATCATACACCGGCACATCAAATACGCCCTCCATTGCTTTGACAAGAATTTCGGACGGGAGTGTAAACCCGCTTGGCGCGACGGGATTAACTGTAACAGCCAATAAATTAGGACGTTTCAACACGGAGAGTTGGCCTCCTTTGCTCAGGAAAAGCTTCAGGTTCATCGGCGTGACGAACACTTTGGTGAAATCTTTGACGACGACCACACAATTCTTCACTTCGGGTTGCATACGCAAGAAATTCAACATCATGTCGGTGAGGATGCCGCTGAGGAAAAGGTGATTGCCGTGCGAGAAAAGTTCGGCCTTGTATTTATCTGACAACAAAGAAGATGGAATATTCAGGGAAACAGGATTCCCGTCTTCCAAGGCAAAGATGCCATTTTCGATCTGCAAAAGTTCGTCGGCTTTGGAAGTTGCATATTCAGGGAGTTGCATCAGATCATGCAGCTCGGAGGTTTTCTTCACGATGGTATTGAGGTCGGGGGCTATCGCCGCGCCTGTGGAGAGAATCAACCCGTCGGCGATAGTCGGCGAGGCGTGGCTCTTGCGCGACAACGCCCCGTCCACGATGGTGAGGTCAACGCCGTACTCCCCCATCCTATCCAGCACCCTGCGGACTCCGCCCGTGGTCGCCGGTCCCGACAAGATCACCTTGCCCGCCTGTAGCACCCGAGCTGTCACCAAACGCCCTAACGAAGTGCTCTCCTCAGAGAGATCCAATATTTCAGAAAGCAACAACCGTTGTCTGTAATGATATTCTGAAGTCACGAAAATGGTCCCTTCATAGAGCTCGATTTCCGGCTTCTCCGTCTGCGTCACCTGGTCAGTTTTCTCTCCGTCAATGCCAATGGAAGTCACCGCGACAACTTTATGTAAAGCTTTAAGGTGCTCAAGCAAATAATTGAGCGTCACCGTCTTACCGGTGTTTTTTGCCATGCCGGTAATGGAAAGCGTTTTACAAGTGAGTATGCGGTCTATAAAGGACATTTAATTGATAATGGATAATGGATAATTGATAATGCCGTGATCGGTAATTGCTTCCTTTATTCTACATTCTACATTCTACATTATGCATTATTCTCTCAATCTCTTCCACTTCCACGGGCACATCCGCCATGAGGTCGATGGGGTTGTCGGCGACGACCACATCGGTTTCGATGCGGACACCGATGCCTTCCTCGGCGATGTAGATGCCGGGTTCGCAACTCAGCACGTTGCCAGGTTGGAACACCCAATCGCGCTGGCCCACATCATGCACATCCAACCCGATGAAATGGCTGGTGTTATGCATGTAGTACTTCTTGAAGCAAGGCATCGCAGGATCTTGATTGTCAACATCTTCCTGCGTATATAACCCCAGCTTGATCAACTCCTCGTCCATCCGTTTGAAAACGTAATCGTTAATCTTGTGGATGGTCATGCCGGGCTTGAAGAGCGGGATGGTTTCCTTGTAAATAGAAAGTACAGCCTCATACACCGCCTTTTGTCGCGGGGTGAACTTGCCGTTCACGGGCACGGTGCGGGAACAGTCGCCGGCGTAGTTGGCGTACTCCGCGCCGAAGTCCATCAGCAGCAGGTCGCCGTCGCGCATCTGCTTGTCGTTCTTGATATAGTGAAGGATACAAGTGTCGGAACCGGCGGCGATGATGGGCGCGAACGAATGTGTGGTGGCGCCGTTGCGAATCACCTCGTAGGTCATCTCCGCCTCGATCTCGTACTCGTATTTCCCTGGTGCGATGGCAGATAACGCCCTCGCAAACATCTTGCCCGTAATCTCGCACGCCTTCTTCATCGCAGCCAATTCCTCGGGCTGCTTGACGTTGCGCAGCGGATAGAGAATTGGGGCTAAGCGGCGATAGTCGTGCAGCGGGTAGTTCTCCTTCAGCTGCTTGGCGAAGCGGATCTCGCGGGTCGGAAGTTCCTGTCGGAAACGCGGGTCTTCGGGAATATGGAGATAGACATGCTCCGACTGCACCATTACGGCGTTGAGGACACTCTCGAACTCCTCGTTGAACATCACGTTCCGCACGCCGGAGAGTTTCTTGGCATCCTCTTTGGAGAGCCGGTGCCCGAACCAGACGATTTTCTCTGGCGACGGGTTCTTAATGAAAAGCACCTCGCGGTACTCCGGGTTCGGGTGCCACGGGGCGAGGAGCAAGGTGGTCTCCTCCTGGTCGATGCCACACAGATAGAGCAGTTCGGAGTTCTGCCGGAAAGGATGCGTGGTGTCGCCACAGCGTGGATACTCATCGTGCGAAACGAGCAGTGCCACAGAGTTTTCCGCCATCTCGCCGACCACATTGCGACGGTTGCGGGTGTAAAATTCAGCTGACAAAGGTTGATAACGCATAATCGGAATTTTAAGCGGCAAAGATATGATTTTTTGGTGAACGGTCTTACGTCTAATTTTTGGATGAGAAAGCACAACTTCTCCTTCTCGTACAACAACCCCATTAAACCGAACAAAGGACTAAACTCATAAATATTTGCCGACTTCATGCGAAACAACCAATTAATTTTAACTATTAATTATCAAATAATTTTCATTGAAATTCAACAACAAATTGACTATCAATCTGAAACAAAAATTCTCAAAACCTCTTGACAAAAGGAAATTCTTATTGTATCTTTGCTGCAGATAAATCATTTAAACATGATGACATATTGCAAATATTACAGCCCTGTGACCGATGTCACCTTCCGGAAGGTCTTCGGGGAGCACCCCGACCTGACTGCCAGCCTGCTTAACGCCTTCCTCCCTTTGGAGGAGGGGCGCACCATCACCGAACTACGATACCTCCCGCCCGAGCTCATGCCAGAGACACCCGCGCGCAAGCACAGCATCGTCGATGTGCACTGCACTGACTCTGCCGGTGCGACCTTCCTCGTCGAGATGCAACTCAACTATGACTCGGACTTCTTCCAGCGCGTCTTCTTCAACGCCTCCAAAGCCTACGTCAGGCAGCTCAAGGCCGGGGAACAGTTCAAGCTGCTGCAACCCGTCTATTCCCTCAACTTTGTCAGCGGCGACCTGCACAAGGGACTTAGCGAATGGTATCATCCTTATCAATTTGTCCACATCTACCATAGCGACCGTGTCTTCGACGGGCTCAAGATCGTCTTCGCCGAGATGGACAAATACAAGAGACTGCCCGACAAAGGTAACACCAAGAAGGACTTGTGGATGCGCTATTTCACAGAGATGACCGAAGAAACGAGGAGGCCCGCGCCCGAGCTGCTCGCCGACCCCGACATCGCCAAGGCCATTGAGCTGTTGGAGATCATCAACTACAACGAGGCGGAGGAGTACCTCTACGACAAATACTGGGATGCCGTCAGCATTGAAGCCACTTGGAAGGGCATCGGTCGCCGTGAAGGGGAAAAGGAAGGACTGGAAAAGGGTTTGCGACAAGGTTTACAGCAAGGTCGCGAAGATGAGAAGCGCCAACTTGCCCTCAACATGCTCGCCAAAGGTTTCGCTCCAAACCTCGTGATGGAAATCACCGGAATGACGGAAGCGGAAGTCCGCGCCCTCGCTACGTTATAATTGACGAAACACAACCCAGCCGTTACAAGTATAACGACCAGCAGAAGCACAATCCCGTTTGGTCATCCTCGCGAACCGAACAAAACACGCATTACCGAAACCCACTTCGCCTACGGAAAAGCATAGCCGACCAACAATCGGCCTCAGAACCCTCTCGTGGTGCGGGTACCTCCACCGACCACGCTGCTGCGCGGACGCACGGAACCCGAAGACGAAGGACGCGCAGAGGGCGAAACGCTACTACTCTTGGTTGTGGTTGCAGGGTGTGCGCCACCCGACGGTTTGCCTGCCGATGAGGGACTGCCACTTGACGAGGGTTTGCCATTGATGAGGGGTTTAGAACTGACGGTCGGAGTGCCGCCCGAAGAAGGCCTTGTACCTGAGGAAGGTTTGGCACTCGTCGTCGGTGAACTTGCAGAAGGTCTTTCGGACGCCGGAGGGACATTCGCCTGCGCCAAAGGAGCACCGCCACCCGAACGCTTGTAGTTCGTAGTGCTGCCCACACGGCTGATCCGAGAGGAGATGTTGTGGCCGCCAGTGGTGTTCAGGTCGTTAAACGTCACAATCACTGATGGTGTTTTGAGGTAGCGGCCGCCGCTGTTGCGCAAACTGCCCACGAAATAGTCCCGCACCTTCGCCAGATCGATGCCTAACAGGGGGAGGTTGTTCTTGCCGATGTGCCGCAGCAACTTGTTGACCTTCTGCGCCCTGAGCATACGGTCATAAGTCTCTCGACTGTTGATGGTCGTACCACGCGGATAGGCAAGGTAGCGCACCAGTTTCGCATATTCCTCTTCAGGAAGACCCTGCAACATCGACCGCACCCCACGAAACTCCCCAACCAGCTCCGATTTCTCATGCTGGTTGACATCCCGGTAAATTGCCCGCTCATGCTCGTCAGTGTAAGTGAAGTTGTGTTCACGCTCGTGCTGCCGTAACTGCTTGCTTACCTGCTCTTCACCATAGGCGGCGAAGTGAAGACTCGTAAGCGTATCGGAAAGCTCGTTTATCTTGCTGTCGGTCAAGTTTTTGAGGACATCCAGCAAGTCACGACAGGGCTTGGCCAACAGATAAGGTTTGTTCGAGGGAAATGCGGAATGCAATAATTTGCCCTTATAGGTAATGCCGTTATCCATAAACAATTGGTAAAGAGCGACATACTGCACCACACGGGCAATATCGGTGTTACCGCAGTTGGCGAAATAGTTGCCAGCCTGCCGCTCATACTGCGCCCCGACACTGGTGCCGCTGCTCTGCGAATGAAAATAGGAGACCGGCAAAGCTCCCGTGCGGTTGAGCGTATAGATGGTATATTCGGGCAAATCAATGGCGTACATCGTGTTGGCTGTGTTCCAGTTATAAACCAACTCGTTGAGTCCCAACTTCTTGAACAGCGGTCTGTCGAAGGGGAAACGTCCTGGCGAGGGATATTTATAGCAGGCCTCTTGGATGGTGCCGTTCTCCGACCAGTCTTTGAGCAGCACATCAGTGATGGTGAGCAGATGTCCCAGTTCAGTGTTCTCCAACTCACGGCTGAGGTAAGTGGGACACCAATCTCGCCCGTTGCCCATCTTGCCGGCCATGCAGTCGTTGATGTCGAGGCTCTGTGAAAGCTCCTTGCTGCTGATGGACGCGACAAGGAGGACTGTCTCCACGCGCAGAGGCGGCAGCGTCTCTAACGAAGCCTCGCGCTCGCGAGCAATGACCACCAACGTGGTGGAATCCCGCAAGGCACCGAGGATGAGGTCGGCGTCGAGGGCGAACCGGCGAATGTCTCCCACCTGCTCGGAAAGGTCACTGTCACGACGGATGCTCCATGCCACCAAGCCCGGCTCGCGACTGAAGAAGACCCCGCGCCTCTTCTGCTGAAACATATCGCTGACTGTCAAATCATTGGCCGTGTCAGACTCATCAATGAAAGCTTCCCCTGCAGTGAAGAACCAGTCATCAAACTCGCCTAACGTGATTTGATAGTCAAGATTATCACTCGTAAAATAGTGCCGTTTATCACCGCCCAGCAGATTTATCGCATTCGGTTTATAATCAGAAAGATACAGTTGCTGCGAAATTTTCGCCACCAAGTTGTCAAGGTTCTCGGTAGTGGCGTTGCCCAACACGACGGCCATATCCGCGACATGCCCGTCGTAGCCGATTTTGAAGTTATGCCGCGAGGTCTGGTGAGTGAAACGGCTGCAAATCGCCTCCAGACTGTCGGGCTCGAAAAACGGGGCCGGTTCGGCAATGAGGATGATGCGACTGCTGTCGGGGAAGGTGGCCGTGGCGATAGTCTGGTAGTGCATGCGGAATTGCTGCCGGAACGCGTCATAAACGGAATCCAGCCGCAGGAACGCCATGGTCGATTCCATATCCACATTCTGGTTAGGAATGTACTCTTTCTTGAGGAGGACAGCGGTCTGCTGCTTGATGCTCTCCGCCACCTTGGTGTGCCTCCCGAAAATAGCGAACATGGCGACAGCGAGGAGGACCACCCCGCCAATGATAACCGCTGTTCTCTTTGCTGTCCTGGTCATTGTTTCTATCCAATTAAATACGGCCGCAAACCTACAATTTTTTCGGATTCAACGCGTCATCGTGCCATTGTTTTCATCGCCAATCATCGTTTTTCGTTGCATCATCATAGGCTATAATTTCGTATTTTTGCCGCTTAAAATCTATGTATGGAACATCTTCAAGTGGAGGAATATTGTTGGCATATCTTGCTCAATATCAATGCCAACGAAAAGAAATGCGAAAAGAGATGGCAGCCTGTTGCCGCGAAGCTTCAGAATCTTGGAATCCGTTTCGAGCTTCACAAGCTGACCAAACCCGGTGACGGGATCGCTACCGCCAAATCGCTGTGTCAAAACGGGATACGGCATCTCGTGGCCGCCGGCGGCGACGGTACACTCAACGAGGTGGTGAACGGCATCTTCACCTCCGGAGTCAACACTCAGGAGGTCTTTCTTGCCGTTCTGCCCATGGGCCGCGGCAACGACTGGATCCGGACTCACCATTACCCTAAAACGCCGGAGGAAACGATAGATCTGTGGGCAAAAGGGCAATTCATGCAACACGATATCGGTCTGGTGACCAGCACAACACCCGACCAACAGGTGGATGATCGCTATTTCATCAACATCGCGGGCTTCGGCTTCGATGCGGATGTGATATACGATGTAACCTATCACCCACCCCACTTGTTCGGTCTTAACGTCTATATACTTTCCCTCCTGAAAACGTTACTTTCCCATAAACCCAAAGCCATACAAGTATCCGCCGATGACGGATTTTCTTTCAACGGGAAGGTCTTTATGGTGATTGCAGCTATTTGCCAGTACAATGGCGGCGGTATCCGTGAAGCCAAATACGCGGTTCCCGACGACAGCAAAATCGACCTGATTGTCGTCCCGGCAATGCGTATTCCTAAAGTGCTCAAGCACATGAAAGACATGACCTCCGGAGATCATATCGACAAAATCAAAGAGATCAGAATGACTTTAACCACCCAGGCGGAAATCCATTCCGACCAGCTTCTCCGCGCCGAGACCGAAGGTGAACTCCTCAAAGTTGGCGACTACCACATCAAACTGATTCCAAACGCTTTGAATGTGCTGACGGCCGTAAATGTTCCTCCGAAAACGGCATAGATAAATAGTAGAATTGTTCGATCATTGTATTTTATAGGCATTTGTTTTATATGGAATTGAACAACAAGGATTTTCAGAATTCATTCGGGGAAAAGCCATCTCATATCAAAATCCGTGGGGCACGGGTTCACAATCTTAAAAACATCGATGTGGACGTGCCGTTGCACAAGATTGTGGCCGTGGCAGGCGTCTCCGGCTCCGGCAAGTCCTCACTCGCGCTAGGCGTGCTCTATGCCGAAGGGTCGCGACGCTATCTCGAATCACTTTCGACTTATACGCGCCGCCGCATGACCCAGGCCGCGAAGGCCGATGTGGATGAGATCCTCTACGTGCCCGCCGCCCTCGCCCTGCACCAACGCCCCGGCGTGCCCGGCATCCGCTCCACCTTCGGCACCGGCACCGAACTTCTTAACAGCCTGCGTCTTATGTACTCCCGTCTGGCGAACCACCGCTGTCCCAACGGGCACTATCTCCCACCCTCCCTCGCCGTGGCCGCCGGACAGGAATGCATCTGTCCCGAATGCGGCGAACATTTCTACGCCCCCGGTGCCGAAGAGTTGGCCTTCAACAGCCAGGGAGCGTGCCGCTGTTGCGGAGGCACCGGCATGGTGCGCACCGTCGATAAGAGCACCCTCGTGCCCGACGAGTCGCTCACCATCGACCAGGGAGCCGTCGCCCCGTGGAACAGCCTCATGTGGTCGCTCATGACCGATGTGTGCCGCGCCATGGGTGTGCGCACCGATGTACCGTTCCGCGAACTCACTGACGAAGAGAAAGATATCGTTTATAACGGTCCTGCCGTGAAAAAACGCATCTTCTACAAAGCCAAAAGCACAAACGTGGCGGGTGAAATGGATTTCACCTATTTCAACGCCACCTACACCGTGGAAAACGCGCTGGCCAAAGTGACGGACGAAAAGGGGATGAAGCGAGTGGAAAAATTCCTGAAGGAGGAAGAGTGTCCCGATTGCCACGGCACTCGTCTGTCAGAAGCCGCCCGCGCCCCGAAACTGCGCGGCATCGGGCTTGACGAGGCCTGCCAGATGACCCTGGCGCGACTCACTGAATGGGTGGATGGCGTGCCCGCCTCGCTGCCCGAGGAGATGCGCCCCATGGCCGAGAGCATCTGCGAGTCGTTCCGCACCGCTGCCAAACGGTTGATGGACTTGGGGTTGGGCTACCTCACCATCGACCGCGCCGCCTCCACGCTCTCCACCGGCGAACGGCAACGTATGCAGCTCGCCCGCGCCGTCCGCAACCGCACCACCGGCGTGCTCTACGTCCTCGACGAACCCTCCATTGGGCTTCACCCTTCCAATATCGTGGGACTCAACGGCGTGATGCACGACCTCGTGGCCGACGGCAACACCGTGCTGCTTGTTGATCACGACACGCAGATCCTGCAGGAGGCCGACTGGCTCATCGAATTGGGTCCTGATGCCGGCGCGAAAGGCGGACAGGTCATATCCGAGGGCACCATCCAAGACATCATCCGCAACAGCGCGTCCCGCATCGGACCGTTCCTCACCCCCGAAAACGAGCACGGATGGAGCGAGCCCGACAAAGACCGACTGTTTGAATTTGGCAATATCCATCTGTCAACCAAAGAGATACACACAGTAAAGCCATTGGAGGTCGAGATTCCCAAAGGGCGGCTCACCGTGGTAACAGGAGTCTCCGGATCCGGCAAAACAACCCTGATTTTGGAGAGTCTCGTGCCTGCGCTGGAAGCCATCACCCTCGGCAAGCGGATGCCCGACCACGTCACGGACATCCTCGCGGAGGGCATCGAGCACGTGAAGCTCATCGACGCCACGCCCATCGGCATCAACATCCGCTCCACGGTGGCCACCTACGCCAACGTCCACGACGAGCTGCGCAAGCTCTACGCCCGCACGCCCGACGCGAAGCGGCACGGCTACAAGGCCGGCGACTTCTCTTACAACACCGGCGACCTGCGCTGCCCCGTCTGCGACGGCACCGGTGCCATCAGCCTCGACGTGCAGTTTCTCCCTGACGTGGATATTCCCTGCCCCGAATGTCGCGGTTCGCGTTACGCGAAGGCGGCTTACGCTGTGCGACACACCAACAAACGCAACGAAACCCGCTCGCTGCCCGAGCTGATGGACATGGACGTGAGCTCCGCTCTCGAGTTCTGCCAGGACATGAAAACGGTGTTTCCCAAATTGGAGGTGCTGCAAAGTCTTGGCTTGGGCTATCTTACGCTCGGTGAGGAGACCCCGAGTCTGTCGGGCGGTGAGGCGCAGCGACTTAAATTGGCCACCGAAATGGGACGACTGCAGCACGATTCGGTGTTCGTGTTCGACGAGCCCACCATCGGGTTGCATCCCTTGGACGTGCGCACACTTTTGCAAGTTTTCGACACGCTGATCAAGAACGGCGCGACAGTCATCGTCATCGAGCACGACTTGGACGTGATCCGCGCCGCCGACTACATCATCGACATGGGTCCCGGCGGAGGTGAGAATGGCGGCAGAATCGTGGCCACCGGCACCCCACAGGATGTCGCAAACAACAACGAAAGTGTGACGGGAAAGTTTTTGAAAAAAACGGCCAAAGGCGAAAAGACCCAATAAGACTATCGCTCGAATGCGAAGATTTCAGTCAATAGCTTGTTTTCAAGGATATCCGAGCAAAACACCAACTCGGGAAATAGCGGAAGATGATGCCGCCGACCCTCGGATAAATCAACATTGAGGGTCTGTTGGTATAGAAGCCATACCAACTCTGTACAATATAAAGAAACTGTGTCTTCAAGGTCAAACTGGCCGTCGAAAAGCGGATGACGACCATACAGTTGCAGTCCATCATGAAGAAGTCTCATGGTATCGTCTGGTGTAAGTGGATACCGGTATATTCCGCCCATCAAAGCACGGTCACTGCGGAAAAAAACACCAATGGGCTCTAATTTCACGCTGTCTTTTTCCTGTTTTGTGGCACGTTCGTTTGGTACGGCGTGAAGAACCATCCAACGTCCGCCCACATTCATCACCATCCCCACATGGGTGTAATCGCTCTTGCGATCAAAGGTGGTGACAGCACGGCTTTCACGACTTTCCCCGCGACGGAAAACAAGGTCACCTGTCTGCAGGTGCACCGTGTCGGGAACAACATATTCAACCGCAAGATTATTACGGTGACAACCCGTTGTCGTCAAGCATATTACAAAAAACAAAGGTAGAAACAATCCGAGAATTATTTCTACCTTTTTCATCCTAAAACAAGTGTTTAGATGCGGATTTTCCACTTTCCGTCAACTTTCGACAATTTAACTTTGTCGGTTGATTCCTTAGGATCCTTATTCAGAGAGCTTGTTGCGGTTTTTTTCACCTCAACCACAGCACTTTCGCCATCCTCGGAAATCGTCTCGGAGAGGACCTCATAGCTCAAAACCTTGTATTCAACGTCTTTCAGCTTTTTGGCATAGCCGTCAATATCCTCTTGGTCAGTCAGTTCCGTGTAAGAAACAGCCTTTTCGTAATTACCTGAAGACAATGCATCGTAATAGGCTTTCACGACACCTGTCGGGGTGGATGCGGAATTGCAGGATGCCAGGCAGAAAACAGCAACCAGCGCACATAAAATAACGGTCAATTTTTTCATAACATTTTTATTTAGTGAACAATAAGGGTTATTGGTTATAGGTTATGGGTTATTGAAGCTTGTGGTTAGTGATTTGTGAATTGTGATTAGTGATTAGTGAATAATGATTAGTGAATTAAGTTTTTTAGTATCTAACATCTCTCTTATCAGCATTCTTCATTCTTCATTCTACATTCTACATTCTACATTTTTCATTCATCATTCATCATTCAGCATTCATCATTCATCATTCAGCATTCATCATTCAGCATTCATCATTCATCATTCAGCATTCATCATTCATCATTCAGCATTCATCATTCATCATTCAGCATTCATCATTCAGCATTATTTAGGTAGGAAGCCGGCGTGGAAGGTGTATGGCAGCAGTGTGGAGACGTTCTGCAGATGGTATATCGGGCCTTCCTGTCCGGCGAGGATGACCTCGATGGGGTGGCCGAATTTCTGTTCATATTCAAAGAGCACCTGCCGGCAACTTCCACATGGGGAGACCGGCTCCTTGAGCGGTTCGTCAGGGTTGATGGCCGTGATGGCGATCTTGTTGAACGGCACTTCAGGATACATGGCCGAAGCAGAAAAGGCTGCGACACGCTCCGCGCACAAGCCGCAGGGATAAACTGCATTCTCCTGATTTGCTCCCGTAACAATCTTGCCGTTGTTCATCAAGATGGCCGCACCAACCTGAAAATGGGAATACTTCGCATACGCGCGGACGGCTGCCGCTTCGGCTTGCCGCAACAACTCTCGCAAATCCTCTGGCAACTCTTCACGATTGTCGTAAACCCGCATTTCCGTTTCTAATGTTATTTTCCTCATAAATACCTGTTAAAATTGCAGGTGCAAATATACAAAATTTATTTGATTGAGATAAAAAACTATGACTTATGACTTATGACTATAACCGATGACTATCGGTTATCGAAAAAAAAGTATTTTTGCATTCTTTAACATTTTGAAGCGGATTTCACCCTTATGGCATACAATAAAAGATCAGAATCAATTAATATACTGAAAGTTATAATTCTTATTTTGGGTATTTTCACCATCACGTGGAATATGGCGTTTGCCCAACGGCATGATAAAGAGGACACCACCTTGCATATATCCCCGTTCGATTTCGGGCTGGCGGAGGCGGAAACTGACAGTGCCAGATACGAAGTTCTTTACGCCACGCACACCAAAGCCGTTGAAATGGGTGCCGACGTCTCCTATCAGGGCATCGGAACCTTGGTCATTGAGGTGACCGAAAGTTCACGTCCTATCCCGCTGACACGCCACAATGACTTCGCCGGGTTGCATCTGATCGTGAAGAACAAGCATAAGGCACAGTACCTTTTCGCAATGGCAGACACCGCATGGCAGAGCATCGAACTTTCTCCTGCTGCAGCCGATTCGGGGAATTTCTCTTCAAATCCATTTTTGTCCGAAGGAACCTGTTTGTTGCTGCTGGAAGATCTGAAACCGTGGGTTGACAACCGTGAAGGCCATAGCTACGGAGCCATGAGGAAAGACATACTTTTTCTTCAAAACGGCAAAGCGCAGAACAAGCCCATCTTCACATACATTTCCGACTCAACCATTCTGAGAGCCAGCGCACACTTCACCGACAATGAACTGAAAATCATCACAGACCTGACAATCACCCGAGACACTTCCTCCACCTCTAAAACATACTGTTTCTATATCAACGGGATCAACAATCTAAAAATCAGCAAATTAAAAATAAACACTCCTGACACCAAGAACCTATACGCCGATGCGGCCATCAACATAGAAAATTGCACAAATATTGCTTTCGAGGATGTGACCATCGACGGCACATACTCCCGCACAAACAAATACGGATACGGAATCCAGATGAACAACGTGTGGAACAGCCGGTTTCTCCGTCTCACCGCAAATGCCAACTGGGGAATCTTCGGCACTAACAATCTCAATAACACAACTTTGAAAGATTGCAACATTAACCGGTTTGACATCCACTGCTATGGTCGCGACGTATTCATGTACAACTGCAAATTCAACAGTCTGTACAACCAGTTCTCCTCTGTTTTCGGGACAATCCTGTTCGAGGAATGCCGTTTCACCGAATTCATCCCGGTCCTGTTCGAGCCTTCATACAACGCCTACACCCCATTCGACCTCACCCTCAAAGATTGCATTTTCGATGCCTCTCCATCTCGCAACTACCTGATTTCCACCGGGCAACTGGACAACAAAATCAATTCCCGCCCCGAACTCAAACAGAAGTGCTGGCCCAACATCGCCATTCAGAACCTTATCGTGAATGTTCCTAACAACGTCTCAAGAATTATTCTTTTCAACACAAAAAAAGCGACTTCAGGCATCGCCGTAAACTACATTTCCGGCATCAAAATCGACGGTTTGCACTTCCATTACTCCGACACCACACATCTGGCCGACTTTGTCATCTCAAACACCCCCATAAACACCGTCAAATCCATCAACTATGACATCCAAAAGGCCAATCTGATTCCTTCCGAAGAGAGAATGAAGGTGCAGTCCACCACAAAATCCTTCTATCCAGGAAGTATTGCATTCAAGCTGCGCCGCGACAAAAACGATGTGGTGAACATCAAACAATCACGCATCAACTACAACGTCAACGAAAACAGCCAGTACAACATCAAATACACCAACTGCAACATCGGCATGGTCCGCTACAACACCACCAACAACGGCACCATTCGCAACTACGACCGATGCAACTTGTATCTGAACAACGGCGACGATGCAAGATATTACATCGACAACCATGCTACATATTATAAATGTACATTCATTCCCTGTAATGAAAAAATGTACATCAGTTTCTACGGTGTGAGCAACGATGTCATCATCAAAAACTGCAAGACAACCCGCAAAGGCCGCCTTTTCTACCAAGGTCATAACGACAACATTGAGCTGAAGGGCTATGTGGTGAAAGGAAACGAGAAGTACTGGCGATAGGACAGCTATTGGCTGTTGGCTTTTAGCTATTGCACTGGCGAGAAGCCTTTACACGACACCTTAGATACAGACTTAGACTTAAACTTAAACTTAAGCTATGCCGATTTCTTTGTCGTAAATCGTAAATCGTAAATCGCACAAAAAACTCTACCGACCGTATCAGAATTTGTGTATCTTTGCCCTCCCTTTGAACGAGGGACATTTTTATTTTAGAACATTGATTTTTAATATTTTACGAATGAAAAGTAACCTTATGATGACGAGTGTTATGGCACTCGGCTTTGTTTTTTTAGCTTCAACAACGAGTATGGCGACCCCAGCAAAACCCAAAAAACCGAAAAAACAGACTTCAGGCATTACAGCCAGTAACTTAGACAATTCGGTGAAGCCCACCGCAGACTTTTACCAGTATGCCTGTGGCGGCTGGATGGCCAACAACCCGCTGGGTGACGAATATGCCCGCTTTGGCAGCTTCGATGTGCTGGGCGAGAACAACCAAGCGCAACTCAAAGACCTGGTAACCAAGATTGCTGCGCAAAAAAACGCCCCCGGCACCGTTGAGCAGAAGATCGGCGACTTCTACAACACGGCCATGAACACGGAGGTCATCAACAAGCAAGGTGCACAACCTCTGCAACCGGAACTCCAGAACATTGCCAAAATGCATCGCAACGACTTGTCTGTCAAGATGGCCCGGATGCTGATGGACGGTTCCACCCCGTTCTTCGCCCTGTTCGGTTCCGCAGACCCCGACAACAGCAGCATGACCATCGCGCACATCTGGCAGTCGGGACTTGGCATCGGTGACCGCGACTACTACCTCGACAAAGACCAGCAGAACATCCGCGATGAATACGTGAAGCTGATGACCAAGATGTTCAGCATGTCAAATTATAGCGCCATCGCCGGTTTCAAAGGCAAAGAGAACGAGATGGCCAATCGCGTGATGGCGCTGGAGACCCTGTTGGCGCAATACGCTATCGATAAGACCGTGTTGCGTGACCCCTACCAGACCATCCACAAATGCACGCCTGCGGAGTTCCAGCAGATGATCCCCGCCATCAACGTGCAACAATACCTCAAAAACAACATTCTCGAAGTCACGGACTTCGACGTGATCAAAGCTTACCTCGCTTGGAACGTCATCCGCGGCGCCGCCTCTTACTTGAGCGACGAATTCGTGGATGCCAGCTTTGATTTCTACGGCAAGACCCTCTCCGGCCGTAAGGAGAACCGCCCGCGCTGGAAACGGGTCATCGACAACGTTGACGATTGCCTTGGTGAGGCTGTTGGCCAGATGTACGTGAAGAACTACTTCCCTGCTGAAGCCAAACAGCGCATGGAACAGCTGGTCAAGAACCTGCAATGGGCTCTGGGCGAACGCATCAAGGCTTCCACCTGGATGACCGACCAGACCAAGAAGAACGCCCTTGAGAAATTAGCCGCCTTCACGGTGAAAATCGGCTATCCCGACAAATGGCGCGACTACAGTGCACTGACGATCGGCACGGAGAGCTATTACGCCAACGTGATGAACTCCCGCCGTTTTGATATGGCTTACAACATGAGCAAGATCGGCAAGAAAGTCGATCCTACTGAATGGCAGATGACCCCGCAAACGGTGAACGCCTATTATGACCCCACCACCAACGAGATCTGCTTCCCTGCCGGCATCCTGCAACCGCCGTTCTTTGACATGAACGCGGATGATGCCGCCAACTACGGTGCCATCGGCGTGGTTATCGGTCACGAGATGACCCACGGCTTCGACGACCAGGGTCGCAACTACGACAAAGACGGCAACCTCGCCGACTGGTGGACCGAAAAGGACGCTGCCACCTTCAAAGAGAAAGCCCAGCTCATCGTCGATCATTTCAACAGTATTGAGGTCGCCCCTGGCGTTTTTGGCAACGGTGAGTTCACTTTGGGTGAGAACATCGCCGACAACGGTGGTCTGAACGTGTCTTACACGGCTTTCCAGAAAGCCAAGAAAGACGGTCAGATCAAGGGGGAAATGGACGGTTTCACGCCAGAGCAGCGTTTCTTCTTAGCTTACGCTGCTGTATGGGCCGCCAACATCCGCGAGGCTGAAATCCTTCGCCGCACCAAAACCGACCCGCACGCCCTCGGCCGCTGGCGCGTGAACGCCACCCTACGCCACATCGACCCCTTCTACGAGGCCTTCAACATCCAACCCGGCGACCCGATGTACATGGCACCGGAGAAACGCTCCCACATCTGGTAATCTAATGGTTATGGGTTATTGGTTATGGGTTATTGAAGCCTGTTAATAGATCATAAACAGAAAGAAATATATGTCAGAAAAGAAAAAACTCGCCGTCATCGCATTCGGCGGCAACGCATTACTGAAACGGTTACAATATCGTCATCGGGCACGGCAACGGCCCTCAAGTGGGCAACGTCATGTTGCAGCACAAGGCCGGCAAGGAGACCTTCCAAGTGGAGGATATGCCGCTGAATTTCTGTGTCGCAGAGACGCAAGGCTCCATCGGGGCGCTCATCGAAGAAGGTCTGCGCCATATCTTCGCCGAGAAAGGATGGGAAAAGGACACCGTCACGATGCTCACCCACGTGGAGGTCGATGCCAACGACCCGCTGTTCCAGAACCCCACGAAGCCCATTGGCCCATACGTCAGCAAAGAAGAAGCCGACCTGTACCATGAGGAGACCGGCGACATCTACCGCGAAGACCCCAAGGGCAACGGCTGGCGCAAGGTGGTGGCCTCCCCGAAACCGCTGCGCATCCAGAACGTCAAGTTGGTGAAGCAATTGGCTGAGCAGGGCATCATCGTGGTGACCGTCGGCGGCGGCGGCATCCCCGTGGCCATGAAGGACGGCTACCTCAAAGGCGTGCAGGCAGTCATCGACAAAGACCTTAGCGAAGCCAAGAAGTACCTCGAGGAGAAGCACTTCACGGAAGGATCCATGGCCCCGAAGGTGCGCGCTGCCATCCAATACGTCGAGAAGAGCGGCAAGACCTGCATCATCACTGAGGCCGGTCGTCTGCAAGATCCCAACTGCGGCACGAGAATCATCGCGGGGTAACCTCCCACGCGGGTTCACCGCAAACCACGAAACACGAAACGCACGGACATTGTATTGGTCGTGCGTTTTTATTCTGTTTCGGGAAACAGGATTCTCCCAAACAGTTCCATTCCGTTCACGCCGTAAACCATTCCTTAAATTCAGGCACACGGGCCTTGCTGATCAAAATGCGTTCGGGGACTTTGACAGAAAGGGAAAGATTCAGCTTGCCGCCGAACCACATCGAAATGCTCTCGATGGCCTTGTGAGCCACCACGTATTGCCTGTTGGCGCGGAAGAAGAGATGCGGATCCAACTGTTCCACAATAACATCCAAAGGTTTGCCCACCACAACGGTCCTTCCATCGAACGTGAAGGCTCGTGATACCTTGTCTTCCAAATAGAAATATGCCACCTCCGCGATGGCCAACGGAACCAACTTGTCTTTTACCGGAATCAGGAAGTAGGATTGGTATTGCCGTGTCTGCCGGTTAAACATCTCCATCAAAGCAGAAAGCTGGCTGTTTTCCGCCACGGGGGCTTTCCCCTCGATTTTCCCGAATTTGCATAATGCCCGCTGCAAATCCTCACGATTGATGGGCTTCAGCAGATAGTCGATGCTGTTCACCTGGAAAGCTTGCAACGCATATTGGTCGTAGGCAGTGGTGAAGATGATCGGACAGTCAATGGTGATTTTGTCGAAGATGCGGAAGGCCAGCCCGTCCGCGAGGTGGATGTCCATGAACACCAGATCGGGGGTGGGATTCGTCTGAAAACACTCCACCGTATCTTCCACCGTTTGAAGCACCTGCACTACTTGCAAATCGGAATTTTCCTCCGACAGCATTTTCGACAATCTTTGAGCCGCAATCGCCTCGTCTTCAATAATGACCACTTTTTTCATAGCATCACCTATTCTTTCATTTTTTCAAGAATCTCCATCGCCTTCTGTCTGGGAATCAGTGGGATTTCCACCACAAACATCTCGTTGTCGCTGTGCATGGAGATGTGCTCGCCAGCAATCAGTTCGTAGCGTTTGTCCAGGTTGGTGAGGCCGATGCCCTCGGAAGCGGTGGTCTCCTTGGGACAAATGCGGTTGCTGACTCGCAATGTGCTTTTGTCGGTTGCCTCAACACGAATCTCCAACGGATGCTTGTCGCTTATCACATTGTGTTTCAGCGCATTTTCAATCAACTGCTGTAAGCTGATGGGCACCACGAAGCCCTCTACCCCATCCAACAGGCGTACCACCCTCAGATTGCTGCCGTAGCGGATATTCATCATGTAAAGATAGGCATCCGCAAAGCGGAGCTCCTCCTCGATCGGCACCAGTTTGTTCTGCTGGATAGTGTAGCGATAGGTTGATGCCAACTGCTGCAAATACTCCAGCGCTTTGTCGTCATCCATTCCTATCAGACCGCTCAGCGTGTTGAGCGAATTGAACAGGAAATGCGGGTCCAACTGGCTCTCAAGGGTTTCATAACGCACCAACAAGTTCTCCGACTGTAGCCGTTCATTCTCCAACATCATCTGATGGCGGTGGTTCAGACTAAAAATCAGCAGCGTAATCATGATGGTCGTGATGACAATCAACCCGTCCTTAATCACGTTGCTGCCATAGGCTTGTTCAACCATAAACCCTTCATAAACAACATGTTGCAATCCAACAGAGAGCAGCGAGAAAATCGCGGCGATGAGCAAAGAGCCGACGCTGGCCAACACAAATCGCCACGCCACGGGCAGTTTGCTTTTCACCACACTGAAAACAAAGAGAAAAAGGACGAAAAAGAGTCCGCAATTCAGCGCCAAACTCAATGCAGGATGGTAACTGGATGCAATCGTCCAAGTGGAGGTGTCCAAATGCCCTAAGGTCATGATTCCAGTGAGAATGATTCCCGCTGGCAAGGAGAGCCAGAGGGCGTTCCGCACCGTGAAGGGGTTTATCACGTGCAACGGCTTCAGCCGAAACCCTGGAAGTCTTCTGTTTTTCGTATTGGCAACCATATTTCTTCAAATAAGCTGCAAAATAACATAAAATTCAAATACACACGGCTCTGTCTTCGTATTTGAAGAATTTCACTCTATAGAGCAGACAGGTGATCAGGAAATAGAGTCCCGACTGCACCCAAAGCATCTGGTACTCAAATTGTACCTGCTTGAGGTGCGCGCCCAAGGAGTTGATTCGGATAAAGCCTTGGATGCCGTGTGTGGAGGGGAACAAGTAGGAGAAATACTTCCAGAACAGCGGCATGTTGGAGCGAGGCCAGACCACCCCCGACAAGAAGAGCAACACCACACTGAAGAAGATGCAGACGATGATGCCCGTGTCACGTTGTCGCACGAAGGAACCCACTGTCATACTGAACGCTATGGTGGCTAACAAGAACGGCAGGAAGAAGAGACAGAGGTCGTCGAGACGACCGATGTGGGGCAGTCCGAAAACCCGCGGAAGCAGCACTAAATCGATGGCTACCAATGGGATGTAAATCATCAAGTAGGCCAACGATCGACCTATGACCACCCGATAGACACTTCTGTTGCGCAAACGTTCGGGAACGATGGCGACAGTCTGCCCCTCTTCGCGCGCCGTGCCCGAAAGGATGCCGATGCCGAGAAACAGGGTTTGATGGATGACCAACGCCAAGAGTGCCGGAACCAAGAAACTGGTGAACCCTCCCGCCGGGGAGAAGAGTTTCACATCCTCGTAAGGCACTGGCGTAATGGCCGTTTCGGCATCCTGTCCCGTCACTCCGGCCATGGCGTAGCGTTCGAGTTCGATATGTTTCATCTCGTCCAGCATCACGCTGCTGGCACCGGTGAATACGCTACGGTAGTAGAGGAAGCTGCTCATGTCGCAGAAGAGACAAAGCCGTGCCGTCTCCCCTTTCGCCAAACGGTCGCTGTAGTCGTTCGGGAAATAGACGATGCCGTTGACTTTGCGCTGACGCATCAGTGTTTCCGCTTCTGACAAGGTGTTGCAGTTGTAATTGACGTTGACCTCAGGCGTGGCATCCAACTCATGGATAAACCGCTGACTCGGAGCGCTTTGTGAATCATCAACCACCGCCACTGGCAAATTCCGGATACATTCGTGCTTGTATATCGCCCCGAAAATCAGGGGATAGAGCAACGAACCCACGAAGAATATCAGCATCACTCCCCCATCGGTAAAAATGCGGTATAATTCCAGCGTGAAAACATCGTAAATATCCTTCAATCCCGACGTTATATTATGCCAAAAATTTTTCATAATCTTCTGTTTATCCATATTAACACTCTATAGCCGCGTCATCCGAATTGCTCTTGGCCCATCTGTTCAGCAGCAATCCGCCAATGCAGCCTGCCATCATAAAGCACAGCAACCAACAAAGATGTGACCAGTACTGCGTAAAGGTAGCGCCAAACATCGCCACGTCCGCATAGGTCAAGTAATAGTGACGCAGCGGGAATACGTAGCTGATGGCCTGCAAGGCGGGGGGCATACTGACTACCGGGTAGGAAAATCCTGACATTGAGAATGATAGCATTCCGTAAATGGCGGCGACGCTGACTGCAAGATGTTGGTCAGGAATCAGTCCGGCAAGAAACACGCCCATTGCCTGCATCGCCATCACGAACAGCAGCAGTGCCACCGAAAGGGCAAAGAAACTACCCAGACAGACGAAATGGCTGAATCCGAACATCACCATGTTGCCGATAATGCCTATCAGGGTGAACCAACATGTATAGGGTAACAATTTGCCGATCAGTGCATTAAGCATATTGTCGCCAGCGGTTGAAAGCCAAATTTTCTCGGTTTTCAGTTTATATTCGTTGGTCACCAAATAGACAGTAAGCAGCAGTGCCATCACACCGATGATTCCAGGAAGCATCGTGGTGAGCACATATGGCAGATAACTGCCCCAGGGGTTGCTGATCAGGTGCGCATCGATTTCAATGGGCTGGATCATCCCCATGATTTGGTCTTCGGAATAGCCTTTTTTCCGCATCACCTCGCGTTGCACCGCTGCGGAAGTGAGTTTTCCGATGGTGCTTAACGTTTTGTAGCTCAGGGTTCCTGCCAACAAGTAAGCATTGTTCGAATAGAGTGCGAGGTGCGGGGTCTTGAAGTCGAGCACTTCGGAATAGGTGCCTGCGGGAATTTCCAGGAAGGCAAAGATTTCCTGTCGTTGCATGGCCTCGCGCGCTTCGCTGTGGCTGTTATAGACGGCCACGACATCCACGCCCTGGGTCGCGTCAATTTCATGGCACAGTCGGCGCGAAAGGTAGCTGCCGTCCTGGTCCACCACTGCAATAGGCAGGTTCTCCGGTTGTCCTTCATGCATGAACGTCAGAAAGAAGACATAGCTGAAAAGGATGCCCGCCGTGAGCAGAATCAGGTAGCGCGGGCTCTCTTTAATCAGCCCCAGCTCCCTACAGAAGCAGTTCCACAGATGTTTCATGATGCAATGAATATGATGAACGGAACTAACGTTTTATGATGACCGTCATGCCAGGACGCATGTCCGGAATCTTCTCTTGAGGAACCAATTTGACGTCGAAGCTCTTCACGTCATACTGTCCGTTGGTTTTGGTGGCGCGCCATGTGGCGTAAGAGGCCATCGCGCGGAGGTAGGTGACTTTCGCCTTGTAGGTCTGCTCGCCCAGCGCGGGAATCTGCACTTCCACCTCGTTGCCCACTTTCAAATCCTTGAGCAGGTCTTCGCGCACGCTGAAGGTGAACCAGACATCGTTCATGTCCAGGATGGACATCACGGGAGAGCCCGTTCCCAGCAATTCCGAGCGCTTGGGGTAGATTTCCATCACCTCGCCGTCGCAGGGTGCGATGAGGAAGCGGTCGTGGATGTAGGATTCCACCTCCGACACGGCGCCGCTGGCTTGCGCCACGAGTGCCTGTGCCGCCAGCCTGTCCTGACTTTGCGCACCTTCCATGGCAAGGTCGTACTGCTGTTTAGCGGCGTTTGCTGTAGCCATGGCGGCCTTATACTGAGCCTCGACCTCATCGCGTTTTTGCGCGGAAACCACTTTCTTGTCGTACAAAGCCTGCACGCGGTCGTAGGATTTCTTGGCGATATCCACGCCAGCCTGCGCCTTTTGCCACATTTCGTAAGCAGAGGCTATCTGTTGTTGACGAGCGCCGCTGTTGGCCTTGCTGCTCTGCGCGGATGCGGCGGTGCGGGCGGCCTTCGCCTGCGTGAGCTTGGCATCCACCTCGGGGCTGCTGATGAAGGCCAGGGTGTCGCCGGCATGCACTTGCGAGGACTCCTGAACGTAAAGAGTGTCTAACCGGCCAGGCACCTTGTTGGCGACACGGTATTCGTTGGCCACAACCTCGCCCATCAGAACTTCCGGCTCGGGGCGCAAGGCTACCACTCCAATCAAGGCGACGATGAGCACCACGGCAATCACCACACCAATACCAATCCATAAGTTTTTGTTTGTCTTTTCCATATCTGTTTGTTTTTTCGTATTCTACATTATATGGTTTCAGGTTTCAAGTTTCAGGTTTCAGGTTTCAGTTATTTCCCAGGGCTTGCTGCAGATAGAGGTAGTCCATACGGATTTCAATTTCCGCGTCCACCACTTCCGATTTCGCCGACATCCAGGCCGTCTGCGCCGCCATCAGGTCGCTGCTGTTGATGACGCCCGCCTCGAACGACTCATTCGCCAGACGAAGGTTCTCCTCCGCATTCAGCAGGTTGCTTTGCGCCTGCACGAGTTTCTTGTTCGCCACCTCCAACTCATAATTTAGCTTATTGACTTGCAGCTCGATAGCGTTTCGCGCTTCCTCCAACTCATACTGCACCTCATTGCGTTTGTGCTTGGCCGCCTTCACGGCAAGGAAATCCTCCGCATGGCAGATAGGGATATTGACGACCACTCCGGCGGTGAACATTCCGGCAAACTTATTCCTGAAACCGTTGAAAACGTTGGGATTACTCACCAAATACGACCCCGTCACCGCCACATTCGGCAGCAAGCCGGATGTAGCCGTCTTCACATTCGTCTTGGCCATCTGATCGCCGATTTCCAGTAGTTTGATCTCTTTCCGCTTATTCCAAACATTCTGCATGTCAAGTGTTTGCTCAGGCTGAAAAGACCTCATGCCCTCTTCTTCGGCAATCTCGTAATCGCCTGTCAGGTTCAGTCCGCAAAGCTGATAAAGCACCATTTTCGACAATGCCAAGCCGTTTTCCGCTTTGGTCAGACTCATCTGCGCTTCGTTAAGTTTCACACGCACTTGCGTCAGGTCGCTTTGCGTGGCCACGCCCTCGGCCACCATCGCTTCCACGTTTTGATTCAACGTATCCAAAAGATTGCAATATTGATGGGCAAGTGATTGTTTGTGTTGCAATGAAATCACCCGCCAGTAGGCTTCATCGACCTGAATGAGCAGATTTTCCTGTGTCTGGTCCGCCTGCAGGAGTGCCGCTTGGTTGGTGAGTTTTGCGGTTTTATACATGGCACGGATTTTGCCGCCCAGATAAATGGGTTCCGATACCGTGACAGCTCCCGCAAAGATATTTCTCGTATCGATGTTGAAGGCATCCGTAATCTCATGACCAACGCCGTTTAACGCTTCTTCCACATTCATTCCAGCCAAACTCTGCGCTAACGTCATGGCTAACTGGGGGTCGCTTTGCATCAGTTGCATGACGACCGGTTGCATGGCCGGGGTCACCTGCGACATCACCGTGGTGCCCATGTTGTTGATGGCGCCTTGCTGTTCGTCACTCAGCAGAGAGATGTTTTTCTGATTCCAGTTGTAAGTGCCGTTCACACTGACTTTTGGAAAGAACTGCGCCAAAGCAGCCCCTTTCAGCGCTTCCGTTTCCTTGACACGCTCCTGCGCGATTTTCAGATGGCTGTTCGAGGCGAGGGCCAATTCATGGCATTTTTCCAAATTCAAGACCTGTTGTGCCAAAACCGCAGGCATCGCACACATCATAACTGCCGTAATAATCAATACTTTAACGTTTTTCATTTCCTCATTTTTTATGGCCGCGAAAATAGAATCCCTATGGATCCGGGAAAAGAAAAACGGGCCGAAACGGCCAAAAACAGGGCTGAACCGACGGAAAGAAGGGCTGAAGCGGATGCGCACGCAGGTCATTTGCCCGTGTTTTGCAGGGCACTGGGATTCGCCTGTGGTGAAAAAGGGGAGGTCACACGGCAATCACGGAAAGCACAGAAAGGTTCGCCTGCGGCGAGTGTGGGGGGGCATGCGGATTTCACGGGTAGCATGGTTTTGGGGACGGGAAAGGTTAAAGCGCTCAACTGTTCCGCTTCCAAACCGTCTTGCCAATGCGGGGAACATCCGCGACGAATACGTGAAGTTGATGACCAAGATGTTCGGCATGTCAAATTACAGTACCATCGCCGGCTTCAAAGGCAAGGAGAAAGAGATGGCCAATCGCGTGATGGCTCTGGAGACCCTGTTGGCGCAATACGCTATCGACAAGACCGTGTTGCGTGACCCCTACCAGACCATCCACAAATGCACGCCTGCGGAGTTCCAGCAGATGATCCCCGCCATCAACGTGCAACAATACCTCAAA